>JAWVDF010000028.1:0-238425 GCA_033857635.1 Blastocatellia bacterium
GCGACGATTGAATTCACCTTGGTTCAAGCGTCGCTATGCGACGCGAAGACTTCGTGCACCTTTACCCGGCGTTGAAACGCCGGGCTAAATTCATCCCGACGCTACGCGTCGAAGACATTTAATCAGAGGTTCCTGAAGCTTGTCGTACATGCGATAACGATGCGATTCGGACTTCCAATTATGGCGACGGGCTCGTTGGCGCTGGGCGTCGCGGGCTTGTATTACGCAACGTGCTCGGTGCGCTCGCAGTGGCTGGGCCGAACGCACTGGCGCGGCCGCAGAGATGGGAATGAAGTAGCTTTGACATTCGATGACGGGCCGTCGCCCGACACAGAGGGCGTCCTGGACGTACTGGCAGATCACAATCTCAAGGCCACCTTCTTCATGGTCGGGCGCCAGGTGGAAAGCTTTCCGGGGATCGCACAGCGAGTATTTGCTGAAGGTCATGAAGTGGGTAACCATTCGTATTCACATCCTCAATACCTTTTTCAGCAGCCTGCCAGAACGCTTGACCAGGTAAGGCGAGCCCAGGATGTAATCGCTGAGACGATTGGAGCGAGACCAAGGCTGGCGCGCCCACCTTACGGAGTGCGCACGCCGGCTTATTTTAGGGCGACGCGCGCCCTCGGTCTTCAAACCGTGCAATGGGACGTGGCCGGATTCGATTGGAAGAGGATCAACCCGAAACAGATCGCGGACAGTGTGCTGCGAAAAGTCAGGGCGGGCTCAATCATCCTGCTTCACGATGGCGATAGTTCAGGAAAGCAAGACCGTAAGAATACCGTTGCGGCCTTGCCTTTAATTATTGAAGGGTTGAGACGGCGCGATCTCCAGATAGCCCCGCTCTCTCAGATACTTCCAAAGGAATTCACACTCACGACCAGAGGACAACGCATTTATGAGTGACCTGCAAAAACCGATTCTCTTCCTGGATTTCGACGGCACCATCTCGAGCCGCGACGCGGTCGACGTCATTCTCGAGACCTATGCCGATCCGAAGTGGCTGATCATCGAAGACGAATGGCGCGCCGGCCGCATCGGCTCGCGCGAATGTTTGCGCGCGCAAATGTCTTTGGTACGGGCCACGCGAAAACAGATCGACGCATTGCTTGATGAGATAGGCATTGACGAAGGCCTGGTGACCTTACTCGAGATGTGCGCCATGCAGGATATTCCGGCGCACATTGTCAGCGATGGTTTTGACTATTGCATCCGTCGTATTCTGTCCCGTGCCACTAAGAGAGTTGCCGCGCTGCTGAGAGGCGGACGCGTTTGCGCGGCCCATCTTGAGAGTCGCGGTCATCTGTGGCGCACTGAGTTTCCTTTCTTCCATCAAACCTGCGGGCATGGATGCGCAACCTGCAAACCCGCGGTGATGCGGCTGCTCAATCCGACTAATGCGCCGGCGATTTTCGTGGGCGACGGATTCTCGGATCGCTACGCGGTCGAGAGCGCCGATCTCGTATTCGCGAAAAATGGACTCGCATCCTACTGCGGCGAACAATCAATCGAACACACTGCATACCAGAATCTCGGAGACGTGGCCGCCCAAATAGATCGCTGGATGACCGGACGGGTTTTCTTAAGAGAGGAAACACGGGATCGAGTCAGCGCATAGCAGCTTTCAAAATAGAGAGAATCGTAAATTATGAGCACAGCTATTAACGACCTGGGGCCAATCGCACCGGCGGCCGACGAGCAGGAGCTGCTGGAACTCGAGCGGAAGTATTGCTCCTGGGGCGACACGGTCCACTATCTCGACCCGCCGAAATTCTTCGAGCGCGCCGAGGGCCACTACCTTTACGACCGCGAGGGCACTCCGTATCTCGACTTGCAGATGTGGTATTCGGCGGCGAGTTTCGGCTATGGCAACCAGCGCTTAAATAATGTCCTGAAAGATCAGATAGACAAATTGCCGCAGCTCGCCTGCCAGTATCTGCACTCGGAAAAGGTCGAGCTGGCAGCGGCGATCGGTCGACTGAACGAGTCGAAGTTCGGCCTGGAAGGTCGCGTCCATTTCAACGTTGGCGGCGCCCAGGCGATCGAGGATTCGCTCAAGATCGTACGCAACTCAACCGGCAAGAATCTGGTCTTTGCGTTCATGGGCGGGTACCATGGACGAACCTTAGGCGCATCAGCGATCACTTCAAGCTATCGGTATCGTCGTCGCTTTGGTCATTTCGCGGACCGCGCGCACTTCGTCCCTTTTCCATATTGCTTCCGCTGTCCCTATGGAAAGAAGCCGGAAGATTGCGGCCTTTATTGTGTCGATCAGTTCGCCAGGAATTTCGACACCGAATACAACTCGTTCTGGGATGCGAAAGCCGGTGAGTCTGAGTTCTCGGCTTTCTACGCCGAGCCGATTCAAGCGACGGGCGGTTACGTCATTCCTCCGCGCGAATATTTTCCGGCGCTCAAAAAAGTCCTCGATGAACGTAACATCCTCCTCGTGGATGACGAGATTCAAATGGGTTTCTATCGGGCCGGGAAGTTTTGGGCCATGGAGAACTTTAACGTCGAACCGGACATCATCGTTTTTGGTAAGGCGCTGACGAATGGGTTGAACCCTCTCTCGGGCCTCTGGGCGCGCGAAGAGTTGATCTCGCCGGAAGTGTTTCCGCCGGGCTCGACACACTCGACCTTCTCTGCAAATCCGCTGGGCACGGCCGTCGGGCTGGAAGCCGTGCGGATGATGGAAGAAGGAAACTATGAGGAGATCACGCAACGCAAGGGCGCTTACTTTCTGGCGCAAATTAAAGAGCTCCAGCGACGATATCCGAAAGTCATCGGGGACACCGACGGCATGGGCATGGCGCTGCGCATCGAGATTTGTCACGAAGATGGTTTCGAGCCGGACCGCGAGTTAACCGACAAGATGTTTGCCGAGGGCATGAAAGGCGATCTCGACGCGCGTGGTCGGCGTACTGGGCTGGTCCTGGATATCGGCGGCTATTATAAAAATGTCTTTACGCTGGCGCCGTGCTTTGACATGACGGAAGAGGAAATTGACATCTCCATCGAACTGTTTGAGCAACTGATTCGCCGCTGTGCTCCGGAAAGACTTTAGCGGAGTTGATTTAATTGACTGATTAGCGAAATTAAGAACCGCGAGCGATAGCGAGCGGGATAAGGAATCACGCTGCGTTATTCTTCTGAATCAGATCGGCAATAAATGACCGGGCTTAAAAAGTAGCGTCTTGATCCCGCTCGCTACCGCTCGCGGTTCTGTACCGTGCTATCAATGCTTACATGCTGACAAACCTAATCGAACAGATCGAGCGGACCGTGCTGCACATGAAACCGCACCGCTCTGTGCGTTTCTTGAATCTGTCGCCGCCTTGGGCAGTCGAGGCAATGCAGCGCGCGCGCTTCCGGCGAACCCTGCGGCTGGCCGCGGAGCATTCCACGTTTTATCGCGACGAGTTTCGCCGGCGTGGCATTGACGTGCGCCGCATCGAACATCCATCTCAACTGGGAGACTTCTACACTACCGGCGAAGACCTGCGCACGCATGGCGCAGAAGCTTTTCTCACCGGCCGCGCGAGTACTGCCTATGAAACGACCGGCACGACCTCACCGATTCCCAAACGAGTCTTCTTTTCGCAACGCGAGCTCGACGAGATGGGCCGCGCCTCCGCGATTGGTCTTTATCATTTGGGAGTTCGCGCCGAGGATCGGGTCTTGAGCGCTTACGATTGTTCCTTCTGGGTTTCACCGGCGGTCCTGCGCATGGGCCTCCAATATTTGAATTGCTTCCACGTCGAAGCGGGCAAGATCACGCCTCGGGAGTTTTACGAACGGGCCCGGGTTTACAAACCGAACGTGATATTTGGCGAGCCTTCATGGCTCGTGCGCCTGTCGGAGTTGGCGCGCGAACACGGCGCATGGCCCGTGAAGCTGCTCTTCGGAGGCGGCGAGAACATCACTGAAGACGCGCGGCAGATCGTCGAGAGCGCCTGGAGCGCGCCGCTCTATCTCAGCTATGGTCAGACCGAATCGTTCGGCACACTCGGCGCGGAGTGTGAGCGCAAGGACGGTTATCACCGCAACGATCTCTTCTTCATCTTCGAGACGCCCGAGACGAATGACGAGGGATTCGGCGAGCTGGTTTATACGACTCTCGTGCGGGACGTAATGCCTCTGATCCGTTATCGCTCAACCGACTTAACTCGACTGGTTGATGACCCGTGCGCCTGCGGGTTGTTTGCCAAACGCATCGCGAAAATCCGCTCGCGCACTGATGAAATGGTTGTGTGCGGAATGGGTAACGTTGGGCCCTGGGTCTTCGATGAACTCTTGCGCGATGTTAACGGCCACGGCACCGAATGGCAGGCTGTCGTCACCCACGACGGCAGCCGGGATGTCGTCGAGTTGCGTCTTGAGATGGAGGATTTCGACCATCAGGCCTGGGTTGAACAAGCGGTATTCACTAATCTGCAGAATCGATTCGCGGACTTCTGGAAGAATCACGAGATGAAGCTCTATGACCTTCGGGTCGCTCCATATGCGCCCGGAAGTTTGCGCAATGGTCGCAAGCTAAAACGCGTTCTGGACCAGAGGGAAATGACTCCCGCGGCCCCCAGGGTAAACCAGGGAATCGAGTAAAGACACTGAAGGAGTGGGTACCGCTGATAGACGCGGTTTCAGATCTATTAGCCGCGAAGAGCGCAAAAAAGCACAAAAGAAAGGTGGCGATCCCTGTCCTTCCTTTTGTGCTTCCTGTGCCTTTTTGCGGCCTAAAGCTTTTTTCTTATCCGCCGTGCCTCAACAGAGCATAGTCTACTCTTGACTTCACGCTGGCGTAGCGCATGAGGCCCGAGTCAGTTGCACAATCTCGAGAAACTGACGCGCGTACTCGGTGATCAATCCGCTGTTGCCTTCGCGCAAGGCTTTGGGGTCGACGAGATCGGCGCCCACACCAAGAGCCATCGCTCCCGCCCTAATAAAATCGGCCGCCGTTTTCAGAGACACCCCACCCGTGGGAATTAATTCAATCTGAGGCAGCGGAGCTTTTAAAGCTTTCAGGTAGCTGGCGCCGCCCACCGCGCCGGCCGGAAAGACTTTCACTGCGTCGGCTCCGGCTCTCCAGGCTCGCACTACTTCAGTCGGCGTCAGGGCGCCGGGGAAAATTGCCACGTCCTGCCGGCGGCAGAACCTGATCGTTTCTTCGTTGAGCGCTGGACTGACAATGAACTGCGCCCCGGCTCGAATGCAGGCTTGGGCGGTTTCCGGATCGAGGACGGTGCCTGCTCCAATCAACGTTTCGTCGCCGTACTCGGCGGATAACGCCTTAATAACTTCAATCGCGCCGGGCACTGTCATGGTTACTTCGAGGACGTCGAGGCCGCCGGCCTTCAACGCGGCCACCGCTTGCATCGCCAGCCCAAATGATTCCGCCCGCACCACCGGTATCAAGCCCGTGTCGCGAATACGTTTGAGAACTTCGGTTTTGTTCATAATTGTGGCACAGACTTTAGTCTGTGTTTGAGTTTTACGTTTACGAATTAATCACAGACTGAAGTCTGTGCCACTTTCATCTATCAACGCGCGCCGTGCCGCCCTGCATCACTTTCTCAACTTCGCTCAAGGTAGCCATCGTCGTGTCGCCCGGAGTGGTCATCGCCAGCGCTCCATGCGCAGCGCCGCAATCAACTGCCCACTGCGGCCCACGGCCGGCGAGAAAACCATAGATCAGTCCCGAAGCGAAAGAGTCACCGCCGCCAACCCGATCGAGGATTTCCAGATTCTCCCGAGTCGCCGCTTGATAGAACCGGCCATCGGCAAAGCAGACCGCGCCCCAGTCGTTCACGGTTGCCGTACGAGCATGACGCAAAGTAGTAGCAACAACCCGGAAGTTTGGGAACTCCTGAGTCGCGCTTTCAATCATCTTCTGAAAGTTTGCGACCTCGAGTCTTGAGTGTTGCGGATCCAAATCATCTACCTCAAATCCCAGCGCGGCGGTGAAGTCTTCTTCGTTGCCCAGCATGACATCTATTAGCGGCGCCAGTTCGCGGTTGACGGCGCGCGCCTTCTCCGGTCCGCCGATTCCTTTCCAGAGTGAGGGCCGGTAATTCAGGTCATAGGAAACAATTGTTCCGTGTTTGCGGGCCGCGTCCATTGCTTCGCGGGCCACGTCCGGCGTCGTTTCGGAAAGGGCGCAGAAGATTCCACCCGTATGAAACCAGCGAACACCTTCGTCGCCGAAAATCTTTTCCCAATCGATGTCACCGGTCTGCAGTTGTGAAACGGCGGTGTGGCCACGATCGGAACAACCCAGTGCAGCGCGCAGACCAAAACCGCGTTCGGTGAAATTCAAACCGTTGCGAACACTGCGACCTACTCCGTCAAAGTCGATCCATTTGAGGTGTGATTGATCGACGCCGCCCTGGTAAATGAGATCCTGCACCAGACGTCCGACGGGATTCTCGGCCAGCGCGGTCACAATAGTCGTCTCCATCCCGAAACAACGGCGCAGGCCACGCGCGACGTTGTACTCGCCTCCACCCTCCGAGACCTGAAAGTTACGCGTCGTATGGATGCGGCCTTCACCGGGATCGAACCGCAGCATCACTTCGCCGAGACTGAGAAGGTCCCAGCGGCAGTTGTTTTTGGGTTTAATAGAAAGATACATTTATCGGTGGCACAGACTTCAGTCTGTGATTTGGATCGCGGACATCCTGTCCGCCTGAGCGCGAAGCGCGAAAATGATCGTTACTCTGTTTTTCAAGGACTGAGCGCCTGCGGCGCTGGCGGACAGGATGTCCGCGCTCCGTTCACCGTCATCCAAGTTCGGACTTGATCAGAGCTGCTTTCAGTCTATGCTACTTAGGAAGCGGGTGTCAGCCCGCTTCTAAACGACCACGCCGTTCTAACTCAAAAAATCTTCTCTTATCGGCGAGAAGATGTCTACCAGGACCACTTCCTCGTCGAGCATCGTCGCGCCATGCCAGGTGCCCGGCGGAAAGTGAAGCACGTCACCAGGCTGCGCGATGCGTTGTTCGTCGCCAATGGTGAAGACGACCCGGCCCCGCTCGATGATTGTCATTTGTTCGTGCGGATGATCATGTGCGGGAGTTACGATGTTCGGCCCAATGCGCAGGCGGCAGATCATCAGACTCTCCCCGACGATCATTTGTCGCTCGACGCCCGGCTCTAATTGCTCGACCGGAATCCTGCTCCAGTCAGTATGCTGCGGTTGCAATTCTTTGATGGCTTCCATCTTGATCGTTCCCTTGTTAGAGCGGTTTCGCCAACGGCGCGAGCTCGAGAACCAAATGCCAGGTCTTAGCCCGCTTGGGCTCTAAACGTAAGTCCCTCGATTCATAAATTAGGTGCAGAGGGATCGCTCCCCGCGCGCCCCGCCCTAAAGCCGTGTCTCCCGTTGCCAGCAGAGATGTGTTCAGCGGCCAGTCCGCCCAGCCAGTAATTGAAAGATCTGTTCGACCCTGATCGAGGGCGAAGTGATCCATTCGTCGGTCGCTGACTAACGACGATTCATTGTGCGCGGAGGTCGACGGAACTGCTATCCACCAACGACGGATTGTAATTGGCTCCGTCGATTTGAGCGTTTCATCGCGAGTCAGCTTCGACCTTTCCAGATGCCAGACTACTTCGCTGGTGAAATGCGGATCGACAAGCTGGCCGGCTTTGCTCCCGATCAGGGCCCAGCGTCGCCAAACCACTCGCAATGATTTGCCGTCCGTCCCCGGAGCGATCTCGTCCGCGCCATCCGTCGCCGCGATTACGCGTCCGTCGGCGAGTTCGACAAACGGCGTCATCGCGGGATACACCTGCTCAACCGGGTTATCAAATCCCAACAGTCCGTGCGGCGTGGGCAAATAGTCAGCCACGCCGGGCTTTGTGCCCGTAGTAATTGGCAGAGTGAAATAGACTGGCCCCTGCCGTACCAGCCAGACCCCGGCGGACCGATCGCCCCGACGAAAGAAAACAAATCGAGCCAGGTCGGGTCTTTTGATCTCGCTCGAAAACCGGGCGATGTTTTCATCGCGCATGGCTTCCATGAATCGTGCGTGGGCCGAAGAGCCTTTGCCAAAAAAATTTATCGTCTGTTGCCATTCCCGATCGCGACTGATGTAGGAATAGTTGCCGCGTCCGAAAGCGAAAACGGAAAGCACGTGCGTCTTGTCATTGTAGTCATGCCGAAGCCAATGCCACGCCTGGTAATACGCACTGGCTAATTCCGACAAAGGCGCCGGCCGGAATTCCGGATGCGCCGCGAGAAAGCCGACAATCTCGAGCGTGTCCATAAAACTTACGACACCCATGCTCCGGCCCCACGCGTACCCATAGCCATCGGGTAGGACCAGGTCCCACCACAAACGCATCTGCTCTTTCAGAGAAGGCCGGACCGCGTCGAGAATGTCTTTTCGATCGACAGCTTCCGCGGCTTCCCAGACGAACCGCGCGTATTCGTTTGAGTAGCGATCGAAGCGACCCGTGGGCGGCGCATCGTCCGAATAAATTCCCTGGTTGAGAAAAGGCCGAGCCGCCCGCGTAATCACACCGTCAACCAATTCCCGATCCTTGAGCAGGCCAAGTTGATAACTGGCACTGGCGATCCGCGCGGCCACGCCCAGATAGTTTTCCGGCAGATTGATAACCTGTTGGGTCTTTGAATCGTAAAAGGGGGAAATGTCGAGGAAGCGTCGCCACTGCGCTCGCTGGTCTTCATTCAGACTCTGCCAGACCGGATTGTGATCCAGGTCGCGGCCGAAAAATCGCAGGCCCAGCACTCCGTACAATTGCGAGAAACGCGTGCCCTTCAAACGATATTCGAGTAAACCAACCTGGCCCACCTCGCGCGCGAGATCGTGTTCGCCGAGTTTGCTTTTCTCAGTCATAGCGGCAAATGCCCCGACTGAATTCGCAAAGCTGCCCCAGGTGTATTCGCCCGTCGTGACGGCAGCAAAGACTTTGTCAGGAGGTGGCTCGTAAGATTTGATCTCGTTGAGATGAGCAGTCATCTCTTGTGTGAAGAAGTCCTTGACCTGTTTGTCGAAGGATGATGTTTCGATAGTCGAGGGTGTGGACGCACGAGCGGGCTGTGCGTTTGATCTTCTGTCCAAAGTTATTAGAAGTAGTAACAGCAGGGTTAGTTTGAGAAGGCGACGCAACGAGCCCGCGTCAGCGGGCGGCAGAGTGTAGCCCCGGGCGTAAGCCCGGGGTTTAGTCGCGAAGAAGATTACAGCCCCGTCAGGGGCGGCAGATTTTTTCGGGTTGGTTGATGTCTGAAGCTTCATTTCTGTCGCCCTCTTCGAGGGCTCATTGTTCTTTTTCGTTCGCGATCCCCGGGCTTACGCCCGGGGCTACATTCTGCCGCCATCTTCGATGGCTCGTTGACTGGTATCTCTAACTAAGGAAGCTGATCAACTGCATTCGACGCGTAGCTTCGATGTGAATTTAGCCCGGCCTTTCAAGGCCGGGAAAGGCCACGACGTACCAGCGTCGCGTAGCGACGCCTGAGATTAGTGCGAATTCAATCGTCGCTACGCGACGAGGCCGGTTAGCCGCCTGATCCCGGCGTTAAAACGCCGGGCTAAACTCATAACGACGCTACGCGTCGAACATAACCGATCCGAGCTTCCTTCATTTTATCGGACACCTTTCACCTGCCCATCCAACCACCATCAACGACCATCACATGACCATTGACGTAATCGCTCGCCGATGAACACAGAAACACGGCCGCGCCGCCCAGGTCACTCGGCTCACCCCAACGCCCTGCGGGAATTCGTTCGAGTATCTGCCGGTTGCGCGTCTCATTCTCTTGCAAAGCTTTCGTGTTGTCGGTGCGCATGTAACCCGGCGCGATTGCGTTCACGTTAATATTCTTCGCGGCCCATTCGTTGGCCAGCGCCTTGGTCAATTGCGCTACGCCGCCTTTCGAAGCTGCATAGGCCGGCACCGTGATTCCTCCCTGAAACGAAAGCAGTGAAGCAATGTTAAGAATCTTCCCGCCACCTCGTTCGATCATGTGCCGGCCCGCGAGCTGGGCCATCCGAAAGACGCTGGAAAGATTTACTTCGATGACCGTCGCCCAATCTTCCTCTGAATACTCGGTCGCGGGGGCGCGCCGAATCGTGCCGGCATTGTTTACCAGAATATCGAGCCGGCCGAACTGCTCCAGCGCACTTCCGATCAAGCGTGCGGGCGTTTTGCTGTCGCCCAGATCGCCGGTCAACGCAAAAGTTTTTCGACCGGCCTGGATCACCGCAGCGCAACTCGCGTCAGGCGCGTGCGTGTTCCCATGGCAGGCGACGGCAGCGCCTGCCTCCGCCAATGCGATCGCGATGGCCGCGCCCAATCCGGTTGACGCGCCTGTGACCAAAGCGACTTTGCCGTCAAGTCTGAATGCTTCAAGGATGCTCATAATGTACGACCTTAGTGCTGGGAGCGCGGGCGGCCCGCCCGCACCGGAGGCGCAAGAGCGAATCGATCTCGCCTACGGCCCAGAACCAATCATTGATTCTCGCTCTCGGGCTAAGAGCGGACGGGACGTCCGCGATCCCAGCACCAAGGGAGTCTCTAACTTCGGAGCCTTGCTCCCGTGCTCGTAATCACAACGCCACTGACGATTCCCGTGACCACTCCAATCGCCGCGCCGAGCGCCATATACTTCAACAGGCCGGAACCCGACGCTCGCGAAATTAATCCCGTGCACCAGCCGCCAAACGCGCCGAAAATGCTGCCCATGAATCCAAAGCCCACGATCGTGCCTACCGAGAAAGGTTTGGCCGCGACGGCATCCGAGTAGTTCACCGGCTCAATCTTCGGAACCAGCAGATGCATGATCAGCAGCGCAATCAGGTAGGCCGTGCCCGCGATGAAAAAAGGAATCCGGTAATTGCTGTGCGTGACTTCCAGGATATAGCCGACAATTACGGCCATGGTCGCGCCATTGAATGCGCCGGCCATGCCGCCAATGCCTACGACTGATCCGACTGCCCGCCGCGGGAACATATCCGAGGCCATGGTAAAAAGATTCGCGGACCAGCCCTGATGTGCGGCCGCCGCTAATCCCACCAGACCGACTGCAAGCCAGAGACTCTTGACGCGGGAAGCAAAAATAATCGGCGTCACCGCGAGCGCGCATATCAGCATTGCCGTCTTCCGTGCGCTGTTGACCGACCAGCCGCGCTTGATCAGGGCGGACGACAACCAGCCGCCGCCGATGCTGCCGACATCGGCGATCACATAGATGACGATCAAGGGCAGACCAATCGTCGAAAGATCCAGCCCATGGTTTTGCCGCAGAAAGTTTGGAATCCAGTAAAGGTAGAACCACCAGATTGGATCGGTCATGTATTTCCCGATCGCAAACGCCGATGTCTCGCGGTGCGGTATTAGTTTGAGCCAGGGAACTCTGGCCCCGGCTTGATCGGGTGGATCACAATGGATGTGATCGAATTCAGCTTTCGATAAACGTGGATGCGCTGACGGCTTGGCATAAAGCGGAATCCAGAAAGCGAGCCACAAAAGCCCGATCGCCCCCGTCAGAATAAATGCCCACTGCCAGCCATAGTTGATCGCGATCCAGGGAACCGTAAGCGGGGCGACAATCGCGCCGACATTGGAGCCGGCATTAAAAATGCCAGTCGCCAGGGCGCGCTCTTTCTGAGGAAACCATTCCGCC
Organism: Blastocatellia bacterium; assembly: GCA_033857635.1. Classification (GTDB taxonomy): domain Bacteria; phylum Acidobacteriota; class Blastocatellia; order Pyrinomonadales; family Pyrinomonadaceae; genus UBA11740. The sequence continues at coordinate 11,654 of JAWVDF010000028.1, forward strand.
GTGGTTTTGATCGCGGCGGGAAAATTTCCCGACTCGCCGATGCCCAGGGCGGCCCGTGCGACTCCAAAGCCGAAAGCAGAGCGGGCCAGCGCGTGACCCATTGCGGCCAGACTCCAGATAATCAAAGCGCCCGCGTAACCGATCTTGGTGCCGAAGCGATCGATCAAACGCCCAACCACCAGGAGTCCCATCGCATACATCGCATTGAATGCCGCGACGATGTTGCCATAGTCGAGCTCATTCCAATGAAGCGCGACCTGCAGGTCCTTTGAAAGGATGCCCAGCACCTGTCGATCTATGTAGTTAATCGTGGTGGCAAAAAACAGCAGCGCGCAGATGCTCCAACGAAGACGGCCGATGCGGGCCCCCAAACTGCCGGCGCCGGCCGCGGGCGCCGCGACATTAGCCATTGCTGCCGGTGAGACTCCGCTTAAGGATTCGGAAAACGGCGTTGCCGCGACGATTTCTTCCTTCATGGCTTCGGGCTCAACTGAGATGGCTTTGGAGATCCAGGCTTTAGCGGTTCGGCGTAGATCTTGATCAGGATCATTGTGAACTCTTTATTGGCCGTGCTGCGTTGGTGAGGTGTACCGCGCGGCACGACTACCAGATCGCCTTTTTTGATCTCATAAGTCTTTCCGTCAATGATGCGCGGACTGCGCCACTCTCCCGGCTCGACTTCTTTCGGCGAATCAAGTCGCCCGCCGAGTACCAGCGTGGCCCCGCCGTCCAAAACGTAGTAGACATCGTCGGACGCGTCGTGCAATTCCGCGGCGGCGCCGGTCTTGTTGGCTTCATGCTGCACGGCCACGCGCAGCTGCATGCTCGAACTGTCGATGAGCTCTTCCGTTTTGTTTCCGGGTTGCAATTTCTGCTTGAGATCATTGAGCGATTGCGCCGACATAACGACTACGGGGCGCGTGGCTTCGGTGGGCTTTCGTTGGGGAGTCTGAGATGCTGCGGTAAGAGAGACCGCGGCCAGGAAGAGCGATGCCAAGCCAAGAGTATAGAGTCCGCGAAGCGGACGAGCGATAATAGCCCAGCACTTCAGTGCTGGGTAACCGAGTATAGGAGAGTTGGTTGAGCCCGTGAAACGGGCGACAGACATTTCAGAAACTAGAGCGGCAGCGTCCGGACTCTCAAGCCCAATTCGGGAAGATGCGCGACAGGGCGACGCAAAGGACGGAGAGTTCAAGTATGGTATCCGCTTGTTACTGCTCGCGGTTCTGATCCTTGGCCACCTCTGTCGTCCGCTACGCGGACTTGGTTCAAATCTTTGACGGCGATCCCAGCGATAAATCGCTGGGCTATTTTCGTCCGTCCGCTGCGCGGACTCTGGTCCGGCTGGTTTCATAACACGCTCTCCCGTTCGGTCTACTTCCGGCTGGCTTCGAGGCCGCTGCCACTCTGATCGAATCCAGGCTGCACCGTCACCACTCCAAACTGCCGGTCTTCAACCTCGCGATGCGCGGCCATCATCCACACAAAGTTAATCGGATGACCCGGAACAGAAACGTTTGGGTGAAAACCTTTGGGCATAATTACGGCGTCTCCGTCTCGCACAATGCCGACGAACTCGGGTTCGTCCGGGTTCGTGTACACAAACTGCACGCCGAAAGAAGGCGCCGGCATGTCGTAATAAACGTAGAGCTCCTCCAGGATCGCCGCGTGTTCATGCGGCGGCCAGCTGGTCCAGTGGCCCGGTTCGGAGGTAGTAAATCCGGCGAGGATGCGCCCGGCTTCGACATTTTTCCCCAGCGTAATATTCACCGTCCGCGAATTCGACGCCCCACCCGTTTTGAACTTCAGGGAGCTGTCTTTTTCGACATCCGCGTACCTTACCAGCTGAAGCGGATATTTATTTTCGACTTCCGCGGCACACTCGACCAGATCGACTGAAGTGCCGGTTGTGATCTCGACGTTGGTATCACGCGGCAAATAGATCGAATCATATTGGCCGAGCGTGTTTGACTGGCCATCTGCTGTGATCGTGCATTCACCTGCCAGACAGATGAGCCCCGACTCGAACGTTCCGGTTGAAAATGTCACCGAGGGCACTTCCTGATCCAACATCACGCGGCCGTAAACCAGATGCTTCATCGCACTGTTCTCCGGGGTGACCGAAGCATGCCGGCCCTTCTGTTTGTTGGTATGCCGAAATATCAATTGATCCTTTGTTTCTTTCATCTGCGTACTCATGGTTCCCTTCTTTCTAGTTACTTACACTCCCGTGTTTAGAGTCGGGCTACTGCCCGACCAGGCGGGCGGTAGCCCGCCTCTAAACTTCTCAATTCTTCTTGTGCACCTGGAGCCAAAGCAGATCTTCGAGCAAATAGTAATTGCCATAGACGAGATTGACGTCGTTGGGCCGCGTGACCGATCCGTGTCGCAAAACACCCGGAGGCGTTTGATCTTCCGCGCTCACCGGCGTCAAATATCGATCGATTAATGACTGCACGATCCGCTCACCCTGACGGCGATAGTCAGCCGCCCGGCTCTTGTCCTTAGTCACGTCAGACAGGTGCAATAACCCGCCCGCCATGATCGCGGCGGCCGCCGTATCGCGATTGCGAAAGTGAACGCCTTCGTCAACCAAGTCATACCAGGTGACGCCATCTTCGGGGAGATGATCGATAACGTATCCGGCAATCCGTTCCGCCGTCGTCAGCATTCGCGGATCTTTGGTTTCGTCAGCGGCGACTGCAAACCCATACAGCGCCCACGCGGCGCCGCGCGACCAGGTGGTGTCGGCCGCGAACCCCTGATGCGTGTGCGTGAAAACTCTTTCGCCGGGACGCGCGTTGTTAGGCACATTCAAGGCCCTGGACGGGTCTGTCCCCGAATTGAAAGCCTGTCGATTGTCGCCCGGGTTGTAATGCACCGACTGGGCCACCGAACCGTCCGCGCGCACCAGCCACTCGGCCGCTCTGAGCGCGTGCTTCAAACCCAGCGCGCGCCATTGCGGGTCGTTCGTTTCCCGCGTCGCCCACCACCAGATCTGCAGGTTCATCATCGTATCGATGATCGTGTCGTCGCCGCCGACCTCCCACGAGGCCACCAACTCAGTCGTGGGATTGTAGAGTTGCTTCAAACGTTCCACGCCGCGCAGACCGCCCTCGCGATATTGCGGCCCCTTCGTCAGGCGATAGGCGAATACGGATGAATAGTAATTGAGAAAACCCGTGTCGTGGTTCTCAGTCATTTCTTTCCCGAGGAGGCGCGCGTTCCAAAGTTCCGCCCAGCGACGGAAGCGTTCGTCCTTTGTCTTTTCGTAGAGCAACCAAAGCTCGCCGACCCAGAAGTTCCCGGTCCAATAAAAGCCCTTCTGCTCTTTCCATTCGCCAGTTTGATTATCAGCTTCGGTGAAAAAGCCCAGGCCCTGATCGCGAGTGACATCGGCCGGGCCCGTGCGGGAAAGGATTGGCGCCCATTTGCTCGCCGTGCGTTCGGCTGATTGCTTTAAGAGCTCAATCGCTTCAGCGTAAGTCCTGGTTCGCGCGGGTCGCAGCGTATCGGGCGGGGCTGATTGCGGAGCAGCTTCACGCGAAAGAAGTTCGACACGAGCAGGATTAGTAATCCGTCGCGTAGTCTGGCGCACCAGATCGGTAAAAGCAGCCAACGTCGCGGGCGCGTTCGGCGCCAAAGCGAACGAACCCTGGCGCGATTTGTTTTCAGCACCACGCGCGCTTAACTGCAGGTTGTCGCTGTTTTCCTGGTCCCACACGCCGAGCACATACCAACTGGCCTGGCCGTTCGTGAACTGCGGCTGGACCAGGAAGTTTAGCGAGTCGTCGCCTGGAACTTTGCTCTCCTGGCCCGTCGCGATAATCGCCAGCCCGAGGTTTTGACTGGGAAGATTATGGATCGCGGTCGCCGGCGGCCCTTCTTCTTCAACCTGAGGTCCCCACCACAGCCGCGTTAGTGCGGGCTCTGTCGCGGTCGGCTGAAAGACTTTTTCCTCCAGACCCGGGTGCCGCACAACTCCCGTCACCAGAGTCAAACCATTCGCGCCCTCCGCGGTTATGCGATGTTCAAAGCCGTGCTTGCCCGCCCATTGCGTTATGCGACTGACAAGATTCACTTCGCGGCCATTTACTTTCCACGCCTTATAGCTAAGCTCAACGATGACGCGCACAGGACCGGCGTTGATGATTCGCCACTTACGATCGGCGACGTCGGAAACCTTTACGACCTTGCCGTCAACCAGAGCGGCGACCGCTCCGATCCCGATCGCGTCGCCAATCCGATAAATATCGCGACCCAGGGGAGACTCCCAATGGTAGACATACTCCGGCGCGCCGAACATTTCCAGATAAAGGCCAGGCCGGCGTTTGCCGAAGAGATCGATCGCGTTACGCTTATCAAAATAGATGCGCCACGCATTCATTTCCGATTCCCAGGCGAGCCCGTCGAACTTCATCGTGAACTTAGCCGCAGTGCGCCTGGGATAATCACTGCGCAAGCGCTGCATTGTGGCTGCCTCGCCATAGGCGATGGTCACGATGCGCGTCTGTTTTGGTTTTAGCTCAATCTGAAAAGCGATCTCGTCAAACTTGTTGTCTCCATCCAAATCGTCGGCCTGCGAAGGCAGTTCCGTGGTCTGCAAAGTCTGGGCGTCTTCAGCCAGAGTGGACGCGTCACTGGTAGTCACAACGATGTCGCCCGCTTTGAAGTCCGGCGCGATACGCTTTAGTTCGGCGACGCTGACGACGACATTTTCATGCAACCGCAGATCGTCGGTTGGATTTGTGACTGAGAGCTTAACCACCTTTACACGGGGCGCAGCCCAACCCGTGGTCCCAGTGATCAGGAAGACAGAAAATAAAAGTGTTATGAAGTATGTTGCCCTCAAATTTTGTTGCTCACTTCGGCGATGCCGCTTGAAGTTCCTGATAGTATTTCTGCATTACATAGAACGCTTTTTTCTTTTCTCCCCGGTCAGAGATCAATCCTTTTCGATTATGGAAATCCTGTATGCCCGGCAAAGGCCGGCGCGGAGAGCGAAAATCCATCAGGATCCAGGGACTCGTGCCCCGAAGGAAAGGAATTCTTTTCAACATTCTCACCTGGTGTTGGTAGAAGTTCTCCTGGTATTCCTCGGTCCATCGCGTTAGGGGATCGCCATGCAGTCCGTAGGGCGCTTCCGCGCCAAACTCACTCATGATCAAAGGTTTCTGATATTTCGTTTTCCATTCCACGCGATCGGTTTTTTCAGGCAGCCCGTCGTACCATCCGACATACTCGTTACAACCCAGCACGTCGAGATATTCGCCCAGCGGGTCGTCGATCATCTGCGTTTTATCATCGACATAGTGGCGTTCCATCGCCGCCGATATCAATCGAGTAGAGTCCAGGCTGCGGGCGTGGTCAACCAACTTTCTTAGGAACGATAGCCGCGCATCGCCCAGAGGTGTCTCGTTGGCCATCGACCAGACGATCACCGCGGCGCGGTTCTTGTCGCGAGTAATCATTTCGCTCAATTGGGTCTGGGCATTCTCGAATGTGGCGGGATTTTCCCAAAGGATCGTCCAGTAGACGGGTATCTCTGACCAGACCATAATGCCGAGCCGGTCCGCTTCTCTCAACATGATCTCATTGTGAGGATAGTGCGCCAGGCGAACAAAATTAGCTCCCAACTCTTTGGCCCAGCCTAGTAGAGTCAGAGCATCCTCGCGGCTATAGGCCCGACCGCCGCGGAAAGGCGCCTCTTCATGAATACAGATGCCGCGCAGAAAGATTGGCCGGCCGTTCAAGAGGATATCCGTTCCCCTGGTTTCAATGCTGCGGAAGCCAATCTGATCCTGGACCCGATCGGTCTCAGCTTCGATTAGAACATCGTACAGTTTCGGATTGCCTGGCGACCATAAAGTCAGATTGGCGTTGAAGCTAACCTCCGCGTATCCCTTCGCGTCGGTGGTAAAGGATTTGCTAATCCCAGCCTCGGGTATTCGCACCGTTACTCTTTGACCGAGCTTGTTTCCATTTAGCCTGACCCAGCCATTGATCTGATTTTGCGAACCCTTGCGGAGTTGGACCAGATAGTCCTGCACGAAACTATCCGGAGTCTCTACCAGTTTCACCTGGCGCGTGAGTCCGCCATAGTTCCACCAGTCGGTGCTTAAAGTGGGCACTGCGTCCCGGCGGCGCTGGTCGTCTACCTTCACGATCAGCGAATTCGATTTTTCCCGGACCAATCTGGTTATTTCAAAATTGAAGGGAGTGAATCCGCCCTCATGCCGCCCGATCTTTTCCCCGTTGAGATAAACATCGGCCACATAGTTGGCGGCGCCGAAATAGACGAACACACGTGTGTTCTGTTTTCTTTGATAATCAAAAGCTTTCTTGTACCAGATAGTGCCTTCATAGAGCAGCAGGCTCTCTCGTTGAGTGTTCCAATCTCCCGGCACATGGAGCGATTCCGCGGTGTCGAAATTATATTCAATCAAATCACTCTTGTCTTTTGGCTTGGCGTCTTTGAAATATCCGTTGGCACTCGGTAGATAACGATAATCGTAATAGCCGGATTCATACGGGTCGACAATCGTCTGCCATTGACCATCAAGACTGATGGTCTTGCGGCCTTCAGTGTTTGCGATCAAGGCAACCTGTTGGGCCTTTACACACGGAAGAAACGCGAGCAAAGCGATTAGGAGAACAAGTGGTTTCATCTTACGAGTCGCTAATACGCAGTAAATCATACTCCAGTCGGATCCTGGCAAAGGTCGTTGACCTCTTCGGCCTTAATCGGCCTTCCTGTTTTCGGAGAGATAGTCTCACCGCCCATGCTCTTCCTCCCAATGGTAGAAGGAAAAGCACAGGCAATGATCGTAGGACTAGTCGGGAACAGCCTTAGAAGTCCAGTTTCAGACCAAACTGAATATTCCGCGGAGGGCCCGTCGAACCGATGGTGCCAAACCCACCGTTGGTGACCACCGTGCTTGGCCCTCTGAAGTTTGCTCGATTGAAAGCGTTGAACATGTCGGCTTGGAAGCGCAGCCTGAATCGCTCAGTCATCCTGAACTGCTTGCGCAGCGAGAAGTCCCAGGTCTGAAGATTTGGACCTTTCACCATCCCTACACCGGCAGTGCCTCGGCGGCCGTCGGGTGCGGTAGCAAATGCGGCCGGGTTAATCCAACCGTCCGGGCCAGGACTGGGAAGCAGCACTGGACCGCCGAGGTAGTCAGCCCGTCGCGTGCCGATAGAAGTGTTACCCGAAACCGTAAAATAGGGTCCGCTTTGGAACCGGGTAATGCCGCTGGCCTCCCATCCTGAGAGCAGCGCGCCGGCCAGACCTTTCCGGTTACGCAGGAACGGCAGGCGATAGTCATAGGTAGCTACGAAGATCTGCCGCCGGTCAAAACTCGCCGGGCCATAGTTGTAATGGCGATTGAAGGGATCCTCACCAACGTCTAATCCGTCGCCATTGCCGCTGGTATCGGTCAGTGCGTGAGACCAGGTATAGCTGGCGGTGAGCTCCAGGTCGCCCTTGCGCTTGGCGGCATAGAACTGCATAGCGTTGTAATTTGAATTTGCATCTGAAAGACGGTAATTAATGTTTGTGAATCCCTTGTAGGGACGAAGTGCATTCGTTGAAACCCGCTGAGCACTCGGCAGTGCCGCATTGGCGGCCAGCGCCGCGAACGGAACCGCGTTCAAATCCGGCTGACGGATCAGATGCCTTCCCTGATTCCCGACGTAGGTCGCCTCGACGAAGAATCCCAGCGGCAACTCCCGTTGTACACCGAGGCTGAAGTTCATCGAATACGATATCCCGAGATTCGGATCGATCGCGCTGATGGCGCCGAAGGGCGCCGACGCCGAGGCTGTACCCCCCGAAGGACTTGCGATGTTGCCGTTCTCAAATTGCGGCTGGTTAATAAACGGCGGCACGTTAACCTGGGAAAAAATCAAGTTGCCCTCGACCTTGTCATAGAACATCCCAAAGCCCCCGCGAATGGCAGTCTTGTTGTCCCCGAATAGATCGTAGGCAAAGCCAAATCGCGGAGCTATCTTGTTCGCGGGCCGATAAAAACCTCGCGGAGCCCCGGTCGGGACTGCCAGCAACAAGGGACTGTTGGCGACACTGACTCGTCCGGTCTGATCCGCCGGAATACCATTGCCTGCGCGCACCAGTCCATTGAACCGATTTCCCCCTTTGGTTGGATCGATATTGCCGCTGGAAGGGATGATGGTGACCGCCTGGGCTGGATCATATAAGCGCGGATCAAAGTTGGCCATGTTGTTTTGTTGGGTGTAGGTCGGCGAGTAATGGTAGAAGCGCGCGCCAAACTCGAAACTCAGTCTGGAAGTGGCCTTCCAACTGTCTGTCCAGAACGCCTCAACCTGATTGAAGCGGAAAAATCCCACCGGATCATTATCTGCTTCATTGTACGTCCGGAAGTTTCCCAGCAGCGCATCGGCGAACGCATTGCCCGTAGTCCTGTTGTTGCCACTAGTGCTGAAACTAAGGTTGCCGGTGTAACCCGATCGCCCGTTTTGATCTTTGCGGTTGCGAATGTCGACGACTCCCAGTTTCATTGAGTGCTTTCCGTGAATAAACGTAAAGTTGTCGCTCAACGCGATGTCGGTGGTCGGCGACACCAGCGATGCCGCCGGTCCGCTGAAGCTGGCAAACCCGGTAATGCTGGTGTTCGGAATGCCATTGTCGTAACGGCCGCCGGAAAAGAGTTGGGGATAAGTAAAGCCGTAGGTCTCGCGCTTCCAAAATTCACCGACGGGCGGTATGCGCTGGCCGTTGTATGAGACGTTTATCTTGGCCTCATTGACTCTCGTCGGACTGATCAGCCAGGTATGCGAGACTTGATAGCTCGAGCCGGGCCGCAAACGGTTGCTTGGAATCGTCGGCAGTTGCGAATTGATGAATGTTCCGTAGGGATCGATCAAGTCGTAATAATCGTGGAGGTAGCGTCCGTAAAAGCTGTGCTTGTCGCTCAGATGATAATCCAGACGTATGTAGTCTTCGCGATTGTTGAAGGGAGAGGGCTGTTGAAACGTGGCGTTATTGGCTGCGGTTGTGTCCGAGTAAGCCACCGCCACTTTTTCCATGGCCGTATATACCGAAGCGATCGCAGCACCATTGGGTGTCACGCCAACCGGTTGTCCGTTCAGCCTGAGATTGGCAAGGTTCCGACCGGGAATCGGTTGGCCCGCGGCTACCGCGGCGCCATTGGCCGGATTGATCGCGGTATAACCGGTGGGCACATTAAGCGTGCCGGTGCGGGCGCTGAAGTCTCCGGCTCGTTCGGCCCGCGTTGGTATCGTACGCCGCACGGGTGCCGAGTCCAGCCGGATGTACTTCCACTCTTCACCAGCAAAAAAGAAAAGCTTCTCTTTCTTGATCGGCCCATTGAAGTTCCAGCCGAAATTGTTAAAGCGGAGTTTCCCTTTTACGGGAGAAAAGAATGAGCGCGCATCCAGCTTGTCGTTGCGGAGAAATTCGAAGACACTGCCATGATAACCATTGCCACCGTTGCGGGTGACGACGTTTACTGAAGCGCCGGCGTTGCGCCCGTATTCGGCCGAGAAGTTCGAAGTTTGGATCTTTACTTCCTGAATAAAGTCGATGCCGACATTGTTGATCTGGCTGTTATTACTGCCGGAATCCATATTAAACCCGCCATCGACCGTGAGACTGTTGTAGTTGGGGCGGTTCCCATTGATAGCCGCTTGACTGATGCTCAAACTGGTAGTGAGAGCCAGCTGATCCTCGTCGAGGATCACGGCGCCGGGAACCAGCGTAACCAGCTGCATGTAGTTCCGACCGTTCAACGCCAGATTCTGTACCTGCCGCTGGTCGACCACCCGCGCAACCTCGCCTGATGTAGTGTTCACGGTCTCGCCCACGGCGGTGCTGACCTGGACTGTCTCTGTCACTTGCCCGGGTTCGAGCGCCAGATCAAGTGTGAGGCGGGCGTCCGCTGCCAGAGTAATTCCGCTTTGCTCGGCCTTCTTGAAGCCGTTGCCCACCGCTGCAATAGTGTACGTACCGGCCGGCAGATTGGTCGCCGTGTAGAACCCATCGCCGTCCGTAACAACTGTGCGCGCTGAATTGGTGGCAGTATTGGTTATCGTGACCTGGGCATTAGGAATTGCTCCGCCATTCGAGTCTTTCACCGACCCTGAGACTCGTCCAGAGTTCGTTTGGCCCTGTATTACGAAGCAGCCACAAACCATCAAGACGAGCAACGTGGCAATCCTGCTGAGGGAAAAGTTTTGCGACCCTGAGTTGTTTAGGCTTTGCATATCGAACCTCCAAAGGAAGAATTCTGAGCTTAAGCAACTCCTCGTTCGACAGAACGATTGGTTGCCCATAAGTTAGGCTGCGGCCCCGTGTTCGTAATCCATTTAAGCGAGCAGCGAGCAATCTATCTGAATCTTTGCGACCCTTGATTTATGCGACCCGTGGCGCGGCGAACGTGGGCGCTGCAATAAGCGCCGCGGCGCCACGCAACCGCGGGTACTCCTGGGTCGACGTGACGCGAAGTGGTGTTTGCTTCGCGGCTTCGGTCAGCACACGCTCGGACATTGCCTCTCGAACAGTGTCCTCGATCAAGTCCCAGGCGGTAATGATCTCCCCTGCCAGGTAAAGGCAATCGGGATTAACTAAGTTAATGATCGTGGCAATACCCAATCCCAGGAAGCGACCAGTAGCCAGCACCGCAGCCACCGCCTTTGAATCGCCGCCACGAGCGCGAGCGATCAAATCGAGAACGGTAAAAGAACTGCGCTCGGCGTCCTTCAAGTGTTTTGGACTATGTTTGGACAAATTCCAGCCAAAATAGCGAGAGAGGGTAGCCAGGTTGGAAGTGTAGGCTTCCCAGCATCCGTTGTTTCCGCACATGCAGCGCGGGCCATCCAGATTCAGAGGCATGTGTCCGAACTCGCCCGCGATGTGATCGCGCCCCCTGAGCAGTTCTCCATTTACCACGACGCCAACGCCGACGCCGTCAGACACGCTGATATAGACGAAGTTATGCCCGCCGGAAGTCTCGCCTCGAGTCAGCCATAGTTGAGCCAGGGCTGAAGCGCGACCGGAGTTTTCAACGTGCACCGGCAGGCCGGTGGCGGCAGAGAGTTTTGTGCGGATATCGACATCACGCCAACCCAATGCCGGCGCGTTCAAGATCTTGCCGGTGCGCTGATCGACCATACCCGGAACTACCAGCCCGATGCCTTCGCAGGTAAAGCCCATTCCCTGCCTTCTAAGCAGCTTGCGTATGCGGATGACGAGGTCTTTGACGAATTCTCCAATGGGAACCACGGTCTCAAAATTCTCGATGGCCAACTGCCGCCCGGAAAAATCGCACAGCATCAGGTAGGTGCGCGTGAAACGCACGTCGACCGCCAACACTAAACGGTCGTGCGTCCTGATATGAAGAAACGTAGGCTTGCGTCCACGGGCTGCCTCACCGGTTGCGCCCTCATAGATGAGCCCCTGGGCAATCAGTTCCTGGACCAGAACACTAACGACTCCCCGGGTCATCTTCATGCCGCGAGCGAGATCCGCGCGCGAGATCGGTTGATGCTCGCGGATCAGGTTTAGGGCGATGTGACGATTTATGTCGCGTGAGGTCGTCCGCGTAGCCACATGAAAATCTCGTGTATTGATTTTTCGCATCAGGTCTCTTGGTCCCGGGTATTGTTTGAGTTGCGAACAATATCCCCGGACGGGAAGTTCTGTCAAGATAATTTTCAAGGGTGACGGGTTTTTTGAGTTGACGAGCCGGAATTCAACGGGGAGTGCGGAAAGCGCAATTCCCCAGACATAACAGTTCCCACCCGGTTTTCTTGAATCACGAATGCTCGCGCGGGTGGCCCTCCCTCACGGTCGGGCTTCTGACACAACCTTCGATATTCGTCGTTCGATCCCGCTAACGAGATGGCTTCCCCGCGGCGATCTCGAACTCAGCCTGCAAACGGATGTCTTCCGAACTTGAGCCTATCATCACTCTGAACTTCCCCGGTTCAACCACGAAGTGCATGCTTCGATCCCACAGCGCGAGCGCCTCCGGCTTCAGCACAAAACTCACTGTCTTCGTTTCACCGGGCAGCAGCCGAACGCGCTCAAACCCTCGCAGGTTCTTCTCATAGGTCGTGACGCTGCTAACCAGATCCCGGGTGTAAAGCTGCACTACTTCGTCGCCTGCGCGCGCGCCGCTGTTCTTCACGTCGACGCTGACTGTCACGTTGCCGCGTGGATTTTGGACCAGCGGGCTAATGCGCAGATTGCTATAAGTGAAAGTCGTATAGCTGAGTCCATGCCCGAAGTAGTAGAGAGCACCGTTCACACGAGTCTTCTCGCCCTCCCATTGAGCGTTTGGCTTAGTCGGAAAATTAAAAGGGATTTGTCCGACCGTGCGCGGAACGGTGACGGTCAGCTTTCCGCCCGGATTGTAATCGCCAAACAAAACATCCGCGACTGCAGTTCCGGTCTGCACACCGGGAAACCAGGCCTGGAGAATTCCAGGAACATTCTTGCTGATCCAGTTGATGCTCATTGGCCGGCCATTAATCATGACCACGATTATGGGCTTGCCCGTAGCATGCACTGCCTTAACCAGATCCAATTGGTGACCCGGCAAGTCAAGACTGGTGCGGGACAAGCTCTCGCCGACAGTCTTCATGGAATCGCCCAGCACCACTATCGCCAGATCGGATTTTTCGGCGGCAGCGACGGCTTTAGCGATCTCGCCGGATTCTTCGCGAGTCAGTGGCTCAGGCAGCACTTCAGTCTCCGGCCAATGAGCATCGGCAATCTCACAACCCTTGGCGTAGTTCACGGTCACGCGGTTGCCCAGCTTGGTTCTGATTCCTTCCAGCACGGTGATCCCTTTTACACCTGATGGCCCATAGCGGTAGCGGGCCGTCCTGTCATCGTCGGCATTTGGTCCCACGACGGCGATGGATTTGATTTCTTTATTCAGGGGAAGAATATTCTGGTCGTTCTTGAGTAGGACGATGCTCTCGCGCGCGGCGCGCAGGGCCACCTGTTGATGCTCGGCTGAATTCACCAGGCGTTCAGTTTCCCCAGCATCAGTGACATAAGGATGATCGAAGATGCCGAGAATGAATTTTACCCGCAGCACGTCGCGCACCCTGTCATCCAGCGTCTTGATCGAAACCTTTCCTTCCTTGACCAGTTCGCGCAAAGGCAAGATGAAATCATCAGGTTTGGTGAAGTTCGTCTTAACATTCAGCCCAGCTTCAATCGACTGCCGCACCGCGTCTTTCATGTCGGCCGCAACCGCGTGCTTGCGATAAAGATATTCCACGGCGGCGCTGTCTGAGACCACATAACCTTTAAAGCCGAAATCATTTCTCAGACGATCCGTCAGCCAGTATTTGCTCCCGGTCACCGGCACTCCGTCATAGTCGTTATAGGAACTCATCACGCCCAACATGCCGCCTTCTTTGATCGCGGCTTTGAAAGGAGGCAACAGGACGTCTTCAACCTCACGTGGCGAAACCTGTGGATCGGTGCGCGCTTCGCCTTCACGCGCCCCTTTACCCACGCTATAGACCGCGAAGTGCTTGCCGGTTGAAGCAACCGTGTAGTGTTCCTGCAAACCTTTCACCATTTCGACGCCGAGGCGTGATGCCAGGAAAGGATCTTCACCGTAAGTATCTTCGATGCGTCCCCAACGCTGGTCGCGGGAAACATCCAGAGTGGGCGCATAGACGTTCGTGTAACCAAGAGCGCGAGCTTCCTGTCCAGTGATGCGTCCCATCTCTCGGACCAAAGCCGGGTCCCACGTGTGTCCCATACCCAACTCAGACGGGAAACTAGTGGCGGTTGTAAACGCTAGCCCACGCAGTCCTTCGTTAGTGAAGTCGACCGGGATGCCGAGGCGCGTATCTTCGACAAAGAAGCGTTGCGTCTCATTCATCGCCCATACATGCTTGCGAATGTCAGTTCCGTATATGCTCTTTGAACCTTCGCCCCAGCCGTTCAAGTGCTCATCGATATTGGCGATGCCGTCTTTCCAGATCGCATTCTTCCAGTTGGGTGTCGGCAGTTCATCCTGTAGCACGCGTTTATATCCATAGAGCGTCGCGGTCTGGCAGGTCTTCTCTGCGAGGTTCATTTGGGAAAGCAAATCCTCGACCCGTCGCTCAATCGACGCGGCTGGGTTTTCGTAGACATCCATCAGGCCGTTTTTATTCAGATCGATCCAACCGTCATGATAAATTTTTGACAACGCTTGCTTGTCCTGCGCCCGAAACGGAGCGCTGAATGAGACAAGCACGGTAATTAGTAAGCAGCAGAGTATTCGCATCTTTATCCTTTTTTGTCGGCTAAGAGGGTTGCTGAAAACCCGGGACGAACCACGAATTCACACCAAACCAGCACGAACATGAGCCGAATAAAGCTTGTATGATTTTCATGGAATGGGTTAGATTCCCGCGCAAGACATCTTTAAGTTGGCACTTTTATTCCGATCGAACGTCTCAGGTCAAGCAATTAATTTTTCAACGGCGATGCGGTGGTGTCTTGCTCAAGAGAGTTCGCATGCAAACGGGGCTCTTGGCGTGCGTCAATATCAAAAGAAAGCGAATTACTTCCAACCATAAAATGTCATATCAAGCTTTTGATCTAACTAACAAAACAGCGGTGGTAATTGGCGGCACCTCCGGCATCGGGCGAGCGATCGCGCACGGGCTGGCAGAGGCCGGCGCCAACGTGGTGCCGAGTTCGCGGCGCATTGAACAAGTCAAAGACGCTGCCGCCGAAATTCGCGCGCTGGGCCGGCGTTCGCTGGAAGCTGTTTCGGACGTCAGCGACCGAGCTTCGTTGGATCAGTTGCTGAATCAATGTATTGCGGAGTTCGGCAAAGTCGACATTCTGATTAATTCAGCCGGGAAGACGAAACGTACCCCGACCATCGACGTCGGCGACGAAGAGTGGAACGATATCCTCAACACCAATGTGACCGGCACACTGCGCGCCTGCCAGATCTTTGGCCGGCACATGCTCGAGAATGGGTATGGCCGCATTGTAAACATCGCGTCGCTTTCTTCTTTTGTGGCGCTCTATGAAGTCGCGGCTTACTCGGCGAGCAAAGCCGCGGTGGCCATGCTGACAAAGTCACTCGCTATTGAATGGGCCGCGCGCGGCGTGAACATAAATGCGATCGCTCCCGGAGTCTTCCGCACGGCTCTGAATCAAAAGTTGCTCGACGACAGCGAGCGTGGCCGGGAATTTCTGCTGCGCACGCCGATGAAGCGTTTTGGCAAAGTTGAAGAGCTGGCGGGCGCGGCAGTCTTTCTCGCTTCCGACGCGGCCAGTTTCATCACGGGCGAAATCCTGGTGGTTGACGGAGGGTTTCTCGCCAGCGGCGTTAACCAATAAAACCATGAGCGCAATTTTGGAAGCGGTGGTTGGGCGCGGCGGGGCGACAGTTTCGCTCTCAGGCGAAGAGCTGCGCGCGATTGTCGCGGAAGCGCTCGCGGATATCGAACCAGGGGAACGCGTGCTGGCGATCATTCCCGACAAGACCCGCAATGACAACACCGATCAGCTCGTCCCCTTTGCCGCGGAAATACTCGCACAGAAAAAGATTGCCCATTTCGACGCTCTGATTGCTCAAGGCACTCATGGGCCGATGAGTGAAAGTGAGAAGCGCGAGAAACTTGGCTGGAGCAAAATCGCGCCAGACAATATCGGCAGCATCTTCGATCACCGATGGGATCGCGACGAAGAGTTGGTGACCCTCGGTGAGTTGAGCGCCGCACTCATTGCCGAGTTAACAGATGGCTTGATGCACGAATCAGTACGGGTACGCATAAATGCTTTGCTGTCACCTGGAAGGTACGACACGGTCCTGGTCTTTGGAGCCACGATGCCGCATGAAGTGGCGGGCTTTGCCGGCGGCGCAAAGTATTTTTTTCCTGGCGTGGCCGGGCCTGAGCTAACGCATCTGACTCATTGGCTCGGCGCTTTGGCCACGGTCGAGAATGTGATTGGCCGCATCGAAACGCCGACTCGGCGCGTGATCGAAGCAGCCGCAGCCCTGGTGCCCGGCAGAATTATTTCTTTTACGTCTGTCTCAACCCGCGACAGTGAGGGGTTGCGCACGCATGCGCTTTTTGCCGGCGATATCTATGAAGCGTTTCGACGCGCCGCAGAAGTCAGCAGCGAAGTTCACATCAAGCATATCGGGAGGAAGTACCAGCGCGTGGTCGCGCTGCTGGATCGTCATTACGATGAACTCTGGGTCGGCGGCAAGGCGAGCTACAAGCTTGGCAGCATCATCGAAGTTGGCGGTGAACTGATCATTTATGCGCCGCAGCTCAATCAGCTTTCGGCGACGCACGGTCACTTGATCGAGAAGTACGGATACGCGCCGCTCGAACAAGTGCGTGAGATGGTTGCAGGCTCAGACGAGTTACGCGCGAACCTTTGCGTCGCGGCCCATCTCGCGCACGTCAGCTACGGCAGCGCCCGCGATGCAGGCGGACAACTCGGGCCGCGCTATCGGATTACTCTAGCATCAGCAGTCAGCGAAGCCGCTTGTCACCGAGTGAATCTCGGCTTTCTCGATCATCGGGGATTCAACCTCGAAGACTATCGTGCCGACCCGGACACGCTGGTAGTTGAAAACGCCGGTCGCGATCTTTTTCTCGTCTAGAGTGTCAGAAGCCCGACCGTGATGGAGGGCCCCACTCGCGATCACTCTTGATTCAAGAAAACTGACGCGGATTGTTGGTTGATCCAATAGGCGACTGTGTCGTGCGTTGCCCTTGCTTACGCGCGGGCTTCGGACACGCGTCATTTGTTTCGGGCCAGGGATCATCTCCGACTCGTCCTCAACATCGCATACACAGTCGGGGTAATCACAAGCGAGAACAACAGCGCGACGGCCAGTCCGCCAATCACTGCGATCGCCAGTGGCTGTAAAAGCTCCGCACCTGAACCAATTGCCAGTGCCAGCGGCAGCATCCCCAGGATAGCGGCGAGCGAAGTCATCAGAACGGGACGGAAACGTCGCCTGCCGGAACGTAACAAAGCCTCGCGCAAGGTGTCTCCCTGCTCGAGATGGTCTTCCACCGCGTCAAGCATCAGAATGCCGTTCTTGGCCACGATGCCGACGACCATGATCATGCCCATGAAAGAAACCACGTTGAGGGTCGAGCCCGTGACAAAGAGTCCAAGCAGCACGCCGCCCAGAGCCAGCACCGCGCCCGTCACAATCGCGATCGGGTGCGCGAACGAGCGAAACTCGATCAGCAGCACGAAGAAGACGAGCGTGATGGCGAGTACTAGTGCCTGCAATAGTTCGCGGAAGGATGCTTGCTGTTGCGCGTAAAGCCCACCGTACTCGACAGTCATCCCCGCCGGGAACTTAACGTCCTTTGCCAGTTGCGCTTTGATCTGAGTGATCGCCGTGCCCAGGTCGCTTCCGGTAAGCCGCGCCGTAACGGCGACGGACTGGCGCAAGCCGTCGCGCTGGATTTCCGTTTGCCCCTTGTCATATTGAATGTCGGCCACCTGGTCCAAACGGAACTGTGCGCCCGTCGTGCTCGAGCGCACCAACAAGCCGCGCAGAGTATCGAGCGACTGGCGTTCAGTCGCGGGCAGGATCACGCGCACGGTAATCAGTCTGCCCTGTTGCAGAATTGAAGAGGCGGCATCGCCCGACATCGCGGTCGTGACCGCGTTCGCTACGTCGGTAGCCGTCACGCCAAAACGCGCGGCGAGTTCCGGATTGACATTGAAAGTGACGGCGGGGCCGCTCACTACCACGCCGTTAAAGGTATCAACCACGCCGGAAACTTTTTTGATCGACTCTTCGACGAGCGTCGCAGTGTTTTGCAGAGCGGCAGTGTCCGGACTAAACAGTCTAATCTCTACCGGCGCGGGCGAGCTGGTCAGATCGCCGATCAGGTCGGAAAGAATGCCGACGAACTCGACGCGCAAAGCCGGCTCGCTCGTTTCGATCTGCGTGCGCAGGTCGTCCGTCACTGCAGCGGTGGCGCGCTTATGTCCGGACTTGAGCTTGACCATATAGTCGCCCGTATTCGGTTCGGTGATTGCCAATCCCATTTGCAGCCCGGTGCGACGCGAGTAGCTTTCGACCTCCGGCGTCGCCTGGATCATCTGTTCGACGTGCGTCAACATACGATTGGTTTCGGCCAGAGAGGTGCCGGGCGGCGCGGCATAGTCGAGCACGAAGGCGCCTTCATCAAACGCGGGCAGAAATTCCGAGCCCAGATTGCGGTAGAGAAAGTACGAGCCCACCAGAACCAATACAGCCGCCAGTACGACGAGCAAGTAATGATTCAAAGCTAACTTGAGCACTGCTTCGTAGCGCCGGATGACGGCGCCGAGAATGGGCCCGTTTGACTCTTCATCCTCTGCGCGCTCTGCGGCTTCCCGCTCGCGCCGCCGATCCGTTATGCCTGCTTCGCTGCCCGGCAAATCCGGTTGTTTGCCTTCCCCATCTTTTCCAAAAGCGCGACGTTTGGCCTTGATAAATCGCTCGGCAAGCACGGGCGTGAATGAGAGCGCGAGCACCAGCGAGGTAAGCAGGGCAACCGCCATCGTCAACGCCAGCGAGCGAAAGAAGACGCCGGTCACGCCCGTCAGCAGCGTCAGCGGCAGAAAGACCACGACCGGCGTGATGGTTGAACCGATAATCGGAATAGTAATTTCAGAGACCGCACGTTGGACCGCCTCCCGTCTGGATTGACCGCGAGCGAGATGGGTATAAATGTTTTCGACCACCACAATTGCGTCGTCAATCACCAGTCCTATCGCCGCCGCCACGCCGCCCAGCGTCATCAGATCGAAACTCAATCCGACCAGGTACATCGCCAGGAACGTCGCCAGCACCGTGACCGGGATCACGAGAATGGCAACGAAGGTCGTGCCCCAATTGCGCAGAAATGCGTAGAGGATGGCGACCGAAAGCAGCAGACCGATCAAGATTGCGTCGCGCACTGAGCTCATGGAATCGCGCACCAGCAGAGACTGATCGTAGAAGGGCGCGATCTTCACGTCTTTGGGAAGTTGTGACTGGGCCGCGGCGAGCTCGGCTTTGACTTCGTCGGTGACCGTGACGGTGTTGGCGTTTGGCTGACGCAGGACATTCAGCAGCACGGCCGGCTTACCGTCGGCGGTGACGATCGTGTACTGAGGGAGGACGCTGCCCTTGACCGTGGCCACGTCCGCCACTTTGACGGGCGCATTGTTCACCATCGCCACGACGATTGAGTTGAGTTGATCCGGCGCAGTCGCTTGCCCGCTTACCAGGGTCAACTCGAGTTGATGGTTCTCTTCCAACAGACCGGGCGAGGCGACGACATTCGAATTACGAACTGCGTCCGTTACTTGTTGGATACCGACGCCATGCGAATTCAAACGCGCCGGGTCAATCAGTACGTGATACTCGCGCACCTGGCCGCCCGCAACGGCCACGTTCGCCACGCCGGTGAGGCGTGCCAGCCTGGGCCTCAAAGTGTTGCTGGCAATGTCACGCAACGAAGCCTGGTCGCGCGTGTCTGACGTCAGGCTGTAGCCACTGACCGGAAAAACGGCGAAGGTGAAACGGTCAACGTTGCGGATCGCCGCTGTCGGCGGCAGCGTGGACGTAAGCTGAGAGAGGCGCGCCTGCACCAGTTGCAGCGCTTGCAGAATGTCCGTGTTCCAATCGAAGAAGAGATTGACTTCGGCACTTCCGCGCGCAGTTGTAGAGCGGATGCGATTGATGCCGGGGATGCCGTTCATCGCCTCTTCAATCGGCTGCGTCACAGAGACCAGCATCTGCGGCGCGGGCACGACACCGTTATCGACCACGATCACGATGCGCGGAAAATCGGTCTGCGGAAAGATCGCGGTCGGCAGTTGGAACGCCGCATAAATGCCGGCCGCGCAGACGATTAGGACCAAAACGATCACCGCGCGTGACTGCCTGGAAACTAAAAGCGCGAGGTTCACGGGGTTCCTCCCGCGGCGGGAGTAGCTGCCGGCTGTGAACCACTGGGAGGGCTGGACGTATCAGCGCCGCTTTCTGCAGCTGCAGTATTGACTTCGACTTTGGTGCCGTCGGGCAGAGCATAGTTACCCACGACGACAACCGTCTCACCGCCTTGCAGTCCTGAAGCGATCTGAATAGTTTGCGGCGTGCGAATGCCGACCGTTACTTTCGTTTCATGCGCGACGTTCGACGCGTCAACCACCATCACTGTGCCGGTGTCAGCGTTGGTCGCATCCAGCGTTACGGCCGTAGCCGGAACTACGATGGCGTCTCCCGTCTGATTCGTCGCCACCGTCACTTGCGCCGCGCCGCCGGCGAGCAGCTTGCCCGCGCCATTGCCGAGATTCACCCAAACCTCGACCGTGCGATTCAAGGGATCGCTGGAGCGGCTGATGAGCGTTATTTTTCCTTTCATCTTTTCGGCGGCCTGATCGGTCGGCTGCACTGTCGCCGAGTCGCCCACTTTTAGCTGCGCCACGACCGTGTCCGCGAACTGCGCCTTAACGATGACTTCGCTGATATAGGCGATATTGACGAGCTTGCCGCCGGCCGCGGCAAACTCTCCCTGATACTGAAATTGATCGGTGACGACGCCGGTGATGGGCGCCCGAATCGTCGCATAACTGAGTTGAGCATCGAGCGTGGCCACGCGTTGTTGTGCTGCCTGTACGCGCGCAGCTGCCAGAGCGCGATCGTTGGGATTGATCGCCTTCGTGCGCAGGACCACGGTTTGTTCGGCAAGTCTCAACTCGTTTTCAGCTGTTGTCAGATCCATCTGCGAGGTTTCGAGATCCTTTTTAGAGATCCCGCCTTTTTGATAAAGCAACAGGCGGCGCTCATAGGTGGCGCTCGCGGTCCTGACCTTAGCTTCCGCATCGCGCAGGGCCTTTTGATCCTGAGCGTTTGTTTGGGGAATCGTTCCGGTAGTTATGCTGCGCTCGCTGGCGCGCTCCTGATTGAGGGCGGCGACCGCTTCGTTCCGTTGGGATACAAGGTCGCGCGATTCGAGCACGGCAATCACCTGGCCTGCTTTGACTACCTGATTCTTCAGAATTCTCATCGAACGAATCTGCGCGCTGACCTTTGATGCTACCGTGGCCTGCTCGCGCGGAAAGACTGTGCCGATGGCCGAGGCTTCTGCCGCGATGGGTTGGCGTTCAGCTTTAG
Organism: Blastocatellia bacterium; assembly: GCA_033857635.1. GTDB lineage: Bacteria > Acidobacteriota > Blastocatellia > Pyrinomonadales > Pyrinomonadaceae > UBA11740. The sequence continues at coordinate 32,818 of JAWVDF010000028.1, forward strand.
CGACCGTGACGCTGACCACTGTGGTGTCCGCGGCGGCCGTTGCCGCCGGCTGCGACGAACGCAGCAGCAGGTAAGCCAAGACAATCGCAATGATTGCCACGACTGATACCGTTGAAATCAGGATGATCTGTCGCCGTCGTGACCGCGGTTCGTCCAGGCTCGACTTTTCGTCAAGCTCCTCAGATGGTTCCCAGTACTCTGCGGGCGGTGGGGCTTCGTCACTAGTCGTTTCCGGTTCGTTCCTCATTTTGTCGCCTCGTCCCTCAGTCAATTGATTCAAAGGCCGCTCTCCGCCGGGAGCGCAGGCATCCTGCCTGCGGTTCGCCGGCATCCTTGCCGGCCTTTATCAGCGCGTCAAAGCGATGCGAGCAGGATGCTCGCGAACCGCACGCAAGGATGCGTGCGCTCCATGCGTGCGCTCCTATTGCCCCGTGGCCTGTCTTAGACGCGCTCGGGCCGCTTGATAATCAAAGAGTGCCTGATAGAACGCGGTGCGCTGAACGATCAGAGAGTTCTGCGCGTCGGTTACTTCGAGCACCTGCGCTTCGCCCGCGCGATACCTCGCAATCGATGCCTGCAGATTGTTCTCTGCCAGGGCGACACCGGCGCTCGCCAATTGTATGCGCAGGGCCGCAGCCTGCGCTTGCGCCTGCGCGTCAAAGAACTGCTGTGCGAAACCGCGCAAAGCTACCAGGCGCGATGACTCGGCGACCTGCGCGCGCAACTGCGCTTGTCGTTCGCGGCTCTTGCTCGCGCCCCAGTCGAAGATCGGAATTGTGACGCCGATGGTTGCAGCGACGCCGGTGTTCTCGCGGATCTGCGGCGGACGCAGAGAGCTGGTGTCGAAGCCGCCGTTGACCGAGTAGGTTACCTGTGGACGACGGTCCGCACGCGCGATTCTAACGTCCTGGGTGGCGGCGCGGCGCTCGGCCTCGAATTGTGCGAACTCCGGCCGCCGGGAAATCATATCGTTGGTAAAGCGTTCGATCTCGCCCGGCTCAGGCAGGGTCGTCAACAGATCGCTGGTCGCAATCGGTTGAGTGAAGTCGTAGCCAACCAGCACGCGCAGTGCGTCCGCCGCGACCATTTCATTGGCGCGAGCCAACTCCAATTCGTCGCGGCGCGTGTTGGTTTGCAATTGCGCGCGAGAGAGATCAACCGGCGCGATCTCCCCACCCTCTAATAACAACGAGGTAATGCGCTCGAACTCTTCCGCTGCAGCAAGGGTCAGTTCAGCCGCGCGTCTTTTTGCCGAGGCGAGCGCCAGAGTGTAATACGCGTCATAGGTCGCTTGAATCAAAGCACGGCGCGCCGCTTCGGTTCCGGCTCGCGCTGCCTCGAGCAACGCCACGTTGCGCCGCAGCGTCGCGCGCAGGCGGCCGGAAATGTCTAACTCGCCGGTCACGCCTAACAGTGCTTGATACTCAGTAACGGCGTTGGCAGCGATAAAGCTCGGAGGCCGCGCCGTTCCTGGTGTGTGCGCGACGCCGATTGCCGGCGACGTGTAAATGATTGAAGGCGTCGCAGCCAGACGCGGTAGAAATGCAGCGCGCGCCTGCTTCACATCTTCGGCCGCGATGCGCTCGTTCAGTGCAGCTTGCTGAAATGTAGACGCCTGGCGTAGAGCCAGGCCGACCGCGTCATTAAGAAGAAGCGGCGTAACATTTGACGACGGCGACACACTAGCCTGCGACGAGGACACGCCTCCCGTCAAAGACGGCGAGAGAGGCGCGCTCGGCGTGGCTGACGGCTTCGGAGCAGGAGAAGCTTGGGTCTGCGGTGAAGGCACGGAGATGGCTGTTGCCGGAGATGCTTGTGGTGTCGGCGCAACTGCCGGTTTAGGCTCAGGCGTCGATGACGGTTGCGGCGCTGGAGTGGAAGACGGGCGCGGCTGGGTCACCGGAGGGGTCGCCGGAGTCGCCGACGGACTCGGCGGCTTCGTCTGCGAGTGCGCGCTCGTAAAAACGAGCGTCATCAGGACCACGACGATGGGCGCGCGTCTGAACCACGCGCGTCCGCCCGCGCCAGACTTTAGCCTGGGTGAATAGCTGCTCTGCTTCATGCTTTATCGAAACCCGTGACAGGCGTCCATGTCAACGGAGAGTCGCTGATTCTGCCATCGGAGAAATGGGGCCGCGACGTTTTTCTTTGAACTCACTTACCCACAGTTTGATTGCCATGGAGATTTCCCGCGTGCTCTGACTGCTGGTCCGCTCTGGTTGGGCGGGCTCCAATTGCTTAGGGCGCGACTCTCCACCTTTGATAATTCTAATCTTAGGATTCATGACTCGTCACCTGCCTGGGCTATGAAATGACTATCCGGTTATTACGCACCTCCCCGTAGCAAACACTCGGCCACGCTTTTATCTTTGACGGTGGTTCGAGATCACCTTGGTTGAATCCGCTGAAGGTTTACCACTATCGAGGTTAATCCCAGGTAAACACTCGCTGGATTCAGATGACCAAATGGCACCAGGTGACGAGGGTTGGTCACCTCAGGCACTCGTTTTCTGTATTGACATCGTCGTGGATTGAAACTACATGGGAATCCTACAAGCTGAGGGCTTGGGAGTTCTTCCGTAAAATTGCGGCCCACTGCGAATTCTCGCGGCGCCGGCTTCAATCTCCGACTCTACAAAAGGCGAACGTTCAGAGTTCAGCCTTCAGGCTGCCGCTTCCGCCTCGCAAACTGAAGCTTGAACTCAGAACCGCAGCGATCCTGCGCCTGCGGCGAGTGATGAGGCACTCGGACGTGGCAACTCTGATTTCATTTGACTCTCTGGGACAGTGGTATCGTATTCGGGACCAGCTCGACGCCGAAATCCCCAAGTTTCTTAAGAGTGTGTGACGAAAGCGTAGTGCTTGCATTTGAACTAAGCAGGAACTGCCCACACCATAGAATCACTTGATATTTTTCCTTCAAGACGTCTATTTCATCCTTAAGAGGCCAGAGTTTTTCGAGAATTGATTCGAGTCCCTTCTCTAGTGAACTCCATGTGACGTTGCCGGGCGAATCAGGCCCTCCGTCATATGACCACATAGCTTCTTCCCACTGCGTCGTTTCACTTCTACGATCACCGATGTTCCGGAGGGACTCGTCGTAGTCAGAAACAACAGGCTCGGTAAGACGCTTCTAGCGAAATGGCCCTGACATTACACCTTCGATCATGTCCGGCGGAACAGCCTTACTGAAAAGCCCAGGATAGCGCCAATTAGGCCGCCCGCAATGGCGCCCTCGACCGCGAGATAAAGCGCCATCGCAAATCCGTTGCCGAATAGCAAGAGGCTGAGAGCGCCGATCAGACCTCCCACTAAAGCAAACAATAGGATCATTCTGAACTTGGAACTCGCGCCCAGGTTTCGAAGTCCCGGAATCGACGCGAACAAGATCCCGATAATCAACCCCGGAACACCTCCAAACATCGCGCCCACTATTCCGGAAGTTGCCAGGGTATCTGAGCCGTGTGCAATCCCAAGCAGCAAACCGAGAATCGATCCGAGCAAGGTTCCGACGAGGGTGATAACAAAAGCGGTGACCCATCCGCTCTCGTACGCTGAAGACTTTCGACCATTGCCCGATCTCGAAGGTTTTTCGGAATTTGTTAGCAACCGCGTGCACCTCCCCAACATTTGGAACTATTATTCCAGTCTACCTTCGGAGGAGCAGGCGTGTTGCATTTTATGCATCTGTCGCCGAATCTGCCGCCGGGCGCACCCGGGTCTTTGAGTCCGGCGCGTCTGAGACAAGAATGTGTTAGGTTATGACAATCGCTGATGCCAGGCGTGTAATCGACAGATCGGTAGCCCTTGCAGCAATTCATGATTTGATCTGCTTTCGCGGGATTATCGCTACCGTCAATTGGCCGGCAAGTCGCTCCTTCGGACGGACCTTTTTCCGGCGCAGTACTGCCGTAAAAAGGAAACAATGACATTCTCGGTCCCGACAAACCGCACGCTTGACCATTTCTATCGTCAAAAAAGTAAGAGTGATTAGCACCGACCCAACTCTCAGGAGGGTGCGTCAATCTACTGCACACCCAAACGGTCAATCCCAGCGGATCTTTATACTTCAGCGGATCATTATGGACGTACGCGTAAAAATTGATGCCAGCATCAAGTTGAAGCGGATCCTCAGAAAGAAACCGTCCGATCGAAGGATCGTAGAAGCGCGCCCGATAATAGAGCATCCCGGTATCCGTATCTCGCTCTCGGCCGGTGTAACCGTATCGTGTCCGACTGTTACCGGAGCCATTGCCAAATGCATCGTAAACTGGCTGCTCCAAAATATTCCCGCTTACATCGGTCAATGCGGCTGTAGAGCCGAGATGATCGTTGAGAAAGTATGAAACACCGGTCATTGAGTTAGATTGCCTCAGATGATTATCAATTCCAAGGCCATTGAAATAAGTTGTAGCTACCGACCAATCCGCATTTAAGTCAATCAAAACGTCAGCGCCGTCATAGACATAACGCTCGTTCGCACCCGCACTGGTGGTGCGCTGAATGCGGCGACCAAGCGCATCGTATTTGTAATTGACCGTCAGGCCGCCTGGCAATGTCACCTGCTTCAAGCGATTCTCTTCATCGTAACTATATGTGGTTGGTCCGGAAGCATCAGTCTTGGAAACTAAACTGCCATCGCCGTTATAGCTATAACCTGCAGTAGTACTACTGGTCAGCTTGTTGAAAGGCTGGTAGCCGTAAGTAGCGCTGAGAGGCGACGACGTGCGATTTCCCACTGCGTCATAGCCGTAGCTTTCATTCGGCTGCACGCTGTTAGTCGCCGAGGCCAACCGATCTACTCCATCATACGTGTAGGCGTGATTGCCATACCCGTTGGCCCAACTCGCAATGTTGCTGCTGGTATCGTACGTATATTGGTTCGCGATCAGTGAAGTGGCGCCAGCAGTATGGTTCAAACTCGTAAGGCGATCCATTCCATCGTAAGCCAGACTCATGGTTACGCCGTTTGGTGCGCTGCGGCTGTTCAAACGATTTGCGGCGTCGTAACTATAGTTAAAGGTCAAGGCTGAGGCGTCAGCGAGCGTCGTCAGCCGATTCACCGTATCGTACGTATAGCTCGCATAAGCAGCGCCATTCAGCGTCAACCCGGTGCGGTTGCCGTTAGCGTCATAGCTATAACCCAGGAGTTGATTAAAAACGTCGGTGGTTCCGGCAACGCGACCACGGTTGTCGTAGGTCGTAGCGACCGTGCCATTGGCGTTGGTTGCTGAAGTGAGGCGTGACACGGCATCGTAGGAATAAGTAACCGAGTTGTTGCCCGGGTAAGTAATGGTTGTCAGACGGTTCAGCGCATCGTACGCGTAACCGGTGACAACTCCATTGTAGTCTGTGCGTTGAATGCGATTCCCCACGTCGTCATAGGCGTAATGCATGGTCAGGCCGCCCCGCCCAACCTGCGTCTGACGGCCGAGCGCATCGTAAGCAAACGTGTAGCGTTGATTCAGCGCATCGACCACGGCCGTCAGTTGCGAGCGGGCGCTGTATTCAAAGTTTGACGCTTGCAGCGTGGGATCTGTAACCTTCGTGACTCGGTTGGCAGTATCGTAGAGGTAAGTGGTCGCGCGCCCAGCTGTGTCAATCCTTTTCGTTACGTTGCCCGCGCTGTCGTATTCCAAAGTCTCGAACAATCGGGTGGCGCCACTGGCGGCGGGCGGATAGGTGATTTTCACCAGCCGGTTAAAATCATCATAGTCATAATTCGTCACCCGACCGAGAGCGTCCGTGGTGCTCGTTACATTCGACATGGAGTCATAGGTGTAGCTCTTCGCGTGATTTGCCGCATCCGTCACACTCACCGTTCGATTTGCACCGTCATATGAATAGACCGTGGGGTTATATAGCGAGGGATCCGCTGGCCCCGTGGGCGCGGTCATGGTCATCTGAGTAAGCTTCAGTGTCCAGCCGGAACCAGATCCAGTAGCGGCAAAACGAGCTCTTATGTAATTGGCGTTGCTTAGGCTGGACGCTTGGTAGTAGTAGCGTGGCCATGAACTGTCCGAGCCTCCGTCAGAAGTAATAGCCGGCGCGATCGTGGTCCACGAAACACCGTCCGTGGACGTATCAAAGGTCGGATCGTGATGGGTGTAGCCATTGTTGTGATAGGCAATCAACTGGAAAGATTGAAGGCCAGGATAATGCCAAGCTACGGATCCTTCATCTCCGTCAGTTCGGCTGGCGCGGTTGTCATCACCATTAAAGTAAGAAGCATATCCAGATGCTTCAATCCCAAAGTTGGTGCTATGCGAATCGGTGTGGCTCCAATCGGCAATTGAGTCAACCAGGGTTTGGGAAGGGGGCGGAGCGGCGGTTAGAGTCATTTGAGTGAGTTTCAACGTCCAGCCAGCTGAGCTGGTGGCGGCAAACGTCGCTCTCACATAGTTGACATTACTCAAGCCTGATGTTCGGTAATAGTAACGCGGCCACGAACCGTCAGAGCCTCCGTCCGAAGTAATAGTCGGAGTGATGGAGGTCCAGTTAGTACCATCCACGGATGTTTCAAAGGCGGGATCGTGATGAGAATAACCAGTGCTGTGATAGGTGATCATCTCAAACGATCCAAGTCCGGCATAGTTCCATACTACGGATCCCTCCGCTCCGTCAGTCCTACTCGCTCGGTTATCATCGTTATTAAAGTAAGAAGCATATCCTGAAGCTTCGATGGCGAAATTTGAACTGTGGGAAGTCACATGACTCCAGTCAGCAATCGGGTCGACCAGTGGGGTGGGGGTCGGCGTCGGCGTTGGAGTCGGGGACACCATGCTGTTGCGAGCGTCCGATACCTCAGTTGGTCGCCCGGCCAAATCATAGGTCGTGGTAACGAAAGAGCCGTCGGGCTGCGTCACCTTCTTTGGGCGTCCCACTGAATCATATTCATAGCCCACGATCTCGCTGAGGGCGCTTGTCGTGCTCGTCTGGCGCCCCCGGGCGTCATAAGCAAACTGCGTCACGTGGTTAAGCGCATCTTTCGTTTGTGTCCGATTGCCGCTGGCGTTGTAACTAAATTCAGTCTTGTGAGAGAGAGCGTCGGTCGCGGTAAGAACTTGGCCGCGGGCGTTATAGGTAAAGGTTGTGGTTTTATCCTGGGTATTCGTAACAGATAGCAGGTTGCCATAACTATCATAAACATTCGTGGCAATGAGTCCTATAGGATCGCTGGAAGTTAGGACCTCGCTAAGCGAGTTGTAGGTATATGTGGATGTCCCCAAACTGTCCGTCTTTGTCAGAACATTTCCCTTATCGTCATATGTATAAGACGAAGTATGCCCGAGAGCATCCGTTTTGGACGTTAGATTCAAGTTATTATCGTAAGCCCAACTCTGCACCTGCGACCCGTTCCCCCCGCCGCAGTTGCACAATCCTTCCACCTTCGTCACAACGTTGCGGCCTCTGCTTGTGTCGAACGTGTATTTCGTGACATGACCGAGGGCGTCAGTTACATCCGTCTCTGTCCCGCTGACATAGTTAAGAGCATAATGCTCAACTCCGCCCTGGCGCTCAGAAGTCAGAGCCCTGCCTGACGAATCATAAGTGTGCGATTCGACGATGTGTCCGAGTGCGTCGGTGACACTGAGCAGTCGGTAGTTACTATCGTAGCTAAATTGGAAGCCTGAATTGTCGGCATAAACGACCGATACCAATCTGCTCGCTGAGCTGTAGGTATACGTCGCGACCGTACCTATACTGTCGGCGATGGAGGCGACTTGCCCTGTTGTACCCGTTGTGATGTTAAGGGACCGACCAAACGGATCTGTGATTGATGCCAGTAGGCCATTAACATCGTAGCCCAGCGTTGTCGCGTTACCTCGATGATCGGTCAACGAAAGAAGCCGGCCTGACGAATTGAACTGGTGAACGCTGCCGTCTTGTAAGGTTAAGCTATAGCTCCCGTTTGCGTTCTGGATTAGCTGACCATGGAAATCGCCCACTACAGGTGTGAATGGGCCCGTCCCACCGGTTGGACGAACAAAATACTGCGCCCTGCCATCTCCCTGATTGAAACGCACCTGATTGCTATCATATGAGACAATCGATTCATCGTAGGCGGTTGACCAGCCACGTCCAAAGAGGCCGACCAATTGCGAATCACTGTTATAGGTGCGAGTTACGTTAATCGCGTAACCAACTCCAGGCAGCTGATAGTCGCCTTGTTGCAAGTACATATTGCCGTTTGTGACATTGACTGGTCCGCCAACATTCGTGTTGCAAGAAGTGACGCCGTCATTTTCACCATCGCCAATGACATAGAGTCTTACCGTTGCCGTTGAGCACTTTCCGAACTCATCACAAATCGCATAGGTAAAGCTGTCGCTTCCCACAAAGCCTTGATTAGGATTGTAGCTTTTCTTGTCCGGCTGGGTGATGCCAACGAGCGTGCCGTGTTGAGGATAAGTAACAATGCCCTCTTGAAATGTACCGCCCATGCCGAATGCGTCACCATCCGGATCATAATCGTTGATTAGGAAGGGCCCAATAAACGTTCCTGGCCGCACAAGGTACCAGTCATCTGTAGCTACAGGTGCGTTGTCGTTGACGCTGAGGCTAACCGTCGTCGGTGTGCAGAGTCCGAGTCCATCGCACGCGTTGTAGGTGAAGCTGTCGGCACCGGTGTATCCATAGTTCGGCCCATAAAACTTCTTGTCAGATTGGAAAAGGCCGGACAACCCGCCATGTTGCGGAGACGTGAGGACGCACTCATGTGCCACGTCGCCACAACTCACCGAGTCGCCGTCAGGATCGGAGTCATTCACAAGAAACGGTCCCAGTACTGTGGCTCCATGCACGTTGTAAGAATCATTCCCGGCGTTTGGAGCCTGATTGACAACATTCAGACTGACGGTTCCGGTGGCGCAAGCGCCCTGACTGTCACAAATCTGGTAAGTGAAGGTATCTGAGCCGACGTATCCATAGTTCGGACAGTAGAAGACGATATTGGATGAACCGCGCGCAATCGCGCCATGCGTCGGTGATTGTGGGAATGCCACGATGGTGATCTGATCCCCATCAGGATCATAGTCGTTTGCTGTAATCTCGGGACTCAGAGTTATCCCGCACCCGTGGGTCGTGTACGAGTCATTTACCGCCACCGGGGGATGGTTATCCAATGCTCTTGGGCTAAACCAGATCAGCAACGGAAGAAAGGCCGGTGCGATTAGGATGCTATGAAGTCTTCTTGGGGCGAATGAGAACATTGGAGGCTCCTTGCATCGTCGGGAACAACTCAATGACGCCTGGAATTGAGCTGGGTTGAGGCGAACTCAGATGAAGCGCTTCGTCGATAGGAGTCGCAAAGGCTGAGTACGCGCGTCGTAAAAGTGCCGAGGATTAAAGATTGACACGCAGTAGGTTAGTTGACTAGCTAAACTGTGTCAATTAAAGATGTGAACCGACATTGCCAACTCTGAGTTCGGTTGAATTCCGGCTCCTGGGACAGTAGGATCGTAGGTGGGCTTATGAATCGCAGACTTGTCAACGCGGCTCTCGTCGTGGTGTTGCTAGCGCCCCTGTTAGCATACGTATCCTCGATTCGATATCAATTTGTATTCGATGATCCGGATCAGATTGTCAATAATGCCGCGGTGCACTCCTGGTCCTCCGTGCCGCATTTTTTCACCAGTGATGTTTGGCCGCATGCGACGCCTGATGAGGTGGGAAATTTCTATCGCCCGGTTTTTCTGCTTTGGCTGCTGGTAAATTACAAGATTGGCGGACTCAGCCTGGCATGGTGGCACCTCGTCTCGATTGGATTGCACCTGCTCGCCACCCTGCTGGTTTTTCTCCTCGTTCGACGAGTAACGCGAGACGATCTCCTGGCCGGAGGAAGCGCGCTGCTGTTCGGTCTCCATCCCGCACACATCGAAGCAGTCACCTGGATTTCAGGCGTTACCGAGCCTCTGTTAGCTGTCTTTTTCCTCTCTTCTTTCCTTTGCTATCTAAAGAGTCGCGAACAACGTGGGGAGCAGAATCAGCGGCGCGCTTTATGGTTCGCGGCTTCGCTAAGTTTCTTTGTGCTGGCAATACTGGAAAAGGAAACGGCTGTTATTTTCCCAGCGTTAGTTTTCTGTTATGAGTGGATATTTGGTTCGGTTAGTGAGAAAGAAAAGCATGAGGAGCCGGGAAAACGACCTAACCCGCTCACGCGAGCGCTGATCAGTGTTTCCCCTTTCATCGCATTAACTGTTCTCTATTTGGTTATCCGGGTCCTGGCGCTCAAAGGACTCGGGCATGCCATAACCCCTCTCTCACTGAAAACACTCGTCTTAACCTGGCCGTCGATCTTATTCTTTTACGCTCGATCGTTGGTCTGGCCAGTTGGCCTCAGCGCGTTTTACGACACGCCATATATAACTTCCATAACCTTTGCAGGTTTCATCGTTCCGGCGCTGTCCATTGCAATTATCGCCCTCCTTCTCTACGTGTGGTCGAGGCGTTCGCGTCTGGTTTCTTTCTTCTCCCTGTGGCTCATCCTGCCTTTGCTTCCCTTGATGAATATATCCGCGTTCAAGGAAGGCGAGATCGCACATGACCGATATCTCTATCTGCCTTCCATTGGTTTCTGCGTACTGGTTGTGTTTGCTATTCGACAACTCCATCTGAGTCCCGGGCGAGTATACGGTCAACCGGCGTTGCAGATAGTGTTGGTCGTGATCCTCGCAGGATTTTTTGGCATCGCGACTGCTTATGAGAAAAGTATCTGGGCTTCCGATCTGTCACTTTCGACTCAAGGCGTTGCAGTCGCTCCGAACAACGTTATTGCCGCAAACAACATGGGAAAAGAGCTGGCGTTGCGGGGAGATTACGGCCCAGCCATAACCCTGTTCCGTCGAGTCGTCGATCGCAGACCAGGTTACTGGCTGGGGAATTTCAATTTGGGATATGTCTATTACCGGGTAGGGAACTTTCCCGAGGCGGAGCGTTATCTGCGCAAGGCAATCGAGATTAAACCTGATGACGCCGCTGAGCAGCGCTTTCTCGGATTCACGCTCGCCGAGCTGGGCCACAACGACGAGGCCGAAGCGGCATTGCAGCGGGCGATAGCCCTCCGGCCAAACGCAGCTAACCAGCACTATGTACTGGGTATGCTTCTCAAACAGAAAGGGGACGCCGCCGGGGCATTGCCCGAGTTTCGCCTGGAGCTTTCACTCAATCCAAATCACGCGGAAGCTCGTCAACAGGTCAACCAGTTGGAAGCGCACCAGGGAGTTAAGCCTTGAGAAGATTTCTCTTAGGGCTAGTGCCCTAATTTGAATCTCGATTCTTCGTTTAGGGGCGGGCGGTGCCCGCTGGCCCCAACGTTAGTCAGAGCGAATTCAATTTCTTCTGACGAGCACCGGCGGGCAATGCCCGCCTCCAAAAGGGAAATTAGGTCATCGCCCTCTCACGCCGTGCTTTCGGAAATTTTTGTCTTGGCGGTAGCTTACGGCTGCGTCTTCACCACCCACCGTGGCTTTCCGTCTGTGCCGACCGCGTGCAGGTTTTGATCGGCGCCCGCGATGTAAATTGTACCGTCGGCGCCGACAGCCGGAGGGCCCAGGGATCCGCGGCCGATTCGGTATTGCCACAAAGGATTTCCGTCCGCCCGCGCAAACGCTGACAGCGTGCCATTGTTAGCAGCCAGATACACGGCCGTTGGTCCAACAGCAAGCGGCGTGACTCCCTGGGATGGGTAGACCACGGATCTCTGCCAGACGATGCGATTACCTGCAAGGGCGAACAGATAGCTCTGGCCCGTGCGCTGACCCGAGAGTTGGCCGGCGAGTCCGAACAACTTGCCGTTCTGTTCAGCTACCAGATATTCGATTTGAATGTCACGCGAGGCCCGCCCATTAAGGCGACTGATTTCGTCGGCAACTGAAATCGACCACTGCTCTTTACCGTCAAGGCTGAAAGCGCGCACGCGCCCCACGCTGTCGGCTATGTAAACCGCATCAGTAGCGGCGGCGGTGGGAGCTACGCTGACCACCGGTTCGTTCGGGCCCGGCGGCGTGCAACTTGCCGCAACGAGTAGCAGGATTATGGACAAGAGAAAGACTACTGTTTTCATTCCGCTCCCAAATCCGCGCACGATTGATAATAGCCCAGGGCGAGAGGAAATGTCAGAAGCCCGCGCGTAAGCAAGGGCAGCGTTCGACAAGTTCGTCTGCCGGCATCACCACAACAGATCTCGCAGGCTTTCTTCAATCAAACCTGTTCGCGGGCGCGGCCCTCCCTTACGGTCGGGCTTCTGACAATTACTACTAATCTTAACCAGGATTCAATGTCGCTCCGTCCCACGGATCTGAGTTCCGTGTTTGTAGATTTGCAAATGTCCGGCCACAGCCGCGGCCCGATAAACTTCATCCTCTTCCGAGCGAGAGCCTGCGCGTTGGAACTGGCTGACCATATCTCACCATCTGGCTACCTATGGTCACGCTCCGCAGCCTTCAGTCAGCCTTTCATCTGATCTTCACAGGATCGCACCCGCGCTTCACAACGGCACGGCGAGTGCACATAGCGATTACGCTGAGGCCTCGTGGGAAATCGAATCGTTCGGATTCCGAGGCCATGACGGCGAGCTCGGCGATAGGGGTGATCGTCGAGCTCTCGCCGCATCGCAAAGTAAGCGGCAGCATCCCGTCGTTATCGCTCCGGATTCTGTAATCGAAATATTTCTGAAGCAGCTATGAGTTTCACGAAGGTCGCCATCGCAGGTGTTTCATCGGAGGTTGGCAAGACAACGCTCTTGTGCGAGTTGCTTAGGGAATTTCCGGGATGGGAGGCGATTAAGATGACGCGGGGGCACTATCGATCGTGCGGCAAAGATCCGCACGCGTGCTGCGTCAGCCATTTGCTCGGCGATGAGCCGCTGATTCGATCGGGCTTTCAAAAAACTTACGCCTCAGACAAAGACACGGGCCGGTATTGGGACGCGGGCGCTGCCAACGTCCACTGGGTGGTCGTCACGGATGATCAGGTCGAACGCGGAATAGAGCTGGCCCTTGAGCGAGTCAAAGCGCCGGGAGTGCTGATCGAAGGAAATAGCTTTCTGCGATTCACCGATGTGGACTTCGCTGTACTGGTGACGGGCGGCGCGGGCACAAAGATCAAGAGTTCGGCTCGCTGGGCCTTTCAAAAAGCATCGGCAGTTTATCTGTTTGATCGGACTCGCCCGTTTCAGAAGCCCGACCGTGAGGGAGGGCCCGTTACGCATCTTGCCCTCCCTCACGGTCGGGCTTCTGACACTAAGACCAATCAGACCAGCCCGAGTGAAACCGTCGAGTTACTAAACAAGAAATTCGGATCGATCGGCTTGAAGCGTTCGCTGCCGGCTTACTCTGCCAGTGATCTTCCCAGACTCGTGGAACAAATCGAGCAGGTCCATTCCATCACCCCTTCGTCGACTCTTCGTTTAGAAGGCGGACTTGTCCGCCGGCAAAGCGCGAGGGCACTTTAAACGACGGGCTGCGTGCTTGAAATCACGTTTGGTTCCCGATCAGTTTTCTACGGTCGGAGAGTTCAAGGAGAATAATCATGAGCGTTAAGTCAATGCGCATTCTCTTCGGTTGCTTGTTATTGATGGCTCAAGCCGGCCCATTGCAACCAGTGGCAACTGGGCAGAGCCCAAACGGAAGCAACGCGCAGCCGACTACGGTCCCTGCGCCTGCAGAAGATCCGCTACTCCGCCTCCTGGTTAGCAAAGGTGTGCTGACTACAGGGGAAGCCGCGGTCGTCATGAGCTCTGGAACGGCGGCCCAACAGCGTGATCGACTTGCGCTGCTACTAAAGGACAAGGGCTTGATTTCAAGCGCCGAGTTCGATGCGCTGCAGTCAACCGCAGTCTCGGGTGGGAACAGCTTAAGCGGCAACGCAGCGCCGTCGAGTACCAATATGCCGGTCGCGGCCGCTCCGAAACCGGTTGCGCCTCCGTCCGTCATCGCGGCGGTGGTGCCGATTCGTCTCCTCCCGATAGAAGCTCAGGCACGCGAGGGATTGATTCCGGATCTCAAACTTGGATCCGGAGCGAGGATCAAACCCTACGGCTATTTCAAGACCAGCGTGATTCACGATTCTTCGTCACCACTCGGCAACGACTTTCCTCTGCCGCTGCTCGCGGCCGACACTGGACCAGGAAGCGCGCCGGAGTTTCATCTCAAAGCGCGTGCACTTCGTCTCGGCGTGAACTTCGAGTGGCTCGACCCGGCTCCGAAGACCGTGGTCACAGGGCGGCTCGAGTTTGATTTCGAAGGTGACTTCACCCGGGCCAACAACCGGAATATCTCCTCGATCCGATCGAGTCAGCCGTCGCTTCGTCTCGCCTGGGCACGGATCGACCGGCACTTTAACGACAAGGTCACGGGCTTTGCTTTGTTCGGTCAGGATTGGTCACCGTTCGCCTCTTCGACTCTTCCCAACATGATCGAGAACACAAACTTTGGCGGCATCGGCTTCGGCGCGATCTATCAGCGCGTGCCACAGGTGCGCACGGGATTCACTTACAACCTCGGTGGTGCGCGCTCGTGGAAAGTGGCCCCCGAATTCGCGATCGTTTTTCCGGCGTTTGGGAATGTGCCCGCCAACGTCGCCGATCAGTTGGGCTATGGCGAACGACAAGGCGCCGACTCGAGCAGACCCGGACTCCAGGGCAGGTTTGTGCTGCAGGGACAACTGGACCGGGCAACGGGCGTGGCGCCGGCCGAATTCATAGTCAGCTTCGAACACGCGCGACGCACCGCAATCGTCACCGCCGCGAATGTTCCGGCCGCGTTCAGGGCCGCATTTCCTTCAGGTGCTGAACTAAGCACCGACAGCAACGCATACAGCGTCGAACTTCAACTGCCGACTCGTTTCGTCACGCTCGCGGGAAAGTACTACGCCGGATCGGACCTGCGATTCTACTTTGGCGGCCAGCTGCTATCTAATTTTAATGACACTGCGGGATTGACTGCGTTGGCGAGCGCGCCCTCAATCGACGGCGCATCAACCGTGGTGTTTGGACTCTTGAATGGAGTGCCGAGCATCGCGCCCCAGCGACCAGTCCGCGGACGCGGAGGCTTTGCGCAACTGGGCTTCCCGCTTTCGCGTTGGGCCCATGCCGATCCGAAAGGACGCAATGCCGGCTGGAGCGCCTATCTCTACTACGGTTTTGACGAAGCGCTGCCCCAGGACGCGCGAAGATTTGCTCCCGTTCGCGGCCGCAGCGATCTCTTTTCCGGAAACCTTCAATACAAATTGAACTCGTGGGTGACGTTCGCTTTCGAGCAGGGATACTACCGCACCCGTGCAGCCAATCGGTCCGCGTCGGACCCTGGCGGGCTGCCGCTGTTTCGCGGAATCCCCAGCTACACGAGCCACAATGTGCGATCGGAATTCGCGGCTATATTCACTTTCTAAGGGAGTGCTGGAAAGCTAAATGGATTTTGAAAAGTTTGAGCCTTCGCGGCAGAGCCGCAAGCAGTGACCTGAGCTTTAAAAGAGGATAGACGATGGAACTAACTGATCAATTACTGGCACAACATGAACTGAAGCACGGCAGCTTGTGTCCCGGCGCGTTACTCGCGCTGCGCATGACCACGCTCGGATGCGCTCTGGTAGGTATCGAAGATCCTCGCGGCGCGGATACAAACAAGCTGGTCGTTTGGATTGAGATAGATCGCTGGCTGGCCGACGCGGTGGAAGCATTGACCGGCGCACGATTGGCCAAACGAACTTTGAAGTTCCTGGATTATGGGAAGTTGGCAGCCAGTTTCTTAAACGTACAGACTGGCGTGGCTGTGCGGATCGTGGCGCTTGAATCGTCTCGCCGTTTAGCGGACCTGCGCCATCCGGAAATCGATAGCAAGTACGAGCGGCAAATGCGAACCTATCGCGAAGCCGCCGAAGAAGAGTTGTTTGACGTAACCGACGTACAAATTCACGTGCGTGAAAAAGATTTGCCCGGCCACCCTCGGTCGCGAGTAATTTGCGGCAAGTGCGGCGAAGGAGTGAACGACGGACGCGAGATTAGTCTTCCCGACAGGATCACGCTTTGTCGTCCTTGCGTTTATGGGACCTACTATCAATCACGGCAGTTTCATGAGCACGCAGCATCAGTCTCAGCCCGCGTCGTGAACGACAGCATAAAGTCTGGGGTTGGGCGCAGCGGAACCCCAGGTTAACGGCCCAACAGCCGCGGAGCGCGCAACAGGGTTTGACGCGATCGTGGCTTTAGCCGGACAACTGGAGCTATTGGTCAAAGCCAGCCGGTGCGCACCAGGTCTTTTATCGGCGGATAGAGGCGCTCGTCATGACAGTTATGATCCTGGCTAGAAGGACAACAACACTAACCGTCGTCATTGTCATACTTCTAACTTCGATTCATCGCCGTGAGGCCTCGGGCCAGACGGCAACGCCCACGCCTCCACCGCCGGTCCCACGTCATGACACGCAGAATTGGAACGATGTGCTACTAATCGTTCCCATGACCAGCAAGGTTGATTTTGTCCTGCTGGGAACGCTTAGGCTTGGTCGCAACCTGAGCCGTCCCGTTGACGAAAGGATTGGGATTTCCTTCTCGTATAGTCCGACGAAGTCAGTAACCCTGGTTCCCAGTTATCTGCATATCGAGAGGCAGCCTTCCCCCGGTCGCGGTTTTTTTGAAGACCGCGCCGCCTTCACTGCCACCTTCAAGGCGAACAAGTACGTCAGCCTGGCTCCGAGTTTTCTATATGTGAAGCGGAACTTTTGGGTAGGCCAAAACGATCTTGAGAACAGACCCTCGATGTCAGTGACGTTAACGCTGCCGCGCCCGCGCTTCACCTTGAGTGATCGCAATTTGGTTGAGCGTCGTTTGCGTCAGCCGCAGGGGAACTCAACTCGTTATCGTAATCTGCTCCAGCTTCAATATCCGTTTGTAGTTCGAGGCCGGCATCTTACGCTGCTTGTCTCAGATGAGGTCAGCTACGAGTCGGCCATGAAAGCCTGGGTGCGTAACAGGTTCCTGGCAGGCATAAGAAAACAAATCAACAACTATTGTTCGGCCGATTTCTATTATCTTAAACAGAACGACGGACGAGCGCGGGCATTGCCCGGCGATTTCCACGTTATCGGCATGTCTCTAGCATTTCGGCTGGGGGGTAAGATTACTGCGCGTGACAAGCAGCGACAATTAGATCTGCTGGAGGATGACGACGACGATAGGTAGAGCGAATGATGAGTGAGGCAGTTGCTTTCGTGGAAAGGAGATAGAGGGATGAAGGTAGGATTCATTGGTCTGGGAAATATGGGATCGGCGATAGCTCGTAACTTGATCAAAGCGGGACATACCCTCACGGTTTACAACCGGACGCGAAGCCGCGCTGAGCCGTTCGCTTCCCTGGGCGCAACGATTGCGGAAACGCCCAGCGAAGCTGCCGTCGATGCGGAGGTACTCATTACGATGCTGGCGGATGACGCTGCCGTGGAAGCTGTCATCTTCGCGCCGGGCAACGCCATTCAAGCGCTGCCGGCCGGCGCCGTTCATATTTCCATGAGCACCATCAGCGTGGACCTCTCGCGCCGTTTGGCCGAAGCACACGGGGAGAGAAAGCAAAACTATGTTGCGGCGACAGTCTTCGGCCGGCCTGATGTCGCCGTTGCCGGAAAGCTCTGGGTTGTTGCCGGTGGCTCCTCCGAACCGATTGAACGATGCCAACCACTGTTCGAAGCGATTGGACAGAAGACCTTCATGGCCGGCGAGGAAGCTCACGCCGCCAACGCGATCAAGTTGGTGGGAAATTTCGTCATCACAACTGTGATCGAAAGTTTGGCCGAAGCCTTTGCTTTTGGCCGCAAGTCGGGAGTTGATCCTCATACCATTCTGGATATTCTCACGAACTCGCTTTTTCCAGGACCGGTATACCAAACTTACGGCAGCATGATCGCATCGGATAAGTTTGAGCCGGCGGGTTTCAAATTGCCTCTCGGGCTTAAAGACAACCGGCTGCTGCTGGCTGCCGCGGAGGAAGCCAGAGTTCCAATGCCGATGGCCAGCCTGGTGCACGATCGGTTTGTGACTGCTCTCGCCCAGGGTTTGGGCGAATCCGATTGGGCTGCAATCGCACGCATCTCGTATCAAAACGCTGGACTGAAAGGGGCAACGAAATGATTTATCGAACGCTGGGCGGTACTGGAGAAAAGGTTTCGGCAATTGGAGTAGGCGGCTGGCATCTCGGTCTGAAAACGGTTGACGAGCAGTTGGCAATTCGCATCGTTCGCTCGGCCATTGATCGGGGCATCAACTTCCTCGACAACTGTTGGGACTACAACGAAGGCGCCAGCGAGGAACGCATGGGCAAAGCACTGAGCGATGGTTACCGCGATCGCGCTCTGGTGATGACCAAGATTGACGGCCGATCCAAGAAAGAGGCTGCCAGGCAACTTGATGAATCTTTACGTCGCTTAAAAGTCGACTACATCGATCTGGTCCAGCATCATGAGATCATCCGGTTCGACGATCCGCATCGCATCTTTCATGCGGACGGAGCGAACGCTGCCTTAGTTGAGGCACGCGACGCCGGTAAGCTTCGTTATATTGGCTTTACCGGCCACAAAGATCCGCGCATACACCTCTACATGCTCGAAGTAGCTAAAGAAAATGGTTTCAAGTTCGACACCGTGCAGATGCCTTTGAATGTGATGGACGCGCATTACCGCAGTTTCGAAAAGCTGGTCGTGCCAGAGTTGGTGAAGGAAAAGATCGGCGTGCTGGGAATGAAGAGCATGGCCAACGGCATCCTGTTGAAGTCGAAGACGGCAACGCCGATTGAATGTCTGCACTACGCGTTGAATCTCCCGACGTCCGTCGTTATCACCGGCATCGACAGTATGGAGATCCTTGAACAGGCATTCACAGCGGTTGAATCGTTTCATCAACTCAGCGACGACGAGCGCAATGCATTGCTGGCGAAAACCCGCGACGCCGCGGCGACCGGTCGCTTCGAACCGTTCAAGACGTCGTCAATTTTTGATGGCACTGCCGAGAACCCGCAGTGGTTAGGCGAGGAACCGCCCGAGATCCGACAGCTCATGCCTGCGTGAAGCAAGTTACAGAACCGCGAGCGGTAGCGAGCGGGATAAGGAAGCACCCAAGGCTATCCCTCTGAATGGTTCGCCAGCAAACGAATTCGTGCCGATTGGAAAGCGAACCTCGCTGCTGGGAGCGCGGACGTCCCGTCCGCATTAAGCGCAAAGTGCGAACATCTTGCGTTGAAAAGTAGCCTCTTGATCCCGCTCGCTACTGCTCGCGGTTCTGTACCTGCTCACCATAATCCGACCAGCTTCCACCAGAGCGGCCCGACGCCCAACCATAAGATCAGATTGAGGACTGAGATTACGAAACCGAGTTTCCACCAGGTTCCCTGACCAACATAGCCGGCGCCGAAGTAGATCGGAGCTGAACCGGTGCCATAGTGCGTGATGCCCGCGTTTAGATTAGAGAAGAAGGCCAGCGCTAGCGCCGCCAGCATGACCGGCACGCCTCCCGCCAGAGCTGCTGTCAAAAATACCGGATAGAGCGCGGTGACGTGCGCGGTCATGCTGGCGAAGCAGTAGTGAACATAAAGGTAGGTAACGACGAGAGCCAGCAGTGCGGCTTTCCAGGGCCAGCCGCCCAGATGGGCAAAGACATCTTTTGACATGACATCGATGACCCCAACCTCATTCAAAGCGGCGGCCATCATGAGCAGTGGCGCGAACCAGATCAGAGCGTCCCAGGCTTTCCGCTCAGTCAACAAATCGTCCCAAGTCAAAACTCGGAAGACGAGGATGGCCGACAATCCCGCCAACGCCACAAATGCATTGGCGAATCCGTGGAAGGGAGACGTCACCCAACCAATCATCACCGCGATCAGGATGACGACCAGAATAATTTCATCGCGCTTCATTCGCCCCAGGCTGTGAAGTTTTTCCTTTGCCAGTGCACGTGCCGGTTCAATGTCCTTCAGTTCCGGCGGATTCATGCGGTAGAGCAGGTAGGGCACGAAGATCATTGAAAGCAGTCCCGGCACTGATGCGGCCAGCGCCCAACGCAGCCAGGTCAGCTCCACATGTCCGATGTCGCGGGCAAAGCCGGCAATTAGAGGATTGGCAACCATGCCTGTCAGGAACATTGCTGAGGCTGTATAGGTCGCATGAAAACTAACCAGCGTCAGGAAACTTCCGATCCGATTTGCAGTTGGCCCAGGCTCTGAATCGAGAGCTTCACACAAGCTGCGCGTGATCGGATAAACGACGCCGCCGCCTCGCGCTGTGTCTGAAGGAACGAAGGGCGCCAACACTACGTCAGCGGCGACCAGCGAATACGCTAACGTCAGCGCGCTGTGGCCGAAGCGCCGGATGAATAGATAAGCGATGCGCAGTCCCAGCCCTGTCGTAATCACAGCTCGCGCAAATAGGAATGCGGTGAAGACCAGCCAGACAGTGGGATTACTGAAACCTGAGAGCACTTTCTCAGGAGCCAAAGTTCGCGTCAACACCAGCAGCGTCATCGCGATCACTACGCTGACGCCCATTGGGACGGGGCGCGCAACCAGAGAGACGATGGTGGCGGCAAAGATGGCCAGCAGGTGCCGCTGCGCAGGTTCCAATCCAGGCACGGGAAGAAAATAAAGCAACGCGCCGGGAACGAGCACGATGGCCCACCGCCATGAGGCCGGCGGATGCGGCAGGGTCACAGTTAGAATTTTCTCAGTCTTGGTTGCCAAGGGTCGCGTTTCCTCTAGCTGCGATATCGGCACATGAAGCGCACAAAAAGATCGAGCAGCGCTTGAAAGTTCGTTGCCCCTGTCGCCTTACTCACCACGGCCGCGCCGTTGACGGCTTTGTCGTCCCGTGATGGTTGGCAGGTCTCGAACTCTTTAGCGACTGCTCGATCCGAATTGTTGACTACCAGTTCAGTCGTACTCCAAGCTGAATCTGGCGCGAGCTGGTTTGCGTGGACGTGATTCGGCCGCCTGCTCCAATCGGGGCCCCCGTGGCGTTGAATACAGCGTTGTTGGCCAAAGGCGGAGCGAAGTTTGTATGGTTCAGAATGTTGAAAAACTCGGCGCGAAGCTGTACGCGGAACCCTTCCGAAATACTTGTGATGGGTATGTTTTTATAGAGCGCCATATCCATATTGAAAAGTCTGGGACCCGTGGCTAGGTTTCGAGTTGCCGTTCCAATTCTCGTGATGGGGTTCGGCACAGTGAAGCATGCAGTATTGATGTAATGAAGCGGATCCGAAGGGTTCTCGATCTTGCATCCCGGAACATAGTCGGGCCAGCCATTTACGTCGGTGCCTCCCAGGCCCAGAGGGTCCTGGCCGAATGGTCCGATGATTACGGAAAAGGGTACGCCTGAGCTGGCGCTGACTATGCTTCCCATTTGCCAGTTGCCCAGCAGCTTGCCCGCGACCCCTTCTTTGGGACCAGGAAGGTTCCAAAGCATGTTGCCAACGAAAACGTGGCGAAGGTCATAAGCGCAGCGGCCTCTGCGATGCACCTTTTCGACAAATAGCGGCGAGATGATTCCGTTGAGGAATTGGTCGCCGCGGGATGCCTCTGAACCTTCGTCAGTGCACCTGCTGAAGGTATAGGAACCCTGAACCTGGAAGCCATGGCTCATCGGCTTGAGGAGTTGTAGTTGGAGTCCATTGTAGCGGCTATTGCCATCCCACCACGTTCCCCTAACCTGATTGGCGTTGGGATTGAGGCGAGCGCAACGGCTCGGCGTGGCCGTACACTCCGCCGGCGTGGGCCATCTCAAGCCCAGCGGTGTCTGTTCGATCGGAAGCACGATATTGATCTCGTCGGTCCCAAAGGCCATGTGCACACCGCGCGATCCAACGTAAGCAGCAGTCAAGGTCCAGTCGTGAACCAACTGATGCTGCAACGTTAAATTCCAATTCATTATGTAGTTGCGCTTAGGATTCAGTTCGGTAAACGGTACGTCGAGTGGGGCAGTGTTGAAGTTGATGGTGGGAAAGATCGCGCTGGGGAAAGCGCCCTGTGCCAAACCACGCACCGTCGTGCCTGTATTGAAAGGTGTTCCCTGCGCAAACTTAGGCGCGAAGATCCAGGGAAGAGGTAAAGCGTCATACATACCAAAGCCGCCGCGGATGGCGGTCTTGCCGTCGCCAAACACGTCATAGGCAAAGCCAACCCGTGGTTCGAAATTGCGCGTCGTAGGATTTTTAGTAAAGAGGTTCTTGACGGAGACCAAAGGCCCACCAGGCGTCAGCACCGCCAGAAACTGATCGTGGGCCTCGCTGGGGTTCGTGCTCATCTCGTAACGCAAACCCAAATTAAGGTTCAGCTTCGAACTGTATCGCCAGCTGTCATTAATGTAGCCGGCCCAGATACTGGAACGCACGCCGACCTCTCGCGTACGGACAGGATCGAGAGAGAAAAACGTAGTCGGCTTGTCCTGCAGGAAATTCGACAGCGATGTAAAGGTCACGCGACCATTCGGCCTGCGGAGGCCGAGCTCGTTGTACTCGATCTTTTCATAGGCAAAGCCAAATCTGAACGAATGATCGCCCCGCGTAACAAAAGCGTCGTCGTAGATCTGGTAAGAATTCTGAACGTGGCGAAAGAAAGAGTTACCGCCCACGCCCACTGCGTCATTTAATCCGGAAACCGTGATGATGGCCGCTGCTCGACCGGGCGCGCTGCCCAGCGCCAGGTCCGCGGCGGCTGGATTAAGTGCGGGCCCCTGTACGTTCACAGCACCCTTGGTCCGGTTATAGCCGAGCCTGAATGAGTTAATGAAGTTTTGATTGAAGGTGTGCGTCTCTTCGATCGCGATCATCTGGCGCCGCGTGCGGTTCGGAAACACGACGTTATTCAAAGCGTCGGGAATGCTCAGGCTTCCGTTGTCGAACATGTACGTGCCGAAGAGACTGTCCTTACTCGAAATTCTATGGTCGATGCGGGTGGTAAAAAAGTCTTCGTTGAATCGTTGGCTCAGGGCGGTAGTGAAAATCCCCGTATCACCGTTTCCAACCAACCCTCCATTCGGCAGTGGGTACAACGCCAGGAACGGAATAATGTTGGGGTGCACGGTTACAGCGCCGCCGGCGAGTTGTCCCAGCCGGGCAGCCGGCGACAGCACAGTGACCACGCTGGGAACACCCTGGAGGCGCCGGATGCGCTCGAAGTCGCTGAAGAAGAAAGTCTTGTTCTTAATGATCGGACCGCCAAAGGATCCGCCGAACTGGTTGCGGCGCAGTGGCGGCTTCCTGGCGCCGTCAAAGAAGTTGCGCGCATCAAGCGCGTCGTTACGGAAGAATTCGTAGGCTGAACCATGAATGGAGTTTGACCCGGAGCGAGTGATCGCGTTAATAACTCCTCCCGACGTTCGCCCGTATTCCGCGGTGTAGTTGCTCGCCAGTACAGAGAACTCTTTGACCGCATCGGCGCCGAGATTTACGCCGCCCGCACTTCCGGGCGCACCATTCGTATAATCGTTAATGCTGACCCCGTCGATGCGGTAGTTATTTTCCTGCGGTCGATGACCGGTGATAGTCAGCTCATCACCGTAACCGCGATTGCCGCGAGATGACGTGCCGCCGCTGGCGTACTGTGTGCGGATACTCGAAATGCCGGGCTGCAGTGTTGCGAGGCTGGTCCAATCGCGCCCGTTGAGCGGCAGCTCAACAATGGTTCGCTCACTTACAACCGCGCTTATTGTCGGCGTCGTAGTATCCACGGTGGGCGCCTGGTCGGAAACCATGATTGACGCAGTCACCGCGCCGGCCGTCAGTTTGAGGTCAATCGTTAAATCAGCACCGACGGTGAGCGTCACGCCCTTTTGAAGAAAAGAAGTAAAGTTGGGGGCCGAAGCAGTAATCTCATATTCGCCCGCCATGAGGTTGGACGCCCGATACAGGCCATCTTCATTCGCGACCAGATTGGTGGTAACGCCGGTCGCGATATTGCGAATCGCGACCTGCGCGCCGGGAATTAATGCTCCCGCGCTGTCGGTTACTTTGCCGGAAACGGTTCCTCCGGAAACCTGGGCGCTAACGGCAACTGGTATTAACAGAACGACGAGAAGGGCCAGGACCTGAGTGAGTTTGCAAAAGTTGACAGATAGCATGGCGATCCACCTTTCCTGATCTAATTCGATATTTTTCGAGCAGTGACCAGCGAGAGACACCGAGCAATACCGGTTTAGAGTTCAAGCCTTAGCTTGCGTGCGAAGCACCAGCCTAAAGGCTGAACTGTGAATGCCGGCATTATTTTCCGATTAACTTGCGCCAGTCTGAACTCCGGCTATATGATTCGCCCTTGGTGGGGCGATGAAGTCAATTTGTTCTACTGAAGTACAAATAGCCTAACATGCCAAAATCAGTCTTTAGATATCTGTTAAATTCACATTAATAACTCTTAAAGATTTCTTACTATGCTTTCGCAAGTGCAGGAGAGATACGAATTCGGGCCTTTCCGCCTTGATCCGACTGAACATACCCTACTGCGTGGCGATCAGTTGATAGCGCTGACCCCGAAGGCGTTTGAGACTCTGGCCGTGCTGGTTCGCAGCCGCGGGCACCTGATTAGAAAGGAAGAGCTGATCGAGCGGGTCTGGCGCGATACGATCGTAGAAGAGGGCAATCTCAACGTCATCATCCATACGCTGCGAAAGGCCCTGGGTGACGACCCTCGCGAACACAAGTACATCGAGACTGTAGCTAAGTGCGGCTATCGCTTCGTGGCGGAGGTGCGGAAGGCAGACGCGCACGAAGAAACTCCCAGTGAGATCACCAATAGCTCTCCTCCGGTTAACCCAGCCAGCGATTCTTTACATCTCGAACAGATCAGTGTCGCTCCTTCAGCATCCTTACCAGCTTCTGCGTCTCCTCGTCCGCGCGCTCGGCTCAGCTTAATTACCTTTGGAGCGAGCATCCTAGTAGTCGCCCTGGCGGTTACGGGTTTTTTCCTTTGGCGCTTTAACCACCGGCCCGTTGCCGCAGTTGCTACGCCTCCCGCTCTCGTAAGATCGATTGCTGTCCTGCCCTTTAGAGTTTTGAGTAGTGAAAAAGGAGACGAGTACTTGAGTCTTGGTCTGGCCGACGCCCTCATCACCAGCCTTAGTCAAACTCGACAGGTCATCGTGCGACAGACAGAGGGCGTCGCCAAGTATCAGAATACGGGCAAGGACCCATTGGAAGCGGGACGTGAGCAGGGAGTCGATGCGGTGCTTGAAGGACAGGTGCAGCGCATTGGGGATCGAGTGCGCGTGACCGCGCGGCTGGTGCGCACCAGTGACGGCACGTCGCTGTGGGCCGATCACTTCGAAGAAAAGTTCACCAACATCTTCGCGGTCGAGGACGCAGTCGCCGAAAAGGTCGCGCGGACCACGATCCTGGCTATGAAGGGGGCGGGCGACGCGCCGAACGAGCGGCTCACCAAGCGTTACACTGAAAATAACGACGCCTATGAGGCTTATCTCAAGGGTCGTTACATGTGGAATAAGCGCACGGCTGACAGTCTGCAAAAAGCGCTCGGGTATTTTCAGCAGGCTATCAGACTCGACCCGAATTATTCCCTGGCTTACGTTGGCTTGGCGGACACTTACACTCTGCTCAGCTTCTTCACCCTCGCTGCTCCGCATGACGCGTTCCCCAAAGCGAAGGTAGCAGCCGAAAAGGCCCTGGCCATCGACAACACTCTGGCCGAAGCGTACACGGCGCTGGGCCAATTCAAAGCCTATTACGAATGGGATTGGAACGGCGCGGAAGATCAGTTTCAAAAAGGAATTGCGCTTAACCCAAATTATCCGCTGTTACATCATTGGCGCAGCCTCAACCTGATAGCGATGGGACGGATGGATGAAGCGCGTGCGGCGATGCGGCGCGCGCTCGAATTGGATCCGCTCCTGCTCGTCACCAACGTCAACCTGGGGCGAATAGATTATTACGAAGGCCGCTACGATCAGGCCATCAAGCAATATCAGCGAGCGCTGGAGTTGGACAAAGATTTCATGCGCACACATCTGCGCCTCGGTCTGGCTTATGTGCAACAAGGTCGCTACCAGGAAGCACTGGCCGAGTACAACAAAGCGCTCGACATAGCGGGTGACACCCCGCAGATCAGGGCGCACATCGCGCACGTCATGGCCGTCTCGGGGAAAAGGTCTGAGGCCCTGAAGGGACTCACCGAGTTGCAGGAGAGAGCCAAGCGGCAGTACGTCCCACCTTATGACATCGCCTTGATCTACATTGGTCTGGGAGAAAAGGACAAGGCCTTTGCCTGGCTCGAGAAAGCTTACAACGATCATTCCACTGAAATGATCTACTTCAAGGTTGAACCTCTACTCGCTCCTCTGCGCTCGGATTCGCGTTACCAGGATCTTCTGCGACGAATGAAGCTCAGCTAATTCGGAGTGATCACGAAAGGTGCGCTGGCAAACGCCCTACCTAACGGTCGGGCTACTGCCCCGTGGCGTACGGGCCAGGCCAAACAGACTTATCTCGTTATTTCTTTGTGAGGCTTAAGCCATCTCAAGCTGGCCCGCCATTCTCACCAACTCCGCCAACGACTCAGCCTGCATCTTTCGCATCACGTGCCCGCGATGAACCTTGATGGTGATTTCGCTGGTCCCGAGCTCGAAAGCTATCTGCTTATTGAGCATGCCTGAAACTACCAGTGCCATCACTTCGCGCTCGCGGGCGGTCAAAGACTCGTAGCGCGTTCGCAACTCGGCGAGCTCATTCCGATGTTGGCGCGTCGCACGATCGCGATCCAGGGCCTGGTAGATTGCATCCAGAAGGTCCTGGTCGCGAAAGGGCTTGGTCAGGAACTCGACCGCTCCTGACTTCATGGCCTTCACGGTCATCGGAATGTCCCCATGACCCGTGATGAAGATGATCGGGATCTGAATTCCCGCATCAGCCAACTCGTGCTGAAAATCCAAGCCGCTGATACCCGGGAGCTTTACGTCCAGCACCAGGCAGCTTGGTCCATCCGCGCGCTTGATGACCAGGAATTCCTGCGCGGTCCCGAAGGATTCTGACTGCAAGTCAACCGACTTCAGCAAACCCTGGATGGCTGCACGCACTGCCGCATCGTCATCGATAACGAAAACCGTGGAATTTTCTGCGGACGTCATTCGGCTCCGACTCTTATTGGTAAAGTAAAATAAAAAGTTGCGCCGCGCGGAGAGTTGCCGGCCGCCCACAGACGGCCGCCATGCGATTCGACGATCGATCGGCTGATGGACAATCCCATCCCCGTGCCCTCAAGCTTTGTGGTGAAGAACGCATTGAAGATCTGGTCCGTCTGCAGCGAAGGCAGCCCCACGCCCGTATCGCTGACAGACACCAGAAGTTGTCCGCCTTCCGCCGGCTGCGACTTGATGGTGAGCTCGCGCGACCCATCGATATGCTTCATCGCATCAATGCTATTCATGATGAGGTTCAGCATGACCTGCTGCAATTGCACCCGATCACCCATAGCCTGGGGAAGATCAGCGGCCAGTTCCGTCCGGACAGATATCGAGTAGCGCGTTGCCTCGCCGCGCAGGAGGACGTTCATTTCCCGAATGACTTCGTTCGCGTCAACCAACTCACGTTCAGTAATGCCCTTCGTGAAGAGTAGCCGGATCCGACTAATGATTTGCGCCGCTCGCGCTCCATCTTTCGCGCTTCGCATCGCCGCATCGCGCGCCTCTTCGATGTTTGGAGTGTCGCCGGTGAGCCAGCGAACGCAAGTGTTGGCGTTAGTAACGGCTGCGGTTATCGGTTGATTCACTTCGTGCGCCAGGGACGCCGTCAGTTCTCCCATCGTCGTCACCCGGCTGACGTGCGCGAGATCCGCCCGCGCCTCTCGCAGCGCCTCTTCGGCATGTCGCCGCTCGGTGACGTCCATGACCACACCG
This sequence comes from Blastocatellia bacterium, assembly GCA_033857635.1. Taxonomy (GTDB): domain Bacteria; phylum Acidobacteriota; class Blastocatellia; order Pyrinomonadales; family Pyrinomonadaceae; genus UBA11740. The sequence continues at coordinate 60,691 of JAWVDF010000028.1, forward strand.
GTGTATTCAAGCTCACCGGGCACGGCGACGTCAGGGCGGCCCACGATATGGAGGTGCCTGATCGAGCCATCGGGCAGCACCAGGCGATACTCATGTTCGAACCGCCGTCGTTCGCGCACTGAGCGGTTGATCGCGTGCTGGAAGGCGGACAGATCGTCGGCGTGGGTCATCGCAATGAATGTCTCGGCGGATGGAAGCGGTGCTGCCGGATCCAAAGCAAGGATGCGTCGCAGCTCCGCGGACACAGAGACCTCGCCGGAGTCGATCTTCCAGCGCCAGCTGCCGGTGTGGCTGATCTGCTGCGCTTCAGCGAGCGAGGCTTCGCTCCGGCGCAGCTCGTCCTCTGCCCGCTTTCGGTTGGTAATGTCGCGGGCGATCTTGGAAGCGCCAATGATCCGGCCGGTCGCGTCCTTGATTGGAGAGATGGCTAAAGAAACGTGAATCTGCAGTCCGTCCTTCCTGATCCGGACGGTTTCAAAGTGGCGAACGCTCTCGCCTCGCCTGAGGCTTTCGATAATCTGTAACTCCTCATCCTCGCGGTCGGGTGGAATCAGAATGGTAATCGGTAGCCCGACCGCTTCCTCAGCGGCGTAGCCGAAGATTCTTTCGGCGCCGGCATTCCAACTGGTAATGATCCCTCCGAGCGTCTTGCCTATAATCGCATCGTCAGATGAGGCAACAATCGCCGCCAGTCGGAGTTGCGCCTCTTCGGCCTGCTTGCGCTCCGTCACATCCACGTTGGTACCGACGATCTCGACAAGCTCTCCGTTGGCGCCGAAGGCCGGATGACCTAACCCGTGGATGTATCTGACTGCGGCGTCTGGCAGGACGATTCTAAACTCGACGACGTAGTCCTTTTTATCGCGGACGGCGTTCTGGACGGATTCGATAACCCGGTCGCGATCCTCTGGATGGATCCGTTGCATTATCGTAGCGCGGTCCGGAACGCCCTGCTTAGGATCGAAGCCCCAAATTCGGAGATTTTCCTCTGACCAATAGAGAGGCGTGGTCGCGTCGAAGGCCCAACTCCCGGTCTGCGAGAGCTTCTGCGCTTCCGCCAGGTAACTCTCGCTGCGGCGCAACGCCTCTTCTGCGCGCCGGCGCTCCATCAATTGTTCTCGGAGCACGTTATCTAGTCGCTCGCGCTCTCGAATATTGGTCAACAGTCTATCCACTTCACGCGCCGTTTGGTTGGCTCCCAGAAATTCCTCCGGCGGCACGTAGTACAGATTTCTGGAGACTGTGCCGCCATTAACAACCACGGGATGCGTGCGGATGACGTCGAGAATGAGTTCCGGTGGAAAAAGGCGTCGATTGTATTGGCAAAGAGCTGAACATTTATTTTCAGCAACGGTGTGAGCCAATCTGCTTTCGTATTCCATCCAACGCTCAAGCCCACCGTCCTCTCTTTGAACCCATTTTTGAACCCATTCTGTTTCGCCCGTGGCGCGGAGCGCAGAGAATCCTTCGCTTAACGCCAACCGTGTGGCTTCCTTCCAGAATGTCGACATCCAATCGGCGTGGAAAGATCCGTGCTCCAGATATGCCTGCTCCTTGGTTACCAGAACCAGGGCGTTGGATGAGATCGCGCGATCTACGTCAATGCCATCGGACTGCATTGCTTCACGAAGATCACCCGCCATGCCATCATCGGCTATGTAGATGCATTTTTCGCCACGCTCCAGCCCGATCCGTATGAACGGAATAGCCACCGCATAATGCTCTTGAGGGCTTTCGTATATCGAGCAGAAATGATCGTGCGTGCCGAGTTGTTCAAGTGCAGCCGTGAGCGGAGTTGTCTGTGCTGCGAGACTCATAAGGGCTTCCTTTCTGGTCAGAACCCGTTCGTAATGCTGCGGCCGTGTGGCGAGTCAAGAATTCTCATATCAGCAATATCGAACAGCATCACGTTCTTTGGGGAGTCATTAATGCGCATCGACTAAAGCGCAGGGCGACGTTTTGCATCAACCAACCTCGCGCGGGCGCCCCATTCGCACAGCCTGCAAACTCATGGATGACTACATCGCCGGGAGCGCCTGCGCGTGTCATTCATGTGTATCGGCTTTGGTAGGCAGGGTGAAACAAAAGGTTGCGCCGCGCGGAGAGTTGTTCGAAGCCCACAGCCTGCCGCCATGCGATTCAACGATCGAGCGGCTGATGGACAGGCCCATCCCCGTTCCATGAAGCTTCGTGGAAAAGAAGGCATCGAAGATCTGGCCCGCCTGCTGCAGCGGCAACCCTGCGCCGGTGTCGCTGACGGACACCTGGAGTAGCTCGTCTTCCGTTCGCTGCGATCTGATGAAGAGTTCGCGCGGTCCCTCCAAATCCTTCATCGCATCGATGCTGTTCATCATCAGGTTCATCATTACCTGTTGCAATTGAACGCGATCTCCCTTGACCGGGGGAAGATCAGCGGCCAGCTCTGCCCTGAACCCTATCGAGTCGCGGGCGGCCTCTCCGCGCAGGAGTACGATCATCTCTTGAATAACTTCGTTGACATCAACCAGCTCCCATTGCGGTGTACCTTTCTTAAAGAGCAAACGGATGCGACTAATGATGTCGGCGGCGCGGGTGCCGTCTTTTACGATTCTCTCGGCAGCGGCGCGCGCCTCTTCCAGATTGGGTTCATCGCGGGAAAGCCAGCGCAGGCAGGTATTGGCGTTGGTAACAGAGGCGGCGATCGGTTGATTCACTTCGTGCGCCAGAGAGGCAGTCAGCTCTCCCATCGTGGTGACCCGGCTTATGTGCGCAAGGTCCGCCTGCGACTGGCGCAGCGCTTCTTCTGTCTGCTTGCGGTCGGTGATGTCGTTGTTCGTCTCAAGAATGGCAGCCGGCATGCCGCGCTGATCTCGTTGCAAAGACCAGCGACTCGCCACCACGACCTTCGTCCCATCTCTCTTCGTATGTATGAGCTCTCCTTCCCATCGCCCGGTACCGAGCAACTCCGCATTGATGTCCGCTAGCGGCTCGGGAAAGATTGTCTTAGTGAGCTGGTGCGAGACCTTGTCAACGGCCTCCTCCCTGGTCCATCCGTACAGCTCTTCGGCGCCGCGATTCCAATAGGTGATAACGTCAACCATGTCGCGCACGAAGATCGTGTCGTGCGTCAGGTCGAGGAGGCGGGCCTGCTCGCTCAACGCCTCTTCAGCTTGACCGCGCTCAAAGGCGATACTCGCCAAATGCGTGATCTGCTCAATGACATTATGGTCTGGCGGAGTCGGGCTGCATGGCTCGCGATAGTAAATCGCGAAGGTCCCCCACACATTACCTGCTGACGAAAGTATCGGCGTGGACCAGCACGCTCGCAGACCGTGCGCCAGGGCCAACTCGCGGAAATCAACCCACAGCGGATCCGTGGCGATGTCCGAGACGATCACCGTTTGTTTGCGGTAAGCGGCCGTCCCGCACGATCCCTCGGACGGCCCGATGGCGGAGCCATCGATTGCTTCAGCATACTTTGTTGGTAAGTTGGGCGCCGAGCCGTGGCGAAGGCAGTTGGTATTAGGATCCAGCAAGAGTATCGAAGCGAGACAACCGCTAATCAACTCTTCGACGAGCCGGCAGAGGGACTCAAGAATTAGCGTACGCGAGTCGCCCCTGGCAATCATTTCGAGAAGCCGCTTCTCGCTGCCCAGCAACATCTCGGCCCGCTTTCGATCTTCGATGTCGGTAGCCGTTCCATACCATTTGACGATGTTTCCCAGCTGGTCGCGCAGCGGGAAGGCACGGGTTAGAAACCAGCGATATTGACCGTCGGCTCGGCGCATGCGGAGCTCGTGGTCGATATGTTTCCCGGCTGCTCGAGTCGCGCTCCACCTGGCATCGCTCCCCGGGAGGTCGTCCGGATGGACGACGGACCTCAAGCCGCCCTGGGCCGAAAGCTCTTCCCAGGTGCAACCGAGGAATGTCAGCCAGGGTTCATTGACGAAATCGAAAGAGCCGTCAGGCAGACCGCTCCAGACCATACCCGGGATCGTGTCGAGGACGAGCTGAAGCCGACCCTCTGACTTCTTGATCTCCTCAAAAGCCTTTTCCAGATCGGATCTCGCCTGGTACTGCCCAGTGACGTCCATTACGGCGCCAACAAACTCGAGGTCGCCCGATTCGTCAGTTAAGGCGCGAGCTACAACATGGACCTGCTTGACGAAGCCATCCGGCATCAACAGTCGATATTCAAGATCGAAATCTTCTCGAGCCTCCGAGGCGCGTCCGATAGTCTGCTGTACTAAGGCCGCGTCTTCCGGATGGGTCCGTTGGGAAATAAGTTCCACGGTCGGGGTCATTGTCCGGTCGTATTGAAAGATACGAAAAGATTCCTCTGACCAGATGATCTCGCCGGTGTCAGGTCGCCAGCCGAAGCTTCCCGTATGACTGAGCCTTTGAGCTTCAGCCAGGTATGCTTCGCTGCGCCGCTCGGCCCGCTGACGAGCGATGAGAATGCTGCTGGCATTCTGCAACGCAACTGATCGCAGCAGCTCGTCCTCGTCAGCCTTCGTCGTCACTGTTGTCCTCCGATAATTTTCTCTGCGAGTGCAGTACCGTCTACACGCGCCTTGATCTTGGCAAAGGCCGCGTCACGGGTCGTCGAAGTGTTGTCACTGAAAGGCGAGAACCCACAGTCGTCCGTAGTCCCGAGCTGCTCGACAGGTATGTACTCAGACGCCTCGAGCACGCGATCCCGAACTTCTTCCGGCGTTTCAATGTGCGGGTTGCTCGGAGCAATCACGCCGACAAAAACGCGCTGATCCGGTTTCAGGTATTTGCGGATGACTCTTAGCACCTGCCGGCGGTCCTGCTCACCGGCCAGCGCGACATAGAAGTTTCCCGCTTTCAATTCAAACAAGCTCGGCAGCAACTCGCCGTAATCGACATCCGCGCTGTGGTCCGAATCCAAATCATTTCCCGGACAGGTATGGACCCCAATGCGCGTGCGCTCTTCCGCCGAGAACCGCGACAGCGCGAGATTGTTTAGATCAATGAAGCTGTTAAGGAGATTACCGGTGGGGTCGAGCTTGACGGCCAGCCGTCCTTCGGTGAAGTCGACCTGGACTTTATGCGCGCCCTTTTTCAGGCAGCGCCGGATTTCGGTTTCGTGCTCGCTCAACAAGTCGTCAATGAATTGCTCGCGCGAATAATCCGGGATCGTTTCCGTATACATCAGACTCAGGGCCGAAGGTGAAATCACCGCCTGCTTAACCGGCACGTGCGCATAGCGCATGGCGGCATCCAGGTAACTGTCTGCGTATCGCTTGTAACGGAAAGGCCCGCTCGTCAGCCGCGACAGGCGTCGCGTATGACCATCAGAGAACGGAATGGTGAAACCATCCGGGGCGGTGTTCGGCAGCCCATGAATACAGTAAGTCGCGAAGTTGTGATACTTCCTTTGTTCACCGTCCGTGATCACCGGAGATCCGGTAGCTTCAAACCGCTCGATGGTTTCACGAATGGCATCTTCATAAAGAGGATTGAGATTAGGATCTTCGCCGTCGGTTCTTGCGGCCCGCTCGATCAGATCGAGGGGTCTCGGGATGCTGCCAATTGGCTCGGTCGGTATGTCGAACGATGCAGGTTTGGCGGATGTGTTGTTGTTGCTTATGCCCATGTGAACTCCGCGACAACGGCCTTTTGCGGCCTGATTGTACGACGGCGGTCTACTGAATCAAAGCATCTGTTCTCTGGCTTATCCAAGTTAATCTGATGGGTCCTTTTCAACCGCAACGCGGTTCCCGCCTCCAGCCCACGGTTGCCGCTTCGGCTACCCTGGGGAAAGGGATGAGAATAATCTTCAACCGCAACGCGGCTGCGTCAATTGCTCCAGGAAATCTGACCGGCGCCAACCGCTTTGCGGTCGCAAAATCGATCGCTCTCTTTTCCCAGGTTAGTCGAAGCTGCAGCCCCTGGGGTAGCGAAGGTCACCGCTTCGCGGTTGGATGCGCAGGCAAGTGTAGTGCGTCGGAAATACTGCTACATAAAAGAGTAGGTCAAGCCGCGAAACCTAGCCGCGTTCACGCGGCTTCCCCGAAAGGGTTAGTAGACCAGCCGTTTTACGGCTGGGTAGCAGTGGCGTCGGCAACCTCAGCCCGTTTCAACGGGCTTAAGTCGCCCGCTTTAGCAATGCTGACGCGGGACGAGAAGGACGCTGAAGCGCCCTACTGGATTTCCCTCCCGCCTTACCCAGCCGTAAAACGGCTGGGCTAGTAACCTGCGGGAAAGCCGCGTGAACGCGGCTGGGGCACCATCCTGGTGTTACGCTATTTCCGACGCACTACACTAGGAAGGTCTCCCACGCCGGCGTATTCGCTGGTTGAGCCTTTCTCAGATCTATTTAACCTTCACGACGATCAAGGTGATGTCATCATGCTGCGCGGCCTGCGCCTGCCATCGCAGTACCTTCGCGATGATCGCTGCGGCCAATTCGCGCGCCGGCAACTGCAGTGATTCACTTACAATCGATCGTAATTTCTCCTCACCGAATTCCATGCCCGCCGGGTTTAGGGCCTCCGTAACGCCGTCGGTATAAATGATCAGCGTATCTCCACTTTGTAGCTGAATGGTTTCCTGCTCGTAAGGTCCGTTAAGAAAAGTACCGATGATCGGCCCTCCGGTTGTCAGCCGCGTGACCACTGGCTTCTCTGTTACCGACACGGCCAGGCCGGTACTCGTTCCAAACTCTTTACCTGACAAAAATCGCGGAGTTCCCAGCACCTGAAGAAGCTCTCCGGCTGCTCCCAGCAAAGCAGGACCAGGGCGTACGAGCATAGGCGGATTGTGTCCGGCGTTAACATAAGTCAGGCCATGGGTCTCTCTATCAAATTGTGCCAGAAAGAATGTCGCGTAACCGCCGTCGCTCGTTGAGCGCTGCAGCAGGCGATTCATCGAAGAGACGACGTCGGCTAAAGACTTATCCGCGGAAACAAGTTGGCAGCGCAGCGAAGCCTGAACCGTGGACATCAACAGCGCGGCGGCAATTCCCTTGCCGGCAACATCGGCGATTGCGATTCCAGTGCGGCGATCATCCAGGTGAAAATAATCGTAGTAATCACCGCCCACCCCGAGCGCCGGAAGACAGCTGCCGTATATCTCCAGGTCGCCATCTTCAAGTCCATCGGCGGGAAAAAGATGTCGCTGCACTTCGGCGGCCATCTGGAGTTCGCGCTCAATGCGCTCTTCCTCGACCATGCGGCTGATCAACTTCATGTTTTCAATGAACGAACCCATCTGGTTGGCTACCACCAGCAAGAGGCGCTTGTCTTCTTGTGCATAAGGCAGATCTGAGAGTCGCGGGCCCAGTGAAATAAGTCCATGTAGACGGCCATTGGCTGCGATAGGAATCAAGAGTGTTGAGCGCACTGCGCGCAACGTCTGGCTTTCGTGATCGGGCGGGACACTATTAGCCTCCAAGCGCGGGCCAGTCGACAAACGATCTGCTTCGATAACTTCTACCGAATTCAGAATCGATTCTCTTAGCTGATTGATGGGCCATTCGTTATAGCTCAAGACAAGGCCGCCAAGCCGAGATGATAATGCAGAGCCCGCCCGCGATGTAGCGGACGAATATGCGCCGACGTAGGCACGCGTCTCCTCGTCATCCAGAAAGATGGTTACATTTTCCGGATGCAGGGCGTCGCTGATCTTGTTCGCTACGAACTCGACCAGTTGTTTGGTTTTCGAGAGAGTAGGAATCGCCTCGCCAAGCTCGGTTAAGATTTGTTCAGCGTTATATACCTCTCGGAAGAAGCGTCGATCAATCGCCGTCATCACACGCCGGTTCAGCGTGGTCAGAACTGCTATGGTAGCCATAGTGACGAAGATCGAAGCGACGATGTCCGCCCGGTTGCCATACTGATCGATGAAAGCGATGCGCCTGCCCGTCAGCACAAAACTCAAAGCTGCAAAGATGGCAACCGCCTGAAGGAGTCGAAAGCCGTGCGAGACGAGCAGATAGCGCACGCTGCGACGAATCAGGAAACTTACGGGAATCTTCCGGAGTTGCATCATCATCATTCGTGGGTTGAGCCCTTAATCTCTCGACTTGCCGAAGCCTCCGCCCGCGGCCCTGGCGTCACCATTGATTCTGAGCACGTATCCTTATCGTGTAATCCGCGCAATCTGCGGACCTTCTCGTTACAAGACCCGCAGGAACGCGACCAGGTCCGCTTTCTCCGGCTGCGACAAATTGAGTTGCTGTACCAGGTTGAAAAACTCCACCACGTCTTCGAGAGTCAGTAGCCGGCCGTCGTGCAGATACGGCGGCGACTCCTTGATGCCTCTCAGCGGAAACGTCTTGATGGGACCTTGCGCGGTCATCATCATGCCGCCTTCCATCCGTGGCTTAAAGAACCTTTCGACGGCCAGATCGTGCATTAGATTGTCCGTGTAAAAAGGCGCGGTGTGACATGAGCTGCAATTAGCTTTGCCGAAGAAGAGGTCTTCACCTCGCGCTTCACTCTCAGTCGCTTTCGTGCGGTCGAGCTTTCCGTAGATATTGAGTTTCGGCGCGGGCGGAAAATCCATTATCTCTTCAAATTCGGCCATGAAGTGAACCTGCGAGCCTCGCTCCAGAATATTCACGCCCTTCTTGGTAGCAATCACCATATCGCCGTCGAAGTAAGCAGCACGTTGTTCGAACTCGGTGAAGTCCTCGACTGTCTTGAGAGCTCTCTGCGATCCAAACAGCCGTTGAATATTCACACCGCGCAGAGAAGCTGTCTCAATCCGCCGGCGATTTTCCTGCGGACGAATATCTCCGACCTCATGGAAGGCTCCGTCGGTGTGACCGTTGACATGGCAATCGAAGCAGGCCACACCAAGCATGCCGTCCGGTCGCTCTGTTTTCCGATCAGCTGTGGCGTTGAACTGTTGCTGCGGGAACTGGGTGACGAGCAAACGCAAACCCTCGAGCTGTTTGGGATTGAGAATGCCATTGAAGAGGTCGTAGTAGTTGTTAACCGTAATTAGCTGGCCCTTCGAAACATCGCCGAGGTCCTTCCGAGTAGTCAGGAACATCGCCGCCGGAAATTCCGGTAGAAACCAGTCCGGCAGATCGAAGTCCAAATCAAACCTTTGCAGCCGCGGAATCGCTTTGATGTGTGTCTGCGGAAAGACCATGCCCCCCACCGGATGGTTCACGTGCGGCAGAGGCAGGTACGGAAATATCCCCTTGTCCCTGATCTCGTCTGGCGACATGCGGCCAAGCTGCTCCCAGGTCACGCCATTTTTTAATCTTGCCGTCGGGCCAACCGGAATAGGTTTGCCGCGAGTCATGCGGACGTTCTCGTCAACGTGCCGGCTGAGGTTATAGCGCCCTTCGAGCAGTCGTTGCTGCGCGGCCATTACGCCGGCCTTATTTGCTTTGTCCCGCGCGCGCACGACATCGAATGGTTCTTCGTTGACGGACATATAAGAAGATGGTGGTGGAGCGCTCGACTGTGGCTTCTGTGCAATGGTATGCGGACTAACCAGAATCATCGAGACACAAATTGTCGAGAGCACGGCCACTAACACCAGCTGTACACGTCTTGAAGTCTTCATTGGTTTTGCTCCTGTCTATTGAATTGGGGCAGGCGACTTGGCGGAGGCAATAGCCCACGCGACGCACCTGACCTTATCGTTTATTGCGTTTATTGATCGAGAGACGGGCGCGTAACTCTTGTCGCTCCGCCCCTGCGATGCTGCCGGCTTCTCTCTCCTAACCAAGTGAACGGAAGAGCTGCCTTTCGCCTAAGAGCAATCCGCTTGCCAGTCTCGGGGACCTGCCAAGGATTAGTTGAATGCTTGTAGAGCAGCAACAAAATCAGTAAAGGGAGTTAGAACACCGAGTCGACTAGCGGTCACATTTCAACACCTGGCAACTTATGGTCGTGCGCGTTGGCGTCGTCGCTTTTGAATAAATCAATTTTCTCTCGAAAATCGCCGTTAACCGATGGCCTCAACGGTTTTGATTCGCGCGAAATCATGGAACAGCGGATGCTCTTAGACCGACAGAGGTTCAAGAAGATGCAAACACGACAATTAGGAAAGACGGACTTATTCATAACGCCTTTGGGTTTTGGAAGCTGGGCTGTCGGTGGCGGTGGCTGGCAATTCGGTTGGGGCTCTCAGGACGATCGCGAATCGATCGCGGCTATTCACAGAGCGCTTGATTTGGGGATGAACTGGATCGACACTGCCGCGATCTACGGCCTGGGACATTCCGAGCAGATCGTCGGCCGGGCAATTAAAGGACGCGCCGAGCGTCCGTACATTTTCACGAAGTGCTCGATGGTATGGGACGAGAAGGGCCACATCAGTCACAGTCTCAAGCGAGACTCAATCCGGCGCGAGGTCGAGGCCAGTCTATCCCGGCTGGGGGTTGAGGCAATTGATCTCTACCAGATTCACTGGCCCGATCCCGATCCGGACATTGAAGAAGGCTGGAGCACGCTTGCTGATCTGAAGCGTGCGGGCAAGGTTCGCCATATTGGAGTTTCCAATTTCAATGTCAGGCAGTTGCAGCGCGCGATGGACATCGCTCAGGTCGACACTCTGCAACCGCCTTACTCGCTCATCCACCCGGACACAGAGAACGAGATTCTGCCCTTCTGCGAAAAGAACGGCATCGGCGTGATCGTCTACTCTCCGATGATGTCCGGACTCCTGAGCGGAAAAATGACGCGCGAACGCGTCGAAAACTTTCCTGACGACGATTGGCGCAAGGACAATCCGGAGTTCCAGGAACCCCGTCTTAACCGAAACCTCTGGCTGGCCGAGTTGTTGAAAAACATCGGCCTGCGCCACGGCCTCTCAGCAGGAGAGATAGCGATTGCCTGGACGCTGCGCCTGGCTGCCGTGACTGGGGCAATAGTTGGCGGCCGAAACCCCGACCAGGTTGAAGGCATAGTGGGCGCCGCGGATTTCAGATTGAGCGAAAATGAGATTGACGGGATAGACAAGTTCGCGCGCGCAAATGTTTGGGTGAACATGGAGGTGGCGGCATAGCGTGGAGCTGAGGAGGACAGCCTGAGCACGCCTGTTACACCGGCAAGATGGTGCAGCGAGTGCTCGCTCGCGTACCGAGGAAATCGAAACGATGGGTGAAACTCCAACAGCGGTTTCGAGGCGCACTTTCATTAAGGGTGTGATCGCGGGCGGTGCGGCAGTCGCCTCCGCTAATTATCTCTTCCGTGCATCCACTCTCCTGGGCCAAACACCAGTTGCCGCCGTGGGTGAGCGGCTGATTGCGATAACTGTCAACGGCCAGCAAAGGCGAGTCGATGTAATGAAGCAGGAAACGCTGGCGTGGACCCTGCGCTACAAGCTGGGGCTGACCGGCACCAAGCTGGGATGTGACCGCGCGGAGTGCGGCTCCTGCACGGTCCTGGTTGATGATGTGCCGCACTATTCGTGCTCGATCCTTACTCACACTGTACGCAACAAAAAGATCCTGACGGTCGAAGGCCTGGCTGCCGCCGATGGAACGTTGCATCCGGTGCAGCAGGGCATCATCGACGAGCAAGGATTTCAGTGCGCGTTCTGCATGTCGGGTTTCATTATGTCGGCCGTGGGATTCCTGAAAGCAAATCCAAATCCTACCAGAGCGGAGTTAGCCCAGGGCCTTTCCGGAAATCTGTGCCGGTGCCAGGACTACGACAAGATTCTGACCTCCATGATGCGTGGGGCGGAGAACATGAGGAGGGGAACCAGTGTCTAGCATAGCTGCTGAGTCGAATGACTCGACCGAGCCCCAATACGGCAAAGGGCACAAGTTGATCGGCAAAAACTATGTGACCGCGGATCTCCACGCGAAGGTGACAGGCCTTGCGAAGTACGCGGAAGATTTTCGCGCCGAAGGAATGCTGTTCTGCAAGTTGCTGCTCAGTCCGCTCCCACACGCGCGCGTTAGACACATCGATGCGAGCGCGGCGCTGGCGATGCCGGGCGTCAAAGCAATACTCACCGCCGACGATCTTCCCGCTCCGGCGGATACCGTTACCGACAACGGAGCAGTAATCAAGGCCAGCAAGTGGGGCGAGCGGGGTCTCACCATGGAGCCGGTCTATCAGGGCGAACCGGTTCTCGCGGTTGCCGCGGTCGATGAACTCACCGCGGCCGATGCCATCGAAAAAATTCAAATCGATTTCGAGCCGCTGCCATTCGTCATCGATCCGCTCGAGACGCTGCGGCCCGGCGGGCCGAACCCGAGAACCGACGGGAACGTCTGGGTTACACCGCAGGGGGGACAACCCCAGATACAGGAACTCAAGTGGACCGAGGCAGACTTCTCTGAATACAAGGAAGGACGTCTGCCGATGGGCAAGACTCCAGACGAATGGTCGTACGGTGACGTTGACGCCGGCTTCAAGAGTGCCGCGCTGGTTCTAGACGAAACTTTCGTCACCCCTGATACGAGCCACGAGACCCTCGAGACGCGTAGTGCGATGGCTTACTGGCAGAACGGTAAGGTCTACGTTCACTCGGGTACCCAGAGCACCTGGCAAAATCTGCCTGTCCTGGCGCGCTGGATGAATATGGATCCGAAGAACGTTGTTTTCATCAGCGAGTACACCGGTGGCGGGTTTGGCAGCAAGGTGACCGGCGGCGTTTCAATGATTATCCCGGCGTTCCTCTCGAAGAAGGCCAACGCGCCCGTGATGATGCGCATTAGCCGGGAAGAGGAAACCTTCATCGGGCGAGCCCGGCCCGGTTTTCGCGGCCGCATGAAGGTCGGCTTCTCCCGGGAGGGTCGCATCACAGCCCTCGATATGTTCGTTGTTTCCGACAACGGTCCTTACGACGCACAGGGTGACGTGCCGACCTCGGGCCGCATAGCCTCCCTTTTGTATCAGCCGCAAGCCATGCGCTGGCGTGGGGTGACGGTGTTGACGAATACTCCACCGCGGAGCGCGCAGAGCTCGCCCGGCGGCCTGCAAGCAATCGTCATTATCGAACCGATTATCGCGAAAGCGGCGCGCCGACTTGGGCTCGATCAAGTGGCCATCCGGCGCCTCAACTGCCCGGAGGGAAAAGCGCCGTTTGGACCGCCGGTTCAAGGCAACTTGCAGCACGCCACGAGTGCGTTTCTCAAAGAAGCCCTCGATCGTGGCGCGGAGCAGTTCAAATGGAAAGAGAGAGTGGCGCGCACACCGAAACGGATTGGCTCGAAGGTGCGCGGCGTTGGCGTATCGCTCAGCTGTTACGTGGGGGGCACTATCGGTTTCGACGGACTCTTAGTCATCACCCCCGATGGACGGATACGTTTTCAGTCAGGAATCGGCAACCTGGGAACGGAGTCGGTGATCGACGTCCATCGAGTGGCAGCTGAAATTCTCGGCGTGCCATGGGAAAGATGCGATGTCGTCTGGGGCGACACCTCGAAGAATTTTCCGTACACGTGTGTTTCCGGCGGCAGTCAAACGACGCATGCGATGACCCGCGCGGCCCATGCCGTGGCGATGGAAACAAAGAAGCGGCTTCAGGAGATCGCGGCCCAGAGTCTCGGTGGCAAACCTGAAGATTATGACGTCGGAAACGAGCGAGTCTTTCGAAAGGGCGGCGGCCCGGGGATGACTCTGGCGCAGGCGGCCCAAAAAGCGATCGAGCTTGGCGGCATTTACGATGGACATGAAGCAGGGAAGGACATCAACAAGGTTACGCAGGCAGCAGTAGCGGCGCTCGCCGGCCAGGGGCTGGTCGCCGCTGCACGCGACAACTACGGACGCGACGGCTCGACGTTTTCCTATGTTGCCAGCTTTGCCGAGGTTGAGGTGGACGTCGAAACCGGCGCGTACAACATCGTGGATTTCCTCGCTTACGCCGATGTGGGTACCGTGATCCACCCGCGCGCGCTGGGTGGCCAGGTACTGGGGCGATCGATTCTCGGCATCGGACACGCAATCGGTCAGAAGTGGGTTTTCGATCCGCACTACGGCGAGATGGTTTCGAAGCGCTTCTATCAAAACAAACCACCGACGATTCTCGATGTGCCAGTAGACATGCAATGGGGTGCTCTGGACATTCCCGATCCCGAAACGCCAGTGGGCGCGCGGGGCATCGGCGAGCCGCCGGTCGGTGGCGGGTGCGCGTCGATCTTGAACGCGCTGTCGGATGCGCTGGGGGACGAAATCTTCCAACGCGCGCCGGTGAATCTCGACACGATTCTGACGTCGCTGGAAGCGGGGCGGCCGATGCAACACCCGCTAACAGCCCACATTTGATGTCTTGAATTTCGAGAGGAAAGATCCATGGCTGTAATACGCGATGTAATGCCGTCATTTGAATTGGTTCAGCCGACTTCGGCCGCTGAGGCGCAGAAGATCCTCGAACAAAACGGCAGTGACGCCTGGGTATTGGCCGGTGGAATGGACAGCTTCGACTGGCTCAAGGATCGGATCAAGCGGCCGAAGATCGTTGTGGACCTGAGCGGCATTGATGAACTCAGCGGAGTTCGCACCATTGCCGACGGCATCGAGATCGGAGCAATGACTACGCTCACCGAAATCGTCAACAACGAAACCGTCAAACAAAAGTACGGTCTGTTGGCCCAGGCCGCGGAGTTAGTAGCGTCTCCGCAAATTAGAAACCAGGGCACAATCGGCGGCAATGTTTCGCAGGACGCCCGCTGCTGGTACTACCGCGCAGGATGGCCCTGTTATCGCGCGGGCGGGAACGTCTGCTATGCCGACGATCCGGACGGGCGCAACCGCGAACACGCTATTCTCCTTGCCGACCGCTGTGTCGCCGTGAATCCTTCCGACTCGGCCCCAGCCTTGATCGCACTCGATGCGAAGTTTGTGATGCGCACACCGAAAGGCGAGCGTATCGTTGATGCCGAAGACTATTTTATCGGCCCTGAGATCGATATTACTCGGTTACATATCCTGCAGCCTGGCGATCTGCTAACGGCGATTCGCATTCCCTCCGCCTGGGCCAACACAAAATTCTATTTTGAGAAGGTTCGTGATCGAAACGTTTGGGACTTCCCGCTGTTGAATGTTGCTTCGGCAATGGTCGTATCAGGCGGCACCATCGAGCGAATTCGCATTGCCGTTAACGGCGCCGCCGCTCGTCCACTGCGATTGAAAGCCGTCGAGGATGCTGTGCGCGGCAAGGCGCCCAATGCAGAAACCGGTCTGATGGCCGGCAATCTGGCCGTGCGCGGGGCGGCGCCGTTGCAGTTCAACGGCTACAAGATCCCGCTGATGCGAAACCTGGTCAAGCGGGCCATCGGCGGAGTACAGGAGGCAGCATGGACCGTATAATCCAGTGGGCTACCGACCCGTGGGGACAAAGCGTTCCTATCCATATCGCATGGTTCCTGATCTGGATTGCTGCGATCGGAGGTTTGCTGTTCCTGATCGTCCACGCGGCCTACGTGCGATATTTCGCAAAAGCCAGGCAATTTGTTAAAGACGATCCGAGTACTGTTGCGTCCAGCCTGCCCGAACGGATCCCCAGACACTCACTTGCCGCGCGCCTCTTTCACTGGATCATGGCGGCATCGATGCTCACGCTTTTGTTCACCGCATTTCTCCCCAGGGTGGGAATTCAGTTCGATTGGGTCACCTACCATTGGATCGCAGGCGCTGTCTTGACGGCTTCCGTGATCTTTCATGTGTTCCATGCCTCATTCGTCCTGGACTTCTGGTCAATATGGCCGGACAAGATTGATCTGCAGGATGCATTCAGGAGAACACTGCGTTTCCTGGGCCGCACCGCACAGCCTCCGAGAAAGTTTGCGAAGTATCCCCTGGAGAACAAGCTCTATCACCTGGCCATCGTCGCGGCGGGTCTGTCGGTAATCGGCACCGGAGTGTTCATGCTGTTTCGCGTCCGCACGATCTTCTTTCCCCGGAATCCATACCTTTTCAGCGACATGACCTGGGGCTTGATGTACGTCTTGCACGGACTGGCGGGGGTGGGGCTGATCGGATTGGTAACGGTGCACATCTACATGGCGGTACGACCAGAGAAACTCGCGATCACGAAGTCCATGATCGTTGGTTCTATGAGTCGTGAGTTTTATCTGGAAGAACACGATCCTCAACGCTGGGTCATTGACTCGAGTTCACCATCGACAACTGCAGAGAAGGTGTAAAGAAATGGAAATCGAAGAGCGCTGTAACACAATCGAAGAGTGCTACGAGTTCATGCTGGCCTACGCGGCACAGGGACTCCCGAGTGACCGAGGCGGCCATTCGGGTGGACAGATTCGCGAGTTCCTGAATCGGGCGGTGAATGCCGTGAATGGCCTGGCGGAGAGTTATGCAACCTCGGTGCAGAACGAAGGCCTTGAACCCGCTGGAAAATATCACGCCTTCTTCGACGTGCTCGATCGCGACGCCGGTGACTCAGTCGCAGCGATGGAACTCGTTCTGGCGCAGCCCGAGATCAGCTCGCAGTTGATCGACAATTTAAATGCGTCAATTCATCTTCGCGCGCTGCTTACCGATCTGTTCCTGGTCGATGAGTTGCTGAAAACACGACGTCAGGCAGCAGATCTGATGGCTATTCCGTATGGTCGTTAGGCGACGACGACCAGACGGATAACTACAGCAAAAGGAGGCAAGAAGGTTGCCGTATCTTCCATGGCTTATGGACCCCGCTCAGTTGTCGTTAAAGGAGACCGACAGATGTCGCTGTTCGAGGAAATAGTCGGCTCGTCGCCGGCTTTGCAGACCGTGCTTTCACGTGTCGCCAGGGTGGCTCCGACCGATTCCACGGTTCTCATCATCGGTGAGACGGGCACCGGAAAGGAACTCGTCGCCCATGCCGTCCACAAGCGCTCGCATCGTTCGGTTGGGGCGTTTGTTTCCTCTGGCATTGCTGCGGTTCCGGTCTCCTTGATCGCTTCGGAACTGTTTGGTCATGAGAAAGGAGCCTTCACGGGAGCACAGCAGCGACGCCTCGGTCGTTTTGAACTTGCTGAGGGCGGTACGATTTTCCTGGACGAAATTGGCGAGCTGCCTGCCGAAACTCAGATTGCCTTACTGCGAGTGCTCCAGGAACGGGAATTTGAGCGAGTCGGCGGCAGCCATCCCATTCCGACCGACGTCCGCGTCATTGCTGCTACCAACCGTAACTTACAGGATGCCATTGCGGCGGGCGCGTTCCGGCCGGACCTGTTTTATCGACTAAGCGTATTCCCGATAGAAGTGCCTCCTCTGCGCGAGCGTAAGGAGGACATCCCGATTCTGCTCGAATACTTCACCAAACGTTATGCCAGAAGGGTTGGGAAAAACATAAGAAACGTCGACAGGACAACGCTCGAACTATTTCAGTCCTATCATTGGCCGGGCAATGTTCGAGAGCTACAAAATGTGATTGAGAGATCTGTGATCCTCTGTGAGGGCGAAGTCTTTTCGGTTGACGAGAGCTGGCTGTTAAGGCAACCGCTCCAACCGAATCAACCCTCTTGCCCTCCTGGCGGAATGCTGATAGACGGCCAAAAGAAAATGATTGAGGCTGCCCTGGCTGAAAGCAGGGGGCGAGTCTCAGGCCCTTCCGGAGCGGCAGTCAAGCTGGGAATACCGTCGTCCACACTGGAATCGAAGATTAAGGCGCTCAAAATCAAGAAGTATTATTTCAAGCTGGGCTAACTCTCAACTTCATCTCTTTGCGAGATTAAGCAAATTTACGAACGAGATTTCGCGAATTTACGAAGCCAAAAATTCCTCATTATGCGTTGCACTTGTTTTTCCTATAGCGGCTAATTGGCCCTTGACTTGCAGACTTGTCTTGTCCTTCCCCCCTCCGTCGGCAGAGTGAGAGTTTCTCGCACATCACTGTCGAGTCTACTTGTCACCCAAATTGATTTGAGTCGGAAATTAAAAGGAGTGAGCATCATGTATCGTCGAGCATTGATCAGACTATCGATAGCGTGTTTAGCGGTGATTGCGGCCTTCATTGTCGTCTCTCTCTCGGTATTCGCGCAGAACGAAGATGGGCAGAAGCCGACGCCAGTCTATAATCCCTATCCGCCTGGCATCCTTCCGGCAGATCTGGACCCTGAAATCAAAAGGGTCCGGCGCGAAGTTCGAGGTATCTTCAACCAGGCTCTCGCGGAATGGCGCGCATTACCTCCTCCGAATCTGACAGGCCAACCACCAAAGTTGCAGGGCAGTGGCTATAACATGGTACAGACGCTCGGGAAGCTGATGAATTTCGACGAGAAGATCTCCGTCTTCAAGGATCAGGCCTGTGCGTCCTGCCACATGCCGTACGCGGGCTTCAGCGGACCAATCCCGTCCGTCAACCTGACGATGATCGCGTATCCCGGATCGTTTCACTACCGGGCCGGCAAGCGGACCGCGCAGCGCTACACGTATTCCCCCTGGTTCCCGGTACTCCAGTACAACGAGACCCAGCAGTTGTTCTTCGGCGGAAACTTCTGGGATTCCCGGGCGACTGGATACTTGTTACAGAATCCGGACGCGGAGCAGGCACAGGGTCCGCCTGTCGATACGCAAGAAATGGCTGCGCCTGACACAGCGTGCATCGTGTACCGGCTGTCCCAGTCCGAGTACCGGTCTCTCTTCGAGCAGGTGTGGGGCGAGGGTTCGCTCGATATCAGGTTCCCATACGACACGGAGAAGATCTGCTCAACCCCGGGAGGAGCGGCGGTGTTCGGCATGGACACAATGCCAGTCAAGTTGAGTCCCGAGGATCGCGTTCTGTCGAACAGGGCCTACGATAATTGGGGGCAGTCGCTGGACGCCTACGAAAAGGGAAAGGAGGTCAGCCCGTTCACGTCGAAATTCGACGCTTACCTGAAGGGCCTGACCACGTTGACGGCAAACGAGATGGCCGGTTACAACCTGTTCAAGGGCAAGGGCAACTGTAACTCCTGCCACGTCGACGGGCGAGGGACAACGCTGACCGCCGGCCAGACCGACACCAGCACCGCCGCGACGTCGAACCCTCTGTTCACCTGCTTCGGCTCGGCCAATGAAGGGCTGCCCCTGAATCCCAGGAATGCCTTTTACTATCAGACCACGCCGGATTCCGTCGGCTTCACTGCGAATCCGCTCGGCTTCGGCTACCGGGACCTGGGAATGGGGACCTTCCTGAGAAGCGGCTTTGGTTCGTGGCCCAACCCGAACTCCGAATGGATACCGTTGGCGCCGAAGGCCGACGGTACGTTCCAGGTCTCGACGGCACGCAACGTGGCGATGGCGCCGACGCAGTGTCCGACGACGGAGGCGCCTGGACCCTACTTCCAGAAAGAGTTCTTCCACAACGGCTACATCAAGAGCCTGAAGCAGCTCGTTCACTTCTACAACACGCGCGACGAGCCGGCCTACGCCTACCCGGTGACGTCAGGGCACTGTCCGGCAGGCACAGTCGAAAGAGTGACCTGCTGGCCGATGCCTGAGGTGAGAAACAATATTGATATGACGACCGGGCGGCTCGGCCTGACGAATCAGGAGGAGAACCAGATCGTGGCCTTCCTGCTAACTCTTACGGACGGTTTCACCAAACCGTACCCCAATCGGAACACCTTTACGGGTACGTGCAAGACGGGTGGGTCGGCGTCAACCCAGGGGAATGATTCTCTGATCCCGACGCCACCGCTTCCGCCCTGCGCGACGGCGGTCTGCGGCGTGGCGCCTTACCCCAGTCCGGCCATTCCGTAGCGGCAGACGCTTTATGGCCGGACGCAAGCCGGACGAGCCGAGAACATGATGCATGGGGTCGCCGGCGACCCCGTGCCTTTCATCGTCTTTCTATCGGATGACAATCGGAGGTCTGTCCATGAATAGACTGCTTCTAACATTGGCGATAACGATCACGGTTGGCAACCTGCTTTTTACCAACCCAGCCTCCGCTCAGGTACTTCCTTCCGCGAAGAAAGCCGAGCGCGTCGCGATCACCAAAGGGCCTGAGCTCGAGTCGGCCACCAATTACCTGACCATCATCAGGTGGACAACCAACAACCCCGGGGGCTCGGACGTACATTACGGCATCGTGCACTACGGTACCGATCCTCGGGATCTGAGCCAGACGGCGAAAAATACCATCAGGCTGAACCAGGGTCATCAATACACGACGTTCCGCGTGCGCATCGAGAGCCTCAAGCCACGGACGACCTACTACTACAGGGTTACTTCGGAGGAGAGCAATGGCAAGAGCGATGGGGTAAAGAGCGCAGTCAAGAAATTCACCACACCCGGCCCCGGCGAGCGAATAGTGGCTTACCCATGACAACTCTAGGACACTAGTCTCATAGCCCTTCTATACGGCTGGCCACATAAAACCATGTGGCAAGATTTAGCCAGCCGCGTCGCCTAGTCCTTCACTAACTTACCAATCAATCTTTACGTGTCCTCGGTGAGATCCGAGCTCGCCTATTACGCCGTCATTGGCACGGCGAGTGCTCACTCGCCAGGTTGAAGCCATAGTGGGCGCCGCGGATTTCAGAGTGACGAAAATGAGTTGAGCGTATAGACAAGTTCGCGCGCGCAAATGTTTGGTTAAGGCGGAGGCGGCCTAACTCGCCTCATTCGCATGAGTCGTTAGTCGTGCGAACCACGAGGTGCAAAACGATGACAAAGCTAAAGCCGCAAGCCCTGATTGTGACCGGGATCATTATCGGCTGCAGCTTTCTGTTATGGCTGACGTTGGTGATCTTCGCCTACGTGGTCGATGACTGGAAATCACCGCCCGCGGACGAGAAGAGCGTGCCCGCGGCCAGCCGCTACTGAAACGGAAGTATTCGGCCATCGAAGCGCAGGTGATCCAGCTCGAGCCCGGTGGTGGTGGAGATCCCCTGGAGATGGAATGGGTGGCCTAAAAGTTCCGTACAAGTGGTTGGCGGCAATCGCGTTCGTAGCAGGTCTGTTCATGGACCTGATGGACGTGACGATCGTCAACGTTGCCCTGCCGACTCTGGGCCGCGACTTCGGAGCCAGCACCGCCACCCTCGAGTGGGTCGTAACTGGGTACCTGATCAGCCTGGCAATCTGGATTCCGGCCTCCGGCTGGATCAGCGATCGCTTCGGAACGAAGAAGACCTTCGCTTTCGCACTCAGCTTGTTCACCGTCGGCTCTGCGCTGTGCGGTCTCGCCTGGAGCGATGGTTCCCTGATCGCCTTTCGAGTGCTGCAGGGCGTCGGCGGCGGCATGATGACACCGGTCGGCACCACGATGCTCTTCCGTGCTTTCCCTCCGGCCGAGCGTGCGAGAGCCTCGGCGGTGATCACTATTCCCACCGCGATCGCGCCGGCACTGGGGCCCGTGCTGGGAGGCTGGTTGGTGGACAACGCAACCTGGCGCTGGATCTTTTACGTTAACGTTCCCGTCGGTCTGGCGACTCTTGCATTCGCTCTGGTGTTCCTGCGCGAGCACAGAGAGCCAGCCCCTGGGCGCTTCGACGTCTGGGGGTTCCTCTGTTCCGGTGGTGGCTTGGCGCTGCTGCTTTATGCGCTTTCCCAGGCGCCCGCTCACGGCTGGACGTCGACGGCGGTCGTCGTTAGCGGTCTCGCGGGCGTAGTGCTCTGCGGACTTCTGGTCATCCTCGAGCTTCACCGGCGGGACCCTATTCTGCACCTGCATCTCTTCGCTGATCGGATGTTTCGGTATGCGAACCTCAGCATGTTCATGGTCTATGCCATGCTCCTCGGCGTACTGTTTCTCCTGCCGCTGTTTCTCCAGGAGCTCCGCGGCCTCTCTGCTTTGGAATCGGGATTGACGACCTTCCCCCAAGCTTTCGGCATGCTGCTCATGGTGCCCGTGACCGGCCGGCTTTATCCGCAGTTCGGCCCACGGCGCATGCTGGTGATCGCGCTGGTGGGCATCACGATCACGTCGGCGCTGTTTCTCCTGGTCGACCTCGAGACAAACCTTTGGTGGATTCGCGCGATCATGTTTCTGCGCGGCATCTCGATGAGCTTCGCGATCGTCGCCTCACAGGCGGCCGCCTTCGCTTCGATTCCATCGGCGGAGACCGGGCGCGCGTCCGCGCTCTTCAACACCAATCGACAAGTCGCCGCGTCGATCGGAGTGGCAACGCTGGCGACCGTCCTGGGCGATCACAGCTCAGTGACGGTCTTTCATCATGCGTTCGCCGCTTCGATAGTTTTCGGGCTCCTGGGGATCGTCTTTGCCATGCTGATTCACGACAAGGACGCGGCCGCTTCGCTGCGGTGAAGCAGGGAGCGCAGGCATCCTTGCCTGCGGTTCACCGGCATCCCTGCCGGTGCTTTCTCTGGCAACCAAGGCGGGCAGGATGCCCGCGCACCGCCGACAAGGATGTCGGCGCTCCTAGGGCGCTTCCGCCGAGTGGCCAAATATCACCGTCTGGCTATACGTGGCCATCCTCACTCAAATCTTTCATTCAATTCCCTTGATTAGCCACGCTTTTGGATCGCTCACGCACGGCATAGTGAGTGCATTTACGTGATGCAAGACAAGGGAGGCGAGACAGAAATGAAAATGACTCTACGAAAACATCAGGCAGTCGCCGCACTGCTAACTATCATTCTCTTAATCGGAAGCTTCGGGACTTTCAATGTAAGTGCACAACGGCGCTCACGCGGCTATCACCGAGGTACGCACCACAGCAGAGCCAAAGGAGCTCTTATCGGAGCCGGCGTAGGTTTGCTTGGCGGCGCACTGATCGGCGGAAAGAAAGGCGCATTGATTGGCACCGGGGCGGGCGCAGGAACTGGCTATTTGATCCAGCGACACAGGAACAACCGTCAGCGTTATTACCGTCGTCACTATCGACGCTATTAAGCACAAGCCTGGTGACGCGGAAGATTTCGTTGGCCGGAGGTTGAACGGTTCCTCGTAACGAGTGGCGAGGGTACTCTCCGGCGCGCGTCACGGGCCAAGCCACGATGCCAACGAGGGCGCGCCGTCGGAGCGCTCGATTCACAACCTTGAATAGTTTGAAGGGGCGTAATCATGATCAGTATCACGATTGACGGTGTGGTCCAGGAAGCCCAGGCCGGTGAACGATTGATCGATGTCGTTAATCGCACGGGCAGCAAGGTCCCGCAGGTTTGCTATCACCCGCAGCTGGGACCGATTCAAACCTGTGATACCTGCATGGTTGAAATCGACGGTCAGCTTGTCAGGGCATGCGCGACAGCGGTCTCAGACGGACTCATCGTTGATACGAAATCTGAAACCGCCAACACCGCACAGAGAGAGGCATTCGATCGCATTCTTGGCAACCACGTTCTCTACTGCACAGTTTGCGACAACAGTAACGGTAACTGCACGGTCCACAACACCACTAAGCTGTTAGCAGTTGAACATCAAAGCATCCCCTATCGACCTAAACCTTACGAAGAAGATCATACGAATCCGTTCTACCGCTACGACCCACAGCAATGCATTCTCTGCGGCCGCTGCGTCGAAGCCTGCCAGAACCTCGAGGTGAATGAAACGCTTTCGATTAATTGGGAAGACCCGCATCCGCGGGTGCTGTGGGACGGCGGCTCGACTATCGGTGAGTCGAGCTGCGTCTCGTGCGGTCACTGCGTAACCGTCTGCCCGTGCAACGCGCTAATGGAGAAGTCGATGCTGGGCCACGCCGGGTTTTTCACGGCGCTGCCGAAGCCGGCGTTGGAAGCGATGATCGAAGTAGTGAAAGGCATAGAGCCTGAGACCGGCTACGGCGCCATCATGCGCGTATCGGAAGCCGAAGAGGCAATGCGCGAGTCCCGCATCCGCAGAACCAAAACCGTCTGCACTTACTGCGGCGTCGGTTGCAGCTTCGATGTCTGGACCAAGGACCGTCACATTCTCAAAGTCGAACCGCTGGAAGGCCCGGCCAACGGCATCTCCACTTGTATCAAAGGAAAGTTTGCCTGGGACCACATCAACAGCACCGATCGACTGACGAAGCCTCTCATTCGCGAAGGAGACAAGTTTCGGGAAGCGAGTTGGGAAGAAGCACTGACTCTCATCGCTCAACGCTTAACTGAGATCAAAACTAAGAATGGACCAGACTCTATAGGACTGATCTCGTCATCGAAGTGCACCAATGAAGAGAGCTATCTAATGCAGAAGCTGGCTCGGGCTGTCGTGGGCACGAACAACATCGACAACTGTTCGCGCTACTGCCAATCACCGGCAACGGTAGGTCTTTTTCGTACCGTCGGTTATGGCGGAGACTCAGGCTCGATCACAGATATATCCCAGGCGGACCTGGTACTCATTGTTGGGAGTAACACCGCGGAAAGCCATCCGGTGATCGCGACTCGCGTAAAGCGCGCACACAAACTGCACGGTCAAAAACTGATCGTTTCTGATTTGCGCGAGAATGAGATGGCACGTCGCGCTGATGTCTTCCTGCATCCACAGCCCAGCACCGATCTCATCTGGCTCTCGGCGGTCACCCGTTACCTCATCGATAACGGGCTGGCGAAGACTGACTTCATCGACAAATGGGTGAATGGATTTGACGACTATCGCAAGAGCCTGGAGCCTTTCACTTTGGAATTTGCGGCCGAACGATCTGGCCTGCCGATTGAAACCTTGAAAAAGGTGGCTCACATGATCGCCGAGGCCGAGCGCGTCTGCATTCTCTGGGCGATGGGTGTCACGCAACACAGTCAGGGTTCCGATACTTCAACCGCTATTTCGAATTTACTTCTAGCCACCGGCAACTACATGCGCCCGGGGACCGGCGCCTATCCCTTGCGCGGCCACAACAACGTCCAGGGAGCCAGCGATTACGGATCGATGCCGAACAATCTTCCTGGCTACCAATCGGTTGATGACAAGGAAGTGCGGGCACGGTTTGAAGCTGGCTGGAAGGTCACTCTGCCCTCCAACAAAGGACTGGACAATCACGAGATGGTTGCTGCGATCGACGATGGCAAACTTAAGGCGATGTATCTGATCGGCGAAGAGATGAGCATCGTCGATTCCAACGCAAACTATGTTGGGGACGCGTTCTCCAAACTCGAGTTCTTCGTGGTGCAGGAAATCTTTTTTGGCGTCACTTGCCAGTACGCCGACGTCGTTTTGCCGGCGACGCCAAGTTTGGAAAAAGAAGGAACGTTCACCAGCACCGAACGGAGAATTCAAAGGCTTTACGAAGTGTTCGAGCCATTGGCAGGATGTAGGCCCGATTGGCAGATCATCCGGGACGTTGCAAACCACCTCGGCGCCAATTGGAACTACCAGCATCCTTCGGAGGTCATGGACGAAGTCGCCTCGCTCACCCCGCTGTTTGCCGGAGTTAGCTACGACCGCCTTGAGGGTTACCAGTCGTTGCAATGGCCAGTCGCTGCGGATGGAAGTGACCAACCGCTGCTCTACACCAAGGAATTCTTTTTTCCTGACGGCAAGGCGCGACTGTTTCCACTCAAGTGGTTGGACGCCGCTGAGCAGCCCGACGCCGAGTTTGATCTTCATCTGAACAATGGACGCCTGCTTGAACATTTTCACGAAGGCAATCTGACTTATCGCACCGAAGGTATTCGCGCGAAGACACCCGACACGTTTGTCGAAGTCTCGCTGGAACTTGCCGCAGAGCGACAGATTCACACTGGAAGCTGGGTGCAGCTCACTTCGCGTTACGGCAAAGTTCGCGTGCGCGCTGTCGTGACTGACCGGGTTAGCGGCAAAGAACTCTACATGCCGATGAACTCAGTCGAGAGTCCCGTCAACCGCTTGACGAGCAGCCACACCGATCCCGTGACTCATACGCCGGCCTACAAAGAACTCTCGATCAACTTGATTGTGTTGCCAGGGGTTGGCGAAAACCCGCTGCCGCGGACGAACTCGCGCTGGGGTCATCCGACGCCGCAGCAAGGTGTTGAAGTCCAGCGCAAATGGCAGCGCGCGGACTATCGGCCGCCGGGGCCTCAGTTAGTTCAGATCCAGCCGCGACAGGCGAGGTAGGACGGGCGACGAGCAGTAGGAAGCTGAATTCTGAAATTTGAGATTTGAGATTTGAGATTTGAGATTTGAATCTGAGATTGGCAATTGAGGAGAAAAGATGGCTCAACCAATTCCTTTACATCTGGCGCCGCGCGATCCACGCGAGCATCTCGATGCGCGCCTTCAACAGGCGCCGCTGGAACACGCTGAAGCAGTGCTGGCAGCGTACGAGGTCTTGCAGGGCCTGCATGATCGCGGCGTGCTTGAAGTAATGCGGGGAGCCCTGGGCGGCGGCGAAAAGATTCTTGAACAGGTCGTCGCCGTGGCCAGCGGCCCTGAGGCGATACGTGCGACTCGCAACCTGCTTTTGCTGGTCAATACGCTGGGAGAGATCGACCCTGCGTTGCTCAGCGATCTGACCCGGGCGGTCCCAAAGGCTCTGGTCCAGGCCAACGCCGAAGAACGCAAACCACCCGGACTATTCAAACTGATGAGCACGTTTTGGAATAAGGATTTTCGCCGCGGATTGGCTGCTTTCAACGATCTGCTGGTGACGTTCGGGAGAAACCTGCGTGAGAAGACGCCCGACAACGGCTGATGAAATGATGACTTCGTTCTGGTTCGTGTTTGTTTCGTGTGACTTCGTGGATCGTTCTTTTGCAGGAACCAGAGACGATCCACGAAATCACACGAATTAGAAAACGAAGGGCAAAACCCACGAAGGGGCGCCCGTAAAGATTGTTCTAGTTAGTTAAGGAGGAACTTATGCGCACTCAGAATCGATGGGTCATTGCCGCGGCCGGAGTATTCATGCAAATAGCGTTGGGCGCCGTGTACGCATGGAGCGTATTCCGTGCTCCGCTGGTGAAACAATTCGGCTGGAGCATCTCTGAAGTAACGCTGACGTTTACGATCAGCATCTTCGTGCTTGGCATCGCCGCTTTCTTGGGCGGTCTCTGGCTGAATCGGAAAGGTCCGCGCGTCGTCGCGATCACCGGCGGAATACTGTATGGCCTCGGAGTATTTCTGGCGAGCTTCTCCGCAAATAAACTTTGGTGGCTGTACCTGAGTTACGGATTGATCGGCGGGATTGGTCTGGGACTTTCATACATCGTTCCGGTGGCGGTCCTGGTGAAATGGTTTCCGGATCGCCGGGGGCTGATCACCGGAATCGCGGTTGGTGGTTTCGGCGCCGGCGCTCTAATCACCGCGCCTGTCGCTACCAGCCTCATTCAGAGCGTTGGTGTATTGAACACGTTTGCTTATCTGGGCATTGCCTATTTGATCGTGACCGTTGTAGCCAGCTTGTTCATGCAGAATCCGCCTGAAGGTTGGCGGCCGGCCGGTTGGACGCCGACTGCTTCGCAAACTTCGCAACGCGCCGGGCGCGATTACACGCTGGGTGAGGCGCTCAGGACCTGGCAATGGTATGGGCTCTGGCTGCTTCTGTTTCTGAATACGTTCGCCGGCATTTCAATCATCTCGCAGGAGGCGCCGATCTTTCAACAGTTGGTCGGTGCCAGCGCGGTCGTGGCCGCGAGCATGGTGGGAATAGCGAGTATCGGTAATGCATTCGGCCGAGTGTTTTGGGCCTGGGTTTCCGATGTGATAACGAGGCGAGCAACATTTTTCGTGATGTTCGCGGCCCAGGTTTTACTCTTCTGGTTTCTTCCCAGCGTCGCCAGCGTCACAGTAATGACGATCGTCGCATTTGTGGTGCTCATGTGTTATGGCGGTGGTTTCGGCACCATGCCGGCATTTGCCGCTGATTACTTTGGCTCGAAAAACGTTGGGCCGATTTACGGTCTGATGCTGACGGCCTGGGGTTGTGCCAGCGCCGTTGGGCCGTTGCTGATCGCCTACATGCGACAGACAACCGGCTCATATACCGGAGCGTTGCACGTGATAGCGGGTGTAATGGCAGTTTCAGCTCTGCTTCCAATCCTGGTACGGCGACCCGGCGGTGGCGGCGTCGACTCAAAAGGCCGAACTGAACGGGTCGGGCGAGACACGGGTGCTCCGATTCAGCAGGGTTGGAATGCCTCAGCAGGCGGCCATTCATCGAGGAATGCTCGCTGAGTACGGCCAACTAAGAATGGAAGGGAGATACCAACATGCCTCGACGTACATTGTTAACTTTGAAGACAGCGGTTTGCGCGATGGCGCTGGCGACTGTTGCTGTCTCTCTGACCGTCACTGCGGCGAAGGACGCACGACAGAAGACGAATTCGCCGCAGCAGGCGACTCCGGCTGGATTGGAGCGTGAGTTAAAAGCAGTAGAGCACAGGGTAGATCAAATCGAGGCACGGGCTCTCGCTGAAGTGAACTCGAAATCCCTCGATTCACTCGATCCTTTCGAGCGGGTAACCCTGCTCGGCGAACTGTTACTGTTCGATAAGCAACTCTCGGTCAATCGAAATATGGCGTGCGCTTCCTGTCATATGCCGGAAACCGGATTTACCGGGCCCATCTCTTCCGTGAATCTGACTACGGTCTCTTATCCGGGGTCGGTTCATATTCGGCATGGGGCGCGCAAACCGCAGAGCTACAGTTACGCGACCTTCGCTCCGGTGCTTCACTACGATCAGCTCAAGGGAGATTTCGTAGGCGGCAACTTCTGGGACATGCGCGCGACGGGAATCCGGCTGCAAAGCCCAACGGCGGAGCAGGCACAGGGCCCTCCGCTCAATCCTCTGGAAATGGGTTTGCCCGACTCCGCTTGCATGGTGTATCGGGTTTCCCAGCGTCCATACAGACAACTGTTTGAAAAGGTTTGGGGCAAACAAGCTTTCGCGATCAAGTGGGCAGCCGACGTTGAGAAGGCGTGCGGCACGCCCGGCCCTGCCCCGACGAATGATCCATTTCCGGTACATCTCGGACCGAGTGATCGGGACATCTCAAACCTGACTTATGATCAAATCGCGCTGGCGATTGCAGCTTATGAAGCGTCGCCCGACGTCAACCCTTTCACTTCGAAATTCGATTACGTCCAGGCCGGGAAGGCCCAGTTCACTTCGGAAGAGAAAGCGGGTTATGACCTGTTCCGAGGTAAAGCCAAGTGCAATGAGTGCCACCGCGATGGTGGTCCAACTGAGGAACCTTTGTTTACCGACTTCACGGCGACGAATCTTGGTATTCCCAGGAATAGTGCGATTCCGTTTTTCCAGGAAAGCAAGCCCGACCTATCGGGTTACATCGCCAATTCGCTGGGGGCTAACTATGTCGACACAGGGGTAGGCGGCTTTCTTAACGACGCTCCGAATACGGCATGGAAGTCGTATACTTCTAAATTCAACGCCAGGTTCCAGGTGCCCACGTTGCGCAACGTGGACATGAGGCCGCGCCAGGATTTTGTCAAAGCCTACATGCACAATGGCTACCTCAAGAGCTTGAAGGAAGTGGTCCACTTCTACAACACGCGCGATGTTTTGCCCAGCTGCAAACCGAATGATCCCGGCGAAAAGGTGAGTTGCTGGCCGGCGCCGGAAGACTCGTCGAATCTGAATAAAACACAGCTCGGTAAGCTGGGGCTAACGGACGAAGAAGAGAACAGTATTGTGAGCTTCCTTAAGACGCTCACAGACGGTTTCAAGAAACCGAAGTAGCTGGTCCATGCAGACAGCCATCGGCGATGGATTCGAATACATCGAGGAAGGCTCAATGAGATCAATCCTGTCCTGGCCATTGAATAAAATTATTGTGCTGGCTCTGCTGGGCGGCTTGGCAGGGCTCATGATCGACATTCGATGGGAGCATCGAGTCGAGCTTGGGCGCCAATGGGAAACCTGGATCCCGCTCGTCTATATCGGACTGATGCTGATTGCGGGCGGGATTGGTCTCTACCATTGGAATAGCTGGGGACACCGGCTCCTGCAGTTGGGTTTTTCTGTTTGCATGATCGTCGGCGTGCTCGGGACCTGGTATCACAGCAAGGGTGATCCGGTTGGTAACCTTCGTCATGTGTTGACGGCGTGGGTCGTGCCGCTCGGCACTAATGGTGGAGTCAAAGTGTCGAGCGCTCCTCCTGAAGTGGCGCCGCTCGCCTTCGTCGGACTGGGAGTGATGGGACTTCTTTGCTGCTCAAGACGCTTTCGGTGCGATCCGCCCACCCTAATGACAGACGAGCCCGCTCAAGTGCGCATTTCTGGGCCATAACCCAACCGTGCGGGAACTTGGTTTGCTGTCAAAACGATGAAGCTTGAGACCAATCACGACGCTCTTACTGGGAGCGCGGACGAGCGGGGTCCCCAACCGGGCAGCCCGGCTGGGGTGCTTGACTCGTCCGCCGCGAGCGCGAAGCGCGAGCAGCCACGTCTGAGGGTGCGCCCTTTTGTATCTTCAATCGCGCCTGCCGGCCCTCGGTGCGGGCGAGCCGCCCGCGCTCCCAGCGAAGAGGATAAGGTTACAAGGTTTCTACCTGGTCGCGTTGCTGATCGCGCAAGGACTTAAGGAGAATCTGGGGAGTACATCGATGCGAAGAGTAAGTATGCGACTTCGCTGGGAGCGCGGACGGCCCGTCCGCACAGCGTGCGCAGCACGCTCACTCTTCAGCACGGGTCGCGCTTTACGTCAATTGCGGACAAAACGTTCGCGCTCCCAGGGAGGAACGGAGGAAACGTTTTGATAGAGGTCAAAGCTTTAGAGATGGAGAAGAAGAATACGACAAGCCTTGGACGCGCGGTGCGTGCAACCGTCGGCCGCGGTAAAACCAGCCCGACGATCGGCAAGGAAGAGCACAGCAGCAACAACTCGTTAAGAGATGTGATCCTTGGAGGACAGGACGGCCTGGTCAACATGCTTGGCATCGCGCTGGGTGTTGTCGCAGCGGGCGGCTCCACCCACGTTCTGATCGTAACCGGACTGGCTGCGTCGATCACGGAATCGATTTCAATGGGCGCGGTGGCGTATACGTCCTTCGGTTCAGATCGCGACTTCTATCTCGCCGAGAGAGCGCGCGAGCAGAATGAGATCGAAGTGAAACCAGAGGACGAACGTGAGGAAGTTAGGGAGATCTATGCGGCCAAAGGTTTCAAGGGACGGTTGCTCGACGATGTAGTTTCCACGATCACGTCCAATCGGGAAACCTGGGTGAGCACGATGATGAATGAAGAGCTGCATCTGCAACCCGTCGCCCAGCACAGCCTGGTGCAGAGCGCAGTGGTGGTTACCGTCGCCACCCTCATCGGCCACTTCATACCGATCGTTCCGTTCATGGCCGTCGCCCGCACGCCGGCAATTATTTTGGCGATAGCACTGAGCGCCATAACGCTTTTCGGCGTCGGAGTCTATTCCGCGAAGACCCTGGTTGGAGACTGGCGCAAGAGCGGAATTCAAATGGTAGCGATCGGCCTTGGCGCTGCGGCGGTCGGCTTTTTGATAGGACGCTTGTTCCATACGGTTGGCGGTTGAAGCCGGAGATCAGAGGTCAGAGGTCAGAGGTCAGAGATCAGACGTTGGAGTCAGCGATATCAGCGGCAAGGATCTCCGACATCTGATCTCTGACTTCCGACTTCCGACCTCTGGTTTTAAACATGAACGATCTACTTGCAGCGCGTTCGCAGATGGCGATGTCGCTCGCCTTTCACATTATCTTTGCGGCAATCGGCATTGCCATGCCGCTCTTGATGGTGATTGCGGAGTGGAAGTGGCTGCGAACTAAAGACGAAGTCTATTTGACGTTGGCGAAACGCTGGGCCAAGGGAACGGCAATCCTCTTCGCGGTCGGCGCTGTTTCGGGAACGGTGCTTTCGTTCGAGCTGGGATTGTTGTGGCCCGCCTTCATGGGCTATGCGGGCGCAATTATCGGGATGCCGTTCTCGCTCGAAGGATTTGCATTTTTCACCGAAGCGATTTTCCTCGGCATCTATCTCTACGGCTGGAATCGCGTACCCGCGGGAGCGCACTTGTTCGCCGGCGCTGTGGTTGCGATAAGCGGTGCCCTCTCGGGCATCTTCGTGGTTATTGCCAATGCGTGGATGAACACGCCCACGGGTTTCCGGTTGGTGGGCGGTAAGCCCGTTGATATTAATCCGGTGGCCGCGATGATGAATCCCGCGGCTTTCGTTCAGACTCTTCACATGACGCTGGCAGCCTACGCGGCAACGGGCTTTGTCGTCGCGGGCATTCATGCCTTCATGCTTCGTCGCGATCCAGGCAACCGGTTTCACAGAAGCGCGCTGGCGATCGCTTTGACGATGGGCGGAGTCGCGGCGTTGCTGCAGCCGTTGAGCGGTGACCTTCTGGCTAAGATGGTGGCGCAAAACTTACCGGTAAAACTCGCCGCGATGGAGGGGCAGTTTGCAACTGAGAAAGGCGCGCCGCTGCGCATTGGCGGCCTTCCGGATGAAAGCGCCGGCGTCACCCGCTATGCGATTCAGGTGCCTTACGGGTTAAGCATTCTGGCCTACGACGATCCGAATGCGACAGTGAAAGGCTTGAACGACTTTCCCGCAAACGATCGTCCGCCCGTGGCAATCGTCCACGTCTCCTTTCAAATAATGGTCGCGTGCGGAATGGCGATGATGGGCATTGCAGCCTTGGCTGCCTGGCGATACTGGCGAGCACGGCGTCGAAGATCGGAAACATGGCAATCCGAGGCATGGCTTGGGTCCAAATGGTTTCTGCGCGCGCTTATCCTGGGCGCGCCACTCGGCTTCATCGCAATTGAAGCCGGTTGGTTCGTCACTGAAGTCGGAAGACAGCCCTGGATTATTTACGGAGTGATGCGGACCGCTGAAGCAGTCACGCCGGTACCCAGACTCATCGTGCCTTTCATTACGTTCACGCTGCTCTATATCTTTCTTGCCGCCATCACAGTTTGGTTGTTGCTGCGGCAGGTCGCGGCCAGCCCCGGTTCCTTTGAATCAAAAGCAAAGGAGGCCCGACTTGCCGCTTGAAACGATCGTCGCTGCCGCGATGATCGCATCGCTCATCATGTATGCCTTACTGGGCGGCGCGGATTATGGCGGCGGCGTTTGGGACTTGTTTGCTTTTGGCCGGCGTGCACCGCGGCAGCGGGCACTGATCGCGAAGGCCATCGGCCCCGTCTGGGAAGCGAATCACGTTTGGTTGATACTTGTGATCGTCGTTCTCTTCACAGCCTTCCCACCTGCATTCGCCGCCATCTCGACTGCGCTCCATATTCCACTCACACTGTTGCTCATCGGCATTGTGCTGCGCGGCACGACGTTCACGTTTCGTTCTTATGACATCCAGCGCGACAATGTTCAGCGTCGCTGGAGTCTGGTCTTTTCGATCGCCAGCATCATCACGCCCCTCCTGCTGGGCATTACCCTCGGGGCCATTGCGTCAGGAACGATTAGGATTGAAAACGGGCAAGTCACCTCTGGCTTCTTTAGTTCGTGGCTGGCCCCGTTTCCTTTTGCCGTAGGCTTTTTTGCGCTCGCTTTGTTCGCATTCCTGGCCGCGGTCTACTTAACTTTAGAAACGCCGGATTACGAACTGCAGGAAGACTTTCGACTCAGGGCGATTGTCTCAGGCGTGTCAGTCGGAGCGTTGGCTTTGATCGTTTTCCTGCTGGCTGGGACGGGTGCTCCGACTGTGCGCGCCGGCATTAGCCGAAGTTGGTGGGCTTTAGGTCTGCATTTATTTACCGCGGTCTTTGCGTTGGGCGCGTTCTATTCTCTGTTGACGAGAAAATACAGATTGGCTCGCATTTGCACCGCAGCGCAGGTGACTCTGATTCTCCTGGGCTGGGCGTTGGCGCAATACCCGCATCTGGTTGAGCCGAACATCACTATCGCTTCCGCTGCGGCGCCACGCATTACTTTGCAGTTGCTACTGGGCGCGCTCGCCGCCGGCGCTCTGTTATTGTTTCCCTCTTACTATTACCTGTTCCGCGTCTTTAAAGGTGAAACGACCATGGCCGCTATTTCGGGAAACCAAACTTCGGTGGACGCGCACGATAGCTAAGATATCCAGAGAAACTTAATTGGTTTTGATAGCGGCCTAATTTTCACGGGCGCATAGAGTACCAACTTTAGTTGGGCTCTTTCTTGCTAAGTAAGAACCCGACTGAAGTCGGTACTCTGAACACCTCTCATCAAAGTGGGCGCTACCTTGGTTCTCGAATCCACGACTTCGCGGTCTGGGTTAAGCAAGCCGTTGAAAAACTAAGAACGATCCACGAAATCACACGAAGCGGCACGAAACGGACCTTTAGTTCGAGTCATTTCGTGTGCTTTGGTGGATCGTCTTATTCTTTCTGAGAACGGGTACCTTAGAGGCCTCAAGCCATGCCCCGCGCTAACAATGGGAGTCGGACAGTGACCGTCGTTCCTGCTCCTTCAATTCCGGTTATCTCAATCTCGCCTCCAATCAAATGCGCGCGTTCTCTCATCCCCAGGAGGCCAATTGCCGACTGACCGAACTTTTCACGGTCTGTAATTCCTCTGCCGTCGTCTCTGATCGTCAGCACGAAGGCGTCGTCCTTTTCCACTATCGTCACGTCAACGCCGGCAGCCCGTGAATGACGCCGAATATTTGTCAACGCCTCCTGAAAGATCCGAAAGACGGCGGTTGATTGCTCCTGGTTCAAACCCACTTCGTCCACGGGGCAATGACAACGAACGGCTATTCCAGTCCGCTCCCGGAACAGTCTTGATTGCCATTCAATGGCGGGCGCCAGGCCAAGATCGTCTAAAACGCTGGGACGTAGATCGGCGGAAATTCTTCTGACGACATCGATCGTGTTTTCAACCAAACGCGTCATGGCTTTGGCTTTTTCTTTCATTGACTCGAGCTCTGGACCAGGCTTCGGGTCTAATAGAACGCTTTCAATCTGCTCAAGATCCCACTTAAGTGTCGTCAAGGCTGAACCGAGCTCGTCGTGAATTTCGCGAGCAATACGAGTCCCTTCCTCTTCCCGGGCGGATTGCATGCGAGCCGAGAGTGCGCGCAACTGTTGGCTGGTGGCTTTGAGTTTCTCCTCGGCGTGCTTTAGCTCCGTCACATCCTGGGTCGCTCCTAATATCCTAATCGGCTCACCCTGCTCATCGCTCACAACCTGCCCGCGCGATTGAACAATCCGCTCATCGCCCGCAGGTCTAATAACGCGGTAGTAAAAACTATAAGGCTCTCGATTCTTGACGGCGGCTTTGACAGTACTCGACACCAAATCTCGATCCTCCGGATGGATGAAGGGGGTCGCGTCACCGCCGACCCTGATTTTCCCTTTTTGAATACCGAAGATGCGGTAGAGCTCGTCCGACCAGGTTACGGCGTTAGTGCGTATGTTCCAGTCCCAACTGCCGACGTGGGCCAGGCGCTGAGCTTCTGCCAACTGGCTCTCGCTCTGCTTGAGCTTTTCCTCCGCCCGCTTGCGATCCTCAATGTCGATCGCAGCTCCGTACCACTGGACGAGTCTTCCTTGCTCGTCGTGCAGCGGCGCGGTGCGAACCAGAAACCAGCGATACTCTCCGTCGGCTCGCCGCAAGCGCATTTCGGCCTCGTACGGTTCCTCAGAGACCATGTGCGCGCGCCACTTTTCTATAACTCGGGGCACGTCTTCGGGATGAAGGGGGCCCATCGGATCTTTGAGATACTGCTCCAAAGAAAGGCCGGTATAGTCCAACCAACGCTGATTGAGGGCATGAATGATGCCCTCAGGCCGGACGCTCCAGACCATCGTCGGAATAGCGTCGATGGCCAGGCGCAGGCGGTCTTCGCTTTGGTGCAACACCTCCTCTGCCTGCTTGCGGTCGGTGATGTCGCGGAAATTGATAACCAATGCCTGCACGGCCGGATCGGCGAACAAGCTATGCGCTGTCACATCCAGCCAGCGCCAGGTTCCATCTTTGTAACGAAAGCGGTTTTGATAATTGATGAGTTTCCCCGGCGTCGCGCGCAACTCGTTCCAGGCATTCAAAACCTTTTCCTGATCCTCGGGATGAATCAAGTCAAGCCGGAGGTTCTGCGCTTCCTCCATAGCGAGACCGAAGATCCGGCGAAATGCGGGGCTCGCATAAATGGTGGCGCCTTCAGCGTTCATCAGCGCGATGCCATCGGTGCTGTTTTCGACGAGCGCACGAAAGCGTTGTTCAGCTTTCTGCACGGTCTCTTGCGCCTGTTTGCGCTCGGTAACATCCTCGGCAATTCCGGCGATGCGATAGAAACGCCCTAACTCATCTTTGATGGGGAATGCGCGATCCCGTATCCAGCGGATGGACCCGTCCGGCCGCACAACGCGATACTCGATCTCAAAGTTCTGCTCACGGTCCCGCCCGAGTGATTCGACCACCCGGGCTTTGTCTTCAGGGTGAATTCCAGTGATAAACGACCGTGGGTCTTGAAACAGACTCTCGCAGGATCGTCCCCAGACAGCCTCGTACGCGGGACTGATGTAAAGGAATTCGCTGGCATCGACCGTGGTCAGCCAGAAGACTTCATGGATGTTTTCGGCGATCTGGCGGAAGCGCTCTTCGCTCTCACCCAAGGCGGCGGTCCGCTGCAGAACCTTTCTTCTGAGCATCCGATTCCACCCGATGAGGATCGCGATTAGCAGGATCGCCGCCGCCGCCGCATAGGCAGCATAGGCAGCATAGGTGAGATACTGCCCATACCGATTGATAGTGCGGCCAAACCATTTCTCGTCGATCTGCTTCAATTCGGCTGGGTCGATGGCCACGAAGCCCTGCTCTACTGTGCGCAGCGTAGCCACATTTCCTTTGCGCACGGCCCGTCGCAGTTCGTCGCGGAATATTGGCGCTGAATGCCGAAACTCCTCTTCAATGCCGAGCTTGTTCAAGAGATAAAGCGCCGAGGGGTCGTCGATCAGAAACACATTGATCTTATGCTGCTTCGCCGCTTCGACGATCGCGGCGTCGCTTTGAAACACGATCGCCGTCGTCACCCCGTTCGCTTTGAGTTGGTCGACATGTTGGTCGCCATTCTTGACCCCGATCGGAAATCCTTTCAAGGACGCGAGGTCTGAAATGCCGGCAATGTCCTTGCGAAAGAAGATCGACGCTTCGTTCGTAGCGTATGTCTGAGTGAAATCAAAGTACTCACGGCGATCGGCCGTCTCGACGATGTTGTCGATCACGTCGAACTCGCCTGCGCGCATGCGCCGCAACGCTTCGTCCCAGTCCATCTCATGGATCTCGGCCTTGATCCCGGTCTTCTTTTCCCACGCCTGCCATTGATCGATCAGGATGCCCTGCAACTTCCCTTCGTCCGATTGAAACGAGTAGGGCGCGTAGGCGTTGTCCACCACGACCCGAATGGTTCGCGGCGTCGGGGTGGGTGTCTGCGCCATCACGCCGAGCGGAACCAACGCCAAGGGAAAAAAGAGCAGGCGCAGTATCGCGCTGGTTCTTACCGTGAACGAATTAATTGGATTTGCGAAGTAGTGTTTGAAAGCCGGAAGGGGGAGCGCCAGCGCGGGTAAGCCGGAATTGATTCCACCAACCCAGCCCATGAACATAGGGGAGCAACGCATATGATACCAGGGGGCGGGCACCAACGGATGTTCAGATCGAGCGATGATTATCGCTGCGGTAACCGATTGAAGAGACGAGCCGTACCTAAGGATTACAGGCGGCTTGGACTATCCGAGAGTATTAGAACCTCTGCCTATTCTTGCCTCCGAGTGTATCAACCGAAAGGTCGTCCGGCCACATCGCTGGACGCATGCTACGCAAATCAGAGAAGTCGCGCAAACCGAACTAGTTTACTTCCCAGAATGATCGTCGCAATCAGGGCCAGAATTGCCCAGCCGAGATTGCCGAGTATCTCCGCGATGTATTGCACGCGGTCGCTGAAGACATAGCCCAGCATCACGTATAAGACCACCCAGAGAACTTGTCCCGGCGCATCCCAAACAATGAAGCGTCGCCAGGGATAGTGCGAGATTCCACTGGTGAAATTAAGCCACGGCCCCAGCGCCGTCACCAGCCACCGGCTGAAAAAGATTCCCGGGCCACCCCACTTCTTTGATACGGCTTCGGCCCTTTTGATTTGTGTTGCGCCCCCAAGCCGACGGGTTATTCGATCAACCAGGGAACGGCCACCCCAACGCGACACTCCATATCCGATTTGATCGCCGAGAATGGCCGCGATGCTCGCCACGATGATCACCGGCGCCAACTTCATCTCGCCTTGTTTGACGAACGAACCAGCCGCCACCAGCGTCAAGCTGATAGGAAAAGGAACGCCGACGGAAGCGATCAGGATGACGCCAAAGAGGACCGGCAAGCCGTAGAGCAGGACCGCTTCAAGCAGTTGGTCGGTGATACTCATGGCGATGCCTCCGGATGAAGTGGAGGCGATGGCGGGTACGGCCGGCGCGCTCGCGCGATTGCACCTAACAGCGCAGTCGTGATTTCGTCCATCGAACGATTCTGCGCTTTGGCAATTTCGCGTAAGGGACGTCTGTCGGGCTTCTCGGGCAGACCCAGGGCCTGATGCAGCACGACTGGCGGAACATGATAAGAGTGGGCCACATAGCCCATGGTCATCCAGCCGCGGATTGGCTCATCCTGGTGGTAGTGCCAATAGACAGCCGGCCGCACGGCTCGAATCACAAAAACGATTCCGAGTGCCAGTGACAGGAAAAATGCCACCGCCACTAATGATTTTCGCCAACTAATTTTTTTCATCCGAGGTAGCTGTCGATGATCGTTACGCGAGGACCCGCCAGATTTGATCCCAGCGGCTCAGCCGCCCGATGTGCGGAACGGCTATGCCTTTCCGTGAAAGCCTGGCTGTCTTAGGAGGCTATGCCTCCGACCGGACTGGAGGCATAGCCTCCGCGAAATAAATAGAAGCTAACGGAAAGGCGGAGCCTTTCCGCACATCAGGCGGCGAAGCCGCGATTCAAACCAGGACCTTCGCCTCATTCGCAAAAGCACTCAGTATGCCGCATGAACCGCGGTACGCTTCTAAAGATCAAAAGGTACGCTCAACCAACGGTTTATTCCACCTGCCCGAACGTGTCGATAAGTAGCCAGATGGTGAGATTTGGCCAGAGTGTTCGAACGCCAGTACCCCGCACATTCCTTCGCTTCGGCAAATGACGAAGCAATCAGGGTCTTTCATCGCCTCGTTGATTCTGGCAAGGCATTTGCTTTTTCAAGCATGCAGATTGGTCGAAGATAAATTCGGAGGAGAAGAAGATGAATCATTACGCAAAAAATTCGATTGTGGGAATTTTAGGTCTGATGCTTATTTTGTGTTTCGTGACTGTGCCGACGTTGGCCCAGCCGAAAGGCAAGAAGGCGGATGAAGCAACACGCCGTTCTCAGGATGCCGCCACGGTCTTTAACGAGATCATGGGAGCCGCGGATAAATCGATTCCAAGAGAGTTAGTTGATAAGGCGCAGGCAATCGCCGTCTTCCCCAGCGTGTTGAAGGCTGCCTTTATCTTTGGTGGCAGCGAAGGCAAAGGCGTAATCAGCCGGCGGACGGCCCAGGGTTGGACCGCGCCTGCGTTCTTCAATTTGGGAGGCAGTAGTTTTGGCGCGCAGATCGGTGCCGACAAGACTGACTATGTCTTGCTGGTAATGAATGACGCTGGATTGAACGGACTCTTAGGCGACAAGTTTTCGATTGGCGGCGAGGTCGGCGTGGCGGCCGGACCCATCGGACGAGAGGCAAGCGCGGCGACCGACGCTCAACTCAAAGCCGCGATCCTGAGCTATTCACGCAGCCAGGGACTGTTCGCGGGTGTCGATCTGAGCGGCACGGCCATTACTCCGGACAATAAGCTGAACACAGCCGTCTACGGAATGAAAGCTAGGGATATTTTGAGCGGCGCGGGAAGTCGCACGCCTGTGAGCGTGAACATTTTTCCCGAGACCCTAAGCCGGTATTAGCCGCTGATACCGCGAAGCGGTTCCGTCCTTCAACCGGAGCGCGGACAGCCTGAGCGCGAAGAGCGAACAATTCGCGGGGGTCGATCACGACAGGCTTGAGCGCGCCGCGGGCGCTGGTGGACAGAATGTCCGCGCTCCGACTGCGTTACCTGCTCAGACAAACGTTAAGAACACTTAGTAGAAGGGAAAGTTGAAATGAACTCGCTCAACAATAACAATACGCGCCTCGGCTTCATCGGCATCGGTCACATGGGCAGCCGCATTGCGAAGCGTCTGCTCCAACACGGCTATCAGGTCATCGCGTACAACCAAAGCCGTGAAGCTGCCGAGGCCCTGGTCGAATTTGGCGCAACAGTTGCTGGCGGCATTGCTGAACTCGCATCACAAGCCGACGTGGTCTTGTCGTCTCTGACAAATGATGATGCAGTCAAAAGTGTCTATACAGATCCGCAAGGTGTGCTGGCTCATCTGCGGCGCGGGTCGGCCATAATCGAGATGAGTACTGTCTCGCCGGCGACTTCGCGCGAACTTTACAGCTTGAGTCGCGAGGGTGGAGTGAAATTCATGGACTCGCCGGTCTCCGGCAGTACGCCGGCTGCTGAAGAGGGGAAGCTGACGCTCTTCTGCGGCGGCGACGAAGAATTTTTTCAAGCCGCTAAACCAATTTTCAGTTCGATCGCCAGCCAATACTTTTATCTGGGAGGCGCCGGCTCAGGCACTGCGATGAAGCTCGTGGCGAATACCCTGTTGGGAGTTGGCATGCAAGCGATCGCAGAGTCGGTTGCCCTGGGCCAAAAAGAAGGACTGGATCGTCATCGACTGCTCGAGGTCTTAGCGCACACGGCGGTGGTCGCACCTGCCCACCTCGGCAAGCTTCCGCGAGCTGATCGTGGAGACTACAGTGCGCAGTTTGCAATTCGGCTGATGAACAAAGACTTTGGTTTAGTTCTCGAAGCCGCGGCCGCGGCGAAGGTGCCGATGCCGGCCACCGCGGCGGCGTTTCAAATGAATACCGCGGAATTCGGCGAGGGCAAAGAGGAAGATTTCTCGGCCGTGATTACTTTGATGGAGAGATTGGCGGGGGTGAAAACGGCCGATGCCAAGGCCATGGGTAAGCACCAGGCACTCTAGCTACATAGCCCATCGTGTACTGCTCACGTTCTGTGCTCATAGTCCTTAGTCTACTCCACGACGAAACGTCTGGTTTCGGTTTCGCGTGATGTCGATGAACATGATCCGGAAATGGGAAACCAGATTATCAGCTGCGAAGAGGGATCGGAGAGGAGATCGGCAGTTGCGCGATGGAGTCAGTACCATCTGCGTGAGCAGATGGATTAGACACACAACATTCAGGTTTGAGATTCTCGGATCGAACTGGAGCGCGGACATCCCTGTCCGCCAGCGTGCGCAGCACGCTCACTCGTAGCGTTGTGGTGTTCAACTGCTGTTCGGGCCGCTCGCTCAGGCGGACAGGATGTCCGCGCTCCGAGTTCTCATTCAGCTTTCACTTCCGCGGATCGCACCATTGTCGCCAGCAAATGTTCGAGCGCAGCAGCCGGATCTTCGCAGGTTCCGGTGTGGGCTGCCGATGTCTGAATCATCGTGCTGCGCGGCGCAATCAGCCAATCAAAACGCTGCCTTGGCGTCAGAAGGCCGATTGGCCCAGCCGGTTCCCCGCCCGCGCAAATAGCGGGGATGCTCGCGAGATGGGCCCGGACGGATTCCAGATCAACGGTTTCATCGAGTGCGGTCAGTCTTGGTTCATCCAGTTCGATGCGCGCTTCGAGAAAATCCCGCGCCTGACACGAGACGATGACGCCGACGTTCACGAACTCTTCGCGCTCGACCTTGGGGACGACGCGCACTATCGCGTAATCATAGCTGTAGTGATCGCGCACGAATCGCCTCCTCTACGAAGAGATGCGGCAGCCGCAGCCGGCTGGAAAGGTATTCGAGATAAGCCTCACGGTGTTGCTTAACATCACTGAACGGAGAATCTTTGACCAGCCAGTCGTCCGGGATCATTGCGACAATGCTTTCGATTAGATCCGGCGGCAGCAGAGGGGTCAGCTTCTCATCCGTTTGCCTCAGCGAGCCGGCAAGTTTGAGCAACACGTGATCCTTTATCAAAGGGAATGGATCCCCGCTGCGTTCAAGGTAATTGCTCCAGCCATGATGAAAGTAAAGTGCCGACCCGTGATCGATGAGGTGAAGACGACGGTGCCACATCAGCATATTACTGTTGCGCGGCGTGCGGTCGACGTTCGTAACATAAGCATCGAACCAGACGATCGCAGAAGCGAGGTCCGAGTCCGGCTGCTCGGCTACCGGATCAAACGTCACTGAGCCGGGCAAGTAGTCCATCCCGAGATTGACCCCGCCACTGCTTTTGATCAGGTCCTGTATTTCAGGATCAGGCTCGGTGCGGGCGAGTTCGGGATCGAGCTCGACAAAAACGATCTCAGGGACAGGTAATTCGCACGCGCGGCCTATCTCACCCGCGACCAGCTCGGCGATCAGAGCTTTGACTCCCTGCCCGGCGCCGCGAAACTTGAGCACGTACATGCCGTCATCGTCGGCTTCAATAATCGCCGGCAGCGATCCGCCTTCACGCAGAGGAGTGACATACCTGGTGGCTTTTACTGTTCGCAAGCTCAATCTCTCACCCTATCGTCTATCGAAACCTCCATCTTCTCAATAGATTTCTAATTGAAGACCCCAGTTTTCGCAGATCAACGGAGAACCCAAACGCTCCGGGTTTAGTGGAGATCGATTCAAGCAGGTCTCCTGTGGTAGTGCGGCCCGACTTTAGAAAAGTGACAAAATCATATAGGGGCTTATTCTGTTCGCTCAGAAACTCATTGAACGCAACTTCTTCAAAGGCTGTTTTACTGTCCCATTTTATATCCTTGAGATCTGCATAGATCTTGGTGTGGGCGTCAGACGACTGATCAATAGCATACTCAAAAGTGGATCTGCGTAGCATGCTCGATGAAAAGTCAGCGGCGTGGCAATTTGCTCCATTAAAATTGCTGAGCGAGACAAGCGCCCATGTAAATTTCGCGAACCCAAGATCGCTTCGGACAAATTTAGATCCCGGAAGATATGAAGCCGCGAAAGAAACGCCATGACAGAGACTACGGCTTAGATCAAACTGAACGCCCTTTACGCCGTTGAGCTTAGCTTCGTAAAGATTCGCGTCCCTGAGGTGAAGCAGGTGGCATTCGGCGAAACTCAAATCCACACGCCTCAGGAAAGTCATCTTGCCATTTAGAGGCTTTACGGTTTGACCGCTAAGATCGACACCCCGTAGATCATTGTGGTCGAAAAGAGGAAATCCGGAATGTCTTAACTTAATGTTCCATTCTTTGAGCCGTCCATTTAGCAACGTGTTGCCACGATCATTTTCACCGATTAATTCAACCAGCTCTGCCTTAAGTTTAGTATGATCCTTATTTACTAATCGCCACCGAGAACGAAGTTTATATACGCTGAAGATGTCGTTGGCACCATAAAGGCCTGCTTCTGTATTGCCGTAGTCGCCGAAATAGATCCGAGGCCAAGGTGATTCATAATTTCCAAGCTCGCTTATTTCAAGATCCCCGAACGCGTGTTCACCGTCGGGAAGAACTAGGTGGTCATTTTCAATGGGGTAATCGCGGGGAATTGAATCATTCAGCTCGTTGTATTCAGACTGAGTGATTTCACGGGTTCGACCTGCCCAGGTATTCCATGCCTCAACAGCTTCTTCCTTTGTCTTGAAACTTTTTGTTCTCGGCATTTTATTCTATCGCGAACAGTGAACCTCTCCACCACTCGCCACAAACTCCTCCGCCTTCTCTTCCATCCCC
This sequence comes from Blastocatellia bacterium, assembly GCA_033857635.1. Lineage (GTDB taxonomy): Bacteria > Acidobacteriota > Blastocatellia > Pyrinomonadales > Pyrinomonadaceae > UBA11740. Next base: position 104,189 of record JAWVDF010000028.1, read on the forward strand.
ACACCCAACGCCGCTTGCTCATCGATCTCTTTCTGCGCCGCGTACTCGCGCACGTCCTGAGTGATCTTCATTGAGCAGAAGTGTGGGCCGCACACAGCGTGACAGGGGTTTTCAAGATTCATCAATTCAAATCATTTGCTGGCAGGATAGCATTCAAGATGGGTATTTTCGTTTTGTTTTCGCGGAACTTGCGCTTGACCTGAACGGAAGGCCCGAAGTTGATGAGCAAGCCGTCGTTAATGCCCGTGGCCGTCAGATAATTGACGAGCTGTACCTCGTGCGCCTTTGCGAGAACCAGCGCTGCTTTCAATTCGACCACAACCCGCTCGTTGACCCATAGATCAGCGTAATACTGTCCGACGATGTGGGCGTCATACACAACGTTGATTGGCTCCTGCTGCTTGACTCTAAACCCAGCCTTCTCCAGTTCGATTCGAAGAGCGTTCTCATAGACCTTTTCGAGAAAGCCGGGACCCAGAGTGTTGTGAACTTTGTAGGCGCAACCGATGATAATGTGGGTGAGATCGTCAGCCGTCATTTCAGCCTCCATGGGAGCAGAAATGCGGCCTATTCTAGGGAATTGATCCCTCGGCGTAAACTACTTTTGGGCGGCGAAAGGATCATTGACAGGATTTAGATGATTTACATGATTCAGCAAAAGACTTGCATCAAGGAACCGATCCTCCGAGAGCTCTGTTTATGCCTTTCCCCTATCTTGTAAATCCTGTTAATCCTGTCTAATTCTTCGACGCTTGGTAAAGCTCACCGCCCGCCGCCACAAACTCCTCCGCCTTCTCTTTCATCCCCACGCCCAATGCCGCCGCTTCATCAATCTCTTTCTGCGCCGCGTACTCGCGCACGTCCTGGGTGATCTTCATTGAGCAGAAGTGTGGGCCGCACATGGAACAGAAGTGGGCGAGCTTGGCGCCTTCCTGCGGCAGGGTTTCGTCGTGGTACTCGCGCGCGACTTCCGGATCGAGGGAGAGATTGAATTGATCTTCCCAGCGGAATTCGAAACGTGATTTCGACAAAGCGTTATCACGATATTGTGCGCCGGGGTGACCTTTGGCGAGATCGGCAGCGTGCGCGGCGATCTTGTACGCGATGACACCGTCCTTAACGTCTTTCTTGTTTGGCAGGCCGAGGTGTTCTTTCGGCGTGACATAGCAGAGCATCGCGGTGCCGTACCAGCCAATCATCGCCGCACCAATCGCCGAGGTGATGTGATCGTAGCCGGGCGCGATGTCGGTCGTGAGCGGGCCGAGAGTATAGAACGGCGCTTCGTGACAAGTCTCGAGCTGCTTGTCCATGTTCTCCTTGATCAAATGCATCGGCACGTGACCGGGACCTTCGATCATCACCTGGCAGTCGTACTCCCAGGCGATCCTGGTCAGCTCGCCCAGCGTTTCGAGTTCGGCAAATTGCGCTTCGTCGTTGGCGTCGGCGATCGAGCCGGGACGGAGCCCGTCGCCGAGAGAGAACGAAACGTCATAGGCAGCCATGATCTCGCAGATGTCTCGAAAGCGGGTGTAGAGAAAACTCTCTTCATGATGCGCCAGACACCACTTGGCCATGATTGAGCCGCCGCGGCTGACAATGCCGGTGGTCCTCTTCGCAGTCATCGGGATGTAAGGCAGGCGCACGCCGGCATGAATCGTGAAATAGTCGACGCCCTGCTCGGCTTGTTCGATCAAAGTGTCGCGAAAGATTTCCCAGGTCAGCTCTTCGGCTTTGCCGCCAACTTTTTCCAGAGCCTGATAAATCGGCACGGTGCCGATGGGCACGGGCGCGTTGCGGATGATCCATTCGCGGGTGGCGTGAATGTTTTTGCCGGTGGAAAGATCCATCACGGTGTCTGATCCACACTTAATGCTCCAGCGCATCTTTTCAACTTCGTCGTCGATGGAAGACAGCACGGCGGAGTTGCCGATGTTCGCGTTTATCTTCACCAGGAAATGGCGGCCGATGATCATCGGTTCGCTTTCCGGGTGATTGATGTTCGCGGGAATGATGGCGCGGCCGCGCGCGACTTCATCGCGCACGAATTCGGGCGTGACGTATTCGGGGATTGCGGCGCCGAAGGATTGGCCTTTGTGCTGATGATTAAGTGAATCGCGGGAGTTCGATAAACTTAAGTTTGTCGTATGTTTCCGGGCGAGGTTTTCGCGGATGGCGATGAATTCCATCTCGGGCGTAACAATGCCCTGCTTTGCGTAATGCATCTGCGTTACGCACGCGCCTGGCTTTGCGCGTAAAGGTGTGCGATGTAACGCGGGAAAATCTTCCAGGCGTCCCTTTTCTTTCTGGCGTGCCTGGCTGGCGGCGTCGAACGTCAGATAACCATCGTCGATCGGTTTCAGCTCCCGGCCTTCGTACTCCTCCACATCGTCGCGCGCGATAATCCATTCGCGTCGCAGCGCCGGCAAGCCATCGCGCACATCGCAATCAATCGCGGGGTCGCCCCAGGGGCCGCTGGAGTCATAGATGCGCACCGGCGGATTCGCTTCGAGTGTATTATCGAAGTTGCGGGTAGAGTTCTGATCGACCTCGCGAAACGGTACGCTGACGCCGGGCTGTTTGCCGTCGATGTAGATGCGGCGAGAGTTCGGTAAAGCGTTTTCGATCCTGGTTGGTTTGATTGCGGCGCTCATGATGTTCTCCAACTTTCAGGTAATCCTCTGTGTCCTCTGTGGTGAAAATCCGATTGACCACAGAGGACACAGAGAAAAACAAAAAACCGCTCCACCTAAAAACTCAAAAAGGATGGAACGGTCACGTGTGGCTGTTTCTCCCTTCGACGGTGTTAACCGTATCAGGTTCAAGGGGTCACTGGCATTGTCGATTTGCGATTTTCACCCTCGCCCACATCCAGACTCTCAGCCGCCGCGCGGCTCCCCCGAAACTTTATTTGATTTTCAATCTGTCGAAAGGATTCTAGGACCAGAACGTGTCTACTGCAAATTGAGATGGAACGGGGGAGCAACCACGTGCTCGATAACCAACCACGTAGGGTGTGTCAGAAGCCCGACCGTAAGGGAGGGCCGCACTCGCGAGCACGACTGATTCAAGAGAAGTAATGACGAACTGTGGTGTCGATGCCAAGACATGGCTGTCGCGAGTGGGGCCCTTGCTTACGCGCGGGCTTCTGACACGCTCTCTTGCACCGCGGCGAGGTGCTAATGAGATTGCCTCGTGTTCAAGTATAATCCCCCTGCTTTACCACCTCGAAGCTTCCGGAGATCAGCGGCATCATGCGGCGCCTGAACTCCCCAAGAGCCAAAAGTTTTTATGCTGATCGACTCGGAAACAAAGCAAATCGCGGCGGGAGTTGTAGTCAGGATCACCGTATAGCCCTATGCTGAATAACTCATTCGAGAATACGATCGTGGTCCTCATCGGCTTCGCCGGCACGGGCAAGTACACGATTGGGCACGAGCTTTGCCAACGGACCGGCGCCAAGCTGATCGATAATCATCTGATCAATAACCCGATATTCAGCGTCGTAAACGTGGACGGGGTGACGCCGCTTCCAGCCAAAGTGTGGGACAAAGTAAAGGATGTCCGGGCCACCGTCTACGACGCCATCCGGGAACTTTCACCTTCCGGGATGAGTTTTGTCTTCACCATGGAACTCCGCGAGAATAACCCGGCCGACCATCGAGCGTTTCGCGATCTCGAACAACTCGCCGCCGCGCGCCTAAGCCGTTTCGTGCCTATTCGATTAATCTGCGGAGTGGACGAGCTTTGCCGCCGCGTCACAGATCCGGCGCGGGTCGCCATGCTCAAAGAGATCAGCACTGAACTCGCCAGAAAGAAATCGTTAGAGGACGAGGTGCTGAACGTGCCGCATCCCAATCTGCGTACGCTTGATGTAACGAAGCGATCGCCAAGCAACAGCGTCGACGCTATTCTGGATGAGATGAGCTCGATCAAGACAGCCTCGGCCTGATCCCACCGGCTTCCGAGGTGCAGCATCAACGGACCGCGCGGTATTGGAGTCAGTACCATCTGCGTCAGCAGGTGTCCCATCTTCCATTGTCATATCGAGCTTACGACCCACTTGCTGACGCGGGCGGTACTGACCTCATTGCGCATGTATCCCTCTTCACTGCATACTCGATTGCGACTAATAATACATAGGCCTGTCTGCAAATTTCATAGGCTGGCCTTGTTCAAATATCAGAGAGATCGAGGAACAAACACACATGTCAGCAGAAACAGGAAAAGCTTTTCCGAATTTTAGTTTGCAGAATCAGGACGGCAAGACCGTCACCCTGGATGACTTCAAAGGTAAGTGGCTGGTGCTCTACGTCTATCCAAAGGACGACACGCCGGGCTGTACGATCCAGGGAAAATCATTCACCGCTACCAAGCAGGAATTCGACGACGCGAACATTGCCGTAGTCGGCGTCAGTGCCGACGATGTCGAATCGCACAAGAACTTCTGTAACAAGTTTTCTTTCACGATTGACTTGCTGGCGGATCCGAATCACGAACTGCTGAACGCGGCGGGCGTGGGCCAGAGTGACTACAAAGGCACGATGTACTGGAACCGCACTTCTTTCGTGATCGATCCTGAGGGCAACTTGCGCAAGGTTTACGAAAAGGTAAATCCTGAAGGTCACGAGCGGGTGCTGCTGGATGACATTAAGGCGATGCAGTAAGAAGCTAGTGCGCCGAAGATGAGGTCAGTACCACCCGCGTGAGCGGGTGGATCAATGAATCAACTCCGAGATCTGTGCTTGATCCACCCGCTCAAGCGGGTGGTACTGACTCCACGACCGCAAGCCCACTTATTCCTCCGCCGGCTCGGTCACCACCGGCGCTTTCAGATACTTGGCGAAAAACTTAACGTAGCGCCGCACTCGATCCATCTGATGACGCGGTTCGGTAAAACCGTGGTTCTCTCTCGGGTAGACCACGAACTCAACCGGCACGTTCATCTCCTTTAGCGCCATGTAAAACTCCTGCGCCTGCGCGATCGGTACGCGCGTGTCCACCTGTCCGTGCATGATCATGGTCGGGGTTTTGACGTTCCGGACATACTTCATCGGCGAACGGTCCCAGTAAAGCTCCTGCGCGTCCCAGGGCGCTTTGTCCGAATAGAACCAGCGCAAATATCTCTGAACGTCGTTCTGTGAATACATCGAATAGATGTTGGACAGGCCGGCACCCGGCGATACGGCTTTGAAGCGATCCGTCTGCGTCAGGATCCAGAACGTCATGTAACCGCCATACGACCAGCCAAACGCGCCCAGGCGATCAGGGTCGGCAATGCCGCCGGCAATCATCGCATCCACGCCCGTCATGCAATCTTCGTAATCGCCTTTGCCCCAGGTGTTCTTGTTTGCCTGAGCGAAAGTGAGACCTTTGCCGGTCGATCCGCGAAAGTTAGGTTGCAGCACAGCGAAGCCGTTCGCCGCCAGGACCTGCGCGGTGCCGTTAAAGTTGTTAAGCGAAGCCCCAGTGGGACCGCCGTGAGGGTTTAGCAGGAACGGAACTTTCTTTCCGGCTACGTATCCTACGGGTTTTGTAAGCAGACCTTCGACTTCGGTGCCGTCCTTACTCTTCCACTTTACGATCTCGGTTTCGGCCAGCGCATAGTCGTTGAGCCAGGCGTTGTGATCGGTCAGCATCTTTATGGAAGTAAAGTCCGCGTTTGCCGCATACAACTCGGTCGGATGTTTGGCCGCGGAAGTAGTGCCCACAATCTTTCCGTCGCGACTGATTTCAGTAATGTCGGTTAGGCCACCGCGTCGCGAAACTTGTTTCGCATCTCCGGTGGCGACATCGAAAGAATAAACTTCGATCGCTTCCAGCACATTGGTGCTGAAATAAATCGTCTTGCCGTCACGCGACCACACGGGTGTGCCAACGCTCAAATCAAATTTAGGAGTTACTCGTTTTGGCGCGCCGCCGTTCGCGGGCACCAGATACAGATAGCTGGTAGAAACGCCGCCACCGTTGTCCGGGCTTCCCGTATAAGCGATCCACTTTCCATCCGGCGACCAGCGCGCGGTATCGCTCGACCCGGCGAGATCGGCGAGTTTCTTCTTATTGCCGCCGGCAATAGTCATGATCCAGAGGTCGCTCAAACTACCATCGTCGGCTTTGGGTGTGGGCCGCGTGGTGTAGGTGATGCGGGTTCCATCCGGCGACCACTGTGGATCGCTCACCGTAAAATTGCCTTCGGTCAGGCGCTTCTCGTCTTTCTTGTCAATGTTCCAAAGCCATAGGTGGGTCATCTTGATGTCGCGATCCATCACGATGGTGTCGTCTTTTACTTTCTTGCGATCCTCTTCATCTTTTGGCGGTTGGTCGGTGGCGCTCAACAAGAGTTGTTTTCCATCCGGGCCAAAGCGAAAGCCGCTGACGCCTCCCTTGTGCGCGGTGACGGCCCAGGCTTCTCCACCATCCGCGCGGATCATCCAAACCTGGCGTTCGCCGTCCTTCTCGCGATCGCTGAGGAACGCCAGCATCGTCCCGTCGGGCGACCATTCGGGCGCTGTCGAGCTCTTGTCGCCGCGAGTGTACTGCTGCGGCTTTCCGCCGGCAGTCGCAACGACCCAAACCTGCGAGACGTTCTTCCACTCTTTGTCCTTCTCCATCTTTGTTTCGCTGACGGTGTAGGCCACGCGCGCTCCGTCTGGAGAAATCCGTGGATTACTTACTCCCGCGACTTTCATCAGATCGAGAGCCGTCAAAAGTTTCCGGCCATCTTTAGCTCGCGGTTGCGGAGCGTCGTTCTTTGCTTGCTTGTCCTGCGCCGAGGCCCAGGTCGCCGGCGTCATCAGGCAAAGTAAGATCACCAGCGCAGTCGAAAAACGTTTGGGGTTCATTGAAGCAATTCCTCCAGCTGAAGGTTTGGATTAGGAACTGAAGCGGCGCAAATTATGTCCGACAAAGGGAAGTTTGTCGATTGTCCGACTTCGGAAGGCCGGATCAAGTTGGAACTCAGCCGCGGAGCGGCGAAAAATCTGTAGCCCATGGCGTAAGCCGTGGGTATGAGTTGGGCCGACGAGATAGTCGCAGAGCGGCGAAACAACAAAGGAGTTTCGCCCCTGCCGGGGCTGGGTTTCCCTTCGCTTTCTTGTCCCATGGCTCACGCCATGGGCTACAGATCTTTCGCCGCTCCGCGGCTGATCTTGGCTTACCGGCCCCACTTCTCAACCACAGCGCCGATGACCGCTCCACCGATTGCGCCCAGCACCAGGATGGGTATGTAGGCTTTGGTAATAATCGCGTCGGGCAGACTGAGCAGCAGGCCGAGCACTAGACCGCCGGCCCAGCCCGGCAGAGGCAAATGCGCGGCGCCGATCACAAATCCGATCGCAAAGCGGTTAAAGAACGCTCCGGCCAGGGCCGCTCTCTTATCGGGAAACCGAAGCGGGATCATCGAAGCGGCCGAAAGGGCGCCGTATACTAAACCGCAGATCGTTCCCAGTATTAGTCGAGACATGGCAGGGCCTCAAGGATGCTTTTCAGCAAACTGCGCGCAGAGTGTTTGTTGTAGTCCTGATTTCCCTTTGCGCCTTTTTTCAACACGACAGACCCATTGGAGGCATTCGTTTCGTCTGGCTTTTGGTCCAATAGATCAGAGCTCCACTGACGATGAAGTAGAAAAAGGTTCCGCCGATGTAGATCCCGTTGGCTTTCATCTCGTTAGACGGTGATCCAGTACCCGGATATGAGAACACCGTCATGAAAAACACCATCACCATGGCAAATGATATACATACCCAGATGGCCAAAGCACCTACTGCCTGGAGAATACTCTTGCCCCGTTTAGAAGTATCGCGTAGTAGATTGACGATGCCCAATGTCAGGATGATCAAGGGCGTGGTGACCATGATCGCAAAGAAAGCGATGACGAGTATTTGACCGAGAATGTCATTCGCGTGTCTTAGCAAGCTGGGGGATTCTCCAATCAGCCGCCGATAAAACTCATCGAGCGCGAAGGCGCGACAAACTCCGGTTCGTTGATGTAGTGACGCGGTTCTTTTTTCAGCACCACGCCTTTGATGAACTCGATAATTTCAGCTCGCGATGCGTCGTCGCGGACGACATCGCGCAGCGAATGTTCGACCGTCGAGAACAGGCAGGTTCGAATCTGGCCGTCTGCGGTCAACCTTATTCTTGAGCACGCGCCACAGAAAGCTTCCGTGACCGGAGCGATAATCCCAATCTCGCCCGGCGCGCCGTCGGCAAAGCGAAAACGCGAAGCGGTTTCGGAACCGCGGGCAACATCCAGGGCCTCGAGCGGGAACCGCTCTTCAATGCGCTGCCGAATCTCTCGGCCGGAAACCACGTCGTCGCGTGACCAGTCGTGACCTGAATCAAGCGGCATGAACTCAATGAAGCGCATCTTCACATCATGCTCGCGCGCAAAGGCGGCAAAGTCCGCGACCTCGTCTTCATTGTGGCCGCGCACGATGACCGCATTGATCTTGATCGGATGCAGGCCCGCTTTCTTTGCTGCTTCCAGGCCCTTGAGAACTCGATCGAGAACATCGACGCCGGTCATTTGCTTGAACACGCCGCGCTTCAGGCTGTCCAAACTGAGCGTGATGCGATCGAGCCCGGCGTCTTTCAAACCCTGCGCGCGATCGGGCAGAAAGTAACCATTGGTGGTCAACGCCAGATCTTTAAGTACGGCAAACTTTAGTTTGTCTTCCTGAACTCGCGACAGACGCTCTTGTGCATCGTCGACAAACTGAAGTTTGTCGTACATCACGGGACGAGGCGTTTTCAGTTTAGCCAGCTTGCCAATGATCGTCTCAATGTCCTGACGCATCATCGGCTCGCCGCCAGTCAGACGAATCTTTTCAATGCCCAACTCGACAAAGATTTCGCAGACGTATTCGATCTCTTCGTAAGAGAGCATCTGCTCTTTCGGAGCAATCGGCGGCTCGCCATGCGGCAGACAATAAAAGCAGCGAAAGTTACACCGATCGGTAAGCGACACGCGCAGGTCGCGAATCGGACGGTTGTAGGAATCTTTGAGCAGGGCGGACATCGGCATTCCTTATTTAAGCTAGAGACAATGATACGCGCGGGTAGCGGGAGTTACAATTTGGTTTTTGACGGCAAGGCTTATGCGCCGGCACTAGATTTCTCTAAGCCATTGTCGGAAGGTCCGCAGCGCCGCGCTTTGGCCTTCGACCTTGCTTTGTTCAAGCACGTCGGTCAGAACTTTGTCAGTGAGCACAGGGAACGTCAGGCTCGAAGACATTTCGACATATCGGCCTTCAACCAGATGAAGAATCCGGACTTGCCGCTCGTCATACCGCCAAATCTCAGGTACGCCAATGGCGGAATAAAACGACAGCTTGCCGGTTGACTGGTGCGACACATCAACCTCGACAATGATGTCGGGCGGGGGATCTTTTGCGAGGTCGATATCGCCTTTGCCGATTATTCGCTTGGCATTCTCCACATAGAAACATGTGTCAGGTTCGGCTCCTTGCAGGAGATGCTTCTCTTTGAAGGTCGTCGAACCGCGGGTTTCGAGGACAAGATCCGCTTCATCTGCGACTCTCCCAACCAGCCTTAGGAGCAGGTCTTTGTACATCTCATGTCGGGCAGTGGGACTCATGATTTCCAGTCTCCCGCGGTCGTAGGCGATTCGAACCGCGTAACCTTCACCGAGATCGGACAGTAATTCCTCGTATTCTTCCCAGGGAACGTCATTTAGGATCAGACTTCCACCCGCAGGCAAATGCGCGATCGCGTCCATGTAGTTTGCGGTTTGCGTGGTCATTGGGAATTCTGCCAGTGCTAGAATACTATCACTTGGTGACTCTGTGGAAGGCTACCATAGAAGAACAAAAGCTCTATGAAGAGAACCTCTAAAACCAAACGAACCGTTTCCGCAGAATCGATAGCTCGTCTGGCGGACAAGGGTGCGGATGTGTCGGTCTACTTTACGAACAAGGGCAAGATGATGCCGCCGCTAGACAACCTCGGAATTGATCTTAACAAGGCCATGATCGAGGAACTCAACGAAGCTGCTAAAAGACTCAACGTAAGTCGCCAAATTCTAGTCAAGCGATTCATTCGACGTGGTCTCGACCAGCACTATCTGGCACAGAAGGAACGAAAGGCTGGCTAGCGGTAGATTTTCTCACGAACAGTTTCCTTCTTGCTTTCACCCAACACTATGAGTTCGATCTGCGAGCTGGATCCATGGCTCGTCAATAAGTTATCAGAGCGCGGACATCCTGTCCGCCTGAGCGCGTAGCGCGAACGTGCTTTCTGGCTAAGGTCCTAGCGTGCTGCGCACGCTGGCGGACAGGATGTCCGCGATCCGTTCCTTTTCATGGTCTTGAAAGCGGTCCCGGCCTGGCAATCACCAAAGGATCAGTTTCCATTTCTCGGCGATAGAAAACCCTTGGGCGTTGCACGCTGCGCTTATCAGGATCGGCAATCTTCTGCTCGCCTTCGGTAAAAGCTATCTCCAAACCTAGGCCGCGTTTCTCTTTCATCTTCTCTTCCTGCATTTGGGGTACGCGCTCGGTCGCGAAATCGAGCCACTCGCGGGCGTTTAGAATTCCATCTTGCGGTTCGGTGTCTGCCGCGGGAGTTTTCAGTCCTTCCTCGACCAAAGCATAAGTAAGCAGCCCATGACCGAATTGCGCGGCTTCCAAAGCCGCTTGATAACTTTGCGCCGCGGTCAGAATGTACATGCCTTTTTCATAAGCGAGTTGGGCCAGCCCTTTTGAGTTCATGGGCCCGCGGCGTTTTTCTTCAGCCTCGAGCGCCTGCCCGGAATTGCACGCATCGATCACCATCAAGAGCGATCCCGCCGCCAATCCTTCTACTGAATCTTCTAATTCCAAATCAGAAATACTGTGCGAAAGAATGGTTTTCAGTCCGCTTTCATCCAGCGCGCCGCGCTCGCCAGTGTAACCAAGATCGTGAGGCAGCAGATAGAAGCGTTGACCCTGGGCCGTGCCGTGACCGGCGAAGTAAATGATCACCGCGTCTTCGGGTTCAGCGCGCTTGACGCGATCCAGCGGCCCGGCTTTTAAAGACGGTGCGTCCGGCGTTCCCGCCAGCCGCCGCAATGCCCCGAGAATATTCGCCTTGGTCGCATTCTCATTGAGCAGCGGGATTACTTCGACGTGATCGAACCGGGCGACCTGTGTCTGTTGCCGGCGCAACTCCTCGCCGAAACTTTGCGCGTCAGCGACCGCGTATTTCAGATTGTACTGGTTGTTAGCGTACTCATTGACGCCCACGGCGATGACCCAGGCCGTGCCCGCGCGCTTCAGACTTTCGGCGCCGGTCAATAACAAGTTCGCGTCTCTGCTCTTCACATTATCCTGATTGAACGCATAAGCCGTCAGACGGTTTGATCCGGCGACAAGCGTAATCTCTTCATCGAGACTGACGGCTGCTTGTCCTTTCAAGACATCCCCGTGCCAGACTTTCACCAGCGAGCCGTTGCGGAAGAGGCGCACGTCACGCGCGCCGGCGCCTCGTGAATGATCTTTGTCGGCAACAGCGTCGTTGATATCGATTCTAACTTTGACGGTACGAGTGGCAATCGCGCTCCCCGCGCCTGACTCACCAGCGACAGATAACTTCACGATTGGCTGCCGCCGGTCTTTCTTTGAAACATCCCGGGCCACGTGCGGCCGTTTGCCGGCGAACACATCGGCCAGCAACCCTGGATAATAAAATTCGTTGAAGAACCATTCGATCGGAGCGACATTGAAAGTGTCCTGGTTATAGCGCCAGAGAATCTGGTTCCATGATGCAGGCGTGCCGTCAAACAGACCTTCGGGCGTCACGACCATCCATTCACCGCCGTCATCGAGCGAGATCAGGGTCAACAAATGTTCGCCCGTGTTTGTGTCCCAAAGAAAAGTGCTGCCTTCATCGCTCGCGGATGCCAGCAGGCGTCCGTCGGGACTAAAGTCCATCGATTCGATGTTGGCTGTATGGCCGGTTAAGGTGCGCAGCTCGCGGTTGCTAGCAACGTCCCAAATCTTGATCGTGTTGTCGGTGGCGCTTGATGCCAGCAATTTGCCGTCACGGCTAAACACAACCTCTGTAACGCCTGTGCCATGCCCCTTGATGGCGCCGACTTGCTGGCCGGTGGCTGTGTCCCAAAGCAGGACCTGACCTACATTCTCGATCTTGATATCCTTCAAAAGATCCTGAGGATCGTTTGACCGCTTATTTTTAGAACCTTTCTGGTTCGAGGTGTTCATCAAAGTGCCCATGTCGAAATTGGACTTTGATTCAACACCACCAGTGGCGAGTACTCGCCCGTCAGGACTAAAGGCGATTGAGGTTACGTTCTTGCCCAACGTGCCCGAAGTCATCGTCCCGAGAACGTTCGTGATCATCGCATTCATGTCGGCCATGTTCGGGATGTTCGGCATATTCGGCATGTTGGGGATCGATCCGCGCTTGCCCATGTTCGGCAGTGTCCCCATATTTGGCATCGAGCCCATGTTCCCCAATGGATTCTGAGGACTCTGCGGCGCCGGTGGGGCAAAGTTGCGCAAGCGATTTCCTGACGCGACATCCCACATCACGACTTCGCCCTGACCGGCGACGGTGATCAGGGCCTTACCATCAGACGAAAAGCCAACCTCACTCGGCGCCGAAGCGAGCGTTAGCGTTTGCACTTCATGCCCGGAAGCCACATCCCAAATCTTGACCTGACTCGATGGAATGCCGCCGGCCGCCTGTGACCCTTGCGTCGTTTGTGCCTCAAAGTATCGCGCCGCCAGCAGACGGCTATCGGGGCTGAAGGTCACGAGTTCAACTCCGCCTCCGGTTGCAGACCGAGTAAGCGTCTGAACTGGACGGCTCGTCGTTGTGTCGAGAATCAGGATGGCATTGTCGTTCGGAGCAAACATCGCGACGCGTTTGCCGTCGGGGCTCGGCATCGCGAAAAGTTTTTCGGAAGGGTTCTTCGTCAGTCGCAGACCGCGGCCCGTACGGAGGTCCCAACGCGTGCGGCCGCCGGCGGCGAGTTGATTGCCATCGGCGCTGAAGGCCACGGCATAGGCCATGTTGCTGCGGCCTTTCAGCGTGAGCAATTGCTTGCCGGTCTCGGTGTCCCAAAGCAGCGTCGGGGTGCCAAACCCGCCGGTGCCGATCTTCTTCCCATCGGCGCTGAAGCCGACAGACGTGCCACCGTTGTCAGCAAAGACTCCATTGTTTGGGACGTTAAGCGTGGGCAGTTCCCGCCCAGTCGCTGTGTCCCAAAGCTTGATTATGTAACCTTCGGCGAGCGCGACGGTTCGGCCGTTACGACTGAATTTGATCGGGCTATAGTCTTTCACCGTCGATCCCAGTTCGCGTTCGTTCTGCTTGGTAGTCAGATCCCACAGCTTCAATTTCTTGTCGACAATTCCCGCCGCCATCAATCGTCCGTCCGTGGCGAAGGACAGCTCGAGGCTGTCGACCTGATCGTGGCCCAGGGATATTGAGCGAGTTGCGCTGCCCGAGTTCAGATCCAAAATCGTGATTTTCGATCCGCCGGACTCGACCCGCGCGAGTTGATTGCCGTCAGGGCTGAGCGCGACTCCGCCATCGCCGCCGGTGAAGCCCGACGGATTGATTGAAGCTGTATCGATTGTCTTTATCGCTTGCCAGCTCGCGGTGTCCCAGACTCTGATCGCATCGCTAATCGTTACCAGCTTCTTACCGTCCGCGCTGAAGCCGATGAACGAGACGCCAAGGGCCGACATGAAAGAAGCCTGTGCGCCTGACAGCGTCTGCACCTCACGCCCACTCACCACTTCCCAAACTTTCACTGAATTGTTGGCGCCCGTCGCCGCCAACAGACGGCCGTCGGGGCTGAAGGCGATGAAAGGGGCCGAGCCGATTGAGCTTTGGCCGCCGGTGGAAAGATCGCGCAACTCGCGGCCGGTCGCAGTCTCCCACAATTTGATCGTGCTGCTGCGGAAAGTAGCAGTTGCCAGCAGACGATCATCCGGACTGAACACCAGCCGCGTCGCGCCAAAGAAATTGTTGTATCCCGTCTGGAGCACCAGTTCAGGTTTAGCTTCTTTCGCCTTTGCCGGATCGGCTGGAGATTGTTTGGAAGAAGTGGTCTCGATCCCGAGACCGCGTTTGTCCGGCGGGGAGGGACTGGTCGCCTGGCCCATCGCCGCGATCGCGCCGACTAAAATTAAAATAAGTGTGGCCGCTAACCGCGGGATTAGGATTGCTTGTTGCCAGGTTTTCAATATTTCTTTCATGGTATTTTGCCGACAAGCGAAGCCTATCAGGCTGCCGAAAGACTGTCGAGCATGGGTAAAGACCCATGAAACGATCCGTGAAACTAACGAAGGCAAAGAGCTAAACGTAGACTCCGTGTCTTATTTATCAGGCCGAGTTCTTCGCTATTGGTTGAAAGCTGCAGCAAGGTGGTGGATGAGGCAGATTTGGATTTTGTCCTGACAATGGTCCTACCGGGTCAGCGACTTTACAGCGCTCGACAGTCGAGCATCTTTGACCCTGCGCCAGTCACCTTTATTGAGGGACTTCGCGAGACTTCCTTCCGACTCAACCAGAAGGTAAACGACCTGATAGTCATCTTCGTTCTCCGCGGGATAGAGCAATCCCTTCTTTCCTTCGAATGACTTTGGGAGACCGTCGAAGTCTGAATTCAGAGTCGTCTGACCTGCCACAACTATCGAACGCCCAGTCAAATCAAAGTCGAAGGGATACGCAAGGTAGTTAATCAAACACACAAATTCATCCGGATGAATATCTTCAGGAAAGATCAGCGCAAAGGAATTCTCGAAGCGCTGCTGTACGTCGATGCGGAAGGCGGCGAATGCCGACAAATCCTGCTCGACGAAGTCATTGAGTATCTTGCGGAGCTCATCTTCAGTCCAGCCCTGAATCAAGATTGATTTGTCGTTGTCGGGATTAGGAGTGAAGGGAGACGGATCGAGCACGGCAACTTCCGCTTTTACGGGTTTAGCTATCAGGACCAGAACCAGCGGCACGACGATCACAGCGAGCGGAACTAAAAACACTCCCTTGTCCGCAGGGATAAACTCCGACAACCATATCGCAGCTATGATTACGGAAATAGTGGCGAGCGGACCCAGCACCTGTCTCCAGCCTGAATTGCGCACGAGCTGATGACAGTTCTTGCAGCTTTCGGGCGTGAAAGAATTGAGCAGAATTAATTCGCGCCAACCGAAAGAATCCTGGTGGCAATGGGGGCATTCTTTAGTCACTTAGGCGAGATCTCGACGAAAAGCAGGAAGGGGCGGACTCAAGCGGCTGGCGCTAAACGTCGCCAGAGCGTTCACGCGCTGATTCCCTCTTTCTTAACCACCTGTCCGGCGCCGCTTACCTTCTTCGTAATCTTGGGATTGCCGCTGTAGGTCACGCGCCCCGCGCCCGAAACCGTAACATCCAGATCGTCGGTAGCGTAAACATCCACGCCGGCGGCGCCCGTGACTTTGACCGAAGCATTGCTCGCACGCAGATCGTGCGCGTCGATCTTGCCGGCGCCGGTCGAGCCAATCGTCAAAGACTTGCTTTGGCCCGACGCCACTACCGTGGCGGCGCCGGTAGATTGAATTTCGAACTGATCATTTTTCAAGTTTGAGATGTTGAATTTGCCGGCCCCGGTGCTCTTGACTCGAGTGAGGTCGGGCACATTGATCCGTAACACGATCCCACCGTTCGAGCTATAGCCTTTAGTCGTGGTCACCCGCAGGACACCATCGCGAACTTCCGTTTGCACCAGCGGCAGAAGATTGTCGTCGGCTTCAACGGCAAAGCTGGCGGGCTTTTGGCACTCGACCGTCACCTCGAAAGCTCCGCTGGTTTCGATCGCGTTAAAGGCCGGCAGGTCTCTGGTTTCAGTTTTGCGGACGCCGGAGCCATGCACGCCGTGCATACATGATGTCAGCGCCAGCAGGAGACATAACGCAAAGGGCCAGAGCATCGTATTTCTCTTCATCGAATGGTTCCCCCGAGTTGTAGGGCAGGTTTATTACCTCAGAGTACGACACGGTCTATTCAAATTGTTTCTTGAATTGTTCGAACTGCAAACGGAGACTTTCAACTTCGCCGGCGAGCGCTTCGACTCGATGTTCGAGGCCAACGACTTTTTCTGCTTCGGCTGATTTGCGCGACTGTTTGCCGGCGGGTTGTTCGCTATCAACGTCGATCTGTACTTCACCAGCCAGCAGGTGCGCGAACCTCGCTTCCTTCTGACCCGCCAGGCGCGGCAACTTAATTACCAGCGGCTCGTCTTTTGTCGCCAGCGAATGAAGAGCCTGCTCGATCTCTTCCAGACCGGATGATTCATACAACCGGTAAGCACGCCCGCGAATTTCACCGGAGGTCTGCGCACCGCTAAGCATGAGGACGCAGATCACTGAAAGCTCTACCGCACTCAGGTGCAGGTTGTCGGCTACGTGCTTGAATTTAGGAACGCGGCTGGTGCTGCCATAGAAGACATAAGCGAGGTTCTTTTCGCGCAGGCTGTCGAGGGCCTGTTCGACTTCAGCCTCGCTGAGCGCGGTGACCGGATTCCGATTGTTCTTCTGGTTGCAAGCCAGGGTCAGTGAGTTGAGCGTCAGCGGATAATACTCAGGCGTGGTGATCTGCTTTTCGATCAGCGATCCGAGGACGCGGACTTCGTTAGGGGTTAGTAAAATCACTGGAGGATTATACTGTCACGTGGCCCAATGCGCATCATTGGGGGGTGGCTTAGTGGCACAGACTTCAGTCTGTGTTTGGGAGCGAGGAATCACAGACTGAAGTCTGTGCCACAAAAGCTGAGGTGCGGAAAGCCTGGGTTTAAGCTCCGTAGGAGCGAAATGTTTATAGCTCGCGCTCCCTGTCAAATCTTCGGAGCTCTGTAGGAGCGACATAAACGTTTCGCTCCTAGCTTGGGGATAAAAAGAAGACGCCCACAGGCTATAAATATTTCGTGCCTACGGCACGATACGCGCGGGTCCGGCACTTCGAATATCACCTGGATTGAGACCGGTCGCTACCGCTCCCGGTACTGACCTCGTTATCACTTGATCCACTTCGCGGTTCGGGCAACCTCGTCGATTTTTCGATCGAGGGCGAAGAGCGAACGCACGATCTCGGAACCGAAACAGCCCTGGTAATGCGAAATGCTCTTCGTCTTGTCCTTGAGTCGAATTGAACTCTTTACAAAAGGCATGTCGGTGGCGGATTGACCACAACTCGGCTCTCCCGGTTCGTACTTATCGTCGAGTGAAAAGTATTTGATCTTCTCGAACTCCTTAACGAGTTTCTTGAAGTCTCCCTGTCTTATCCGCGCCGTCGCCTTGCCCTTCGTCTTCGTGTAGTTGAAGCCCTCGAACGTGACTTTGCCATCGGAGGCGACTGTGACTTTATAGATCGGACATGTACCAAAGCACGCGCCGCGTTCGAGTGTGATGACATCCTTCTGCGACGTCTTGTCCTGAGCGTTAACTGTAAGCCCAAGCAAGAAGAGGCTGGCGAACGGAATGAGCCGTCTCATTGATTGTCCTTTTACGTCGAACCTTGATTACGCTCCCGCCAGCCACACCGCCGCATTGCGCACGTACGTCTTAATGTCTTCCAGCGCCTGCGGATTTCGTTTGTAACCATCGCCGGGTGCTTCTTCCAGAAAGCTGGGACAGCCCATATCGGTATTCCAGTTGTAGTCAACGAGGTGGTGGAAACTTGATTCCGCGATGCCACGGCCGAGCATATTGCCGTGATCGTCGCGCGAGTTTTCAAAAGCAACGACCAGATTGAATGGGCGAGCGGTGATGCGGCTGACGCCGGTAGCGATGACCCGGGCATGGGCTTCGTTTTCGGGAACGCCGACTGCGCCTTCATGCGGGTGCGCGGGAAAGAATCGAATAAAGCCGGTTGGCGATGTGGGATAGCGAATAAGGTCATGCGGGCTAGTGAGCTCGATAGTTTGATAATCGCCGTTAGCGCCGGAGTGATAGTTAGGCCATGAGATCGAAGTCGTTTCCTTGTCGTCGGGAACGCGTCTCGAAGCATCAGGCTCAGGGTGTTTGGTATGAAAGAAGTGGGCCCGACCGATGCCGCCCAGGGTGCACAAAGAGATCCCCAGGTCCTGATGATCGCGCGTGGCCAGGATGCCGCCGCCGCGCTGGCGAAAACGCGTGATTCCCTGACAATCAGCCGCAGTCAACCCATCGCCGTTATCGATTGCAAAGAGCCAGAGCTCGTCAAAATCGGATTGATCAAGGGCGCTCAGAACCGGATCATTGCCGGCGGCGTCAGCTTCGCGATTACGCGTCGTCACTTTACAAAGTTGGTTCCCTGCTTCGTCTTTTATCGAATTCAGTTCATCGCGCAACAACGAAAAGCGGCCGATGTGCCAATTGTCCGCGGCGAAGGGAATGGTAGTTTGCAGCAGGATATGAATTGGTTTAGTCATGAAAATCCTTTCGCGATGGTGAGGTCAGTACCCGGAAGCTTCTGAGGTAGCGCAAATTGTTAATTTGCGAACAAGCGCAAGTTAACAACTTGCGTTACTGTATTGGGACCCAGATCGCTAACGCTCCCGCTACTGACCTCATTGCCCAAGCGTGTCGATCCTAAGCCGAAAGAAATCATGAAGGCAGATTATGACACCACCCGGAGATGTTCACTATTTACCGGAAAGACAGATCATTGTCCCCTGCATCGTGGCCACCAGAATTCTTTCTTCTTTTCCTGAGTTGCCAAAAACATCGGCGCGCACAACGGTCAGGGTGCGTCCCGCTTTGATCACCTCTGCGCGCGCGACGAATGTTTCGCCCCGCGCGGGCCGCAGCATGTTTACCTTGAACTCGACGCTGAGAACTTCCGAGCCCGCGGGCATCAAGCTGTACGCAGCATAGCCACAGGCGGAATCGGCGATCGCAGTCACGACACCGGCATGCAGGTAACCATTCTGCTGGGTCAGGTCGGCGCGGTAAGGGAGCGTGATCTCGACTATGCCGGGCTCGACTAAGGAGAGCCGGGCGCCAATCAGATTCATGACTCGTTGTTGGGCAAAGCTGTTGGCGACGGCGGCGGCGAAAGATGGATTCCTTGGCTTCATAGGCGGCACGGAGGGAGTTATTGTCCGTGCAAATGAATTTTGTCTTTGTGATTAAACTCGCCGGCAGCAGTAGTGAAGGCTTCATCGAAGATGAAGCCTTCACCCGGTCCGCTGGTTGATGGAGAGCGACGAAGAGGCTCGCCCCCGGCCTATTTCAGTACTCAGGAACTGGATCACCTGGCGCTAGAAGTAAGTGACAAGATTAATATGATCGTACTTACACACATCGGTCAAATCGCTCTTTTCCGTCCAGCTCAGGATCACGGGGACTACTGTGACGCTAATCTCTGAAGTCCCCGCGGCGGCGGTTTTGATCGCGTCGGTTGCGACCACAACTTTCTTAATGGGCTCGAGCGGACTAGATGGCCGCGGATCGAATTCATCCCGCTGCGGATGAATATCGCAGTGGCCGACATCGCCGAAGCAACCTCCGTGTCCGAAAATATAAAATGAGCCGGCATAGCCATTCGTCGGTGTAGGTTGGGTGTTTGCGTCGGCATTCGCGTTGTTAACATATACCCGGCCTTCGTAGGATGCGCCGGAGTGATCCAAGCCGATGAATTCCAGGTCGGCGCGCACATAATCCGTAGGCAATTCGTCAACCTTGACCGACCTGGCCGACTTGTGAACCTTAGATACGCGGTAGAGACTATCTGCCGTGTTAACTACCGCTGCCTTGGGCGCGCGTTTCGTGGATTTCTTGCGACTGGTTTTTGCTTTGGTTGCCATGATCAATTCCTCCCAGTTTTTCAATCTTAAAAGATGTGCCGCTCTTACAACTGCACAAAGGAGACGGCATACTCGTACCCCAGCGCGTTGATGCTAAGAACGTCTTGCACCTTTAGTCCAAACGGCTGCAGCACCATCGGCAGCAGGCTCGGGGTTATGTTGTTGACGCCGTGCCTTAACTGCCACAAGTGCCAGAGCCGATCAATCATGCAGTGATGCGACCAAAAGATCGGGTCCCAGGCAGCGGTGCCCAACGAACCCATATCGCCGCCGACAGTGCCATTGTTTCCGCCGGTCCAGCCGTGAACACCGTCGTGAATATTCTCAAGCTGATTAGTGAAATCAGTAAACTGATTCAGGTTGAGCAAACTGTTGACCTGGGCCTGGGTGGGCAAAGCATTTGGATTGCCAGGAAAGCGACGCGTAAGTCGGTTGATTGGTGGCGTAGCCGTGGGTGCGACGATCCGAGCGCGGAAGAGAGGATTGGGTTGCCCTCCTGCGTTGGCCACGGAGAACGCCGTGGGCACACCGGTCGCATGCGACTTCGCTGAGCTCCAATCCCACCACGGCAGGCCGACTTTGGGTGCCGGAGCCGGAGGAGCCTGATCTCGCATCGCCTTATCGAAATAGAGAAGGTAGGCGCGATGCCAGGGCAAGAACAGATTGGCATTCACACCCGAACCGGTTTTGTGACTATGGTGCCAGCAATACCAGTTCGGTATTCCATGAAGTCCGGCGAAGTGGTTATAGCCGCGATTGTCCATGATCGCCTGGGCGTTCGCATAGCTCGTGCGCAGCGCCTGTAACTCTGCGGCGGTCAGATTGTCTGCATTTTTTCGAACAGTTAAACTAGCCATGGTGGCCTCCTATTGGTTGAAGGTTTACCTGCGATCCCTGGAGAATAAGCCTGGAGTTGACCAGGTCTGCGTGCGAGGGGTTCCGAAAATAAAAAGCCGCACCGACCAACTGAATTCCACTTGGGCCGCATTAGCAGCGACACTGAAAATCATCGGCGGGGCGGCGTTTGGGCACAGCGTTCCACACCGAAGCCCCGAATAGTCCTGCCCCACTTAAATAAGCTCCGATGTCGTAATTAAAACTGAATTTGCAAAGGTACATTGCGATTGCGGCCAGGAGGCCCAGAAAAAATGGCCCATACCCGCTCCGGCGACGGGCGCGAATAAATAAAGCGCCGACCGCCAGCATCAGGAAGATAACTGCCAGAGGCCGCAACCAATCGGAGTTGATGGTAGAACCCACCCCCAAAACGCTCATCAAAGCCATCCAGCAGATCGGGCATTTAGGCATCACAGCTGCCAACACTGTAGGGACAGCTGAGAACCCGATCGAGCCGGACTGGCGGATGGCCGTTTGAACGCCTTTGTTCACAGAAACTCCTTCTGTGCGGGGGATGGGAGTAAGAACCTTAGGGGTGGTTAGCCTCACCCAAGAAATCTTGCAAGATTCGAGAACGCACAATACTGCTTTGTTTTTGGTTGTGTCAACAAGATTCTTACCGGCTCGGGCGGCGCGACTAGCCGTTCCTGGGTTCACTCAGACGGGCCCTGGCTTCCGGTACATTTACCTCGGGGAACTCCACAGTGCCGCGCATAACCGGCTCATCCAACTTGACCAGTAGTTGGCCTCCGTCTTTGCCGATAACTTCTCCCGTATAGAACTTATCCGGATCGACCAGAATATAGTCCTGTGTGTCGCCCTTGAAATGTACTCGGTCGCCAATCGTGATCTCTCTCATCGTGCAATCCTTTTCTGCGGACGTATACGGCAGGGGCCTTCGAAATCAGATGACTATCAAATTGTCTTCGCGGGCCTGGTGGCAAATCTACTCGGGCAGCAGATTGAATCACTTTTAGCGCTTGATCCAACGATGACCGATCATCCAATAAGATCCATTCAACAATCGAAAGCGGCAGGCTGCCATTCTTGATCAGGTCGTCATGAAACTGCCCCAGACGAAAGTCCTTCCCTTTTTGATCGCGATACTTGCCGAGCAGACGCATGATCTGCCACTTGCCGGTCATGTAAGTGATCTTTTGTGTCGGGCTCGCAGCCGCGCCCGCAGCTTCACCCTCGGCTGCTTCGCGATCGAGTCCGCCGGCTTCCATGAAATATTTCACGGCCTCTTCGAAAGTCCAACGGCCTGTGTGCAGGTTTACGTCGACGCCGACGCGGGCCGCGCGATAACGCGACAGCCGCAGCACCTGTCCCTGCGAAGCCGAGTTCACCGGGTACAAACCTGTGCGCATCAGCATCTCTTCGCCGTAGAGCGCCCAACCTTCGATCATGATGTTGTCTGAATGCTGGCGGCGAATCTCGTCAGTTAGATGATTCGCGATCGAGAGTTGCAGAAAGTGTCCAGGGATTCCTTCGTGGCCGAGAATAGGCCGCGGGTCTTCGATGGCCGCGCGGATGTAGAAGTTTTTGCTTTGCGGATTGTAAGTGGGAATGAAATAGAAACCGCTCGCGTCCTTGTCGTAAACGCCGGGCGGATTCATGAAGCCGCCGGGGCTGGTCGGCTTGAACGCTTCGGGCAGTTGGCGGATCTCAAAGTGGCCGAGATAAGACGGGAGGGTGACCAGCTTGTTCTCTTTGAGGAAGCCGATCATTTCGGCCTGCCGACTTTCGTAAGCTTTCAGAAAATCGTTCTGATCTTTGGGGATCGTCTTTGCCCGCTGCGGATTTGGATCGGCCAGCGACGGATCGGGCAGCATCGATTCCAACGCCCGATAACGCGCGAGTTCGGTTTGGCCCAACATCTCGAGCTGTTTGGCGTCAATCGGCAGCAGACAGATGTTCTTCAAAAGATAGTTGTAGTTTGCCTCGCCCATTGGCTTGAACGGAACCATTCCGGGCAGACGCTGTTCCAGAAAATCCGCAAAACCGTGAATCGATGCAATGGCCGCGTCGCGCGCCTTGATTAGATCGTTCTTCTCGGCCGGCGGCAGGTCCCGGGCCAGCGTCATCAGACTGTCATTGAACAGACTGTCGATCGATCGTGCTGAATCGATGGCGAGTTGCGCGTAAAGCCGGACCGGTTTGATGAGGTTCCTCTTGCCCTGTTCGATCACGAAAGGCATTTGCTTGAGCCGGGCCGTGGCCGCGAGTGAGCGGTTGCGCGGCGTGTCGTAATCCTTCTTGAGCAGCGAAAAGATGCCGTTGCTGCATTCGTTCACGTAGGTTTGCGGATCGGTCTCTTCAAAATCGATGACGCGATCAAAGAAGGTGACGCCCTCGAGTTGAGCGCGAAACAGGAGCCAATCGATGCGATCGTCCTTGCTCCATTTCTCGGTTTGCATTGCCCTCACTTTGGCCAGCACTTCCTTGACATGCAGACGCCGCGCCAGCAGGGCGGACAGGCCATAGTCCGTAAGCTTGGTGTCCCAGGTGTGCAGTCCGGCGTCGCTGCTCGCGACGGGATAATTTTGGTTGCGCCAGTTGTAATAGTCGCCGGCGAGTTTGCGGAGTTCGGCGGGGGACGCGCCGGTTTGCGCCGGAGTCAGGTTTGCCGTGGCAATGATAGTCATAGAGACAATCAGGATTGTGATAAATAGTTTCATTGGTTTCATCTTAGCCGGTCATAAAAACTTTGGGGTGACGATAAATCAGAATCCCAATCGATAACAAGGAGCGCCCGGTCTTTGGGTTGCTTCATGTGATTTCGTGGATCACGTTTTTGGCCATCGAAAGCGATCCACTAATCACACGAAAAATGCGAAGAACCAAACTGGCTTTCTTTCATTCAGCGGATTGGCGACCGGCCTGCCGTTAATTGGGTCGCGATAACAGGCTAAGCGCGTTGCGCTTCAGTCCGTCAAGCTTGGCTCGCTTTATCGCGCTGTGGCGAAAGCGCGCGGCGTAAGTGTCAGGCGTCAAATCGAGAATCTCCACCAGCGATGCGTTGATCAGTCCCTCACGTGGTTCGAAACGTGACTCATCCGTCGTCGGCGTCATTTGGTTGAACGGACAAACGTCCTGACAGATGTCGCAGCCGTAGAGCCAGCCTTCCAAATGCGCGACGATATCCGGATCCAACTCGGGCGCGCGCGATTCGATGGTCGCGTGAGAGATGCACAAATTTGCGTCGAGGACGTACGGCTCGACAATCGCGCTGGTGGGACAGGCGTCAATACAAAGAGTGCATGAGCCGCACTGGTCCGCGACTTCTCGATCCTCGTATTCCAAATCCAGATTAAGCAGCAGCTCGCCGATGAAGACCCAGGAGCCCGCGACGTCGGTAATCACGTTTGTATGCTTACCCAGCCAGCCGAGGCCGGCCCGCACCGCCCAGGTTTTGTCCATCGTCGGTTGAATGTCAATGCAGACTTTGCCCTTAGCTTCAGGCCACTGCTCTTCGATCCAGGACAAGAGTTGGCGCAGTTTGTCGCCGACAACTTCGTGATAGTCATCTCCCCAGGCATAGCGCGAGACTTTGCCGGGACCTTCTGAATGTTCGTGCGCGGTGTAGTAATTCAAAGCCACGACTAGAACGGATCGCGCTTCAGGAAACAAACGGCGAGGATCGGTGCGCTGCTCGGGATCGCGAGTCATCCAATTCATCTCGCCGTGGAAGCCGCGAGCCAGCCATGCTTCCAGTCGACCGCGCTCTGCTAACAAAGCGTCAGCCGGTACGATGCCGACTTTATGGAAACCCAATGCGAGAGCCCGGGCTTTGATTCGGGCAGATTGCTCGACGCGGGTTGCAGTCGGAACGGTCGATTCCGGGGTTTCAAGTTTCGTCATGGTGTCGAGAGCAGTATACCAACGACGATCTTCCGGAAGACACTTAGGCGGGCGGGTTGGTACTGGTTCAGAGTTTCAGCCTTTAGGTTGCCGACAGCAGCAAGCTAAAGCTTGGACTCTGAACCAGTGCGCTCCATTTAGGATCTAAACAAAACGGGCGCGCCGTTGCTGACGCGCCCGATGATGGGTCAAGGTTTTGAGTTTGTTTAGAACTCGAAGCGAACGGCCAACTGCACCTGTCGCTCACGGAAGAGCGTGCTGTCGGCGCCGGTGGTCTGACCGAAACTCGGATTATAGGTCAAAGTCGTACCTGAGAGGTTATAGAGAGTCGTATTAACGCTGGTAACCTGAGTACGATTGAAGAAGTTGAAGGCTTCCGCCAACAATTCGATCTTCGCCTTTTCGCCGATGCTGAAACGGCGTGACAATCTTAGATCCAGGAACTGAATCGAAGGCTGTTTGAAGAAGTTGCGCGGCAACCCCGGATACCGGGTGGCTCCGCCCGATCCATTAACACCGCCACCAGGCGTAAAGCAGGAGGGGGTGGTGGCCGGATCGCTTCCGGCAGGCCCGATACAAACGCCGGTTGCGGCATTGGGCGTGTATCCGGCGCTAGCTGCACTGATCGAGCCCGACACATTCCCGGTGTAACGCTGTCCCGAGAACCAGTTAAAGACCGGGGCAATAGTCCAGCCATTAAGCAGGGCCCGGGCTGCCTTGTTGTCCTTATTCTTGTAGGTCGAGTTGTAGACCATGCTGAAAGTGAACTTGTGACGCCGATCAAATCCAGACAACGCGTTTTCACCGCCCTGGTCATAGGCATTGAACGGAAGGTTGTTCGACGTGAAAGTAACCGAACTCTGGCCGTTATCAAAAGCCCTGGACAGAGTGTAGTTACTCTGGATCTGCACACCCTTGGTCATGCGACGATTGAACTGCAGCACCAGCGCGTTGTACTTGGAAAATACGTCGCTGCGAATCTCGGTGATTTGAGCGTAGAGCGGGTTTGGCCTGGCAGTCGTAAAAGCGGTCCGCTGATTGGCGCCGAGGAAAATCGGCATGCGAACAACTTGTCCATCGGCCGGTCCACCTACCGCGACCACATTCACAAACTGAAGATTCGGGCTGCCAGGGGCCGGCAAGTTAGTGTCGACGAAGTTCGGCAGATACTGGCCATAGCTAAACAGGTACGAAGCTGAAACCACGGTGTTATGCGCAATCTCACGTTCGAAGACAGCGTCCAACTGCTGGATCCGCGGCAGCTGGAAGTTCGACGCAAAATATTGCACGGCGCCGGGAACCAGACTTCCGGCACTCAGAAGGTTCGGATAGATTGGCGACCCCGCGCTACTCGCCTGAAGGGTTACTTGCCGCTGGGCGACATCGCTTCCGACGCCGGTGTTGATAAGCGCATTATAGACGGTCGAGTTAATGACCCGGCCGAAGTAAACGCCATAGCCGCCGCGCACAGAGGTCTTGCCATCACCGTTTACGTCATAGGCAAAACCAATCCGGGGACCCCAGTTGTTCTTGTCGCTGACCCGCTTGCCGGTTTGCGGCAAGGCCGGGTTGATGCGGGACGCGGAGTTTGTCGGGTTCTGCTGGTACTCGTAGCGCAGGCCGAGGTTCAAGGTAAAGCGGGGGTTGATGCGCCAGTCGTCCTGAAAGAAAAAGTTGTAATCGTTGGTGGCCAGAGTTAATCCGAGTACGCCCAGCCCCTGATTGAAATTGCCGCCATAGCACAGTCCGGCCCGGCGGGTAGAGCCGACGCACACTCCGTTGGTACCGCCGGTAAGAGCGCGAATCGCGCCGCTGGTGGTGAAGTTTGTATAGTCGACAAGGAAATCGTTCAGTCCATTGGCGCCGGTATAGTTGAACTCGCCACCGCTGAAGCGCAGGTTGTTGATGATGTCTTTCGAGTGATTGAAGTCGCCACCGAACTTAAGCGTGTGATTGCCGGTGGTGTAAGTCATCGTGTCGGCGAACTGAGTCCGTCTTTCGTCAGGGAACGCCACGCGTTCGAGGAACTCAGGAATGCCAAACGTAAAACCGTTGTTGATGAAGGTCTGCGGTGAGCGGCCGCCAACTGAATTGGTCGGCTCGCCGGGCAGCGGTGGTTGACTGAATTCGTATTCGAAATCCTGCCCGTACTGGAAACGGCCTTCGTTGACCAGCCTGCTCGAGAGCGTCGAAGCCAGCCGCAAGTTAAGGAATCGCGCCCTGACAAAGTCGTCGCCAAAGTTATCTTTAGCGCGGGTATTCGTCGCCTGGGTTTGGATACCTGCGGGCGAATTCCATCTTAGATCGTTGTAGGTGGCAGTGAAGACGTGATTTGAGTTTATGTGCCAGTCAACCTTCGGCAAAAGTATCAGATTGTCGCCGCGGCGCGGCAAAGTGCCGCTCAGGCTGTTTAGAAAATTCAGGCCCGAGTCGATTTGCGCAGCGGTCAATCCGCGCGCCAGTAGCGCAGTCCGGTTGGCCGTGTTCAATAAATTGGGATCGATAAAGCGGGACAGGCCCGGGAAGTTTCGTCGCTGCTGGTCGTAGCTGAAAAAGAAAAAAGCCTTGTCCTTCACAATCGGGCCACCTATCGTGCCGCCGAACTGGTAGCGAACGTCGACTGGCTTGATGCCGACTGGCGTAAAGACTCCATTGACCAGCACCGTGTTGGTGGCTAGCGGGTTACGCGCGCCCCACTTGTTATTGCGATCGTAAAGAAAGGCGCCGCCGTGAAACTCATTCGTTCCCGACTTGGTAACGGCGTTCGTTACGCCACCCGCCGAACGTCCGTATTCAGCAGAGTAGCTCGAGGTGTTGACTTGGAACTCGCGAATTGACGCCTGGCTGATGACATAAGGGATACGGGTGCGGCCACGCTCTTCAGCGAAGAACGCCTGATTGTTGTCGCCGCCGTCGACTGTGTTGTTATTCAACAAGCCGGAGATGCCGCGAAAACTAATGAGGCCGAACGTGCCATCAGGAACCGCGCCGGGCGTCAGGATGGCAAAGTTGGACCAGCGGCGCCCGTTGATCGGCAATTCGTTGATCGAGGTCTGGTTGATGTTGGTCGAAAAATCCTGCTGCGAGGTGTTGATAACGGGGGCCTCGGCTGTCACCTGGACAGTTCCGGTTACGCCCTGGAGCGAGAGCGGCACGTCAAACGTAGTTGAGCGTCCCACTTCAACGACAACATTCTCGTTTGAGAACGGAGCGAATCCTGAGCCATTCACAGTCACCGTGTAAGTGCCGGGCTCGAGATTGACTATCTTATAACCGCCATTATCGTCGGTGGCGGCGGTAGTTTCCTTGTTCGTTCCATTGTTCTTGGCGGTGATCGTAGCTCCGGTGATCACCTCCTTGTTGGGGTTGGTCACAGTGCCGTTTATGGCGCCCGTAACGGTCGACTGCGCCATCGCACTCAGCGCGCACATCGCGACGAGCACCAGAGCAGTAATACAGAATCGTAGAGATTTAAACATACAGGAGAACTCCTTAAAGAAATCAGATTCGTTGACACCAATTTGCGCGCGAACCATCGGGCGCAGATTTAACTGAGACTAAGAACGCTTTGGACTCCTTGTTCCGAAGGAAAAATCTGCGAACAAGTGCAGAAGGCGGTTTCTATCATGACGTGTGGCAAAGGACAAGAGTAAAACCGCTATATCGATATGAAAAGTACGTTAACAGGGATACATTCTCGGATTCGATCAGGCAATGCTTTTTTCGCAAGTATTGTGCCTGACCCACAGACTACTTGGGATTGTCGTTAAGGATGCTGTTTGTCGACGGTTATTGCGAGCGCAGTCCCACCGTGCATCGATGGTCCGGACGAGAATTTGGATTTTCTATGAAAATCTAGAGAGTCAGAATTCTGGCTAAACGAATCGACCACGGCAAGCTCATTCGAGCCAGGCAATAAAATGCTTAATCAATTTTCTATTGTTCGTAACATCAACAATCCTAAACTCGCTCACAAATGATCGCGATGCCTTGGCCGCCGCCAATGCAAGCGGTCGCCAACCCATAACGGCCGCCCCGGCGTTGCAGTTCATGCAACAGAATCAGCACCAGTCGCGTTCCGGTCGCGCCCAGTGGATGACCAAGAGCAATCGCGCCGCCGTTGACGTTGGTCTTTTCGCGATCAAGACCAAGTTCCTGCTCCACCGCGAGGTACTGCGCCGCAAAGGCCTCGTTGACTTCAATCAAATCGATATCCGAAAGTTTTAAGCGGGCTTTCTCGAGTGCCAGACGAGTGGCGGGCACCGGTCCAATCCCCATGATCTCAGGCTCAACCCCTGCATAAGCCCAACTAACAATTCGGCCCATGGGTTTGATTTTCTTCGCGTTGACGAAGTCCTCACCCGCGATGACCAGCGCGGCGGCGCCATCGACTATTCCCGAGGCATTTCCCGCGGTCACAAATCCGTCTTTGCTGAAAGCCGGCCTGAGCTTCGCCAGTACTTCCATGGTTGTCTCGGGACGCGGGTGATCGTCCTGCTCGAAAAGCACGGTGCCTTTGCGGCCCTTCACTTCCACCGGCACGATCTCGGCAGCGAAGTATCCAGCGTCGAGAGCGCGCTTGGCAGCTTGCTGCGAGCGCAGGGCATACTGATCCTGATCCTCGCGCGGGATTTCGAATTTGCGCGCCAGGTTTTCCGCCGTGCCGGCCATCGGAACGTTGCAGTAAGTGTCGAGCAGCGCGACCATCAGACTGTCTTCGAGCTTTCCCTGTCCCAGACCAAAACCATTCCGCGCGCCGCGAATTACGTGCGGCGCCTGTGACATTGATTCCATCCCGCCAACCAGACACGCTTGCGCTTCGTCGAGCTGGATCATTTGTGCTCCGGAAACGATCGACTGAATGCCGCTGCCGCACAGACGATTGACGGTCAGCGCGGGACGATCGAAAGGCACGCCTGCTTTCAGCGCCACGTGCCGCGCGCCGTAGATCGCATCGCCGGACGTTTGCAGTGCGTTACCGAAGACTGTGTGATCGATCTCGTCTGGCGCCACACCCGTTGTCTCCAGGGCCGCGCGCGCTGCAATCGCACCCAACTCGATCGCGGAGATATCCTTCAGCGCTCCTACATACTCACCCATCGGCGTACGCTTACCGCCGAGAACAAAAACATCACGAGCCATTTTGCTTCCTTACCCTCTCTAGTCACGACAATTGTCATGGTTTCAAAAGAGAAGACGTTAGCAGACCGCTTGGAAACGCGTCAATTTTGCGGTGAGTCAGAGCGCTTTAAAAAGTTGATTGTAAATCGGGTTTTCATC
This sequence comes from Blastocatellia bacterium, assembly GCA_033857635.1. Classification (GTDB taxonomy): domain Bacteria; phylum Acidobacteriota; class Blastocatellia; order Pyrinomonadales; family Pyrinomonadaceae; genus UBA11740. The sequence continues at coordinate 134,022 of JAWVDF010000028.1, forward strand.
TGGTAAATTTTGCCCGATTCATCGAACTCACTCTTGCCGGTGCACCTGAGGTCTTGTCTGCAAATTTTGAAATTAGCTTTCAGGAGTTGCCATGTCTAAGGACTTCCCCCTGCGCAGTCTTTCGCTCACTCTAACCACTTTCTTGATCGTCTTGTTCGTCCTGGGGACGCACAGCCGGGCTGATGCTCAATCGCTGGGACCGTATGATCGAGATAGTGCCCGCGCCATGCTCAACATGGTTAAGGACGATTTGAAGAGCCATTACTACGACCCGACTTTTCGCGGGGCCGACCTCGATACCCGGTTTAAAGAAGCAGAAGGTCGGGTCAAGTCCGCGACCACGCGCGATCAGCTAATGGCCATCGTGGCTCAGAGCCTGCTCGACTTGAATGATTCACACACCTTTCTAATCCCGCCCGCCCGCGCGGCGCGGATTAAGTATGGTTGGCAAATGCAGATGATTGGTGACAGCGGTTATATCGGCGCCGTCGAACCCAGGAGCGATGCCGAAGGTAAAGGCCTCAAGCCCGGTGACAAGATCCTCGCGCTCGATGGCGTCAAGCCGACCCGCGGGAATTTTTGGAAGTTGCTCTATCGCTACTACGCTTTGATGCCTTCGCGCAACGTGCGCATGGTCGTGCAAAGTCCTGCAGACGCCCACCTGCGGCAAATGGACATTTCGTCACGTGTGCAGGAAGGTGCGGCAGTTACGAACTGGCACGAACTATTCATTAAATACCTGTCAGAGGAATGGGACCTCGACCATGATCGGTTCTACGAAGCTGGTAGCGATCTGCTGGTCTGGAAGATGCCCACCTTTAGCGTTAGTAAGGATCACGTCGACGCGATCATGGGCAAAGCGCGGAAGTTTAAGACGCTGGTGATCGATCTGCGCGGAAATGGCGGCGGATACCTCGACACATTGACTCAACTCGTCAGTCATTTCTTCGACAAAGAGTTGAAGGTTGCCGATCTCAAGAGCCGTAAGGAGACGAAACCGGAACTGGCTAAGAAACGCGGCGGTAGTGCATTCACGGGGCGGCTCATAATCCTTGTCGACAGTAATTCGGCTTCCGCGTCAGAGATGTTCGCCCGCGTCATGCAACTTGAAAAGCGAGGCACGGTCCTTGGTGACAATACCGCCGGCGCGGTCATGACATCGAGGAGCTATGATCATCAGAGCGGGGTCGGCAGCGTCCTCTATTTCGGAACGAGCGTCACGATTGCCGATGTGATCATGGCTGATGGCCGAAGTCTCGAGAACGTCGGCGTGACGCCTGACGAAGTGATGCTGCCCAGCGGAGCAGACCTGTTAGCCCATCGTGATCCGATCCTGGCCAGGGCTGCGCAACTTGCCGGAATAGATCTCCCGGCGGAGAAAGCCGGCAGCCTGTTCCCGGTCGAATGGAAGCGGCAATAGACGCCAAGATTCGCTGAACCAGGTCGACGTGCCTTACTCAGAGGTGGAAGGAGAATCGTTTATGAACAATGAACCTTTCCAGGCTTCAAAGCGGTTGGCCGGGCGCGTTTTCATTAGTGCCCTGGTCTTATTCCTGTTCCGGCTTCCGGTCATTGGGCAAACGCCGAAGGATATCGAACGCGATCGTAATCGTGGAGTAGTAATGCTCAGCCTGGTCAAAGAATACATAAAGGAGTTTTACTACGACCCCGCTTACCACGGCATGGATCTGAATACGCGTTTTAAGTCAGCCGAAGATCGCATTCGCGAGGCCCAGAACATTTCGCAGATTCTGGGAATAATCGCGCAGACGATGGTCGAACTAAATGATTCCCATACTTTTTTCATTCCGCCATCGAGACTCGTAGACGTTGATTATGGGTGGAAAATGCAGGCGATCGGTGACTCGTGTTTCGTCACTGTGGTTGAGGCGGGAAGCGATGCGGAGACACAGGGATTACATCCGGGCGATGAGGTTCTATCACTCGATGGTTTCCGGCCAACGCGCGAGAGTCTGTGGAAGATGGAATACAACTACAGCGTGCTAAGGCCACAGCCCGGGAAGAGAATCGTGGTGCGCACGCCGTCGGGTGAGCAGCGTGAACTGGCGTTGAAGGCCAAGGTCGAAAAACGATCAAAGCAAATCAATCCTGAAGAGTGGTTCACCCAGATGTCCAAAGACCAGGAAGATGAAAAGAAGCTGCCGCGCGTTTTTGATCTCGGCGACGACGCCATCGTCTGGAAGCTAAGGCACTTTGATCTTACCGAAAGCAGAATTGGCGACATGATGAAGCGCGCCAGACAGCACAAAGCGCTAATCATCGACCTGCGGGGGAATGGCGGCGGCGAAGAGGAAGCTTTGAAAAAATTGATTGGATACTTCTTCGATCATGAAATCGTGCTTGGCGAGATGAAGCGTCGCAAGGAGATGAAACCTTTGAAGGCCAAGTCTCAGGGCGCCGGCGTTTTCAAGGGGCAGTTGGTCGTCCTGGTGGACAGTAGTTCAGCCTCGGCAGCGGAACTTTTTGCCCGGGTGGTTCAGCTGCAGAAGCGCGGCACCGTGATCGGAGATCGCTCGGCCGGTGCGGTGATGCGATCGATTTTCCGGCCCGGCGCCCTGGGAGATATGAGTAATGGCAATATGATTTTCTACGGCGCCTCGATTACTGATGCTGATGTAATCATGTCCGATGGGCAGAGTCTCGAACATGTTGGAGTACGACCTGACGAGTTGGTCCTGCCCACCGCTTCTGATCTTGCCCACAAACGCGATCCGGTGCTGGCCCGAGCGGCGGCGATTGTGGGTGTGGTGCTTACTCCTGAAAAGGCCGGGGCCTTGTTTCCGCTGGAGAAAGAAAAAAACTAAGAGATCAATCGGTGAACCGGTGCTTCTCGCGATACCGGTGCAGCAGCTCTTCAAGAAACCCTTCGTAAGTGAACGTCGCCAAATCATAGCGCGGCCGCAGTTTGAAAAGAATCGGCATCGCCACGCGCCAGGCCATCCATTGGCGGGGATAATCTTTCAGGTCCCATCGTCGCCGCAGAAAACCTTCGACGACTAAAATCTCCTGCTCGGTGAGGTTGTTTACGTCGGCGGTGAATTGCACCGGCTGGAACGAACGGCGCAGGGCGGGATCGGAAACCGGCGAAGCAAAGACTTCCGCGAAGGCCGGCGCTTCTGCTTCGCGCTCGCGCACAACCACCGTCCCAGCGACCAGATCTCCAATGCGCTGGTCTCGATTGGTTGAAAAAACGGAAATCAATCCGACTGAGTAAAACGGAAAAGGCATGATGTCAAAATCGCGCACCAGGTTTCGCACGAACGCTTCAAAGAAACTGATCGGCCGCCCGTCTTCGCGAATCACCCGCAGCTTCAACCAGCGCTTGCCCGGCGTTTGACCATGCCAGAGCCACTCAAAAATCGCGAAGTACCCGGACATCAGCAGAAAGACAAGCACGACCATCAGGGCAATCACCCACTTGGGCGCATTCGACAGCCGGGTGCTGAACTCGGCGTTGTCGCTGATGACCGCAAAGACAGTGAAGATGACAATCAGAGTGACGATCTGAATCGTGTGATCGATGGCGCAGGCAATGAACCGATTCCCAATCGACGCCAAAGCAAAATGCAAAGGCACGCGCTCCGGCGTTTCGATTATGAGGGTTTCGTCTGAGGTGATGACGGCTGACATTTGATCGGACATCGCCGCTACGGAAGGGGATCGATCCTTTTCAACGGCTGCGAGCGTCTAGCTAAGGCCCACTCCTCGAGCAATTCGTCGTGGTGGAGGTTGAGCCACTCTGCAACCAAATTGTGTGCTCTCCGCGGCAACTGACCCTGGATTATTTCCGAGGTCCGGATGTCTATCACGGCTTCGTACTCACCGTATATTGCGTGGAAGTGAGGCGGCGGGTGGTCAGCCCAGAACATCCTGATTATGATCCCATAAAACCGACAGATTTCAGGCATAGGTCTTTTCGCGGAGCTTTGGGAATAACTCCTCCGGAGACTTGCCCGTTAGCTTCAGGTAAAGTGAATCAGCGCACAATTCAATTTCATCGTTCCATTTGATTTCGCGATGGTTACCAAGGTGGACGCGCTCGAAAAAATGGTAGTCATTCCACACCTGGAAAACGCCCTTACCTGCTAAGTCCGATAGATCAACCTCTCCCTTGGTCCCATCGGAAAACTCGAGATAAATGCGATGGTCGGGGCGGGCCTCAACGCGAGTAGGTTTGATCAATTCATTCATCGCAGGAACCAGTATCAGACCAGGCATCCACACGAGTCAAGATCTCGCAAGCGTGGGTAGTGCTCCATTAACGGTGCACTACCCACGATTTGCGGTCGGGACGAGACGCTGGTCCCTCCCCACTTCCAGAATGCTGGCGTTCCGTCCCAGCACCATTGCCACAGCCTCCGGGTAAAGCTTATGTTCTTCCTCCAATATCCGCGCCGACAAACTCTCCACCGTGTCGTCGTCATGCACGGGGACGACCCGCTGCTCGATGATGGGGCCGCCATCCAGTGTCTCGTCAACAAAATGAACTGTGCAGCCGGAAACCTTCGCTCCGTGTTTCAGCGCCTGCCGCTGTGCATCCAGACCGGGAAACAAAGGCAGCAAGCTTGGATGGATGTTGAGAATGCGTCCGCGGTAAGCGGCGATAAATGCCGGTGAGAGCAAGCGCATGTAACCAGCGAGACAAACGAGATCGATGTTGCGTGCCTGCAAAGCCACAACGATCTCGTGATCGTGTTCGGTGCGCGGGCGTCGTCGACGTTCGATCAACAGCGTGTCGATTCCCAGGTCTTTTGCTTTCGCCAGACCCGGAGCGTTTGGCTGGTCACTAATTACCACCATGACCTCTGCGTTCGGAAGACGCCCCTCACGCACTGCCTCCGCCAGCGCAATCATGTTCGATCCGCGCCCGGAAATCAGGATCGCGATCCGGGCGCGCTCAGTTGCTTCCAGTTCTTGCGGCATGATCCTGGTCGGCCTGCTTATCAAAAATCTGGCTGAGGTGGTGCTTGAGGTGGACGACGTAGTCCTTCATCAAATATTCCAGTGTCGCCGGCTCAGACTCTTTAACGGTTTCGAAAGCGATCTGTTGAAAGCTGTGGGCAGCGCATCGCCGGCTTAACTTGTCAGCGGGCGTGCACGACATCACGTGAAGCAAGTGGAGATTATAAGCTCGCCACAAATCCACCAGCCGGGACCATGAGGCTTGTTGGTAGTGCTGGATCTCTACCCAATTGTTCTGGTCATAGCCAGCAAAGACCAGATCGTCTTTGATCTGGGCCAGGACAAAGCGAGCGTGATTATTCGTCGCCGAGTCGATCAGATGGCCCAGGATCTGTTTTGCCGACCAATGCTCTTCGACGCGCGGCCGCTCACTCTCAGTCTCGCCGATTTGCAGCAACCGCTGCGAGGCCGAGTCAATCGTCACTCTGAAATCTTCGAGCCAGGCGTTCATTGGGGTGTCCTCTTATTAGTGGCACAGACTTTTAAGTCTGTGACTCCCTGCCAGAGTTCAATAAGAATCACAGACTGAAGTCTGTGCCACTATTCGATCACGACGTTGCGGGAACCTTCGTTGACGATGCCGATCTCGAAACATGTGCCGCCGTGCTCTCGCACCTCAGCCGTCATCCGGGCCGCATCCGTTGCGGCGCAAACCACAACCATTCCGATCCCCATATTGAAGGTGCGGTGCATCTCCGCGTCTTCAATATTTCCGATGCGCTGCATCAATTCAAAGATGGGCAGCACGGGCCACGAGCCTCGTTTGATTTGTACGCTTGTGCCTTGCGGCAGGATGCGCGGAATGTTCTCAAGCAGTCCACCGCCGGTGATATGCGCCAGTCCTTTGATAGTTCCTGAATCAAGTAGGCCGTTGAGTGCACTCAGATAACTGACATGGGGTTTCAAGAGCGCCCCACCGATTGTTTCACCAAGATCGTCAAGATAAGTATCCGGCGCCAATCCTGCGTCTTCAAAGAAAAGTTTACGCGCCAGCGAATAACCGTTGGTGTGCAGTCCAACCGACGGCAACCCCAGCGCGATGTCGCCGGGAGCGATCGCATGGCCGTCAATGACTCGTTCGCGATCGACAACTCCCACAATAAACCCGGCCACGTCGTATTCACCGTCCGCATAGAAGCCCGGCATCTCAGCCGTCTCTCCGCCGAGCAGGACTGCGCCATTTTCCCGGCAGCCGTTGGCGATGCCGGCGACGATCGCCGCGACGGTTTCCGGCGCCAGGCGGCCGGTAGCAATGTAATCGAGAAAGAACAGCGGTCGCGCGCCCTGGACCAGGATATCGTTGGTGCAGTGGTTCACCAGATCGCGTCCGACGGTGTCATGAATGCCGGTGGCAAACGCAATTTTCAGCTTGGTGCCGACGCCGTCGGCTGAGGCTACCAGAACCGGTTGGCGCATTCCCGGAAACGCGCCATCGAACATGCCGCCGAAGCTGCCAATCTCAGACAGCGTGCGCGTGTTGAAGGTGGCCCGCGCCAGTTCCTTGATTTTTTCGGTGGCTCGATTAGCGGCGTCAATATCCACGCCGGCGTCGCGATAAGTTGCAGGTTTGGTCATTGTAAAGTTTTAGCGACTTAATAAAGTTTAGCGGCTTCGTCGCCCGAGGTTGCGGAAAAGCTCTGCCTTTCCGCAGAAAGCTAAAAAGATTTTTGATCACGCCAGAGTTAGTCAGTACCACCTGCGTGAGCGGGTGGGCCAAAGACGCACCTTGAACCCACCCGCTCACGCGGGTGGTACTGACCTCAGTTTCCCGTGAAGACCTTCCGCACATCAGGCGGCAAAGCCGCAACTCACTTTTTCTTTGGTTTTTCTGTTTTCGGTTTAGGCGGCGCCCCGAAATCGCCGTATGCGATAAAGCCCGAACGCGACGAATCATCTTTCCTGGCTTCACGTCCTACCCCTGGATCTTCCTTCGTCTCTTTCGCGGTTTTGATCTCGTACAGCTTGCCCGAATCACCTCTGCCTTTAGTTGTAATCGTCACTTCGCCCTGCAGATCCGTGCGATAAAATTTCGTGTTCGCCGCCTTCAAACGATCGAGGACCGACTGGGCCGGATGCCCGTAACGATTCCAACCGCCGGTAGAGATAATCGCCGCCTCAGGCTGGACTCGCTTGATGAAGTTTTCGGACGTTGCGTACTTCGATCCGTGATGTCCGATCTTAATAACTTTAGCTTTCAGATCCGCATCGGGTTTGCTCAAGAGACGTTCTTCCGTTTGGGTTTCGGCATCGCCCATGAACAGCATCGAGAAGTCTCCGTAATCAAGTCTCAACACGATTGAGTTTGCGTTCGGTTCGTTGCCGCCGGCCTTCATCGAATCTTTGGTGAAGAACGGCTCGGACGGTGCGAGCACAGTCAGGATCGCGCCGCCGCCAAGATCGTATTTCTTACCCGGCTGAGCCTTTTCGTATTGGGCGCCGCTCTTCGACACGGTGTCGTGGTATTCGTCGAAGAAGCCCACTACAGTTTTCGTCTTACTCTTCTTTGCCGGTGGAGGCGTCGGCGTGCTCCTGGCTTTGCCGGATTGGGTGCCGGCCACCGGAGCAAGCGTCGAGAGATTGATACCGTTGTCGATCACGTTTGTGACTTTGATTCCGTTGAGCACTTCATCCGCGCCGCCGATATGATCCGGATGGGGGTGGGTGGCGATGAAGTAATCGAGGTGATCGACTTTGTAACGCTTCAAAGCGTCGAGCACGACTTTACCCTTGCCGGCGTCACCGGCGTCAATCAACACTGACTTGCCCGTGGGCGAGATGAGCAGAATCGAATCACCTTCGATTGGTCCGACGTCGAGCACATGAACCTGCAACTCGCCGCCGGAAGCCTTCGGCGGACGCGTCCGCCACCAAGGCAATCCCCATTTCACAAACGCGAACGTGCCCCCTGCCAGCAACAGCACGAGCACGGCAATCGCGCATCCACATCCACGTGTGCTTCGTTTCATCTTAGAGGTTCCAATACAGTCTGCTGACAAGAGCGGTTTGTAAGTTTCTTAGGTCCGCAAGAGTGCTTGAAAGCCAGCCTGCTCGAAGTGTTTGTCTGCGGTCAACGACTGAAAGATACCAGCTTCCCGCATAACAATGAATGAGACACAATCTATCAAGCCCCAGCTTTGATCAAGACGGGATCGATACAAAGCGAAGCCTTTATGAAACAAATCAGAATACAGATGAACTATTTGGACTTCGCTTGAAGTGAGAAAGTCGTTTATAACCTGAATTGACGCCGCTCTAAAGTTCTTTGCCAGCGCATTACCAACTTCGAGGAGTACAGCATCCGTAGTAAGAAGAGGTCGTCCTTCAAATTGCGAGGCGAGGTCCAAGGCTCTTGAGTGGTGTTGATCTCGCTGGTTTACCAGAGCAACCACGAACGACGTGTCAACAAAGGCGTCAGCCAATGGTCTTTTCTCCGGTCAGGTAGAGGTCGATATTCTCGGCAAAGTCTTCAGGTCCGTCGATGGTGATCTCTCTTAGCTTTGACATGAGGCTGCGGCCGGCGCCGTTGCTACTCGGCTCAGAGTAGTTCCTTACGACTGAATAAAGTTCCTCGAGTCGATCCTCTGGCACTTTCTCGATTTCAGCTTTGATCAGCTCTTTGGAAATCATCCCAAAACCTCTGCTTCAGACTAGACCCTTTCAGATGAAGATTTCAAGCGCGAGAAAACCGCTGTATCCTCGCTTAATCTCTCTTCTCCCACGGCATCGCACTCAAGCCCGGCGGTGGATCGTACTTATTGGTAACGTTCGTACCGTCGGAACCACATCGTGCTGGCCACGCGAGTAAGCCCTTGGAGCTTTCTCAACTCCGGCGGCGCGCCAGATGGTATCGCGCCGAAAAACTCCTACGAGAAATTTTCGCGCTGCTCGCTCAGTGCTGACGGGACGTCCGCGCTCCCAGCACCGCGCGTAACTCTCTAAGCGCCGCCTCAATGTCCGCGCGCGAAACGTCATAGTGGGTGACCATCCGGATTGATGAACCGAAGCCTGATGCCAGCACGCCTCGCTCTCGCAGTTGCGCGGAAATGCCGTCAGCGGTCAGACCGGTGGCACTGACTTCAAAAATCACAACGTTGGTGACGACTTTTTCCGGATCGATTTTAATGCCGGGCAGTTCTGCAAGGCCTTCGGCGAGCAGTCTGGCGTTAGCATGATCTTCCGGCAAACCCTTTGGTGATTCTGACAGCGCAATCAAACCGGCAGCAGCGAGCACGCCCGCCTGGCGCATGCCGCCGCCGAGCATCTTGCGCACGACGCGCGCTTCATCGATGAATCCGCGCGTTCCCAGCAGCATCGATCCGACCGGTGCACCCAAACCTTTCGAAAGACAAAACATCACCGAATCCACCGGCTGGGAGAGCGCGGCGACGGTCTCGCCAAGCGCCGCGGCCGCGTTGAAAATTCGCGCGCCGTCCAGGTGCACCGGCAAATTCTTTTCATGAGCGCGGGCGCAGATATCTTCGGTACGTTCGCGTGTCAGGACCGAGCCACCCGCCAGATTATGCGAATTCTCTAAAGCAATCAGGCCGGTCGGCGCGACATAGTAAGCAGACTGAGTATGAATTGCGGGATCGATTTCATCCCAGGTGAGGATGCCGCTGCCGTCTCTGCTTTTTACCGGCCGCGCCAAGACTCCCGAGAACGCCGACATCGTCGCCATCTCAAAATTGTAGATGTGCCCGCGCTCTTCGATGACGACTTCCTGGCCCGGACGCGTGTGCAGCTTGACTGCAATCTGGTTTCCCATCGAACCGGTCGGCACAAAGATCGCCGCTTCCTTCTCGAATATCTCGGCGGCGCGTTCCTGCAGGCGATTGACGGTCGGGTCTTCGCCATAGACGTCGTCGCCGACTTCGGCGTCCGCCATCGCGCGGCGCATTGCGGGCGTGGGTTTGGTTACGGTGTCACTGCGGAGATCAATCATAGAGACAGAACCGGTTGCGATAGCAAAACGGGTTAAGGAATCGTAAGTTTAGAAAGCGAGAAGACTCTACCATGTTTTTGATCCGACGTTAGCCCATCTGAGTGCGGACGAGACGTCCGCGCTCCCAGCAAAACGGATCCAATCACAGATTGAAGTCTGTGCCACTGGATCTGATTCGTTTTGAATGACGCGAACGGAATGGTCAGTTGAGTTAATCCGCGCTGCTTTCATGCTTGAGCATCCGGCAATCGCCCTGAAAGATCGCGCCGGGTTTCATGGTGAGCATTCGGGTTGAAATATTTCCGTTGATTACCGCGGCCGCGCCCAGTTCAACTCGCTCCTGAGCCACGACGTCTCCGTTGACTCTGCCGCTAATCACGACTGCCGCGACTTCGATGTCGCCATCCACCAGCGCGGATCCGTCGACGATCAGAGTCCCTTTCGGCGACTTCACCTTGCACGCGACGTGTCCGTTTATTCGCAGCATGTCTTTGAAGTGAAGTTCGCCGGTGAGTTCAGGTCCCGAGACGCCGCCGTGGGGGCGTTGTTTGATCGCCAGCGCGCTCCCATTGGCTCCCAGTTGACCCGAGATTATTCCATCGACCGTCATCCAGCCGCGAAAAGTAGCTTCGCCGGTGACAACCGGAACGCGCGCCTGAAAGTTGGAACTGGTTTGGTCGCGACGCGGGCGGGCCAGAGGGGGCGCCGCCGTTAGCGGTGCGATCGCGCGCGCGATTTGCTGTGATGGTTCGGTAGTCGGCAGCGTGCTCGACAAGCGCGAGGCGATCGTGCCTGTCAAAGCGGATACCGCGACATTGCTGATGACTTGTTCAGCTGACTGCTGAGTCTCAACCGCTGGCTCCAGTTGCAGAGCCGCCTTCGCCTGGGACATTTCTTTTCTCCACAGAAACCGCCCTCGCAGTTTCATGGTTGAATCCGTTTTGGTGTGGGAAGAAGCCCCTTCGGAAAATTATGGGACGAGATCTTTTAGAAACTAACGCCTTGAGGGGGCGAACATTATCACAGGGCCCGCGCTGGTTCAAGGAGTTTTCGCTGGGACTAGCGGGTCAGTTTGAAGAGTTACCATCGACAACGGGGCAGTAGCCCGACCGTCAGGGAGGGGTGCGCTACGCGCTCGCGGTGGCCTTCGTATACTGTCGCCTCTCATTACGCCCTCCCTCGCGGTCGGGCTGCTGGCCGTGTCTCAGTGTGCGCGTTCCCTACTTCGAGTTTTGAATACTCGAAGCCAGCACGTCGTTCATGGCGCAGACGGATGCACGTTTCACCGGCGCACCCACTTTCAAGTCCTTTATCTCTACCGACGAATTGCCGGTAATGTTGGCCGAGCCGATCTTGATCCAGCCTTTGCCCAGGTCCAGATAAATCGGCACCACCATCTTGAATTCATCGCTGACGCCGGACTGCGTTATGCGCCCCGACAGAGTGTCCGCGCCAGGACCAAGTTGATATTCAAACTTGTAGCTGGGCATCTCTGTGCCATAGACCCATTCGTTGAAGAACCAATCCATGCGCTGATTCTTGTCGAGGTCCATCGCCTTAGTCATATGCTTTTCGACGATGCGCTTGAAGTCTTCAGTGGAGACATCGCGGTTGAAATGGGTCTGGACAAAGTCTTTCATCATCTCCTGAAACTGCCGGTCGCCGTCAACGCGCGTATAGAACATCATGCGCAACATGTGCAGAATGTAAGCGCCTTTGGGATAGACGAGAAACTGATAAGCAGCGCGGGTCTTGGCATTGCTCAAGCGGTACCCCTGAGTCACCGGGCCGATGGTGTAGGGTTTGATATCACGGGTAGCCGGACTCGCGTTGACTATGCGATCGCGCTGGTCATTCCAGAAGTCGATAAACTTCGCCGGGTCGTGGCGGACGTACTGAACATAGAGCGATGCGGAGAACTCGGCAAAGCCTTCACTCATCCATTGATCGTGATAGCTGTCCCAACCAATGATATGTCCCCACCATTGGTGGGCGATCTCGTGCGGCGCAACGTAACGCCAAAAGTTGTCCGTGCCGCCGCGCACACCCAGCATCTGGGCTCTCTGCGTCGTATCGATAAAGGCGATGAAAGGCATGAAGACCAGAGTGGGCCAGGCCTGACCAAAGTTGCCAGCCGGTTGCTGAGTCATCGCCAGGCGTGTGTAAGGAAGCTTGCCGTAGAAAGCGTTATAGATCCTGGTCGCATTTTGAGCGTCAGCGATGGCGGTGTTCGCCATTGAGGTAGTTGAAATCGCACCCAGGGTAGTCCCGGTGATCCCACCGGAGCTTTCGATTCGTTCGATGTCGTGCTGCATGGCCCTAACTGAATCGGGCAATTCTTCGTTCGCATAGAACTCGATGTTGTAGCCCGTCTCCTTATCGGCAAGCTCTTTTTTCTTGAATTTCCCATAGTTGAACCCTGCCACGGTCAGATCGGTCTGCCCGCTGGACCACTTGGCGATCATCAGATCGCCGTCCCTTTTATCGGGCTCGACCGGGGCGCCCGTGCCGACGAACGTGTATCCCTTGGGGTAACGAAACGTAAAGTCGAACCTGGCCCGGTCGCCGAACTGAGTACCGCCGTTATTCGGATACCAGGTGGAACGCGGCCCCAGAATAAAGTTGCCCCCGCCGGAATCGCGCAACGCGTCACCGCCGGCATACTGCACCGTAAGGGTATAGTCTTTCCCGACCTCCAAAGTCTGCGGCATGATCACGGCAAAGTCCGCGTCTTCGTCTTTATTCTCCTGGATGAAAGATAAGTCTTTGCCTTCGCTGTCCTGGACGCGGCTGACGCGCAAGCTGCGATAGAGATCGAAAGGCAACACGCGTCCCGGCACCAGCGCGCGAAAAGTCACGCGGTCGCTCGCGGTAATAGTCGTCCCCTTTATGGCGCCATCGATCTCGTGATGCGCGATATCAAAGATACGGTGGTCTTCCGAGCTGGCAGCCGTGCCTTTGGTGTATTCATCGGCCAGATGAAACGCAGTCCAGATGCCGCCGTCGGTCTCACCATAACTGAACAGCGCGATCTCTTCCGGCGAGACCTGAGGAATCCCGAGTGGATCGAGTAAGAACACCAGCTTGCCGTGTCTCTTTCCATCGATGAACGAAGTGAAATAACCGGGCCTTTGCGGGCCATAAATATCGGCCAGCGTGCGGATGTCTGAATTGTCGCGAAGTTGCTTGCGCAGGAGTTGCTGGTTCTCGCGATAAAGCTCGCGAGCTTTCGCCACCTGCGCGCCGCCGGCGCCCATCGTCGCATTCGCCGAGGCTTTGATCTCGTCGAATGTCTTGTCGGTAAAGCGGATTACCAGCCGGGTAAACTGTTCGGTGAGCTGCTCGCCTTCAATGAATAGAGACAGGGTGTGCTTCTCGATCTTTGTTGGTGGAACCAGTGTCAACTCGCCATCGCCGATGAAGACGGCCGCAGTGATGCGACCTTCGACTGGCGGCGCGAAATAAACTTCGCCGCTGCGCAATGTGAACACAGCTGCATCGCGTTTCAGCACGAGGTTGTTGACGGTGGCGAAAGGTCCGGCAAAATCTCCTTCAGCCCGGCTCAGCTGTCGTAGTTGCCGGTACACGGGATCGGCGTTGGCCTTAACACTGGATACGGTCACTGCCGCTTCGACAGGAGCCACCTCAAGCTTGATGTCGACGGTGGTGGGCGCGGCGTCTGTAACCTTAACCTCTTCGTGGCGGGCTTCACTGAAACCCGGCGCCGAAACGACGAGGGTATAAGTCCCGGCTGAGAGGCCTTCGACTTTGAACCGGCCCCGTGCGTCGGTGGTCGCGGTAAATCTCTGGTCAGTCGCGGGATCGATCACGGTTATCCGGGCGCCGACGACGATCGCGCCTTTGGGATCGGTAACTCCTCCTTCGATGCCACCACCAGCGCTGTGGACGATTATCGCGGGCATGGCCAGCAGCGCTAAACAAAGAACCACGAGACTGATTTTTATTTTTGAATATTTCATAAGAGGGCTTCCTGGTGATTGGATCGGTAAACGTTTTTAGATCGGAAAAGCGAGTACCTGAGGAGCCCGTTTTCTGATGGCAGGCATTATTGCCGCAGGGCGTAAATGCGTCAAGGGATATTGCCTTGTCGGCCATGAGTTCAGAGTTCAATCTTTAGCTTGTGCTGCGTGTGTCGGAAGCCCGACCGTGAGGGAGGGCCACACTCGCGGGCACGCGTGATTCAAGAAATTATGTTGATGCCGTTAGGCGACTCATACGAGCGTCGCCCTCCCTCACGCTCGGGCTTCTGACACGACCTCTCATCACAAGGCTATTTAACGTGGAACCAAACTGACCGTTACTGCCTTGTAAGCTCCAGCAATCACGTGGCATGCTCTTCCAACATTCTATGAAGCCGGAAAACAAGGCCAGGACCAGACTGCTGCGCCGCATGGGCGAAGCGATTTCAGACTTTCGCATGATCGAAGACGGCGACCGGATAATGGTCTGCCTGTCGGGTGGAAAGGACAGCTACACTCTGCTGGAATTACTGCTCGACGTGCAAAAGCGCGCCCCCGTCAGGTTCGATCTGCTGGCGGTCAATCTGGATCAAAAACAGCCGGGCTTTCCGGCGGAAGTGTTGCCCGCCTACCTGAGCGATCGCGGCGTGCCATTTCGCATTGTCGAGCGGGATACATATTCGGTCGTGAAGCGGCTGGTGCCGGAAGGCAAGACGTTCTGCGCAGTCTGTTCGCGTCTGCGGCGCGGGGTTCTCTACAACATCGCCGTCGAAGAGCGGTGCAACCGGATCGCTTTGGGCCATCATGCCGACGACATCATCGCGACGTTCCTGCTGAACCTGTTTTATGTCGGCTCGCTGAAAGCGATGCCGCCCCTGCTGCGTTCCGACGATGGGCGCAACACGGTCATTCGCCCGCTGGCCTATTGCCGCGAGAGCGACATTTCGGAATTCGCCGCCGCGGAACAGTTTCCGATCATTCCCTGCGACCTGTGCGGCTCGCAGACAAATCTGAAACGGGTGAAAGTAAAGAATCTGATTGCCGAACTCGAGCGGGAAATTCCAAACGTGCGTGCTTCGATGCTGAACGCACTCGGAAAAGTCATCCCGTCCCATTTACTCGATCACGAGTTGTTCGATTTCAAAAAACTTTCCGCCGGCCGCGGCGACGTGGCCGCCGAACTTGATCTGGCGCTGGGGCATACTGATAGCGAACCGGCGCTGGTGGCAATTGCCTGAGCGGATCTGCCGCCTGATGTACGGAAAGGCTTTGCCTTTTCGTAGTTGGGCCTCTCCTGTTTTTTGCGACGAGGCTGTTGACCGCGTCATCACGCCGAAGGCGTGAAATGTAATAGCCGGGGGCAACGCCCCCCGGAAAGAGGAACGATCCATTCCGACCCTGAAGGGGTCGCATAGCGCTTTCAGCGTCAGACCAGAATACCCAAAAGTACTGACTTCATTTCCACCTTTGTGGTTAAATCCTTCACGTGCCCGCGACCAAGAAGCGCGAACTGGATCTGGGAGACTTTCCTCCGGGAACCGTCACTGGGTACACGACTCTGGTTTGTCTGGCCTGCATCTTCGACATCTTCACCAAGCAAATGGGACTGGCGCCGCGCACCGCCTTCTCTGAAGTGAAACGCCACACTCCGACGATCGAGGAACTGACCAGCCGCGCCGCCACCCGGCCTTACTTCGATAGCGAAGAAAAAAACCCGCACTGTCCTTACTGCCGATCTGCCAGGCGTTGGCAGGCGCGCTTCGATACCTTCTGTATTGAAGGCGGCAAGATTACAGACGCACCGCGCCGCGCCCTGCTGAAGAAGCTGCCGAGGACCGACGATCAGTTTCTGGTTATTGAAAAGAAGTCTGATTCCCGCGCGGTTTTGTTTGAGTGGCTGGGCACGATGCGCGGCAATCTCGATCTGGATCAGGAGAGCTGGCTTGTGGACGCCACCCGCATGTACCTGGAACGTCGTGAGCCGAAGACCAACTGGAATGATGCGTTTGATGAGTTGCGCTCGGTGCGCCGTTCAAGTCGACTCGCCGAAGGTTGGGAACGCGACGGTGCACGGCTGTTTCTTTCGCCCAAGCTCTACAGCGAAGCAATCTTGATTCAGTATCTGGTCAGCCGTTCACACGCGCACGGGGGCCTGACGCTCGAGGGCCGTCTGACGCTGATGGATTTGATTCGGCGGTTGCGCTACAGCGGCTATCTCGATCAGATTGGAATCACTCA
Organism: Blastocatellia bacterium; assembly: GCA_033857635.1. Lineage (GTDB taxonomy): Bacteria > Acidobacteriota > Blastocatellia > Pyrinomonadales > Pyrinomonadaceae > UBA11740. Next base: position 150,165 of record JAWVDF010000028.1, read on the forward strand.
ACGCGAACCCGGCGAGGTGTTCGAAAAGCTGATCGAACACCTGGCGTCGACACATGAGTGGTCGAGCGTCAGAACCGGGAGCGGTAGCGACGTGGCCGCAACTTCCAAAAAGGCGACGAAGAAGAAGGCCGCGACCAAATCCCGCAAAGGAAAAATCACGCAGCCCGAACCCGAAGAGGTGATCACTGAGGCGGTCAAGCTTCACTATCTCATCGACCGCCGCGATTTTCTGGCAAAAGTTAAAAGCGTCTACGCGGCGTACGCATGAGTTTTTGCTGGTTGACTTAAGCTCGTGCTGTTATAATCCGCGCCGCAGAACCTCGTAAGCCGCGCGCCCAGACCTGCAGTCCGAGCCCGATTGTTTATTCTTCGGGTGAGGTCCCGCCAGGTTGCGCGAATTTTTCTTCCACAGGGAGGCTCCTATGACCCCCATGACCACCTTTGAGAACAAAGTCTTCATCAGCTATGCCCACATCGACAATGCTCCTTTGACCGAAACGGAGAAAGGCTGGATCGACCGGCTGCATGAGGCCCTGGATTGGCGTTTGCCCCAACTAATGGGCGAGCCAGTGAAGATCTGGCGCGATCGAAAGTTGGGAGGCAACGATGTCTTCAACGATACGCTGGTCATTGAACTTTCAAAGACCGCCATCCTGCTTTCGGTTGTCTCGCCCCGCTATTTTCTGTCGCCCTCTTGCCGGCGTGAGCTCGATGATTTTTTCCGCGTCGCGGCCCAGAACGGTGGTCTTCAGATAAACGACAAGCTGCGCCTGTTCAAAGTCATGAAGACTTACGTTCCTCTCGATGAGCATCCGCCTGAGTTAAAGGAAATGCTTGGTTACGAATTCTACGCGGTTGATCAGGCTTCGGGTCGCTTCCGTGAATACGATAACGAGATTGGGCCGAAGGGCGAAAAGGACAAACGATACTGGGACAGATTAGAAGATCTGGCACAAGACATTTGCCTGTTGCTGAAGCGAATGATCAATCAACAAAGCCCTCATCCCATAGTGCCAGACGAGGCTGGAGCAACCATCTATCTGGCGGAAACCTCTTCCGACCTGACGGACGAGCGGGACAAAGTTAAGCGTGAGTTGCAGCAGTACGGACACGTAGTACTGCCCGACAAAGCACTGCCTTTGGAAGGGCCTCCTTTGCAGGAAGCCGTCCGCGACTATCTCAAGCGCAGCCGCCTCTCAGTTCATTTGATTGGCGAGAATTACGGCATCATTCCCGAGATGGAAACCGACCGGTCCATCGTCCGCCTGCAGGAAGAACTCGCGGTCGAGCGCGGGGATGACGCGCAGTTTTCCAGATTAATTTGGATGCCGCCGGGCTTACAGCCCAAGGATGCCCGGCAGCAAAAGTTCGTCGTAGATTTACAGAACAGTTTCACTTCGCACAATGGCTCGGAGCTGTTGCAGGTCAAGCTCGAAGACCTCAAGACGATTATTCAATCAAAGTTGATTCACAAGTCGAAGCCCGCGCCAGCGCCGACCGACGACGCCGGTACAGCCCGGGTTTACCTGATCTGCGATCAGTCGGACGTTGAGGCAGTGGGACCACTGCAAGACTATTTTTTCGAGCGGGGTTGCGAGGTAACTCTGCCGCTCGCCGAAGGCAGCGAAGCCGAAGTCTTTCAGGATCACAAAGAGAACCTGTTGCTCTGCGATGCCGTGGTGATTTTCCAGGGTCGGGCCAGTGAAGGTTGGCTGCGAATGAAGCTACGCGAGCTGCTAAAACTCCCGGGCTACGGTCGGACGGAGCCGTTGCTCGGCAAAGCGATTTACGTGGGCGGGCCCGAGTCTCCCACCAAAGAGCGCTTCAGGACTCGCGAAGCTGTCGTCATCAGGAACTATGGGGATTTCACCCCCGCGCCTGTCGAACCGTTCATCGCCCAAATCATGAACGCGAAAGGAGGGTCGCAATGAGTACCCAAACTACCACCGAGACCTTCGCGGAAATCGGAATTCCTATCAATCCTTTTCCGGGCTTGCGTCCCTTTGAGTTTGACGAAAGCCATCTCTTCTTTGGGCGCGACGGCCAGAGCGAACAGTTGATCGGCAAGCTGGGCCGCACACACTTTCTGGCGGTCGTCGGCACTTCGGGCAGCGGCAAGTCTTCACTGGTGCGCGCGGGTTTCTTGCCTGCGCTATACGGCGGCTTCATGACCAGCGCCGGTTCCAATTGGCGAGTGGCCATCATGCGGCCGGGCAACGATCCCATTGGAAATCTGGCGCGGGCGTTGAATGCTCCCGACGTGTTCGGGTCCGACATCGTCGAGAACGCGGCAATCCAGACGGCCATGGCCGAAGCGACCTTGCGACGCGGCAGCCTCGGGCTGGTTGACGCCATTCGTCAGGCGGTAATGCCGGAAGATGAGAACCTGTTGGTGGTCGTAGATCAGTTCGAAGAGATCTTTCGTTTTGCCAGAGTCGCCGAAGGCGAAGCGTATGGGAATGAGGCCGCCGGCTTCGTCAAGCTCCTTCTTGAAGCGGCGGGTCAACGAGACATTCCCATCTATGTCGTGTTGACGATGAGATCAGATTACCTCGGCGACTGCTCGCAGTTCTGGGAACTCCCGGAAGCGATCAATGAGAGTCAGTACCTGATCCCGCGGCTGACACGTGACCAACTTCGCGAAGCGATCACCGGGCCGGTGGCGGTGGGCGGCGGTCAGATAACGCCTCGGCTGGTGAACCGGCTGCTCAACGATGTGGGCGACAATCAGGATCAATTGCCGGTCTTGCAACATTTGTTGATGAGGGTTTGGGACGAGTCGAAAGAAAGGCAGTTAATGGTCGAGGTCAGTGATGGCGCACAGACTGTCACTAAACCTCACCGGGAAGTGCACGAAGGCGACGCCATGGATCTGTGTTGTTCAGCAGCCGTGGGCGGAATGACCGAGGCGCTTTCGCGCCACGCCGACGAAGCGTTCAATGAATTGCCCGATGACCGCCACCGTGAAGTGAGCGAAAAACTTTTCAAGGCCCTGACTGAAAAAGGCTCTGACAACCGCGAAATCCGCCGTCCCATCACGTTGGGTGAGATCTGCGCCGTGGCCAATGCCGGCAAAGACGAAGTCATCACCGTCATCGATACTTTTCGGCAACCAGGCCGCTCGTTTCTGATGCCGCCGGCAAACGTCGCCTTAAACTCGCAATCCCTCGTCGATATATCGCACGAAAGCCTGATCCGAGGTTGGGCCCGATTGAAGAGCTGGGTAGACGAAGAAGCGCGGTCGGCCCGCATCTATCGCCGGCTGGCTGATACGGCAGAATTGCATCGGGAAGGTAACGCGGGGTTGTGGGGCGATCCTGATTTACAACTCGCGCTGGATTGGCAAGAGAACAGCAAACCCAATCCGAACTGGGCCCAGCGCTACTATCCACATTTCGAAACTGCAATTGCTTTTCTGCAAGCCAGTGAGAAGAAACGCGACGATGACGTTGCTGCTCGCGAGCGTCAGCAGCAGGAAGAGATCCAACGGGCCAAACGGGAACTGGAACAAGCCCACGCTTTGGCTGAAGCCCAGCAGCAGCGCGCTGAGGCCGAGCGCCAGAAAGCCGAGGAGCAACAGCAACGCCTGGAACAGCAAGCGCGGGCAAGCTCGCGTTTGCGCGGGTTGCTTGGTATTTTGGTCGTGGTTGTTCTGCTGGCGCTGGCATCTGCGGTGGTTGCTTTCGGTGCTTACAGGAACGCCAACGCTGCCAAGGCCGAAGCAAATATTCAGCGGACCAATGCGATTTCAGAGAGAGAAAACGCGGTTATTCAGCGGACCAGTGCGATTGCAGAGAGAGAAAACGCGGTCAAGCTAAAGGACGAGGCCGATCGGCAAGCAAAAATCGCCGTGGCTGCCAAAAAAGACGCAGAAGAAAAGTCAGGCATAGCGCTCAAGGAAACAGAAAACGCGAAGACGGCCGCGCGTGAAGCCGAGACGCAAAAGCAGATTGCTGAAACACAGAAGATCAAGGCGAACGAAGCTTCTGAACGCTTCGTGTCCGCCGGCTTGAATGGCGAGGCCCTGCGCGCCCTGCAAGCGGGCGATAGTAAAGCAGCGGCCGAGAAGTTCACGGCCTATCTCGACCGCTGCGAGAAAATGAAGGATCCTTCGTGTCGGCCCTACGCGCTTGAAAATATCGGCGACATCTATTACGGCCGAGTACCATTCGCGCTTGCTGAGATCAATTTCATCGAGGATCCTGCCCCCGCCGAGGAAGGCGGCCTTATAGCAGTATACAGCGCACTGGCGAAACAGTACGCTCAAGTCCTCTCCCTGGGATCTGCTCTCGAGGATCTTAAGGATGAAAAAGCGCTCTTCAAAAAAGTCTCGATAGTTGGAGAACAGGCCGTTGCTTACTACAAGCAGGCTTTGGATGCCAACAAAGGTAATCCGAAATCTGAGCAGGCTTTCAGGGAGGCGGGCATCCTCAAGAACCTGGGCGATCTACAGATCTTTCTAGCGGTCGCGAATGCCAAAACCCTGGAGGGAACAGACGACAAAGAGGCGGAGAGGAAAATTCAAGCGGATCTGGAGCGTGGGATTCAATTATACCTCGCGTCGCGCGCTGCGTATGTGAAAGCCCAAAGACCTTTGGAAGAGGCGGGGGTGCTGATAAGGACCGCCAATCTGCTCGCGGAGATGTCGTCGAAGTCGCCCGCTTCGAAAGTCGGCGACCAACCGCAGGTTGGGGAGAAGCGCGAGGCTGCTGCTGAGGTGGAGAGGACAGCGAAATTTTTCGAGGATGCCAGCGACGCATTTCACCGGGCCAAACGACCCGTGAAGGAAGGTTCGGCGCTGGTGCGCATTGGTGAACTCTATGCGAAACCTGGTCAGGCAAATTCTGAAGAGCGGCTGAAGGCGATTCCGTACTTTGAGCGCGCGCTCCAGATTTTTAGGGACGAAAAAAGCTTCAAAAATCAGGGAGATCTTATTGGTGACTTGGTTGGCCTCTACGGCTCGGATGAGCGCAAACAAATCGCGCTCTACAAGGAGGGGTTCGAGGCATATCGCCGGGCAGCTACGGTTAAACCGACGCGGGACGAGGAGAGCCTGAGAAAATCGGCCGAGATGCTGAAAGGGGCGGGAGAACTCCTGTCCAAGTCTGGCAGGAAGGATGAGGCTCATCAGTTCTTCGAGGCAGCGATAACTGCCGGCGGCACAGACGCCGAGAGTCAGGCATGGATCCTAACGACGATCGGTGAGTTCTACAAGCAGAACGACGTGGCCGAAGCGCTGAAATACTATGGCCGCAAGCGCGACACATGGCGCCAGGCTAAGAACCCATTGGAGGAAGGCAATACGCTCCTCGAAATTGGTTTAATACAGAATGGGTCGGGAAACATCGCGGGGGCGATTGAAGCTTTCGACGCAGCGCGGCAGGTCTACAAGCAGATCGATGCCCATGCTGTGGATGACACAGGGAAATCACTTCGGTCGGTATTAGCCGAAAAGCTGAAGACCATGGCCGGAATCTATGCCGGACAAGATAAGCAAAAGGCGATTGCCGCGTATGAAGAAGCGCTTCAATCGGAAATGCTGGTTCAGGAGTTGGGCAGCAACTACTCGCTCTTGCAAATACTCCAGGCCGAGGGACGCATCCTCCTCGAGATGAAGACCAACGAAGCGAATACGAGGGCTCAGCGGTTGTTCCAAAATGTGCTCGAGTTTAGTCGCAGCCCAAAGATCAGGGACGGAGAGGCATCAACCCTGTCGAGTATCGGTGACCTGTACAAGACGGTTGGTCAAGCAGCGGAGGCGCGGGCTTACTACGAACGGGTGCGATTGATTTCTGTGACCGCCAGGAGCACTACCGGGTTGGTCGAAGCTCTCGGCAAGATCTCTGAGCTGGTAGCAAAGGGAAGTCCAGCGAAACCGGCCCTCGACTATTACCTGGGCGAAGCCGAAGCAGCCGGCCGCGCCCATGATTCGTTTACCCAGGGCATCGCGCTCGAAATGGCTGCGGGGCTTTATCGTTACACAGATAAGCCAAAAGCCATAGACTATTTCGAACAGGCGCGGCTGGCGTTTCAGCGCGGCGGCCTCAAGGCCCAGGAGCTCTCTGTGACCAGGACCCTGGTGTATGTTTACTCGGAGATTGGTAACAAGCCAAAGTCACAGGAGTTAGAGAAGCGGGTGGCTGAACTGTCTAGCACTCCCGACTAAATCAGCTTTCTCGAATGCTTCGATCAATCAGACTTCGCGCCGGGGCGCAGAGTAACCTTGTCGCTCAACAGAGTAATCGGCGATCTCCAGGGAAGCAACGAGGGTAACTGCTGCCTTACGCCAACTAATGAGCAGGTTGGTTGCAGGCATTCAGGAAATTGTTAATTGACGCTGTTCCACTGATCAGAAAAAAGGGAGCGCGCGGGAATTCATTTACCTCAAGCTTGCCGCCGCAAAATTAAATCCGCAATCGAGTGCAGAAGTTCAGCCGGCCGATCAATTGGCTCTAGCGCGCGACGGGCCTCCTCGTGTACGACTACGAGTTGCGCGCGCGTAGCTTCAATTCCATAGAGCGAGGGATAGGTGGCTTTGCGCGAACGCGCATCTTTTCCCGGTGTCTTGCCCAGGTCTTCCGCCGTCGCCGTTACGTCCAGCAGATCGTCTGTAATTTGAAACAAGAGACCGAGGTTGGTTGCGTACTCAGTAAGAGCTGCCAGCTCGGGTTCATTCACGCCGGCGATCATTCCGCCGCAACGGGCCGCCGCGCGAATCAGGGCCCCCGTCTTGCGATGATGAATGCGCTCCAACTCATCATTGGTCACATCATGCGATTCCGCATCGAGATCGTGTGCCTGGCCGGCAACCATGCCCTGGGGAGTTCCGGCGGCGCGGGCAATTTCAGAGATTAATTGGACCCGCAGTTCGCACGATAACCGTTGGTCCTCAGCAATGGTTTGAAAGGCGAGCGTTTGCAGCGCGTCTCCCGCCAGGATCGCAGTGGCTTCGTCAAACTTCACGTGACAAGTTGGCCGGCCGCGGCGCAGTTCATCGTCGTCCATCGAGGGCAAATCATCGTGAATCAACGAGTAGGTATGAATCATCTCGAGCGCGCAGGCCGTGCGCATGAGATCGTCAGGGCTTGCCCCAAACGTTTGTCCGGTCGCGAGCAAGAGCGCGGGACGAAATCTTTTCCCGCCGGCAAACAAGCTCCACCTAATAGCTGAATGAACGCGTTGGGGCGGTTCGGATTCTTTGGGGATGAGCTCGTCGAGTTGTGAGTCGACGAGAGCGCGACACGAAGCGAGGAATTCACGCGCGTCGGTGGCGGTCGGAATATTTACCACAGAGGTCACAGAGAAGAATTAGAGAACCGGAAGCGGTCGCGACCGGATGAATGCATTCAAGTTGGTTGCCATTGATTCCATGTCGGGCTTAAGATCCTTCGCTGCGCTCGGGTTATGTCCTACATCTTATCGCCGTTCATGGCGGATTCATTGAGAGTCGTCGTCATCAACGGCGCTCATCTCACTCTCTGGATCGAACGGGCGCACGGCGGCGCGTCCCTGGTTGTCGCGCATCAGTATCTCGATTCGGCGTTCGGCTTGCGACAGGCGCTCCTGGCAGTCGCGCGAAAGCTTTACTCCCTGCTCGAATAACTCGAGACTCTTTTCCAGAGTGAGTTCACCCTGTTCCAGCTCGCGCACGATCCGCTCGAGTTCTTCGAGCGACGTCTCAAAAGTTTTTGGTTTGGCGCTGCTCATTTGCCTTCCACCCGTTTAGTCGGCGGACTTGTCCGCCGCTGGGAGATGGCCGGACAAGTCCCGGCTCTAAACTGGACTGACGAACCTTGAATCAAGGTCTACTTGAGTTTGTCCCACTGTTTGTGAATCGCATCCTTCAACTCATTGCCGTTGGAGGGCAGGCCCTGCGTCACTCCGTCGGCAATCATTTTCGTTAGCTTGTCATCCTGCACCCCAGTGATTCGCCAACGCTTCACGCCTGCTTCGGTTGACGGTTGCATTGTAAGCTGAAGATGCTCGTCTTTGATATTAACCTTGACCTGGGCGACGTTGTTTTGTTCCTTGATGTCGGCAAAGCTGGTTATTGCCAGCGCCACCAGCACAAAGGGTTTGCCCTTCGCGGGCTCGGTCAGCCGTTGTACTTCTTTCATTAGTTGATCATGCACGGTCTGCTTGAGGTTTGGCGTTACAGCCTGCAGAGCAGAATTAGTTTGGGCCGGCAGTATTGAAGTAATCGCCGAGACAGCCGATCCAGGAGCGCGCTGGCGAACCTGCGCGACAAAATCATCACAGACCTTGTCGGTGTCGATAATGCTGTCGACCGTGGCGTTGTCGTTTCGCTGGGCCGCATCCGCCAGGATCGCCAGGCTATAGGCCGGACTGTCCTGATAGTTGCGCCACCAAAGATAGCCGCTCGCTGCCGCGACGATAATGATCAGAACCAACACGACCGCGATGATTCCGAAAATTCGGCCGGCGCGACCTGAATGACGCGCCCGGGCACGCCCTTGCTGATCAGCACGAGCTTTGTCGAGATCGATCACGATGCGGTTACGCTTGAGTTTCATGTTTCTGATCTGCTAATTCCCGCGACCGTCGATACAGAACCCGGAGCGGTAGCGACGGGATCCTAAGTTGTTAGCTAAGTCTGTAGGTAAATGAAATGGGTGTAAGTCGGTCATTGTTTACCAGCCAGGGATCAATGATCGAAATAACGCCACTCCCTTTCTTTACTGTCTTCTTATTCATGACTATCGAGTGAACAATGAATAACACCATCCTGTCGCCTTGCCTCTGGCTTAAATCGACTTCGTTTTTCGTCAAGACAATGATGTCTCCCGAAGTTTGAGTGCCCTTGACTTCGACGAAGCGTGATAATCCATCTTTTCTGATGATGAAATCGTATGGACGATTGGCAGAGACGTCTTCCACTTCATATTTCTTGTCAGAATAATATTGTTCGCAGATGTCCATCGCATGGGACTCTATCATCAGCCGAACCTCTACATCACTCTGAAAGCCTTGTCCACCCGATGAATATTGAGCGGTCAAAACATCTTCCTGAATTTCATCCTCTCGGGATGAAATCTTGGAGCCGTCGTAGTTTCCGACGTATTCAATGAGTTTTGTTATCCATCCGTTGTTTGGGTTTGTTAAGTCTCTTGCTTGACCTCGGTTATCGAGAATGTAAAAAGCATTTGTCTGGCCTGGATTTCCCTGTTTTGTTCCTTTGCTGCCGTGTCCAACGGGATACGTTCTGTCGCTTATTCCGAGCAGGACGCAATCCTTTTTCCGAGCCTTAATGTTGTAGTTGTAGTTCTCTCTGAGAGGCAGCGAGTTGGGAGATTGAATAGATCTGAAAACAGTCGCGTTATTGTACCAGCCGATAACTATCTGCCCTCTAACTATTGGGTTTGTTGCGAACCAGATGACCAGTACATTGTCGATCTTGTCATCGGCGTAGCCGTGCTCAATTCGGCCAAGGTTGACTTCCTCTCCCGGTTTCATGTGAGGCTGGAAATAGCCGTATAGGGTTCCACCTATGTCGAGAAAATTGTAAGCCTCGTGACCTATTCTTTCAGTGTTGTATGAACCGCCACCTATAGGTTTTTCGTCACCTGGCTTTGGGCCTTGATAGTACTTCATCCAACCAACTCTAGCTAAGAGAACTTTCATCAGGTGCTGCTCCGTCCGAAATAGCTAACAGTTCTTCTGCCGCAGAAGTGCGGGCTAATTCCTTTTCTTCCCTCAACGGACAATCAAGCACGCCATTTATTACAGAATTACAGAACCCGGAGTGGTAGCGACGGGATGCTTACACTCAACTTGAATCTTTGATCCGGTCGCTACCGCTCCCGGTTCTGTAACGAGCGCTCACCCTTTTCCCGGAGCAATAAACGCAGCGCATCATTCACAGCCTTCGCATCTGGAAATGCAGCTGCAACGTCCGGATCCAGCAGCACCAGGTTTGTTCCCTCGCGGTAGCGCTCGACGTATTTGCCGCGCACGCCACCCTTCATTTGAGAAAAATCATATTCGGGCCGCAGATCGTCCTCTTCCTCTGATTCAATTCTCTCCATAAGACTTTCTTTCTCCATGTGTTGCTTCGCGGGCGCTGATGATACGCACCAACTCTCCATCATCCGTATGCGCCACCACGAGAATCTTACCCGACTCGGCCGAACCTGTGATGATGAAACGATGTTCTTCCTGGGAATGATCAGGGTCAGGAAAAGTATCCGAAAGTGGATCGCCAAAAACCGACTCAGCTTCCTCGAACGAGACGCCGTGCTTAACAAGATTACTCGCTGCCTTCTTCTCGTCCCATGCAAAGCGCATGGAGGAACTATAGCGGCTCTTAGTCTATTCTTGCCACTCAACCAGAGGCCCAACATTTCTTCTGCCGCAGAAGCGGCGGCTAATTTTCTTCGGCTCCTTCGACGCGGCAATTCACGACGCCTTTCCACAGACGAAGCCGCAAAGCATCGTCGATTGACACCGCGCTTGCTTCGCGTACGACATGTCCCTGCGCATCGTGCGCGATTGCATAGCCGCGTTCCAGCACTCTTAACGGCGACATCGCATCCAGCGCGGCCGCGGTCATCGCAAGTTGCTGCCTTGCCGCTTCAACCCGACTCGCTACCCCCGCATCACGCCTCTGGCTGAGCGACTCTAGACGAGTTCGCGCAGTCACAACAGCGGACCTAAGCTGGGCCGGCGACAAGCTGTGCGTCGCCGCGCCCACCCGGCGTTGCGCGCTCTGAATCAAGCTCGTGATGGCCGTCTGCAGCCGATGTTCGGCATCGCCGGTCGCCGTCATTGCTTCATGCAGGCGCGTCGCCACCGCATCGAACGCGGGCGACAAAGCCAGTTCCTGCACCTCTGTGCGCGACCCCGCGATGCGATATCGAATTGAGCGCGCCAGATTGGTTGTCAACGTCGCGAGTAGCGAGCATAACTGAGCCTCGTGCGCGGCGACAATCTCGGCGGCGGCCGAAGGCGTCGGCGCGCGCATGTCAGCGACAAAGTCGGCGATCGTGAAATCAGTTTCGTGACCAACGGCCGAGATAACTGGAATTGCCGAAGCGCGAATCGCTCGCGCCACCACCTCTTCGTTAAAGGCCCAAAGATCTTCTATCGAGCCGCCGCCGCGGCCTACTATGATTACGTCGATTCCTTCGTCCGCACGTGCGCGAGCATGAAAGTCGTTGAGCGATCGAATCGCGCGCACGATCTCCTGGGCCGCGCCATCGCCCTGCACCCGCGCGGCCGCGAACAGAACGTGCACCGTGCGCGTGCGCCGCGAGATGACGTGGAGGATGTCGCGAATCGCGGCCCCGCTCGGTGATGTGATCACGCCGACGCGTCGCGGCAGCATAGGAATCGCTCGCTTTAAGCTTTCGGCGAACAAACCCTCAGCCTGCAGCCGGGCCTTCGTTTGTTCGAAAGCCAATTGCAGAGCGCCGGCGCCAACGGGCTCGAGCGCCTCGACAATCAACTGATACTCGCCCTTCTGCTCGTACACGCTTAGACGGCCGCGCGCGCGCATCTGCAAGCCATCTTCCGGACGAAAGCGAATCCGCTGATTGCTGCTGCGATAGCAGGCGCACCGCATTTGCGCGAACTCGTCCTTCAGAGTGAAGTACCAGTGTCCCGAGCCGTGCGCGCGAAAGTTGGAAATCTCGCCTTCGACCCAGACCGACGAAAATCGCCGTTCCAACTCGCCGCGAATCATGCCGGTTAGTTCAGACACGCTCAGCGGCTGCCGTTCGGCGGTGTCGAAGAGTGTTGAGAGAAACGGTTGGGACATGAACGTACTTGTTCGAGACCAACTACTGGTAAGCAGCCAGAACGAGGTAAAAACCACGAAGGCTCTTATATTTCGAAATCGTCATCGGAATAAATGCGGCTCGGTGCAATGCTAGCATCGCCCTGAGCTTAAAAGCCACAAACGGCTAAGTACGCAAACAGGTGGATTTTCAAAATGGCCATGGCCTTCGCCAGCTCGAACTCAAGCTGATTGTTTCTTAAGCCGCGTTCAGGCGGCGTTCCCGAAGGGTTACTAGACCGGGCGTTCTACGCCCGGGTTACGCGCGCGACTAATCTCAAAGCCCGTTTCAAAACGTAGCTAATTTCCCAAGCACGCTGAAGCGCGCTAACGTCAAGGCGTCGTGGACCCAGCGCTAAAGAGGTTGTGTCAAAACTCAGGATGTGCGATCTCAAAGAGGATCTTAACGCAGAGGACGCAGAGGTTTTCGCAAAGGCGCGCAGAGAAGCGCCTTACTTTGCGTACCTCTGCGAAAACCTCTGCGCCCTCTGCGTTTAAGAAATGCTTACCTTAGGCGCACGTCCGAAGTTTTGAAACAGACTCTGAATCCCTGGTCTAGAGACCCTTCGGGAAAGCCGTCTGAAGACGGCCGAGTGCGTTGCCGAGGGCCAAGCGGCGTCAAGCAACACGCCTCCAGGCCACTCCCGAATTGGGAAAGGGATTGACTAGAACCCCGTGCAAGGCCACAATAGCCGACACTTCAAGCCCGACAGGCTTTTGCTTTTCACACTGGACCGCAGGCAGGTAACCAAAGGAACCAATGCGCCGAATCCCCTATCAGTTCATGTTCAGATTTGTCGAAAATGTTTTTCAGGCGCGTTACGGCCGTGGCCCCAACAAGAAACTCGTCAAGCCCATGATCGCCGGGTTCTACGTGACGATGAAGTGCAACTTTCGCTGCACCTACTGCGATGACGGATCGGGCAACATGTATCCTGACATCGCCGAGAAGCGTCTGAACACGGCCCGGACAATTGAAGTGCTCGAGATTTTGCGGCGCGCCTCGCCCGGTATCAACATCACCGGCGGCGAGCCCTCAGTTCGCGGCGACATCGACGAGATCTTCGAGAACATAGGCCGCCTGGGTTTTTGCCCGGTCACCTTCAACACCAATGCTTACCTGCTGGATAAACACCTCGCGACGCTGCACCACATCGATTACCTGGTGATTAGTCTGGACTCGCCGGACGATGTTCGCAGCGATGACTTGATCAATTTGAGCAAGGACGGACAGACTTCTCGGGTCAAGCAGAACATCGAACTGGCGAAGGAGTATCGCCGCGAGCACAACCTGAAGTTCGACTTCATCATCAACTCGGTGATTTTCCCGGAGACTATCGACGACGCGTGGGACGTTTTCGAATTCTGCGTCGAGAACGATTTCTACTGGACGCCGATGCCTTACATCGTGGGCAAGTATCCATGCCCGGGGCTGGTTGATAATCCGCGCTGGCAACAATTGATCGACGAAGTCGCGCGGGCCAAACGCAAAGGCGCGCGTGTCTACGGCAACCCGGAAGTCCTGCGCACCATCCGGGATTTCAAGCGGTTCGAATGTTATCCAACGACGCGCCCGATCGTTTATCCGCACGGCGACATTTTTTATCCGTGCGCTCCTTTGAATATGGTGGCCGGAAATCTTTTGGACATCGGCGACTATTACAAAGCGATGGAAATCGGCGAGCAGAAGTTTGGCAGCATCCCTTACTGCGATTCGCGCTGTCACGTAGGTTGTTATACCGAAGGTTCAACCGCGATCACACATCCAGCGATCGGCCTGGCCGAAGCCTTCCGGCACCTGGCTCCGCGATTCAGAAAGAATATTCAGCTGCACCGACCCGACCGCGCGCAGGCGCCATCAATGCCGCCGCCGTTTGCGGAACTGCGCGCCTTGCCGTCGCTGCCGCCGGACAAGATACGTGAGTTAAGGCGTGCCGGGATGCTCGAAAACGATTTCACTTCACTCGTTCGCATTAAGGGAGAGGATACGTACATGCCGCCCGTCCAACTGACGCGCGAACCAGTATTTGCCACAGGTTAAGGTTTTGCTCCCATGTCTGAATCGCCCCACGATCAGATCCAGCGATCTTCCTTGCCGCGCCGCCGCGTCCTCGTAGTCAACTGCTATCTCGATTATTCACGCGAACCGATCCGTCGTCCCAACAAGTTTCCGCAAGCCGTCGGCCCAATCTATCTGGCCGGCGCCTGCTCGCGCGAGCTGTGCGAGGTGCGCTGCTATGACGAAGTATCGAGCGGGCCGCTGGTCGATCCGTCCATGCTCGGCTGGCCCGACATGCTGGTGCTGACCGGGCTGACGCACTGCTTCGATCGCATGCTGCACCTGACCGCCTATGCCCGCACAAAGAACCCGCGTGTGATCGTAGTCGCCGGTGGTCCAGCGGTGCGTGCGTTGCCGCTGCTGTCGCAAAAGTTTTTTGACTATAGCTGTCTCGGGGATATTGAAGAGCTGCGGGAAGTAATAGCCGGCGTCTGGGGCGAGGCCTATACGGCCGAGCAAATGCAGCCGCGATTCGATCTGGCTTACTGGATCAAGTACATCACCCATGTCGAGAGCACGCGTTACTGCAACTTTCATTGTTCGTTCTGCGCGCTGACCGGCGAAGGCCGGAGTTATCAAACCTACAATCTCGAAAGCATTCGCCGGCAGATTATGGCTGCCGGGAAAAGGCGGAAGCTGCTTTTTGTCGACAACAATTTTTACGGAAGCGATCGCGCACATTTTCAACAACGCATCAATCTCATAAACGAGTTGAGGGCCGCCGGACAATTCCGGAATTGGGCCGCGCTCGTAACCAACGACTTTTTTAATCGGCCGGAGAATCTGACGCTGGCCAGGGAATCCGGATGCGAGTTGCTCTTCAGCGGGGTCGAATCGTTCGATGCCGACTGGCTACGGGCTTTCAATAAGCTGCAGAACACTTCCACTCCGCAGGTTGAAATGATCAGTGGCTGTCTGAATGCCGGCATAATCTTTTGTTACGGGCTGATGCTGGATATCAGCACGCGCTCGATCGCCGACGTGCGAAGGGAACTTCAGTTCATCACCGGAACTCCTGAAATCACTCTGCCGGCTTTCATCACTCTCTCAATACCGATTCTGGGCACGCCGTACTTCTTTGAATGCCTTAACGACCGGGCCATTCTGCCGGACACCAAACTGCGCGACATGGACGGGATTACTATCGTGCAGAAGACGCTCGACCCGATCGCCGAGGCCGTTGAGTTCGTGCGCGGGGTGGAACAGTTTCGCGGTTTGCGGGGCCGCGTCGCCAAACATTCGGTGCGCTTCTTTAATCTCTATCGATCGAAACTCAACCCTTTGCAGTTGTCGATTGGATTTGAACAGGGCCTGCTTTTGTCGGCGCACACGCTGATGACCTCAACCACGGCGCTGGGCTGGTTAAGGAAAGGCCGCACCCGGACTTATGTGAGCAGTACTGAACCTCTCGATGATACTTACACGCCGGCGTTCCGCGTCGATGCGCGTTTCCAGAGGCACTTTCAACCGACCATGGTGACTGACGGAACGGGCAATCTGGCGAGCGAGTTGATTGATTCGGGATTGATGAAGCGCGTAATGAGGTCAGTACCACCCGCGTGAGCGGGTGGGTTAAGGATGGCCCTTTGTGTGGAACGATACCGATGTTCCTCTCGGATATTTGATCACCTTCAGGTGTTATGGTACGTGGTTGCATGGTGATGAGCGCGGCTCAACCGATCGTTTCCACAATCGTTACAAGTCTCCGTTTCTTCCACGCAGTGATCGCAGGCGCGACTTCAACCGTCATCAGCTTCGGTCGGACCCCTTAATCCTCAATGCTGAGCAGCGTCGAGGCGTTGAACTGGCCATTCGGGAGGTGTGCGTGAATCGAGAGTGGCTCTTGCATGCTCTCAAAGCTCGGACTAATCATGTGCATACAGTGGTCTCCATTGGAGCAGTGAAACCTGAGCGTGCCCTCAATGCGTTTAAGGCCTATGCCACCCGATGCATGCGGAAAGACGGCAATTGGGCACAGCCCCATAGCCCGTGGGCGGATAAGGGCAGTCAGCGGTATTTGTGGAATGAAAGAAGCCTTGCGTTGGCGATCGACTATGTGATCAATGGGCAAGGCGAAGACTTGCCGGAGTTTGACTGATGGACCCACCTGCTCACGCAGGTGGTACTGACCTCATTATGCTGCTTGACGCTCGATGCAAGTAGCACCTCATCGATCAACTCTTCTCACCCTCGTCACCACTTCTAACTTCCTGTCGCACCTGTTGCGCCAGCACGCGCCGCAGAATTTTGCCGGCCGGACTTTTCGGGATCTGATCGATGAACTCCACGCGCCGGATCTTTTTGTAAGGGGCGACGCGTTCGGCTACATAGTCCATGATCTCTATCGCCGTCGCCTCTTTCTTTAGCACGACAAAAGCAATCGGTACTTCGCCGGCTTTCTCGTCGGGACTTGGCAGTACGGCCGCGTCGGCGATGGCCGGATGTGAAAGCAGCACCGCCTCGAGCTCGGCCGGCGCAACCTGGCGCCCCTTGTATTTGATCAGCTCTTTCAGGCGATCGACGATGTACAGCGCTCCGTCTTCATCCGCATAGCCGATGTCGCCGGTGCGCAGCCAGCCTTCGTTGTCGATCAGCTCGGCCGTGGCCTCGGGTTGGCCCAGGTAACCTTTCATGATCTGTGGCCCGCGCACGCAGACTTCACCTTCCTCGCCTGGTCCAAGCTCAACCCGGCTTTCGATGCCGACGATCTTACAGGTCGTATTCGGCAGGCAGTAACCTGCCGAGGCAGGTTTGTCGGCATTGTTCGCAGGATACGTGAGATGCGAAAGCGGACTCAGCTCAGTCATTCCGTAACCATAACTGATGCCCACGCCGAGCCGCGCGCAGGCCGCTTTGGCCACTTCAACCGACAGTGGCGCCGCGCCGCAGTGCAGCGTCTCGAGTTGTGAAAGATCATAACGGTCAACCAGCGGTGATTGCGCCAGGATCAGGACAATTGGCGGCACCAACGGCACGATATTGATTTCATACTTCTGCAGAGCTTCCAGAAAGTCTTCCAAATCAAACCGCGGCAACGTGACTACCGTCGCGCCTGTGCGCAGAGCGAGGTTTACCACCACATGAAATCCATAGACGTGATAGCAGGGCACCACGCAGATGAGCCGGTCGCCAGTCCGCACCACCGCCGCCGTTTCCAACTGGCGGAGCATGGCCACGAGATTGTAGTGAGTCAGCATTACGCCTTTGGGCAGACCCGTGGTTCCACTGGAATATGGCAACGCCACCACGTCTTCGCTGGGGTTGATGTCCAGGATCGGCGCAAGCCCTTCGTGCTTCTGTAGCTCGCTAAAGGAAGTAGCATCGTCGGGAATGTTTGATTCGCCCAAAACAAAAACTTCGCGCAGGTCGACGGCCCGCGCGGCCGCTATGGCCGGCTGAACTGACTCTGAATCGGTTAAGAGATAGTGAGCGCCGCTGTCTTTCAATTGCACGGTGAGTTCGGCCTCATTGAACAAGGGCGAGACCATCGTCGCGACGCCGCCGAGTTGAGCTACAGCGAGAAAAGCGACGGCGTAATCAGGAGTGTTCGAACAATTAATCGCAAA
Organism: Blastocatellia bacterium; assembly: GCA_033857635.1. GTDB lineage: Bacteria > Acidobacteriota > Blastocatellia > Pyrinomonadales > Pyrinomonadaceae > UBA11740. Next base: position 167,584 of record JAWVDF010000028.1, read on the forward strand.
GACATCGCCTTTGCAAAACCCGCGAGCCGCCAAAGCTGAAGCGGTGAGATCTACCGCCGTCACAAGTTCGTCGTAAGTCAGCGTGCGGCCTGTCTTGCCTTCGATCAGCGCAGGCCGACCGGCAAACGAATGCGCGTGTTCGAGAATAAAAGAAGCGATCGGAACCTCAGGGATTTCGATCTCCGGGTAAGGACTTTTGAAAATCATCTCGGTGTAAGGGTCCGTTCATTGGGATTATAAGAGCTTAATTCTTTCTCCCTCTCGCTTTGGGAGGGCATTGACATACTTGACTCACCAACATCCGACTGTTGCCCGGTGTTAATGCCGAAGGCATTCCCCAATCCCAGCCCAGGGCAACGCCCTGGGATCGAGAAAACGTTAAATTAACGGGGAACTCTGAAAGAGTTCGCGACGACGCTCCGATAAACGATTCCTGCAATACCTCAGAAAGATCTGGCTGCATTTGTTAACTCTTTCAGAGTTTTCCGATCTCAATCCCCATCTTCCCCAGGGCGTTGCCCTGGGCTGGGATTGGCGAACGCCTTCGGCGTTAGACCGGTAAGCCAATCATTCATCTGAACCAACGATATTATTCCCTTTGGCAGAGGGCCCGGGAGAGGGCTTTTAGCGCATCAAGCTTCGCACCCTCCCCAAGCCCCTCCCAACGGGAGGGGGGAAAGAGTCATTCAAATTCGGGATCGCCAAATGGCTCGTCGCGTTCTTTCACGGCTTGCTTGAAGCCCGCTTCGGCGGCGCGCTGCTGAAAGTCGTAGCCTTCCTTTGTATGGCGGGCCATCCCGTCAAAGATAGTACTGATCAGTTGCGATTGGTAGAGACCCTGGGCCATCAGCGTTTGATTGATCATCAATTTAATCATCATCAACTGGTTCACGGGTACGCGCGCAATGCGCGCCAGCAGATACTCGAACCGTTCGTCGAGTTGTTCCGCCGTGGGCGATTCAATGGCGAGGCCCCACTCGCATGCCTGCTTACCGGTAATGCTGTCGCCGGTGAACAGCAGACGCTTGGCTTTTTCGGGACCGATGCGTTGCACCCAAAGCGACGTCGTGGGCACGCCCCAGACCCGTGACGGAGGATAGCCAATCGTCGCCGTGTCTTCAATGACGAGCAGGTCTGAACAGAGAGCCATGTCCGTGCCGCCGGCGACACAGAAGCGATGGACTTTGCAGACGACCGGCTTTTCACTGAAGAAGAGACTCATAAAGCCGCGCACGTTGCGGCTCATCATGGCGTAATCGATCATCGGATCCCAGGTGCCGGCAGGATCGTGATTGGCCCGTTGCACGCGCGGATCGAGCGGCGATCCGGTGGGCGCATTTGAAGAGGCGTCGGCTGAAAACCCTTGTTCCGCTGCCAGCACGAGATCGTAACCACCGCAGAAGCCTTTGCCGTTCCCGGCGAGAGCGATGACATGCACGCCGGGATCGAGGTTGGCACGTTCGACGCATGCAGCGATCTCCCGAGGCATGTCGAGAGTGATGCCATTACCGCGCTCAGGCCGGTCCAGGGTGATGCGCGCGATCCGGCCGGTGGTTTCGTAGGTCAGGGTTTTTAGTTGATCCATGAGACACAAAGCTTAACCAATGAGGTCAGTACCACCTGCGTGAGCAGGTGGATCCTACACGCGAGCTGCATACTCCTTTGTTCGTCTTGACCTTATGACCCACCCGCTCACGCGGGTGGTACTGACCTCATTTTGCTTAATGCGAACCTCTGCTCATTGCGCCGACCCGCTTGCTACCGCAAGCGGTTCTGTACCAGTCTAATCTTTCGTCGGCTCGCTAAACCCAGGCGCCATCAAATTCGCTACTGCCGCCGGATTCTTAATCTGCTGTTTAGTCATCCAGTGATCGGCTTGGGCGATCAGTTCGCGACCCTGATCCCCTCCCATTACCTCACCCAACTTTCGCCGGGCGGTCGCGGCATACAAAGCCATATCCGACGCTTCAAGACCTTCGATAGCCTGAGAAATTAATTTCACCGCGCGCGCGTCGTCACCGCGGCGGCGGGCCAACCCGGCGCGAATCAACATGGCCAGAGGATTAGACCAGGTCATCTGTTCCTTCTCGATGCTATGCGCCAGTCTTTCCGCGATTCGCAGACGTCGCTCTCGTCTCGAACCCACGGCGCTCGCCAGCGCCAGCCGCGCTCGCAGATACTTCGCTTCGATTCGGAGTCCCTGAATGCGCAACAGCATCGACTTTTCCAAAGGCTTGATCTGGCCTTCGATATGCCGCCAGGCCACCTCGTAATCGCCGGTGTAAAGTTCGATTTGCGCCAGAGCCACCAGCGAACTGTAGTGCTGCAGATGAAAGCCTTCGCGCGGCCAAGTGGTCAGCGCCGAGATCACTTCGTCTCTGGCTCGATCGGGATCATCGGCCGCCAGCCAGATGGGATTCATGCGCGTCCGCAGATCCGTCGCCGCAAAAAGATTTCCCTGTTCCAGCGCAGCCGCCAGCAACTGCGGCACGCGGCGCGAGACCTCCACCATCTCACCGAGAAACATCAACGAGCTGAGCATGAACCGATGCGCGATCGTCAGTTCCCAGGTCACGCCCGTGCATTCGTCGCGCAGAACTTCGGCGGCACGTTCGCATAACTCAGCCGACTTCTTCCAGTCGCCGACCAGGTAAGCACTCAAGCCGCGGGCCCAGATGGCCAGGCCGATCGCGTGCGGATTCGCGGCCCGCTGCGCCAGACCTTCCGTTCGTTCGGCGAGGGCCAGGGCCTGCTCTCGCTTCGCTCCGCCGCGCGAGGCGGTTTGGGCTACTTCGAAAGCCATCGCGCGCGCCACGCGATAAATTTCGCCGGAGCGCAAAGCCAGCAGCAGGTGCCTGCTTTGAAAGTCAGCGCCGCGGATCAAATCGACTACACCCAGGCCTGCGGCGACGGACCAGCAGATATCGATGCGCGCCAGATCTTCCTCGGGAATTTCGCTCGCTTTGCGTTCGGTGAATTCAAGTCCGCGCAGGCCAATCCAAAGACGGCGCATGATTAGTGAGAACAGTGCGCGCCTGGGTCCGTTGGCCAATTTAAATCCGGCAGTTTCCAGGACGGATCGAAAAACTTCCAGGCCTTCCTCGATATGTCCGCCCGTCAACAACTGTCCACCGGCGCGTTGTTGCAGGGCCAGGGCCCGCTGCGATCCGCTCGCTTTCGCGGCGTCGAGAAATTCCTTCGCCGCTTCGGCGGGCCGGCCGGCATTTGCGAGCGCATCGCCGAGGCTGATTTTCAGTTCAACCAAATTGGCAGCGTCCGGTCTCAATTCAATGGTCCGGCGGTAATACAAAGCGGCCCGGTCAAAGGCCAGAGCTCGCGCAGCTTTGCGGGCCGCGGCTTCGGCGTGCACGGCCGCGCGTTCTTCATCGCCCGCGCCGAGATAGTCTTCATAGAGGGCTTCCGGATCGTCCAGACCGCGCGACTCGACCGCCTGGGCCAGACGACGATGAATCTGCCGCCGTTCATCGTCGTCAAGCAGGGCCGCCAAAGTTTCACCAATTCGATCGTGATAAAGTTCCACGCCATAGCTCGTGCCGCCGCTGCGAACAAACTGCGCGCTCCGCAAGGCTCCCAGAATTTTTGAATCGTCGTCTTCCAATCCCGCCGCCCTGATCGCTACGTCCTGATTGACCGGGCGCCGGGCGACCGCCAGCGTGTCCAGAAACCGACGCGAACCGGACGGCAGTTGCTTGATACGTTCATCGAGCATCGTAGCCAGAGTAATTCCCGCGGTCGCCTCTCGCTCGTTCATCATTCCGTAGTGCGTCAGTTGTTCCAGCAGGAAAGGACTGCCGGCTGCTTCCTGCACGATTGAATCAATAAAAGGATCGCTGGAGATTCCTACGGAAGCAAACAGTGAACGTGTCAGCTCGCGGGCCTCGCCAGCAGGCAACGGACCGACGAAAAGTTCGCGACAGGTGTCAGTGCCTGTTCCTTGCAGGAGCTGTTTGAGAAACGGCTTGCCGTCAATGTCTTCAGTGCGAAAACTTCCCACCAGTAGAAGCTTAGGCGCGCCCGGCGGCCGCAGAAGATCTTCCAGCAGGAAAGTACTGTCGGCATCGGCCCATTGCAGATCGTCGATGTAGATGACCAGCGGCTGGCGACTGGCGATTCGTCCGAGCAACTCCTGCAGCGCGGCGAATGCCTGCCGGCGCAGAGTAAACAAATCGGCGGTCTCAGGACGCGCGGATCGCGCATTGAAGATCGAATCGACCTGCAGCATCACCGGAAACACCCTGGCCAGGGCCAAAGAGTTTTTCGGCATCAGAGCTTCGGCCCGGCCATGACGCAGCGAGGCGAGATGCTTACTCAAACTATCGACCACGCCGTCGAGGGCTTTGTACAGAACTGACTCGCGTTCGTAACAGCGACCTTGCAGGATGATGGGTTTGTGCTTTTCTCCCTTGATTTGATCGAGGAAGGTCCGCACCAAAGTTGACTTGCCCATGCCCGATTGCCCGTGAATATAGACCGAGACAGTGTCTCCTTCACGCGTAGCCGAATAGGCGTCGTGCAATTCGGCGAGCAGTCGTTCGCGACCGAAAAAGGAATTCTCAGATGTCGTCTGGATGAACGACGACGACCAAAGACCAGTCGGGCGGGCCCCGAGTGCGCGCAACACCTCGCGTCCGGTGGGCCGATCCTCTACGTCGCGGCGCAGGAGCTTGACGCACAAGTCGTTTAAGTCGCGCGGAACCTCGCGATTAATCTCGCAAGGTTGGATCGGGTCACGCGTCTGCTTGCGCATCATGACTTCAAAGAACCGGCCCCTGAACGGCAGGCGGCCAGTCAACGCCTGGTACAGGATCACGCCTACGCTGTACCAATCGCTGGCCTTCGAAATCGCCTTCTGCGCGCCTTGCTCGGGAGACATATAGTCGGGAGTTCCGGCCAGCAAGGTCTCGTGAAGTTCGGGCTCGATATCTTCGACCAACCCAAAGTCGAGCAGGACCACGCGGCCTTCTTCAGTCACCAGAACATTCGAAGGTTTGATATCGCGATGCAGTTTGCCGAGCTCGTGCAGACGGTTTACGCCTTCGGCGAGTTGGCGCAACGCTGCCCGCAAACGCGATTCGTTGAGTCTGTAGCCGTCACTCACCGAAGTTGACGTTTCAAGCAGCGCCGGCATCTCGCCGGACTCGAGCGAAAGGTGCGAACTATCGAAGACTTCGGTATCGGCTTCTGAGTCTGTCTCATTCGCGGGGCGCGCCCGCGGCCCGAGCAGAGTATTGTTCGTAGAGGTGCTGGGTTGGTCGGCAGTTTCCGGCCGCACGTATTGAATGAAGGTCACGCCCTTGACCAGTTCCATGGTAAAGAACCAGTGGCGGCCGTCCGACATTAGTTCGTACAGCGCGACCAGATTGGGGTGCGAGACATCGGCGAGCATGCGAAACTCGCGTTTGAAGCGATAGATGTGGGCGGCTTCGGCGCGAGTCAACGTTTTGAGGGCGACAACCTTGTCCATCTCGCGGTCGAGCGCTTCGTAAACGACGCCCATGCCGCCCGCGCCCAGGCGGCGGCGCAGGGTGAAGCGCTCAGTCCCAATAAATTCTTTGGTGGATTCAACCATCTGGGACATTTTTACAACCGCCGATTATGATGTCAGTACCACCTGCGTGAGCAGGTGGGCCAGGGACCCAAGTCTGGTGAGATGAGTGTCTGGCCCACCCGCTTAACGCAGGTGGTACTGACCTCGTCTCCAAAGACAAGCTAAAGCTTGAACTCTGAACTAAGCTCTTTCCGCCAACACAACGCTTTGACAGATAGGTAATTGTGCCTTACATGAATTCTGCAATCAATAACAACCCGAAAGAAATGGCGAGTACGGAATCGCGGTGTTAGAGTACCGACTTTAGTCGGGTCTTGTTTGGTGGCACAGACTTCAGTCTGTGATCTCAACTCGCTAATCACAGACTAAAGTCTGTGCCACTATTCTTGATCGTAGATTTCGACGGAAGCGGTACTTCGAGGGCTAAGGAAATAAGGAGTGCAAATGGACTGGCGCTTAATACTGACGACTTTCGGAATAATTTTTTTGGCCGAGATGGGTGACAAAACCCAGATTGCCGCGATGACCATGGCCGCTACGAAGAAAAGGCCCTGGGAAGTTTTCATCGGCGCATCACTGGCGCTGGTGGCCGTTTCGGCTATTGGCGTGATCGTCGGGAGTCTCTTGAGTGAGTACTTACCACTCAATTGGATCAAGCGCGCCGCCGGCGCTGCCTTTATCGTGATCGGCGCGCTAATTCTTTGGGGAAAGTTTTAGGGCCGAGTCAGGAGCGCCGACATCCCTGTCGGCGGTTCGCGGGCATCCTGCCCGCACTAACTTAAAACACCGGCAGGAATGCCGGTGGACCGCAGGAAAGGATGCCTGCGCTCCCAGGAGAAACAATGCCGCAAACTCGACACACTGAAAGACATTTCACCGCCGGCGAAACGGTCCGCGACATCGTCATTGGCATGTCGGATGGTTTGACGGTGCCGTTTGCGCTCGCGGCGGGTTTGACCGGAATTGCCAGTGCCAGCCCCGGCATCATTGTCACCGCCGGCCTGGCGGAAATTGCCGCCGGCTCAATCGCCATGGGCCTCGGCGGTTACCTCGCCGCCAAGAGCGACGCCGAACACTATGCCAAAGAGCGCGAACGCGAGAAGCGCGAAATAAAAGAGATCCCGGAAGAAGAAATGCGCGAGGTTGCCGAGGTCTTTCATTCTTACGGTCTGACCAAAACCGAGAGCACCCCAATCGTGGAAGCCCTGGCAAAGCATCCGCAGAAGTGGGTCGACTTCATGATGCGTTTTGAGCTGGGTCTGGAAAAGCCTGATCCGAAACGCGCCCTTGCCAGTGCGTTGACTATAGCGGGCGCGTATATTGCGGGTGGTCTGATTCCCCTGGCGCCTTACATCTTTGCTGCTTACCTGAAACCGATGGCCGTCGAAAATGCGCTGCTGTTTTCAGTGGGGTTCACCGTCGTCGCCCTGTTTGTATTTGGATTCATCAAGGGACGCTACACCGGCACGCGGCCGGCGCGCAGCGCTCTGCAAACTGCTTTGATTGGCAGCCTGGCCGCGGGCGCGGCGTTTCTGATCGCGCGCGCAATTTCATGACAACCCAGAATCCACAGATTACACAGATTTCGCCGATTAATCTGCGTAATCTGATTGCGTACGAGGAGCATCAATGAAACTTCACGTCGGCACCAGCGGCTACAGCTACAAAGAATGGAAGGGCAACTTTTATCCTGAAGACTTGCCTGCCAAAGAAATGCTGGCGTACTACTCGCAACGTCTGCCGGCGGTTGAAATCAACAACACGTTCTATCGCCTGCCGCAGCCCGGCATGATCGAAAACTGGAGAGATCAGGTCCCGGACAGCTTTCGTTTCTCGATCAAAGCCAGCCAACGCATCACCCACATCAAGCGCATCAACAACGTCGCTGATGAAACGAAGTATTTGCTCGAGACAGTTGCGCTGTTGGAAGATCGTCTGGGAGTCGTGCTCTTCCAGCTCCCGCCGAACATGAAGAAGGACACGGCGCGCCTCGCGGCTTTTCTCGATCTCTTGCCCGCCGAAACGCGCACGGCTTTTGAGTTCCGTCACGAGACCTGGTTCGACGACGAGGTCTTCAACTTATTGAGCGAAAAGAATTGTGCCCTGGTAGTTTCAGACACGGACGAAAAGCCGCTCACCGAAATCATCAGCACGGCCGCCTGGGGCTACCTGCGTTTGCGGCGCGCTGCATACGACGAAAACGATCTGGCGAAATGGATGAACCGGGTGGCTGCCCAGAAATGGAACGACGCCTTCGTCTTTTTCAAGCATGAAGACGAAGGCGTCGGCCCAAAGCTGGCGGCGCAGTTTCTTAATTTAACGAAATAGCAGCCGCAAAAAGGCACAAAGGGAGAAAGCGATTCAGAGCTCTCCCCTTTGTGCCTCTTGTGCCTTTTTGCGGCTAGTCTTACTACTTGATCTATACCGCCGAAGTGCGAATCGGCCACAAGAAGGCACCAAAAGCACAAAGGGAGAAGCCGGATCACGGTTTACCGCCCTTTGTGCCTCTTGTGCCTTTTTGCGGCTACTCTCTTACTACTTGATCTTAATACCCGCCGAAGCGCGAATGTTGTCCTGGCGTTTGCCGTTAAAGAACGTCGGCAAATAATCCACCTGAACCACGCGTACGTCGAGGTGCTCGCCGGCGTGCACATCCAGACCGCCGCCGAACGCCATCGCAAATGCGGTCGCGCTGCTGGTGCGTTCGTCAAAGGCCGCGCGGATATGCGAAATGCCGAACAGGCCATGGACGAAAGGCGTCACCCCGGCGGTGCGCCAGTTGTAGCGCGGGCCGGCCAGCAAATCATAACGCTGGACGTTAGCGCGATAGGTCTTACCCGACCTGCGATCGAAGTAGCCTTCGTTATTCTTGTAGGTGCCGCTGAAACTGGTCACGATGCCGATGTGACGAGTCACGTTTTGATTGAACTCCGCTTCGAAGCCGTTATAGCCGGTCTTCTCGGAAGCCAGATCGACCGTGGCGCCATTGAGTTTGGCCCGGCCGTTCTTATCGAAGGTATCGGCGTTATTGCTGGCGCGCTCGTGCGCATAGCCGACGTAAAATTCATAGAACGAGTAATCCTTGCTCTGGGCGAACGCCGCGGGCGCGCAAATCAGAGCGATTAGGAGCAAGAGAAAGAATCTGGTCATTTTAGAGGACGCCTCCTTGTCCTGACGACTATTCTGCAAACTGAGATGTACGGGTATATTAATACAACCAATCCCGGAAAATTCCCAGATTCGCGGGTCGATTAACCCTTTTTTATTTTGAGTCACGGACATCCTGTCCGCCGGCGCCGCAGGCGCTCAGTCCCTTGAAAACAGAATAACGATCATTTTCGCGCTTCGCGCTCAGGCGGACAGGATGTCCGCGATCCGAACCACAGACTGAAGTCTGTGCCACTATTATGAAGCTACTAACCAAACTACTCGTACTTAGCAGTGTTCTCCTGCTCTATGCATTTGTTCCAGCGGGGGCGCAACCTGCCGGGGACGCCGTCAAAGAATCGCAAAGGCTGACCCGCGTGGCCCAGGTCGCTGAACAGCAAGGTCGTTATGATGACGCGATTAAGGCCTACCAGACCATCGCGGTCATCGCCAAAGGCTCACCCAGAATCGCCGCGACCGCGCTGCTTAACGCCGGCAATATACAGATGTCTCTCGCTAAGTTCGACGCAGCAGCAGCCGCTTACCGTGACTCGCTGGCCCTGGATTCAGGTTCAGCCGCAGCCCAAAATAACCTCGGCGAGGCGCTGGGCGAATTGAAACAGTATCCGCGCGCCCTTGAAGCTTTTCAGCGAGCCGTAGCTCTGGACGGCGGCTTCGTCAAAGCGCGATACAATATGGGCGTCACCTACGACCGACTAGGCCAATTGAAGTACGCGGAATTTGTCTACAAGATTTTGATTCGCGATCATCCTGACTTTCCTTTGGCGTACGACGGCATGGCCGTGACACTTTCAAAGTCAGGTCGCGGGCGCGAAGCGATCCCGCTTCATCAGAAGGCGATCAGCCTCAATCCGAAAGACCCTTCGTTCTACTATAACTTTGCAGTCAGCTATTTGGTTTTGGGCGAGGTGAAGAAGGCGCAGGAGCAACAGCAGAAACTACGTGCGCTGGATCCGGCGATGGCCGAGCATCTCGGCAGTGTCATCGCCAGGCACCAGCGATAAAGTACGACAAACTTCAGTTTGTCGTGAGTCTCAAACTTCGCAAGCCAACGGGGCAAACTAAAGTTTGTCCTACAACTCAGAAATTTCCCTGACAACCTTCGTGGCTGCAATCACAATCGAGCTCGATTGTGTCGCCGGTGCCTTCACAGGACGCGCTGCAGTACTTGCCGTCGGCCGGTTGCGGACACGAACACGGCGGGTTCTTGCACTTTTTTTCTTCAGCCATAACTTCCTCCTGGCGCTTGCTAAAAATGAATTGAATAACGGGAGCCAGAGCTTAACACAATAGAAGGCGACATGGGTAAGCCCGAAAGATTTCGGCGCGTGAACCTCACGCGCAACGATTTGCTGGGCGTCCCGTCCCCATTGTTTCGAAAGAGTAAGGACTCACCTTCGGCTCGTGTAAGCGGACGGGGACGTCCGCGCTCCCAGCATGGAAGAAGCCTCCTCCGCAACCCACCTGCTCATGCAGGTCGTACTGACTTCCTGCCCATCAATTCTTGATTACCGCCGACTCAGCTCGCACGCGATGCTCGCGGCCACGCGAGCATTGTTTTCCAGCAGGGCGATGTTCGCGCGCAACGTCGAACCTTCGCTCAACTGCGCCATACGAGCGAGAAGAAACGGCGTAAGGTCGCGTCCGCTAACCTGCGCTCGTTCCGCGTCAAGAAGGGATTGATCGAGAATTGTTTTCAGTGCAGCAGCCGGAATTTCTGCCGCCTCGGGAACAGGTACGGTGACCAGCAAAGCACCGTCGACATCCAGCTCGCGTTGTGTGTTAAAGAGCCGGACCACCGCTTCAGGAGAGTCGCAACGAACGTCTACGGGCAGGCCGCTATGACGGGAATAGAACGCGGGCAGTTCATCACAGCCGTACCCAACCACGGTGACCGCGTTCGTCTCTAACCATTCGCGCGTTGCCGGTAAATCCAGAACGATCTTTGCGCCTGAGCAAACTACGATCATCGGCGTTCGCGCGAGTTCGGGCAGATCGGCTGATATATCCGGCAGAGGTCCGCGATGCACCCCGCCGATACCGCCGGTAGCGAAAACTCTTATTCGCGCGCGATGGGCAATCCACATGGTTGAGGCCACCGTCGTTGCTCCGTCCCACTCGCTCGCTACCGCAACTGCCAGATCGCGCGTGCTCAGTTTTCTTACCTCCTTTGATGAAGCAAGCCGATCGAGTTGCTGCGCGTTCAGTCCAATGCAGAGCTTGCTATTGAGCACGGCAATCGTCGCCGGAGTTGCTCCTCCCTCAAGAATAATTTGTTCGAGTCGTTGCGCGGTTTCCAGGTTCAGCGGCCGCGGCAAACCGTGCGCGATGACGGTTGATTCGAGCGCAACGACAGGTTTATTAGCCGCCAATGCTGAAGCGATTTCAGGGGTAAGTTGTATGAAGTTGCTAACGGCCATAGTTAATGATTGCCCTGGCTTTTGGCGGCTATGCGCACCACACACGGAAAGGCTTCGTCTTTCCGTCAATTGTTCTACGTACGAGCGGGGGCTGGACTAACGCCTAAGCGCCGAAGGTGCTTACCAATTTCAGCCCAGGGCAACGCCCTGGGGCCCCGGTGCCCAGAATTTGTTCGAACTCTGAAAGAGTTCGCGAATGTCCCGAGCTCATCGCCTGATTGGCCAACCCCTTCGGTGTTGGAGATTATTATGCGGTCGATGTCCCAGGGCGTTGTCCTGGGCTGGGATTTACGAACGCCTTCGGCGTTCCGCGAGCCGAGGCGTTTAACCTAACCCCAAACGTAACGCTCGTCTAAAGCTTGAACTCTAAACGGACCGGCCTGAATCCATGCCGCGGCAGAGCCGCATCCTCTCTTTTATCAAACCGGTCGCACATTCCCCGCTACATTCTTTCGATGTAGAGAGAACACCGTCCCGCCGCCTTCTCGCTTCGCCCAATCAACCTCGGCATCGATCATGCTGGCGCGCGCGCGAATGTTGGCGACGCCTCTACCGGGCTTCTTCCTGGTGGCACTTCGATCAAAGCCACGACCGTCGTCCTCTATCTGCAGATCGAAGACACCCGCCTCGGTTACGGTGATGCTCATCCTAACGTGCTTTGCGTTTGCATGGCGGCAGATGTTGCTCAGGGCCTCCTGGGCCACTCGATAGATTTGAATCTGCACGCTCGCCGGCAAATTTAGTTTCTCATCCAAGCCGTCATCGCAAACAAATTCGCATTCGAACTTGCAATCGGGCGCGGCGTGCTCGACCGCATGGGCCAGGGCGAATTGCAAAGCGGCCGAGAGACCGACATTCTCCAGCGCCGAAGGGCTCAGGTCTTCACAGATGCGCCGCACCTCCTGGGAAATCAGTTCAATCTCCAAACGCAGAGCGCCAGGCGCAGAAGGCGCGCGATTCGGACGCCGTGCTTGTCCCGCGCTTTCGTCGGATTTGGCACGAGTGCCACTGCTAAACGGAGTCGGCAGCCGATCGACCAGCAACGCCAGGTTCCGCAGATCGGCCAAAGTCTGATCGTGCAGATCGCGCGCGATGCGGCGGCGTTCGGCCTCCGTTTCATTCGCCAGTTGCAGACGCGCGTCGGCCAGTTCGCGATTAGCGGAAGCCAAAGCAGCACTGGTGCGATGAATTCGCCGATTCTGAAAATAACCCCAGCCCAAAGCGATCAGGGCAAACAGCAGAAGCACCCCGAGCGCGGTTGAGGTCCACGGAAAAGGCGCCCGGGCTACCGCGAATTCGAACGAGAGCGGCGTGGCCGGAGTCAGGTCTTTGGTGAAGGCCCGCGCCAGGACCTTGTACGTTCCCGGCTTAAGTTTTTCCATTGCGAACTGGGAATCGTGCGACAGCTTCTCTCTAATGACTTTCCCCGAACTGTCGTAGAGCGCAAACGCATATTGAAACTGTTCGGGGAAGGTGCGGCTGCTAATCGCAGTGACATCCAGCAGCAGACTATTCTGTGGATAGTCGAGTTTCAGGCCTGAACGCAATTCGGATGGTTCGTGAATGCGCTGGCTGATAATGCGCGACGGCAAGACCGTGGGCGTGACGTGTCCCGGTTCGTATCGCACCAGCCCGCGATTGGTGCCGGCGACGACGTTCTCGCTGCCGTTGGTATTTCGTTCCGACAACACTGCAAACACACGTTGCGAGGGCAGGCCCTGCTCAACATCCAGACGCGAGACGATCGCTCCGAACTGATCGTCGAGCGTGACTTTGATCAAACCGTTTCCCAGGGTGCCGCACCAAATCTGCTGGCGTGAATTGTCCGTCACAACCGCCAGCGCGCGCGCGTTGACGCCGGGAACAATCTCCTTCAACTGACCTGCTTGAGATAAGTAGAGACCTTTATCGGTGGCCAGCCAGACGTCGGCGCCGTCGTTCATGATGGACGAAATGCCGCTGCCTTTTAGCTTCTCCAGAGACGCGTCGCTGCTGGTTCGCTTGCCGTCAAAAATAAAGACGCCGGCACTGGCGGTTCCAATAATAAGACTGCCGTTCGCGTCCGTGCCCAGACTCATGACTTCACGCTGATGCTCGTCAGCGTTTGCTTCGGGCCAAACCAAGGTGCGTCGCGCGCCCTCCAGTTTCTCAACGCCGGAACCGAACGATGCAACGTAGGTCGATCCATCTGCAGTCGTGATTGCGCGCACACTGTCGCCTGACGCCGAGCGGTCTTCACCTCCGACCCGCGCGAAACTAAGCTCGTTCGCTGCCGCTGAAGCAAAGAGGCCCCCGGCGACTCCAATCAGCACGCGTCCATTCTTGTCTTCATTAATCGCAAAGATTATTCGCCGACCGAGTTCGGGAATTGCGCGCCAGTGCCGCGTGTTCGGGTCGAAACTAAACAAGCCTGAATTAGTTCCAGCGAGCAGGCGGCCGCGAGACGTGCGCCACAAAGCCCGGACGTAATTCGTGCCCGGGTCATCGGTAATATTTTCCGCGCGCATCGCGTGCGGGTCATAGCGACAGACGCCTTTGTCCGTTGCAAACCAGACGACTTCCTCGGCATCCACAAAGACACCAAAGATGTGATCGGAACGAAGCGCGCCGCCCGTGCCTTCGAAACTGAAGTGCTCAGTGGGGTTGCGATCCTGAAAATGAAAGGCGCCCCGACCGTCGGTGGCTACCCAAATGTCTTCACCCGATCCGCGCGCGATCGCAGTCACCGGACCTGTGGCCGAGTTTGCCTTCAACGGCTTCATCGGATCGTCGTTATCAAACAGCCCTCCGTCTTCAAGGCGCACGCGCGCGCCCGACCAAAGACGTCCCTGCGAATCGACTTCCAGAGCGTTGATAAAGTAGCTGCGCGGTTTGCTCGCAAGCTCCCGGGCCTCGCCGTTCTCAATCACGATCAATCCTCGGCTCTGTGTACCCGCGTAAAGTTTTTCGCCCACCAGCGCGATGCTGGTGATCTTTAAAGGTCCGGGATGATCCTTGTCCGTGCTTTGCAAAGGTTGATTCAGGAGCGTCGTCACTGAAAACCCGGGGACCTTTGCGAGTTCGCTGGATTGATTCGACGTACTCTTGGAAGTTGGTTCCCTAACCTGACAGTCAAAAATCTGGCCGGTCTCGCTGGCCATAATCGCGTGACCTGACTGCGGTGTAATGATGGCGGTAATTACTTTGCCGGCAGTTTCCGGGATGGTTTCGAACTTTGAATTAGCCAGACGCGCCGCGCCATTTTCCGTCCCGATCCAAAGCGCGCCGGATTCGTCCGCCCTCAGCGCCAGGACGCGACCAGGCGGCAAGCCCTCGGCGTTGATCGCATTCGTGCGGCGCCCGTCATAGCGCGCCAGTCCCCGATCAGTTGCAAACCAGGTCACGCCAAATTCCGTTTGCGCGATCGCGTGTGTGCGATCAGACGGCAGCCCGTGAAACGAAGTCACCGCACCCCATTGATGCAGGTTCGGCGGCGGCGTGGGCGATGGTGACGGTGAAGGCGCCGGGGATGGAGATGGTTGTGGCGGAGGGGCCGCTTGATTCTGCGAAAGAGCCCGGGGCACTAGCCCGACCGTGAGGGAGGGCTTTAATCCCCAAGGAATGAGGCAGTAAGCAGCGAGCAGCGAGACGCAAATTACTTTCAAACGCAGAGAACGCAAAGGGCCTCGCAAAGGTCGCAAAGAAGATTTCCTCGGCGTCCTTTGCGAATACCTTTGCGTCCTTTGCGTTAAGGCTTTGGTTCGCACTATTTCTTAACTGGCGCCCGCTTCAGCTCTTCCAAAAACTTTTTCTGATCGCGCTCAAGCCACCCTTCCAACTCCACCGCTGCCTTTTCCAACTCATCATTATTCAGCAGACCCCGTCGCAGCGCTTCAAAGAAGGCGCGCGTGCGCACGTTGTACGCCAGCTTTTCGTAGGCCTCGTTCGGCGTGCCTTCAGGCAAGGAGATGAAAAGTTTTTCATAGAGCGTCGCTAAACGACTTTCAACTCCGCGCAATGACAAACTGCATTTGCGCGCGATGGCCCAGTTCGACAGCCCGAGCGCGAGATAGTAAAGCGCCTCGGCTTCGAACTCAGTCAGCAGCGGCCGCTTGAATGAATCCTTGAACGCCGGGTCAATCATGTCGGCCCCGTCTTCCAGCACCGCGGCGACGAAACGCAGGAAGCGCGATTCCGGATTGTTCTTGTGAATGAAGCCGTAGGCGGGCGGGGGATCCACCGATTTCACGATCTTGCGAATCTCGTTGATGTAAATCTCGTGCGGAAACTGGGTCCAGAAAATGATCCGCGCTGTGGGAAAGTCGCGCCAGATCGCCCGCGCCGCTTTGACGCCGGAAAGCTTCGGCATCTGGATGTCGAGGATGCAAACCTCAGGCTTGTGTTTGAGCGCGAGGGCCACCGTCTCTTCGCCGTCGCCGGCTTCGATCACCGGCTGATGCGAAGAGAAATCACGCTCGAGTATCTCGCGCAGGTAAGCACGCTGGGCTACGTTGTCTTCGGCGATTAGGATGGACATTGGCGTGATGATAGCTCAATCTTGTCGTTCTATCTTCATCTCGAACATCTCGTGGTAATTCCGCTGGCCCCGTTGTCTTCGGCGAATCGAGGATAGACTTAGATCAGTCGCTGGTGATTACGGCTCGAAATTTTCCGTGTTCGTACAGGTAAGAGCTGCCGCCCATGCCCCAGCCGGAGAATATGGTGGCGTGGGAATAAGTGAATTCGCGCTGGGCGTGATAGTCGTAGTCACCGTCACCTTTTCGCATTAGTTGTAAGCAACCACCACCTTCGTGAGTCACCATTCGCATTCTGTATTCCTTGCGTGTTGCTAAGAAAGCGATTATGTAAACAGCGGGACGAGACACGAGACTGCGGTCATCAGTACCTGACTCTACTTCGATGAGCACAGCGTGGTCGAGACGGCCATCACCATCAAAGTCTCCATGAATCAATTGCGGAGAGGCGTCCTTTCCGCCCCACGATTTGACGGATTGGCAATTTTCGTCTGAAACAGCGGGAAACTGCCAACCGGGAAAGTTCTTGTCGAGCAAAACCTTAATCGGACGTGGCAATTCAGGTGTTGCTTCGCACCGCCAAAATGTTTCAGTAGCGACCTCGTTGCTGACGGCTGCCTGGTTGGCTTGGGGAATTGACGTCCTTAACGAGACGAACCTGTGAACCTTTACAGTAGTTGCGCCGATGGCCAGCGTGATTAGCAAGCAGGTGATTCTCAGAAGATGCTTTTGCACACATCACTCTTAAACCTGTCGAGTATCAGACTCAATGTGGTTTGCCACACTCGCCCACGCGGCTGCGCCGCCTGATATGCGGAAGTCTTTGTTAGAGCACCGTAGGGGCCGAATGTTTATAGACCCGTTCGATCTTAAGAGTTTCATTAAGCTCCTTTAGGAGCGAAAATGTGATTGGGATGAGACTCTTAGCAGTTTCGCTCCTAAAGGAGTTCCGAAGGTGATTGAGAGCGTTGAGTGTTATAAACATCTCGCTCCTAGCGGAGCGAAGACGACACAATCTTCCGCACATCCGGTGGCAAAGCCGCGACGAACCCACTTTCCGTCTTGAAGTCTTTGTGATAAATCTCTACGGCATGAAACCACGACAACTGCTGTTATCAGCGCTGACTTCGCTTCTCGTCTTCTCCTGCTTTTCATTCGCGATTCCAATCAGCGCGCAGCGCCCAACGCGGACGGCGCAACCGTCAGAGGGAACTACCAGGGCTCGCTCAACCCGCGATGAAGCACTTTGGCAAAGGGCGCTGGCCATTCATCGCCGGGCGATTGTCGTCGACACGCACAATGACGTCACCACGCCGATGACGAATGATGATTACGATCTCTCTGGCGACCCTCCGTTTCCTTATCGCACCAGCATCGCGCGCATGAAGCAGGGCGGACAGACCGCCGAGATGTTTTCGCTTTACATCAAGCCGTGGTACGTCGCGCACGGCGGCGCCGCGCGGCGCACGCTCGACATGATCGATTCGGTCTACCGCGCGGTTGAGCGTCACCCGAACGACTTGATGTTCGCTACGACCGCGGCGGATATTCGACGGGCCAAGGCACAGGGCAAGATCGCCTGTCTCATGGGAATCGAAGGTGGGCACGCGATCGAGAATTCGCTGCCGACTTTGCGCGAGTTCTATCGCCTCGGCGTGCGTTACATGACGCTGACCTGGAACAACACCAACGACTGGGCCGATGCCGGACGCGGCGAGCGAAAGCACAACGGTCTGAGCGACTTTGGCAAAGAAGTCGTGCGCGAAATGAATCGACTGGGCATGTTGGTCGACGTCTCGCACGTCTCGGACAAGACGATGAGCGACGCGCTCGATGTATCGAGAGCTCCGATCATTGCTTCTCATTCATCCGCGCGCGCTTTGAGCAATGTGCCGCGTAACATTCCCGATGATTTGCTGCGGCGCATCGCAAAGAACGGCGGCGTGGTGCAGGTAAACTTCTACAGCTACTTTGTCGACAAAGACACTGTGGGACCGCAAACTGACGCGCGCGGTCTGCGACTGAAAGCGCAGCAAGAGGCGCTCAGCGTGAAGTATGCGAACGATCCGGAACGTCTGGCCGAAGAGAGTGACAAGCTGGAAGCCCAGGACCCTCTGCCGCCTCTGCCGCTGTCAAAGCTTATCGATCACATCGATCACATCGTGAAGGTTGCGGGCATAGATCACGTAGGGCTTGGTCCGGACTTTGACGGCGCCAACGACTTTCCCGAAGGCGCGCGTGATGTTTCGATGTTCCCGAACATTACTTTCGAGTTGCTCAAACGCGGCTATACCGAGCTGGACATACGCAAGATTCTCGGAGAGAACTTTCTCCGGGTGTTGACTCAAGCCGAACTGGTGGCCCGCAGGACGAGCCGATCAATTAGCGGAGGCGGCAGTGTGAAGAGGATCAATCTTAATAAGTAAGCCCCAGAGATAACACGGATAAAAAAGAGCAGCCACAAAAAGGCACAGAAGGCACAAACGAAGTTAGATTTTGTTTTGTGCTTCTTGTGAAGTCTGTGTTCGAAAACAAAGGGCCCACGATGATCTCTCTCGCGAAGGATCGTCGTGGGCCCCGGTGTTGAGCGAGCACCAACTAGCGTCTGGTCTGTTCGTTCTGGCCGCCCTCTTTGTAAGAGCCGCCGTCGCCCTGGCCTTCACGATTCTGGCCACCCTGCTGACCGCCCTTTTGGCCGCCTTGCTGACCGCCAGCTGACTTGTCGTCCTGCTGGTTTCGGCCCGGAGCCTGTTGGCCGCCGCCCTGTTGACCCTCGTTGCCACCTTGCTGTCCAAGATTCTGATTCCTATCGTCTGCCATATCCATTCCTCCCCTTCGTCTGTTAGTTGAATTTGATGGGCCCGGTTGGAATAAACCCGCAGCCCTTGTGAAGTTAGTCATATCAACCACCGTGCCAATTAGTTCTCCGCAGAAAATCCGCGGACGAAGATCTAGTGTGCAGTCAGGCGAGCGATCAAAATAATACACAGAGCATAAAAGCCGAACAGGGTCATAAAGAGTCCGCAGATTACGCAGAGGCGGTTCGTAGTTTAGTTTAGTGATTTTTTTCGTTCGGATAGAACGATCCACGAAATCACACGAAGCTGAATGGCAAATTCTTTTCGCTTCGTGTGTTTCGTGGATCGTTCTTGCCGGGACCGCGTTCATTCCCGCAAACAAGACACTACGACACGGTAAGGCCCTCGGGCGACAACCAACAGATAGAACGGGTATTCGAGAGTTGAATGAATCTGTGTAATCTGCGTAATCTGTGGACACGATGACTCACGCCGGAGTTTACCTTCACATTCCTTTCTGCCGCTCGCGCTGTTCTTACTGCGATTTTGCGACCGGGATGTTTGAAAGCGGATTAGCGGAGCGCTATGTGAACGCGCTGGTCAAAGAGATGGCAGAATGGAGCGAGGTCGAAAAGCCCGCAAGGGTCGACACGATCTTCTTTGGCGGCGGCACTCCGTCATTGCTCACCCCGGCACAGATAGAACGCATTGTAAAAGCTGTGCGTGATCGCTTCGAGGTAATCGACGGCGCTGAAGTTACTATCGAACTGAATCCGGGAGATGGCGGCGAAAGTCCCGCAGCCCGACAAGAAACGATGCGCGAGTTTCGGCGGGCAGGTATCAATCGCGCGAGCTTTGGCGCCCAGAGCTTCGACGACCGCGAATTAAAGCAACTCGGACGGACGCACTTATCGGCCGACATAGCGGCGACGCTCGGGCACTTGCGCGCGGCCGGCTTCGAAAACATCAGCTTCGATTTGATTGCCGGATTGCCGGGTCAAACTCTTGCTGGTTGGGAGAAGAATCTCGCCGAAGCTCTGCAGCTGCGGCCGGATCATCTTTCACTTTATCTGCTGGACGTGCACGAAGGCACGCCGCTCGCGGATCAAATTCGCAGCGGCATGCGGCCTCAACCCGACGATGATCTGGCCGGCGAAATGTACCAATCGATGTTGGACAAAGTCACTGCCGCGGGCTATCAGCATTACGAGATCTCGAACTTCTGTCTGCCGGGATTTGAATCGAGGCACAACACGAAGTACTGGACCGGCGCGCCTTACTATGGCTTTGGTTGCTCGGCGCATTCGTTTGACGGAAGCCGAAGGCGCTGGGCCAACGAACGTGATATGGCGAAGTACGCCGAGTT
The DNA here is from genome assembly GCA_033857635.1 of Blastocatellia bacterium. Taxonomy (GTDB): domain Bacteria; phylum Acidobacteriota; class Blastocatellia; order Pyrinomonadales; family Pyrinomonadaceae; genus UBA11740. The sequence goes on from JAWVDF010000028.1 coordinate 187,419, forward strand.
GATCGAGCAGGAGAAATCGCCGGTCGTCGAGCGGACCGATTTGAAAGAAGACGAGGCGCGATCGGAATCCATCTTCCTCGGTTTGCGGTTGATGCGAGGATTGGATTTGGCTGATTACCGGATGCGGTTCGGTACGGACCTGCGCGATGAGTACAGCACCGAAGTCGCGCGACTAAGCGAAGCTGGGTTGATACAGATTAATGACGACTTGATGCGTCTGACTAGAAGGGGCGCGCTTTTGTCGAATGAAGTATTCGCAGCTCTGGCGTGAGCGTGCCGCCTGATGTGCGGAAAGGCTTTGCCTTTCAGTGAACTGATTCTCAAAATAAGATTCTTAGTTCTTAAGCGCCGTTAGGCGCGCAATGTTTATAGTCCAGAGTCGTCGAGAATTCCCTTGAGCTCCGTTAGGAGCGGCATAACGTTTCGCTCCTGAGGAGCTTGATTGAAAGAATTCACATAGCTATAAACATTGCGCTCCTGACGGAGCTCTCTCAAGACAATCACAGACTGAAGTCTGTGCCACTTTAAATCTGATGGCTCAATAATCCGTCGCGCAGCTTCGGTTCAAACCAGGTTGATTTGGGCGGCATGATCTCGCCGGCGTCCGACACCTTCAAGAGATCGCCTATGGTCGTCGCATAGAGCGAGAACGCCACCGCCGCCTTTCCTTCGTTCACCAGTTGTTCCAGCTCTTTCGTCCCGCGAATCCCACCCACAAAATCAATTCGCTTGTCGGTGCGCACGTCCTTAATGCCCAGGATGGGATCGAGCAGGCGCTCTTGCAAGATTGTGACATCAAGCGACTCAACGACGCCGGCGTCTATCTTGGCATCGGGCTTCAGAGCCAGGCCGAACCAGCGGCCGTCCAGATACATGCTCCAGTGGCCGCGCTCTGACGGCGCCGGTGAAGCATTCTCAGTAACCGAAAACTCTTCGCTCAGGCGGGCCAGAAACTCTTCGCGCGACAGACCATTCAAATCGCGCACGACGCGGTTGTAGGGAAGGATCCGTAACTGCGTATCCGGGAACAGGACGCACTGAAAGAAGTTGTATTCCTCGTTGCCGATATTCGCGAAGCTCTGTTCTTTCAGTTCCGCGCGAGCGCGGCTGGCGCTGGCCGCGCGGTGATGACCATCGGCGATGTAAAGGTTCGGAACTTCTTTGAAAGCGTCGACCAGCGGATCATAGTTCGGCACGCGCCAGATGGTGTGACGAATATCGTCATTGGCGACGAAATCATACAGCGGCGGATTACCGACGAGCGCGTCCGCAACCAGCGAACTAATTTCAGGTCTGTCGCGGTAGGCCAGGAAAACCGGGCCGGTCTGTGCGCGCAGGACCATTATGTGACGCGTCCGATCGTCTTCTTTGTCGCGTCGGGTGCGCTCGTGTTTACGAATGACGTTGCGATCGTATTCATCCACCGAACAACAGGCTACGATTCCGACTTGCTCGCGCTGGCCCATAATCAGGCGATAGAGATAAAGGCTCGGCGTCTCTTCGACCACCATCGGGCAGTCTCTGATCAGACCGGCAAAGTTGTCGCCGGCTTTGGCGTAGACTTCGTCGCTGTAAATCGGAGTGCCGGGCGTCAAGTCGATTTCGGGGCGCGACACATGCAGAAAGCTCCACGGATTACCCGACGCCAGGGCCCGCGCCTCTTCAGTATTGACCACGTCGTAGGGCACCGCCGCGACCTGCGGCGCGCGTTCCGCCTGCGGCCGGAGGGCATGGAAAGGACGAATAAGGGCCAAGCGTTCTCCTCAGATAATTTGATTTGTTACGAGCAGACCAGACTAAACCGCAGCGAGTGGGTTTGCAAAGTGGGCAGTAGCCCGACCGTGAGGGCGGGCGTCTCCGATCACTTCGAGTGAGTAATCACAGCGGATCGCGGACATCCTGTCCGCCAGCGTGCGCAGCACGCTCGGTCTTTACGCTGATCCTGAACCCGGATGGTTCGCGCTTCGCGCTCAAGGGGGCAGGATGCCCGCGCACCGCCGACAGGATGTCGGCGCTCCGTGGCTCCGATGTCGTAAAATGCTTTTGATGTCCACGACTGACGAACTGAATGAGCAACTAAACAAGTTAGACGCCGAACTTGTCCGCGAAATGCGCGCGCGTGGATTTGATCCAGCCCAATTGGAAAATGTGGCGCTGCCGGCGCATCTTGCCGAGCTCTACAAACAACGCGAACAGATCAAGGCTGAACTCGAAGAACGAGCAGGAGAGGAAAGCGATGACTGAGATCGAACGGATTTTGGATCAGCTCAAACGAGCCTTTGAAGGCGGCGCTTGGCACGGACCTTCAGTGCGTGAAGCGATCGCCGGTGTTAGCGCAGAGCAGGCGCACGCGCGACCGCTGGCGAACGCGCATAGCATTTGGGAACTTGTCCAACACATAGCCGTCTGGGAAGGCGCGGCGCGCCGGCGACTGGAAGGCGACCGCGCCGCGATCGACATATCGTCACCGGAGGACTGGCCGCCCGCCGACGACACCAGCGAAGCTGCCTGGGAACAGGCGAAGGCAGCGCTCGATCGCGGTCATAAAGCTTTGCGTGAAGCAATCTCGCGGGTACCTGAAGAGCGGCTCGACCAGCCGATTCTCGAAGGCATGTCGACTGTTTATGTGACGCTGCACGGCGCCATTCAACACGACTTGTATCACGCGGGTCAGATAGCGATGTTGAAGAAAGCGCTGTAGGGAGCGCCGAGATCCTTGTCGGCGGTTCGCGGGCATCCTGCCCGCATAAAGGCACCGGCAAGGATGCCGGTGAACCGCACGCAGGATGCGTGCGCTCCTAGACTGTGCGCTCCTAAACCGGCTCGCGCCCAAACTCTTTCAGCAGTGGCTTGAGATTCTCAATCACCATTTCGTGGCCGGCGCCGTTAGTCGCCACTATCCCGTTCCGATTGTCGACGCGCACACCGTTGTAACGCAGCGGCTGGCCGAACAGATCGCTCACGCGTCCGCCCGCTTCCACCAGAATCGCTTCCGGCCCGCACGTGTCCCACTGCTTGGTGCTGGGCGACAGGTGAAGGTAGAGATCGGCTTGCTGTTCGGCGATCAAACCCATCTTCACGCCGACCGACCCGCGTTGCATTTCGTCCTTAAAGCCAAACGCTTTTACGACGCGCTCCATGCGTGGACTGCGATGGGAACGACTCGAGGCCAGGACCATCTCGCTTGGTTTGGACAGGTTCGAAACCGACAAGCGCGTGGTGGTGTTGTCTTCTGCTTCCATCCACGCGCCCTGGTTATGCGCGGCGCGATACAAAACCGCGCGCACGGGTTGATATACGACTCCGAGGACGCTCTCGCCGCCGACGGCCAGACCAATCTGCACGGCAAAATCCCCGTCGCGATTGATGAAGTTCTTGGTCCCATCCATCGGATCGATCAACCAGACTCGTTCCTTTTCCAGGCGGTGTTCGGTGTCGGTGGATTCCTCGGCGAGAATGCCGTCATCGGGAAATTCTTTTTGCAAACGGCCCACGATCAGCTCGTTCGCTTCGCGATCTGCCGCGGTAACCTCTTCGAGCTCGTCGTTGGCGTTTATCTTCTGCTCGACCAAAAACGGGCTGTAATAATGATCGAGCAGGACGGCGCCTGCCTGGCGCGCAAGTTCCGTCGCTACTAAAATCTCACGTCGATAGTCTTCTGACATTCAGGCTTCACCTTTTATGTTATGCGGGTCGGTAAATTCGAATGCGCCCACGCTCAACGATCCAGAGCTTCTTCTCAATTGAGTCAATCTCGACGGCCTTAACCAGGGTTTCGATGGCGATCATCAAATCCTCATACGAACAACGGGCAGGCAGTCTAAGGACCGCGATTCCATAAAATTCAGCTGGATTAAAGCGGAGTGGGTTACCAAAATCGAGATCGAGCGTGACCATACACCGGCGCTCTTGCCGGCAAGCTTCGATGACTTGTGTATCGGGAGCGTGATTCAGATTCTGATCGAAAACTGTCGCGACATCGTGGCCGGCCGCTGTCAACAAATTCCTTCCGCGCCGACCCAGGTTCTCGTCGAGTTTGAACTTCATGCCGGCAACGCGAGCGGAATATCTACGTAACGTTCGCGGGCCATCTCTGCCCCATAGGCGATACACGCCTGGACATCCTCGACTGATAAACCCGGATACTCTTCAAGTATCTCTTCCGGGCTCATGCCCGAGGCGAGCAGATCAAGAATTAACGAAACCCAGATTCGATGCCCACGAATGCAGGGTTTCCCAAAGCATATATTTGGATCAATGGAAATTCGCGCCAGCAATTCTTCTCGAGTAGCCATCACTATTCACTCTCTTCGCACCGATTCTAACACGTTAGATAGGTGAAGGAGCAGTAAGACCAACTCTCAATACGCTTGATCGAAGCCGGCCTTGCGACGCGTGCGACGCGACGAGTATAGTCGTTCGCGCTTACTCTAAATCACGAACTAATTCGGAGAAATTTGATAAATGCCAATTGACGGCTGGGCTACGTCCGACGGCACGGCGCGCTATCGCGAACGTTTCCGCGAAGTCGCCGACAAGGATCACTTTCGTAAAGGACAGGAGCTTTGGCTCTCCTCGATTGGTGTGGGTACCTATCTCGGAGACGCCGACGACGAAACAGACGCCCGATATGCGGAAGCCGTGACGCGCGCGGTTGAGCTGGGCGTGAACGTCATCGACACCGCGGCCAACTATCGTTTTCAAAGAAGCGAACGATCGATTGGAGTTGCTTTGCGCGAACTAAACGCGCGCGGATTTGCGCGCGCAGAGCTGGTGATTTGCACCAAGGGCGGATACCTGCCGTTTGACGGCGAGCCGCCAACGGATGTGCGTCGATACGTCGAAGAAACTTTTGTTAAGCCGGGGATCGCCGGCTTTGCCGACATCGCCGGCGGCTCGCACTGCATGACGCCGCGGTATCTGCAGAGTCAACTGCAGCAGTCGCTTCGCAACATGAACTTGTCGTGCATCGACGTTTACTATCTGCACAACCCGGAGTCGCAGCTTTCTGCTGTTTCAGCCGAAGAGTTTTGGAAGCGTCTGCGGGCCGCGTTCGAATTTCTTGAACAGAGCGTAGCAGCCGGGAAGATCGGGAATTATGGCGTCGCGACATGGAACGGTTTTCGCGCCGAGCCCGACGCGGACGGGTATCATTCGCTGGAGTCGATGGTAGAAATGGCCAAAGAAGTTGGCGGCGACAACCATCACTTTCGCTTCATCCAGTTGCCCTTCAATCTGGCCATGCCCGAAGCCCTGTTCTTTCAAAACCAAAAGTTTGGGGATGACTTCGTGAGTACTTTGGAGGCAGCCGAGAAGCTGGGCATCACCGCCATCGCTAGCGGTTCGCTCCTGCAGGGACAGGTTGCGCGCGGCTTGCCGGAAGCGATCCGCGACCCGCTGGGTTCGCTTGCCACGGACGCGCAAACCGGTATTCAATTTGTGCGCTCGGCTCCCGGGATTACGACTGCGCTGGTGGGCATGAGCCAACGCGCGCACGTCGAAGAAAACCTGCAGCTCGTCAGCGTTGCCCCGGCCCAGCCGGATGATTTGCTTAGTGTGTTTGATGAGGAGTAGGTGCTGCCTTTGGGTGCGATCGTTGCCCGCGATGCAGACGGGACGTCTGCGCTCCCAGCTGCGAGCGTCTGGATGGGGCGTTGCCCGCCGGTCCGGATCGACTTTGAAATTTGGGATCTGAGATCTGAAATTTGAGATTCACCAATGCGCGTCTTAATCGCAGATAAATTCGAACAATCCGGCCGCGAAGGCTTGCAGGCGATCGAATGCGAGGTCGTATTTCAGCCCGATCTGAAAGACGACGCTCTGGTCGCGGCGATTGTTGAGCACAAGCCTGACGTGCTGGTAGTCCGCGGCACAAAAGTCACCGAGCCGATGTTGGCGGCAGGCCCTTTGAAGCTGATCGTGCGCGCGGGCGCCGGCTATAACACGATCGACGTGGCCGCCGCATCGCGCCGTGGAATCTATGTTTCCAACTGCCCGGGCAAGAACTCGATTGCTGTCGCTGAGTTGGCCTTCGCTTTAATTCTTGCGCTCGATCGTCGCATCGCGGACACAGTCATCGCCCTGCGCGCCGGACAGTGGAACAAGAAAGAGTTTTCCAAAGCGCGCGGACTGTTTGGCCGCAAACTGGGCTTAGTGGGTTTGGGGAGTATCGCTCAGGAGATGATCCCGCGGGCTAAAGCGTTCGGCATGCCCGTCGTCGCCTGGAGCCGCAGTCTAACGCCGGAACGAGCGGCTGAGTTGGGCGTCGAACGAATGGAAACACCGCTTGATGTCGCCTGCGCGGCCGACATCGTTAGTGTGCATGTGGCCCTGAAACTCGATACACGCGCGCTGATTGGACCCGACTTTTTCAAAGCGATGCGCGATGGCGCCTACTTCATCAACACTTCGCGCGGCGAGACTGTGGATCAAAATGCGCTGGTCGAAGCGATTCATTCAAAGGGGATTCGCGCCGGCCTCGACGTTTTCGCCGTCGAGCCGACGTCCCCCGTGGCCGAGTTCACCGATCCGATCGTCAACGAAGCCGGAGTTTACGGCACGCATCACATTGGCGCTTCAACGGATCAGGCGCAAGAGGCCATCGCAACAGAGACGGTGCGCATCATTCAATCATTCAAGGAAACTGGCCAGGTACCGAACGTAGTCAATCTCGCGGAACGAACTCCGGCAACGCATCGTCTGGTAGTGCGGCACCGAGATCGCCCCGGCGTGCTGGCCCAAGTGCTCGACGCCATCAAAGCCGAACATATCAACGTCCAGGAAATGGAGAACATCGTCTTTGAAGGCGCGCAAGCTGCCGTGGCGCGAATCAACCTGGACAAGGCGCCGACGCAGGAAGCGCTGGATCGCCTAAGAGCTTCGAACGAAGACATTATTGAGCTGAACGTTTTGGAAATTGGTTAGCTCCTGAGGAAGAGTAGGCCAATGGCTTAGTCCCGCAGGGACGACCCGAAAATAGCCCAGCGATTTATCGCTGGGTAAACGAGCAAACACAACAGCGAGTCCCGCAGGGACGACCGAAAATAGCCCAGCGATTTATCGCTGGGTAGCGAACACACACAACAGCGAGTCCCGTCAGGGACGGAAGAGGAGAACTCCCATGCACTCTTTTGTCAGTTGTCTAATGCATTGCGTTTTTAGTACGAAGGAGCGACGCAAGCTGATCACGCCGGAACTGCAAGAGCGCCTTTACCCGTATCTCGGAGGCATCGCGCGAGAAAACAAGATCAAGGCGCTGTCTATCGGGGGAGTCGAAGATCATGTACACGCCTTGCTTTCGATACCTTCAACCCTTTCGATTGCAAAGACTGTACAGCTTCTGAAGGGAACTCCTCAAAGTGGATTCACCAGACGTTTTCTAACCAGCGTCTGTTCGAGTGGCAGGAGGGATATGGAGCATTTAGCATTGCCGTCTCAGGCATTGAAGACACAGTGAGGTATATTCAATCTCAACAGGAGCATCAACGGGCGCACTCATTTGAAGACGAGTTGATTGGGTTCCTCGACAACACGGAATTCCCTATGAAAAATGGATGCTTGATTAATTCTTTCGTCCCTGACGGGACTCGGTGCTTTTGCGAACCTTTCCCAGCGATAAATCGCTGGGCTATTTTCGATTCGCCCCTTCCGGGGCTCCAATGCATTCGTCATCAACTGACTTGAGACAATGAACACAACCCTCATCACTGGCGCGTCTTCGGGAATTGGCGAGGTCTTTGCCCGCAAGCTGGCGGCACGCGGTCACAACCTGCTGCTCGTGGCTCGCTCTGAAGACAAGCTGATCACGCTTTGCAACGAGCTGGGGCGAATCAAGAACACGCACGCGCAGTACGCAGCCATTGATCTCTCGAAGCCCGAAGCGCCGGCGCAGCTTTTTGAAGAGACGCAAAAGCGCGGGCTGGAAATCAATTTCTTAATCAACAACGCCGGGTTCGGTTCGATGGGAGAGTTCACCAAACTGGACCTGGAACGCGAGCTCGGCATGATCGACTTGAACGTGCGCACGCTGGTAGAGTTGACGCAACGTTTTCTGGTCCCAATGCAAGAAAGAAAGAGCGGCTCGATCATCAACGTTGCCTCGACCGCGGGCTTTCAGCCGGTCCCATACATGGCTACGTACGCGGCCACCAAGGCTTTCGTGCTTTCGTTTTCCGAAGCGTTATGGGAAGAGAACCGGGCGTATGGCGTGAAGGTCATGGCCCTTTGCCCCGGCGTCACCGAAACTAATTTTTTCGATGCCGCGAAAATTCAAAAGCCGCCTGCTCGGGTAGTGCAAACGCCCGAGGCCGTGGTCGAAACAGCCCTGCGCGCTCTGGCCCGGGGCAAGAGCTCAGTGATTTCAGGTTGGAGCAATTTCATGATGGTGGAAAGCGAGCGCCTGGTACCGCGCTCGTTGGTTTTGCGCGTTGCCGGCATGGCCCTGCGAAAAACATTCGGCGGGAAGTAGTAAATAGCGACGCAACTGTTTAGAGTCGGGCTACTGCCCGACCGAGCGGGCGGTAGCCCGCTCCTAAACTTCTGAGAGAGAATAAAAAAACAAATATGACTGAACGCATCTTTAACTTCAGTGCCGGGCCGGCGATCATTCCTGAGCCGGTCCTGCAAGAAGCTCAGCGAGACTTGCTCGCGCTGCCGGGTGTCGGCATGTCGGTAATGGAAATCAGCCATCGCTCGAAAACTTTCGACGAAATCATCGCGGGGGCTGAGAGCGGACTCCGCGAGCTGCTTGGCATTCCGAAAGACTACGCGGTGCTTTTTCTTCAGGGCGGCGCCAGCTTGCAGTTTGCCATGGTGCCGATGAATTTCTTGTCGCTCGACGGCAGCGCCGACTATCTCGTCACCGGCAGTTGGGGCAAGAAGGCTGTGAAGGAAGCACAGAAATTCGGCCACGTTAATCTTGCGGCCAACACAGCCGACGGCGGGTTCACTCGGGTGCCGGGCCAGGACGAGTTGGAGCTTGATCCGAGTGCCGCCTACGTGCACATCACCTCGAATGAAACGATCGAGGGCGTCGAGTTCAAGAGCGAACTCGAAGTCGGCGATGTGCCGCTGGTCTGCGACGCTTCATCCGACATTCTTTCGCGGCCCATTCCGGTTGATAAGTACGGATTGATTTATGCCGGCGCGCAAAAAAACATGGGCCCGAGCGGCGTGACCCTGGTCATCATGCGTGAAGATCTTTTGCCGCGCGTGCGCGAAGGCCTGGCCACGATGCTCGACTATCGCACGCACGCCAAAGACAAGTCGCTGCACAACACCCCGAACACCTGGGGCATTTACATTATCAATCTGGTCTGCAAATGGCTGAAAGAGAAAGGCGGCTTGGCGGCCATGCAGGTTGAGAATGAAGAGAAGGCTAAGCTCATTTACGACGCGATTGACGCGACTGAGTTTTATCGCGGCCATGCCGACGCCGATTCGCGCTCGATGATGAACGTGACGTTCCGTCTGCCTACGGAAGACCTGGAAAAGAAATTCGCCAGCGAAGCCACCGCGGCCGGGATGGACGGCCTGAAAGGTCATCGCTCAGTCGGGGGCATTCGCGCTTCGATCTATAACGCGTTTCCGCGCGCAGGATGCGAGGCGTTGGTTGAGTTTATGAAAGAGTTTGAAGCGAAGAATGGTTGAGGGTCGCTGGCGGGATTGAAAGCCTATGAAGAAAAAATCGATAGTTAAATCTGCTGCCCGGAAATCGCCAGACATGCTGCCAGAGTACGACTTCGACTACCGCAAGGCTAAGCCGAATCGTTTTGTTGGTCGGATAAGCAAGGAACGCGTGGTGGTGGTACTGGATTCCGAGTGTGGGTAGTGGGGTAAGTTTGTGCATATGATTCGGTGGCCCCCTGATTTGGTTCGCTGTTTCATGTTCCCACTTATGCCGCAAGCAAGTCCCTCAGGCTCCAAACGTGAGCCGTCAAACCGCTCTCCATTGCTGGCGTACAACGTATACTGGAATGAATCCGGCAGAAGTTGTAATAAGCGAAGTATACCGCCAGCATAGCCTTCAGGTGATCCCACTTCTTGCTGAAAGCATTAGTCAGGCGAGTCAGACGGCGGATCGATGTTCTCATGCTGAGATTTGAACGCTCAACGATTGAAGTACATATTCTGCTAGGGTCAGGGTTGCCAATCATTATCTTCGTTGCTGTTTCCACCACGATGGGTGGCGAGTATCGTTGTTCGCCGTCAGGGTTCGCGCCATAGACTTTAATCAAAATCGCGTAGTCCACGCGGGTTCCAAGCGAATAGCTGACGGCATTCTCATAAGGCCGGAACCCGTCTGTGGTCAATTGGAATTGGCCACTAGTGGCTTCGTGAAGCTTTTCGGTGAAAGCCTCACAGTCAACCATTCCGCGCTCGCCCAAGTGCCAAGCCAAAACGAGCTTGGTGTTGCGCTCAATACCAACAAACGTATAAGCATCGCCAAGCTTCGGATCGGTGATTCCCTTGTTTAGCTTGTGGCGATTCTTGCAACCAACAAAGCCCCAAATCTCGTCGGCCTCTACGTCTTTGACCGCCACGCCTTTAATCTTGCGCGCCATTAGTTGTTCGCAGTGCTCGCCAGCATTCAGCAGAACGCGGGTGATCGTTTTCTTTTCAACAACTGTGATCCGTTCAATGGATCGGATGCTGTTACCCTCAAGCAAAAGCCTCAGGACGAGCAAAGACTTCTCTTCGCTCAGGTACATATTGCCTAGAAGCCTTTCGGCCTCTGCCTGAAAGTAACGCTTGCAGTTGCGACAGAGAAAACGCTGGGTGCCCTTGCGGTCTTTGCCCGCTTTGACGGCTTTGAGTTGGCAGTTGTGACAGGTCATTGTGAACCTTGATTCTTTCTGCGACTTGGCTCACAATGCCGTTGCTGATTCGGGCGTGAGCAATCGCGTCTGTTTTCAATGGCCCTGTCAGTCGTTTGCGCGACTGGCGGGGCTTCAAAAGAGTGAGGCGGGAGCGGGCCTCGAACCCGCGATGGCTCCTTGCAGGGAAGCTGCCTTGACCACCTTGGCTATCCCGCCTGACTAACGAAAGCCTAGCCAACGAACCGAACAGAAGCGGCGTTTGCTGGGCTTTTGCTTTTATCTCTCAACATGTTAGGAGTATAATAAAATTATCATACCGCGTCAAGCTGTTTTAGCTTGCGGAATAATAATTTTGTTATATACTTATGTGGGAGCTTTACGACTATCTAAACGAGCGCGGGGATAACGAGATCGCCGAGTGGACGCGGACGCTGCAAAAGCCCCAGCGCATCAAGCTCAGAGTCAAGTTAGACACCTTGGCTCAAGCTGGCCCCGATCTCCCGCCTGGTCTTTTGATGAAGACGGAGGTCGAATATATCTACAAACTCAAGGTGCAGGGCAATCCGAAGCTTAGACCAATGCTTTGTTTTGGGCCGTTTGGGCTCACGGATGTGACAACAGGAAAGCATAGGCTTGAGCATGGCTTTACGCTTTTGGTGGGCGCGAAAGAGATTTCATGGAAGTACGAACCTAAGGACGCGGACATTGAGGCAGGCATACGACGCGTTAAGGTACTGACTGACCCTAAGAGGCGATGTAAACATGAGCGAATTAACTAAGAACCTCAGAGAGGAATTTAAGGACAAGGAAACTAGGCATATTTATGCCGAGGATTTTCTTAACACCCTTATTGCTACTCAACTAAAAGTGTTGAGAGAAGATCACGAATGGACGCAAACCCAGCTCGCTCAAGAAGCGGGAATGCAACAGGAGCGCATCTCTGTTCTGGAAAATATCAACTATGAGTCGTGGAGCGTAAAGACGCTGAAACGTCTTGCAAAGGCGCTTGATGTACGCCTGTCGATTAAGTTTGAGAGCTTTGGTTCCTTTTTGAAGGATTTCGACTCCTTTAATCGGGAAACTCTTCAGTGTCCTTCTTTTGAAGATGATCCTGCTTTTCAGGAAAAATCAGCCGAGGATGCCGCCTCAAGCGCAGCTATTGCGAGTAGCACTCCGGCGAGTCACTTACGCCTCATCAATTCACCAATGATGACAACCGCCGCGACCCAGCGGAGTCTCGCGTTTAGCTTGCCCGTCGCCTTAGAAATCGAAAGCGGGAAAGCGACAACGGCAAACCAACCTTTGAGTGTAGCGGAAACCACGCCCAGCATGTACCGGGCCACGGCCTAAAGGAGCATTTCAGAAAGTGTCAAAACAAATTGACGACCTCAAGAAACGAAGCGGGTTGCCTGACGAGGCATTTGCTAAAGCCGCCGATCAAATCAGGGTTAGAACTGAACGCTTCCGGCAGCTCTACGCGAACAACATGCAGGTCGGCATTTCGTCATGGGACTTGGCTATCACGTTCGGTGAGATTATTGGAGAGAAAGAAGGGAAGCCAATAATTGAAGAAACTGTACGAGTCAACATGACGCGAGAGATTGCGAAGGTGCTTTCAATAATCCTTAAGAATCACATCGATGCTTTTGAGGCGGCTTATGGTGAGATTAAGATACCTATAGAGCCGGTTGCGCCGGAAGGGGCGGCAGGCATCGCTGCGCAGGCCGAGAACCAAGTTGAATCACAATTGGATAAGCCACCAGCAGGATAAAGGCCCGTATGTCATCACCTCCAAATGCGTAAAATTACCATAAAGCACTCACAAACGCGCTAGAGCGTGCTGGGCTCTGGACGGCATTGCTAACCCCTAGCCGCTTCGTGAAAAGAACGTATAATCCCGCCACCAGCGAAAGGACGGTGAGCTTATGTTGACCAAACTTTTGTCTAGGCCCGACGCATGTGCTTTGCTAGAAGGGTGAAGTGAATCTAGACGGGCGATGGGAATTCTAGATTTAGGCCGCTGGATAACAGGGGCGGAGGATGCAGGCCAGCCATGCTGACGAGTATTGGCTGGCCCTTACATTTCATATTCCAACCTTACCACGCTACCCATATGCACACCTTTACCCCACTACCCGAGTGTGGAAGGTCTTTACTACCTCGGAATCAGTGAATACTATGCTCCGTGCATTGATCACAGCAATGCCCGAGAGCCTTAAAGAGGGACGCCCGATGTAAGTAGGTTACCGTAGTGACTGCTGTATGAAGATTGGTCAACTAGTAAAAGCCTATACCAAAAAGGTATTCCGTTATTGCGATGAAGGCGATCATGAAGAGTTGATGCGCCTCATGGATGCAAAGTATTCGAAAGATACCTTCGGCATCCATTTTCCATTCTGCGCCGAAGTGGAAACCATCTCACCTCAACAGTCAATGCGATACTGGCGTGAGATTCATGTCGTCAGGGGTAAGACCTTCAGGGTCTGTAGTCAATGGTATGATCCTCCTACAAGCAAGAGCAGGGAGTTGTTTTGCCGATACCTCTTATCGAAAGGATTAGCAGACAACGAAGAACTGTCTGCCATGGATAGCCTCCCACAACCATCCCGCCAGTTATCGAACGCAGAACCTTCTCAGAGAGCAGCCAGAGGTCGTTATCGGGGTAATGCCATTGGCAATGCTCAAAATCTTTTTGTACGAAATATTCTGAGTAATATTGGTCGAGAGTCATTCAACGAAAACGATTGGCAAGCAAAAGCTTACTTCATGAACAGATGTGCCTACTGTGGCGCAGAAACTGATCTAGTGATCGACCATGCCATCCCAATAAATAAGGCCAAGCTTGGCGAGCACCGGATCGGTAATTTGGTGCCAAGTTGCAACGAATGCAACTCCAGGAAAGGTAACAGAGACTACGGCGAATACTTGAGTGGGGATGATGAAAAGAGGCAAACGATAGAGTCATACATGGATAGCAAGAACTATGTCCCTTTGGGAGACAATGACCAAGTGAGAATGATCCTTGACCTCGCGTATGCCGAAGTCTCGGCGTTAGTCGACCGATATATCGTGATCATCAATAGCTTATTTCCTGACGATCCTACCACTCAGGACACTTCTGTCCCAGACTAGCTTCGAGTTAGATAAAGTGCACACGGGAGCAGTCAGTAGTAGAATCGCTCAAGGAGCAACACCCATGGAAGTCCATGAATTAGTCATCGAGATGAAACTGCTGGAGCGTCGTCTTACGCTTTACGAGGAGAAGTACGGCGTTCTGAGTGAAGACTTCTACGCCGCGCTGATGTCCGGCGGTTTGTCGGCCTACGACGCGTTCGATGAGTCACGCGCAGATTTCAGCCGATGGAAGGGTATCTACGAGACTCTGCGTCGGCGGATGGATGCTTACCGGAAACAACTTGAGGGCCGTGAAGTGGCCGAAGTCCTGCGCGTTCAACCCGCCTACTAATGATCGACAATCCGTTGACTTCACTGAGCGACTATAGCCGCTTTGTCGCGGAGTTGCTCAGCCAGCCAAACATCAAAACGTCCACCGTCGCCGTTTGGTCGGATAGCCCTTACACAAGTGTGGCGGAGGGTGAAGTATTTTTTACTAATGGCTTACGTTTGCGGTTACGCGAGGAAGTCGATTTGGACGCGGGTCTGATCATATCCTACGGTTACGAAGTCTATCGGGGCGAGGAACGATTGTATTGGTACGATGACTTCCCCCATCCCAATGACCCTAAGCTGGCGTCAACCATGCCTCATCACAAACACGTACCGCCAGATATCAAACACAATCGCATTCCCGCTGCGAGTCTGAGCTTTGAGCGTCCGAATCTCCCCGCAATCATTCAAGAGATCGAGGAGATTGACGGGTCATAAGAGTGGTTGGCCGGAACAGTTTTCTTACTCGCGGTTGAAACCGTCTTATGGTTAAATGACGCTCGCCCCACTTTCATGTCTAACACAAACGATACAACTCAGGTGAAACGGTTATTCTCAATCATTCTGCTTTTGCTTCCCCTAGTTGCCTTCAACTCCGAAAGGGCATCATCGCTCCAAACAACCAACCTCGCCCTCCCGCAGGAAAAGCATCTCCGCAACCTCCGCCAACTGACCTTTGGCGGTGAAAATGCGGAGGCTTATTTTTCCACTGATGGGAAGAAGCTGATTTTCCAATCGACGCGCGCCGGTCATGAGTGCGATCAGATTTACACGATGAATATCGACGGCTCGGACGTGCGCATGGTTTCAACCGGCGACGGACGGACCACTTGTTCTTACTTTCTTCCCGGCGACAAACGCATTCTTTATTCGTCTACCCATCTGGGCGCGAAGCAGTGCCCGCCGCGGCCTGATTTTTCGCAGGGGTATGTCTGGGCCGTCTATGACACGTTCGATATCTTCACCGCGAATGCCGACGGTTCCGATCTCAAGCAACTAACCAAAACGCCGGGCTATGACGCCGAGACGACCATTTCGCGCAAGGGCAAGCTGGTGTTCACTTCAAAGCGCGACGGCGATCTCGATATCTACACGATGGACGCGAACGGTGGGAACGTGCAGCGTCTGACGAATGAACTCGGTTACGACGGCGGCCCGTTCTGGTCCTATGACGGCAAGCAGATCGTCTATCGCGCTTATCATCCGCAGACCGAGAAAGAGAAGTCTGACTACGTCGCGCTGCTGAAGCAAAACCTGATTCGGCCGACGGTGCTGGATATCTGGGTGATGAATGCCGACGGATCGAATAAGCGGCAAGTGACTCGTCTGAACAAAGCCAGTTTTGCTCCTTACTTCTTTCCCGACGGCAAGCGCATAATCTTCTCGTCGAACAATGCCGATCCCAAGGGCCGCGATTTCGATCTCTATGTGATCAAGACAGATGGCACGGGCTTGGAGCGCATAACCTACAACGACACGTTCGACGGCTTCCCGATGTTTTCGCCTGACGGCAAGAAGTTGGTGTTCGCTTCGAACCGCAACGGCAAAGTGCGCGGCGAGACGAATATTTTTATTGCCGATTGGGTTGAGTGAATGGAGCGCGGACATCCTGCCCGCACTGAGCGCGAAGCGCGAACAAGTCGGTCGGGTCACTTATTAACGGCTGAGCGCGCTGCGCGCGCTGGCGGACAGGATGTCCGCGCTCCGGAAAGATAGAGAGAGGTAATTATGATTCGCAAGTCCCTCAGTCTTGTTCTGGTGCTGGCGTTTTCGCTGACCGCGGTTGTCGCACAGCAACCGACGGCTGACTCTCCCAGCATCGATCGCCTGCGACAGGTGATCACCTATCTGGCTTCAGATGCGCTCGAAGGACGCCGCACAGGCACGCCGGGAGCCAACGACGCCGCGCATTATATCGCCGGTGAATTCAACCGGGTTGGCTTGCGGCCGGGCCTGCAGATGGCCCGTCCGGCGCGCACACGTGGTGAAAATCAGGCGCGCTATCTGCAACCGTTTCCTTACGTCGCCAGCGTCGAGTTGGGTAACAACAATCTGCTTTATGTAAACCCGGGGAGAGCGGATGACATCGCGGCTTATATGGTCGGACGTGACTGGATGCCGCTCGGCTTTTCATCAAACGCATCGGTCAAAGGCGCGGAGATGGTCTTTGCCGGCTATGGCATTTCATCGTCCGCGCTGAAGTACGACGACTATGCCGCGTCCAATGCCAAAGGTCGGGTGGCGATTGTATTTTCCGGCACGCCCGACGGCGACAATCCGCATGGACAGTTTGTTCGCGCGGGTGAAATTCGTTTCAAGGTCGCCGCCGCTCGCGCTGCCGGCGCCCAGGGCCTCTTGATAATTGCGACCGAGGAGAAGTTGAAGGATGACCGGCTGGCACTGCTTTCTTATGACAATAAGGGTGAGGCCGGAATCCCAGTGGTCGTGATTTCCAAACAATTGGCAGCCAAGCTCATGGGTTCGCGTGACCAACTTGCCGATTTCGAAAATGCGGCTGATAGCAGAAAAGCAAACGCGAATGCCGACATGCGTCTTCCCGTCCGCGGGCTAAAGCTGGATCTTTCAGTCAACCTCTTGAAGCGCGAATCTCCTTCATTCAACGTCGTCGGTATCCTGCCGGGAAACGATCCAAAACTGAAGAACGAAGCGATCGTGATTGGGGCGCACTATGACCATCTCGGGATGGGCGGTGAAGGCAGCGGCAGTCTCTCTGCAAGTACAGGCATCCATCATGGCGCCGACGACAATGCTTCGGGCGTCGCGGCTTTGATAGAACTCGCCCGGATGCTCTCTTCGCAAAGGCTGCGGCGCACGGTTGTGTTCGTCGCGTTCAGCGGCGAAGAAGAAGGTCTGATCGGTTCGAACTATTACGTCAACCATCCCATCGTGCCGCTCGCGAACACCGTCGCCATGCTCAACATGGACATGATCGGGCGCATGAAAGGCAACGCTCTGATCGTTGGCGGCGTGGGCACGGCGCAGGAATGGCGATCGATGATCGATGCCGGCAACGACCTTCAGGGAATGACCGTGTCGCTTAACGGGGCCGCTGATCGAGCAGGGTTACCAAAGGGCGTTCCCATCGTTACGGGCTCTAATGGCAGTGCGGTGGTGTCGATGGATCCGCGCAAGAAGTTCGCACTCACGCTGAACCAAGACGGCTACGGCCCCAGCGATCATTCTTCGTTTTACGGCAAGCAACTGCCGGTGCTTTTCTTCTTTACCGGATCTCACAACGATTATCACAAGCCTTCAGACACTGCCGAGAAAATCAATTACGAAGGCGAAGCGAGCATCATCAGTTTTGTCGATCGAATTGTTCGCGACCTGGATCGAAACGATAAGCGGCCGACCTACGCCGTGGCCAAGAGCGATTCGCAAGGACGCTCCGGCGGATTCCGCGTCTATCTGGGGACGATCCCGAACTATGCTGAGTCGAACGATGGTTTAAGACTGGACGGAGTGCGCGAAGACTCGCCCGCGTCAAAGGCCGGATTGAAAGCCGGCGACAGGATCGTGAAGATGGGCGGCCATGAGGTGAAGAATGTTTACGACTACACCTATGCGCTGGGTGAAATGAAAGCCGGACAGGAATACGAAGTCGAGATTGTGCGCGGGAACGAACGGCTGACACTCCGGATTACGCCGGGGGCGAGAAAGTAGAAAACCGCAACAGTAAAAAAGGTTAAGCTATGCGAGTTGCAGCTCGTCCCCCTGATGTGCGTAAGTTCTATGACATCGATAACGCTAATGCTGGGGAGCGCGGACGTCCCGTCCGCAGCCCTTTGGAATCAAGAACTCAGCCGAGTTTTCGCGCCTCCGGTGCGGACGAGACGTCCGCGTTCCCAGCGTTTAGCGCGATCTCTTTGGCAGAGCCGCTACCAGTCAGCGGTAGAGCATAAGAGCGAACGCGGCAATTGAGGAGACCGAATCATGTTCAAAAACACACAAGCATTTTCCAGCTTTTCCGTTGACGATTTACAGCGAGCGAAAGATTTCTATGCCGGGACACTCGAACTCGATGTTTCGGAAATGCCCGAGGGGTTAGCGCTGAACATAGCGGGCGGCGGCAGGGTTTTCTTATATCCGAAACCCAACCACGCTCCGGCATCTTTCACAGTCCTGAATTTTCCCGTCGACGATATTGAACAAGCCGTCGATGAACTTACGACTAGAGGCGTCAGTTTTGAAAAGTACGAAGGCGCCATCGAGACGGACAGTAAGGGCATTCACCGCAGTGACGAAGGACCGGCCGCCATCGCCTGGTTCAAAGACCCGGCGGGAAATATTCTGTCCGTGCTGCAAGAGAAGGCCTGACCCTGTACTTGTGGCACGGACTTTAGTCTGTGATCTCAGGGCGCGAATCACAGACTGAAGTCTGTGCCACCAGGGCCCATTGATGCGCCGCCGAGATTAGCTGCACGCTTTCCTTCCACTACGGACCCCACGCCGCTTTTCAATTTTGACCCGGCCCTGTATTTTTTAAAGCAAGAAGGTTACTAGTAAGGAACAGATCTTATGTGTCGAAATATCAAGACTCTGCACAACTTCAAACCACCCGCAACCGATGAAGAGGTTCGCGCGTCGGCACTGCAATTCGTGCGCAAGCTTAGCGGTTTCACCAAGCCTTCAAAAACCAACGAAGCCGTCTTTGCGCAGGCTGTGGACCAGGTCACGCAAGCCGCTCATGAACTGCTGGGGGCTTTGGTAACTAACGCGCCGCCGAGGGACCGCCAGGTCGAAGCCGCTAAGGCAAAGGCCCGGAACGCTGAACGCTTTGGACCCGCTGCCGCGGAACAAGGATGACATCCGCACATCACATAGATAGCAGGTTTTAGCAGGCTGCTGAAAAATTATTTGGCCTCGTTCGGGCGGCGGCAGAACGATCCACGAAATCACACGAATATGGCGCAAATTGAAGATTTTCTCGTCCTTGTTTCGTGTGAGTTCGTGGATATCTTTGGTTTTTCAGCAACCTCTAAGGTGGTTAGCCGCGGCGGCAAACCTGGGCTGGAGGTCGCAACGCTTCGTGGTTCTTGATCAGAACCTCCTTCAGCTTGTCGTACTTTCAAACTTGGAGTTCGCGATCTCTATAGCATTGGCAAGGTGTTCTTAGTATGAAGAAATTTCTGGCAATCGCATTTCTAATAATCGGTTTTTCTGCGTTCGCGTGTTCTGAGTACCAGTCGGCGCGCTCACAGGGCGCACAGAACAACGGCGCTCCCTTGAGCGTTCCTTCGACCCAGACAAATCAATCGCCGGCGCAGGAGAAACCGGCCTGTGTCCTGACCCAGGCGGGCGCCCCTGACATAAAAGGTCTGCGATTGGGAATGACGCCGGAGCAAGTGCTGGCCTTGTTTCCCGGAAGCGATCAGGACGCGGAAGTTCGCGGCAACTTAGCCAGGCCGCCGAGCAAGTTCGGAGTCTCCAGCTTTCTCATCCGACCTGAAAAGTTTGGATCGAAAGAGACCTTTGCCGGCATCAGTCAAATCACATTCACGCTTCTGGACGGGCGCGTGTCGACGTTCTCCGCCGGGTATAACGGTCCTGAATGGCCCCATGTCGATAAGTTCGTAACCAGGTTTTCCGAGGGAACAAGTCTGCCGCCAGCAGATCAATGGGACGTTTATGTGGGCATGGACAATCAATTGAAGATTCTTAAGTGCGTCGATTTTGAGATACGCGTTTTTGCCGGCGGAGCGGGCGGCAATCTCAACTATGTGGCGATGAGCGATCTGGTGGCCGCGAAAAAGTTGAAGGAACGCCGGGACAAGGCCGCAGCGAGTGCGACACCCGAGCCACCTTCAAATAAGTGAGTCGTGTCAGCAGCCCGACCGTAAGGGAGGGCCGGGTAGGGAAGCGAGCCCAACCGAACGACCTGGGAGCGCGACGTCCTGTCCGCCCTCTGTGAATAGCATGCGCTTCAAAGCCCGACGAACTTTTCGTAGCCGCCAACCGGCTTGCGCCTGATCAATCTCGCACTCGGTCGGAATATGTTATGACGCTCCTAACTCCCAAGCCTCAGACTGTTGTCGAAACCCTTGCCGGAGCCAGCGTCTTTCCGCACTGTGCCGCGGCAGAGTCACTAACATTCCCGGCGAGTGAGGAAAGACCGAGGACTTCGGCGCCAGGAGAGTTATGATGAGACCTGCAAGCTCGAGCGAAGCGCCCACGATCTAAAGAGCGCGCCGAACGAACATCATCATCGATCAAAAGGAGTTCATCCATGGATCCTGCTTACGTCCTAGTCCTGGCGTTCCTAATTGGCGTAATCGGCGGATTGCGTACCATGACCGCGCCGGCAGTCGTGGCGTGGGCCGCGAAGCTGCGCTGGCTCCATCTCAACAGTTCACCACTGGCCTTTATGGGTTCGACTGCTGCCGTCGCAGTCTTCACCGTGCTCGCCCTCGGTGAACTGGTTATCGACAAACTTCCCTCGACTCCGAACCGCACCAGACTTGTCGGGCTCGTTGGCCGCGGCCTGCTGGGTGGTTTGTCCGGCGCGAGCGTTGCCGCGTCCGGCGCGCAGTCGATCGCATTAGGCGCCGTTCTTGGTGTGGCCGGTGCAATCACCGGCGCGTTCGCGGGTTATCACATTCGCATGCGCCTCGTGCGCGCACTGAAGGTTCCGGACTTCGTCATCGCCCTCGCGGAAGACGCGGTAGCGATAGCCGGAGGACTGCTAATTGTGTCGCGGTTCTAGGCGCGCCGCGCATCATTCTCTAAGGAGGAGGTCACGGATGTTTCCACAGCTTGCTCAGTTCACCGACGTCAGCTTGCTGCTGCTGCGACTGATGGTAGCGGCGGTGTTCCTGACCAGCGGCTGGTCCCACGTTACAGATCCAAAGGGCCGGGCAAGAAGTATCGGGATGAGTCCGGCGTTTACGATATTTCTTGGCGCCGCGGAGTTTAGCGGTGGTTTGGGTGTCGCGCTGGGCGTACTAACGCAACCCGCAGCGCTTGGTTTAATCCTGCTCATGCTGGGAGCAATCCAGAAAAAAATCTTTATTTGGCATACAGGCTTCTGGGGTGAAAAGGCTTCAGGATGGCATTACGATCTGATGCTCGTTCTGATGAACCTGGTCATCATCTGCGCCAACGGAGGCAAGTACGTCCTCTGGAAATGAATGCAGAGTTCATCTGATCAGCTGAGAGTTCATCTGATCAGCTGGAGGGGAACCAGTCGACGAGCCATCGGAGATGGCGGCAGAGTGTAGCCCCGGGCGTAAGCCCGGGGGGTCAGCCTTAAAAACCAGCAACCGGACGAGTCCGGCTCAATCATTCTTGACTCAGAGAAGACTGATCCACGAAATCACACGAAACTGCCCGACAAAATTCCAGTTTCTTGTATCCAATGGTGCGCAGCTTGAAGAAGCTTGAAGACAAAGTAGAGTCCCCAACTCGTGTCACCAGGGCCGAGCTGTTCTTGATCTTTTTCAAAGCAGGGCTGGCCTTCGGCGGTGGCCTCGGTATCCTCGCAGTGCTGGAAGAAGAACTCGTCAGCAAGCGCCGCGTCGTCTCGCGCGACGAGTTTCTTACCATCTACGGCATCGGGCGCATCGTGCCGAGCGGGACGATGACGGCACTGGCGGTCGCTTACGGCTACAAGTTCGGCGGCATGCCGGGGACGGTCATCGCGCTCACTGCTTTGGTCCTGCCGGCCTTTGTGCTGACCGTCGTTCTCACCATCGCTTATCGCTATCTCAGAAACAGCAGCCTCTTTGATCTTCTGCCCGTGTCGATCATGCCTGCGGCGCTGGCGCTCATCGTCGTTGCCGCGCTCAAGCTGGGCAAGGATGTCTTCCGTCCTTCGCGTGAACTCGTTTTTGCAAGCGTGGCTTTCGCACTCGCGCTTTTCCTTCGACTTAATCCCGCGCTAATCCTGATGGCAGGCGGAATCATCGGCGCCTTCGCTTTAAGGAAGATGGAAGTCGATGACAGTAAAAAGAAGGGCCAGGAAAAATGAGTCTCGGGAAGCTGGTGGTGCTCGTCGCGCTCTTTAATTTAATGACCTTTGGCAATGGGCCGGTGATGATCCCTCTGCTTCAGACTCACCTGGTGGATGGCGCCCGGGTGCTGACCGAAGATCAGTTGCTATACGCCTTCACCATCGCGCGCGTGACGCCGGGGCAAGCGAACTTTTATATCGCCAGCATCGGCTACATGTTGTACGGGATGCCGGGTGCCATTCTCACGACACTCGCGATCATTGTCCCTGGCTACTTGATGATTCCGCTGCTTGGCGGCTATGAACGGTTGCGTCACTCGCGCTGGATCAAGGGTTTTACGGCGGGACTAACTGTTACATCCGTGGGCCTGATTTTGGCGGCAGTGGTCCAGATTGCTCGCGGCGCATTAACGCATCCGATCGCCTGGGTTGCCTTCTTCGCCATGCTCATTATGACGCAGTTACTCAAGTGGAATGTCGTGGTAGCTTTGGTTGCGGCGAGCAGCCTCGGGATTTTGGTGCAACTGATTGTGAATCGTTAGGGTGTTCAGAAGCCCGCGCGTCAGCAAGCGCGAGGCTCGATACAGTCGGCTATCGGCATTAACAGACAGTCCCCCGGTTTCCTTGAATGAAGTATGCTTGCGAGTGTGGCCCTCCCTCACGGTCGGGCTTCTGACATGCCTCTGAACATGAGGTCACCCGCGTGAGCAGGTGGATCAAGGGTTCATGCCTGACAAGTTGACTATCCCACCCGCTCACGCAGGGTGATACTGACCTCATCACCGTCAGTAACCTGAGGGTTGAGCGACCTCTACAAACGCTGGCTATCTCTGTCCTCGAAGCTCCCCACAAATCGGCACTCTAATTGCGCGTGTAATCCGCGAATCGAATCAATTGTTGGGGAACACGTTAACGGCATGAACCGTAAGCGGACGTTCGCGGCAGTTAGTTGTACGTGGGGGTGACATGGACTCGAACGTTGTATTGGGCTGGTCACCGAAAGATCGGATCGCTAGAAGATTTAAGCAAGGATCATGGACGATTCACCCGGCGGAAAGGTCACGATGAAAAACGGTCTTAGAAACTTAATTGGCACAATGCTGTTGTGCGTTGCGGTCGGCTCGATCTCAGTCTCTTTAGGAACGATGAGTACGGGATCGCGCAGCCCATCTATCACGCCGACACCGACGCCGACACCCATGCCCGCTCCGACGCCTTCCCCAAGTCCCATTCCCTCAGCCACCCCTACACCGGTGCCCGAACCAGAGCCGGCGCCAACCGCGACGGCAACTCCGCTGTTACGGGAATTCAACTGAAGAACGTGGAGGAGTAAACGATGGCCAAGTATGGAAAGAAAGCTTCCGAAAAAGTCGAGAAGGCAATGCACGAGCGCAAGAAGGGGACCCTCAAGAGCGGCAGCGGAAAGAAAGTAACCAGCAAGAAGCAGGCGATCGCAATTGGATTGTCCGAAGCTCGCGAAGCGGGAGGCAAGGTGCCCCGCAAGAAATCATCGTCGAAGAAGAAGTCCTCTTCAAAGAAGAAGTCTTCCTCCAGGAAGAAATCTTCTTCGAAGAAATAGCTCCGTTGATGATTCCGTAGTTTTCAATTTCGATTTTAGAGGAGAATGACCATGCAAGTTAAAGAAGTGATGACAGCAAATCCGGCTTGTTGCACGGCGGAGACTGGGCTGCCCGCGGTGGCGCGGATGATGATCGACAACGACTGCGGCGAGATCCCCGTGGTCGACAACCAGGCGAGCAAGGTTCCGATCGGCGTCGTGACCGATCGCGATATTGTTTGCCGCACGGTAGCCAACGGACTTAATCCAGTCGAGTTGACTGCCGCGGATTGTATGACGAAACAAATCGTAACGGTGACGCCCGATATGTCGCTCGAAGAGTGTTGCCGGATTATGGAAGCCAAACGCATTCGGCGCATTCCGGTCACAGACGAGCGCGGGTCCTGCTGCGGGATCGTGGCGCTGGCCGACATCGCTCTGCAAACCGGAAAGCGCGTCGCGGGAGAAATCGTTAAGGAAGTGTCCGAACCAACCCTGGCCGCGTCAGCCGCGGCACGTTAGGTTCGTTAAATCAGATAAGCATTGAGAGGAGAGAACCATGGCTAACGCGAAGAACAAGAAGACTTCAAAAAAGTCGCCGCGATCGCCGCGAGCGTCACGATCGAACACAACTAAACAGCAATCATCCCTGGCGCCAGAGACTCATCACTCCGAAGAGACAGGAACAGCTCTTTCCCGGCCCGCGGAAAACAATCTCGGGACCCCGAGCCCTTTTACTTTCATGCGGCGATTCAGTGAAGAGATGGATCGGATGTTCGGAGAGTACGGCCTCGGCCGCGGCTGGCTGGCGCCGACAATCGAAGGCGGCCTCGACCGGCTGACTGCTTTGGGGGGCGCCAGATTTTCGCCGCAGATCGAAGTATTCGAACGGGACAATAACCTTGTTATCCGCGCCGACCTGCCCGGCATGAGCAAAGACGATATCGACATCGACGTTGGCAACGACGCGGTAGTAATTCGCGGTGAGCGCAAGAGCGAGCGGAAGGAGGAAGCCGAGGGTTACTATCGATCCGAGCGATCGTACGGCAGCTTCTATCGTCGAATTCCTTTGCCGGAAGGCGTCAGCGCCGACAAAGCGGTCGCGGACTTTCGCAACGGCGTGCTGGAAGTAAGTATCCCGGCAGGTCAACGCGTCGAAGAGAAACGACGGCAGCTCGAGATTCGCGGCGAGACGGACGGGACGGAGCAACCGCGAGCCCGGGCTAAGGCGGCTGGTCAGAAGTAAAGCAAACATTAAGAGCCGGCTCGGCCCAAAACGTAACAGGCCGGGAGCGCAGGCATCTTGCCTGCGGTTCACCGGCATCCTGCCGGTCCGGTCCAATTGAGATCACGGACCTGCCGACATAATAAAGTCAGTACCACCTGCGTGAGCAGGTGGATCAGAGAGTCCGCATGAATGCGTCCTGGACCCACCCGCTCACGCGGGTGGTACTGACCTCATGCCCCCGGTCGCGGTTGACCGCCCCGGGTTGCTGCTGTTAGTAAATTTCTAAATGAAAAGTTACAGGCGAGAACTCTGGTTCGAAGTGCCCACCCGGCGGGCATTCATAAATATAACGCCGCAGGTTGAATCATGCCTGCAAGAGAGTGGGATTAGCGAAGGGCTCGTTTTAGTCAACGCAATGCATATCACCGCTTCGGTCTTTATCAATGACGATGAAGGCGGCCTTCATCATGACTACGAAACCTGGCTCGAGGAATTGGCGCCGCACGAACCACTCAGCCGGTATCGGCACAATCTGACCGGCGAAGACAACGCGGACGCCCATATCAAGCGACAGATCATGGGCCGAGAAGTAGTGGTAGCCGTCACGGCCGGACAGTTGGATTTTGGACCGTGGGAACAGATTTTTTATGGAGAGTTTGACGGCGGGCGAAAGAAGCGGGTCCTGGTCAAGATCATCGGAGAGACAGCAGAAGGGCAAGAACCATGACAGACAAAATAGAAAAAACCGACGATGAGTGGCGCAAAGAACTTTCGCCGGATCAGTACCGGGTATTGCGCCAGGCCGGGACCGAGCGCGCGTTCACGGGCGCGTACTGGGACAATCACGAACCTGGCGTTTACTACTGTGCGGCCTGTGGGCTGGAGCTGTTCGGCTCAGACACCAAGTTCGAATCGGGCAGTGGCTGGCCCAGCTTCTACGCGCCCGCCGCGGAAGCAAGCGTGATCGAAGAGACCGATGGCACGATGGGAATGGAACGGACTGAGGTGAAGTGTCAGCGATGCGGATCACATCTTGGTCATGTCTTTGACGACGGGCCACAACCGACGGGGTTGCGCTATTGCATGAACTCGGCGGCGCTAAAGTTCGAGAAGAAGGAGTGAGACCTGAATCATTCTCTGCGGCGATGTTAAGTTCCTGTAGCGCTTAATGTGCGGAAGCTCTCTGACGACGCGGCCCTATTACTCAACCGATTGTATTCATATCGAGGACGGCGGGAAGAGCGGTGGGACTCTTCCGCAGCTTGGCCCAACTGTTATGCGCCCTTCTTCGCCAGGCTCTTGTCCACTTTTTTGGCGTCTTTTACGAATTTGCTGACTAGGTCTTTGGAGGCTTGATCAGTCTGCTTCTCAGACTGGCCGACGCCTTTGATCGTGTCCGTCACCTTACCGCGCCACACGAGATCATTGGTTCGGGCATCGATAACATCGGCCATGACACAGCCCTGAGTGTAATTAGTGGTCCAGATGTCCGGGCCAAAGCCATAGCGCCAACGCCCAGCCCCTGGAATCCCATAACCCCAACCGAATCCTCGGCCGTAACCAAAGCGTCCGAAGCCGCCGCCCAGACCAGGACCAAAGCCACCACCCGTGCTTTGGACTTGCGACTTCTGTTTTGAACGCGAGTAGAAGGCGACAATAAAGTCCGGACTTCCCGTCGCTTGCGTGAACCCATTGGCCTCCAGTTGTGCGGTTAGCGCGCTCTGGATCCTTCCGGCCTCGAGTGTGTTCGTACTGAGCGGGTCATTACTGGCCCGATCAGTCTTGAAGGCGAACGTGTGTAATTGGCTGAAGTCAAAATTCTTTTCGTAGTCTGACTTCACCGACATTCCGAATGCCGCGGTGACTGCAAATAGAACCAGCGCACCGGCGACTGTAACGCGAAGAACTCTCATTTCAATTTCTCCTTTATCAAAACTACCTAGTAGGCAACATGCCGAGCACTGTGAGTGCAAGGCACAGGCCAAAGTTGCCGTTCGCGCTTTTCCTTAAATTTTCCCCGATCGTTGTAGCGCGCTCTGATAGAGCGTGACCATAACTAATCATCCGTCGCTATTTGGTCAGGTGAATTTCTTGTGCGTTCGTTCGGTCTTATCTTCGCGGCTTTGCCACCGGACAGTGCAGCAAGGCTCCGCCTCCGCCATTACGTCGAGGCATAGCCTCTCTTCCGGTAAGGAGGAGCCGCACTGTGGCGCGGCAGAGCAGCAAATCCGGTAGAAACTCGGTTGTAAGAATCTATCGTGCCGACCATGTCGCGGGTTGCGTTCAACTGACCACATCGCGACACGTGGTTCTATTTGGTCATCGCAGTCTCTCCGCCTACCCATCTGATTACACATTAATCAGCCGCAGGCGCAGTTTTCGGGAGCAGGCTGCCGCGTCCCGTTTCCGAAAATCCGCTGGCAGAGCAGTTGCAACTGGACTGAATTCGAGCCGAAGGGAATCAACGTCGTGAAGCACCTCTTAATTTCACTCCAAGCCCGTTTCCGAAGACACAAGATCCTGGCTTCTGCTGCGCTCGGCGTCGTCGTCGTGGCGGTGATCATCGCGCTGTTTATTGGCCGCTCAAGTAAGCCGGCCCAGGCGGCGCCCGTGCCGCTGCAGGTCGACGTGGTCCAGGTCAAGCAGCAGGATGTTCCTATCTACAGCGAGTGGATTGGTACGACCGACGGGATGGTGAACGCGGATATTCGTGCTCAAGTCTCCGGCTACTTGTTGAGCAAGGCTTACACCGAAGGTGCATTCGTAAGAAAGGGACAGTTGCTGTTCCAGATAGATCCAAGGCCGCTGCAGGCAGTGCTAAATCAAGCTAGAGGGGATCTGGCGAGATCTGAAAGTCTGGTGGAACAAGCTGTTTCTCAACTGGCCCAGGCTGAGGCCCAGCTGGCTCAAGCGCACAGCCAGCGCGCACAGGCCGAGGCCAATCAGCGGCAGACCCAACTAAACGTTAACAAGTATGGTCCGCTGCTCCAGCAGAAAGCCGTCACCCAGCAGGACTTTGATAATGCCGATCAGGCTAACGAAGCGGCGAAGGCGCAGGTACAGGTAGCCAACGCCCAGATCAAAGCAGCCACGGCGGCTACCCAAACCGCAAAGTCGGCCATCGTCGCGGCCAAGGCGCAGGTGCAATCATCGCAGGCAGCGGTTAAGACCGCTGAATTGAATCTTGGCTTCACCAAAATCTTTTCTCCAATCGATGGCATCGCCGGCATCGCCCTGGCGCAGGTGGGCGACCTGGTAAACCCGACCAGTGGGATTCTCACTACTGTGTCGACGGTTGATCCGATCAAGGTTTATTTCACTGTCAGTGAGCAGGAGTACCTGGCTTACGTCCAACGTAATCCTACGCCGGCCGACCGCACTTCAGCGCAAAGGCAACTCGAGCTGCAAGTGTTTCTCGCCGACGGAACAACGTATCCGCATACGGGCAGGTTCTATATAGCCGATCGCCAGGTTGATCCCAAGACAGGCGCCATTCGCACGGCGGGCTTGTTTCCGAACGCTGAAAATATTCTCAGGCCCGGCCAGTATGCGCGAGTGCGCGCGGCAACCAGCACCCAAAACAACGCGCTGCTAGTACCTCAACGCGCCGTCAGTCAGTTACAGGGCATGTACCGCGTGGCGGTGGTGGGCAGTGATAACAAAGTAACGATGAGGACGGTCACCCCCGGTCCGACAGTGGGCCAAATGTGGGTCATTGCAAACGGACTGAAGGCCGGAGAAACCGTAATGGTTGACGGAACGCAGAAAGTTACGCCGGGCGCTACCGTAGCGCCGAGACCGTACGCGGGAACGTTTTCAACGAACAATTAACCCGCGTAGCGATCGAGGCACAAGCCCGCGATAGCGGGCGACAGAGTCAATCAAGGGCACGTGATGTTTAAGAGGCGAATGATTCTAGCGAGACAGCTGCCGCCCGTTCACGGGCTTGTATGAAGGTGCGTTTGGATTAATAAATGATCTCAACTTTCTTCATTAAGCGGCCTATTGTCGCGATGGTTATCTCGATCGTGACCGTCATCCTGGGTGTGCTCGCGCTGCTCGGACTGCCGCTGGCCCAGTTCCCGCAAATTGTGCCGCCGCAGATCAATGTCTCAACTACTTATACGGGAGCCGACGCAGTCACCATCGAGCAATCAGTTTCCGCACCGATCGAGCAACAGGTCAGCGGCGTCCCGGGCATGCTTTATATGCTTTCGACCAACGCCAATGCCGGCACGGAAAACCTGGCTGTCACCTTTGACATTAGTACCGATCCAAACCTGGACCAGGTGAACGTTCAGAATCGAGTATCACAGGCAGTATCCAGCCTGCCCACAGACGTCAGCCAGTATGGCGTTACGATCCGCCAGTCGACCGGCAGTCCGATGTTGCTGATTTCGCTCTATTCACCCAACAAGAGCTTTGACTCACTGTTTCTCGCAAACTACAACAACATCAATGTGGTGGACACTCTGTTTCGTGTTCCGGGCGTAGGCGATGTCCAGGTCTTTGGTTCCACCGGATACGCGATGCGCATATGGGTCAAGCCGGACGTGCTGGCCAAGCTGGGGATATCCGTAACCGACATCGCCAATGCGGTGCGACAGCAAAGCACCGTCAATCCTTCGGGGCAGGTCGGCGCTGAACCGGCGCCGCCCGGCAAAGAGATGACCTACACCGTCAGATCTCAGGGACGCCTGACGACCCCGGAAGAGTTTGGTCAGATAGTTGTCCTGGAGAAACCAGATGGATCGATCGTGCGACTGAAGGACGTCGCGCGGCTCGAACTCGGCGGCCAAAGTTATCTCCAGAGGTCGCGCCTGGGAGGTGAACCTTCTTCCACTATCGGAGTTTTCCAGGCCCCCGGCTCCAACGCTCTGGCCGTGGTTAACGGAGTCAAGGCGGCGATGGCCCAACTGAAGACGCGGTTCCCTGACGACCTCGATTACGCGGTCACGCTCGATACCACTCAGGCAGTGACCCAGGGTATCAAGGACATCGTCACCACCCTGCTTATCGCCGTCGTGCTGGTCATTCTGGTTGTTTATCTCTTCTTGCAGAACTGGCGGGCGACGCTGATCCCGATGATTGCCGTGCCTGTCTCCCTCATCGGCACCTTCGTTGTCTTTCCGTATCTCGGTTTCTCGATTAACACCTTGTCGCTGTTCGGCCTGGTGTTGGCGATCGGTTTGGTTGTGGATGATGCGATCGTAGTCGTGGAAGCAGTTGAGCGACACATTGAAGAAGGATTGAGCCCGCGCGACGCGACAATCCAGGCGATGAAAGAGGTCTCGGCTCCGGTGGTGGCGATAGCCCTGATTCTTTCGTCGGTTTTTCTGCCAATCGGATTGATGGGCGGAATACAGGGAAGCCTGAACAAACAGTTCGCGTTTACTATCGCCATCTCCGTGCTGCTATCGGCTTTCAATGCTTTGACACTCTCACCGGCCCTGGCCGCTTTACTTCTCAGACCGCGAAAAGAATCGAAAGGTCTGCTGGCCCGGTTCTTCGGCGCCTTCAACCGCCTCTTCGAGAAAGCAACGCACGGCTACGTTAGCTTGAGTCATGCTTTGATTCGCAAGTCGCTGATCGCAATTCTGATTCTGGTTGGCTTCGCCGTGGCTACGGGCGTCCTCGGTTACCGGCTTCCTACAAGCTTTCTACCGACTGAGGACTATGGCTACCTGTACGTGAATGTTCAGCTCCCGCCGGCAGCATCGATGGAGCGGACCGATCTGGCTTTGAAAAAAGTGGAAACGATTCTCTCGAAGACAACGGGCGTCCAGTACTACACCACGGTCAGCGGGTTCAGCAATCTGTCTCGGGTTTCGGCAAGCTATCAGGGGTTCTTCTTCATCGCATTGAAACCGTGGGCCGAACGAACGACGACTCAACTACAGGTTCAGGGAATAGTCGCCACCCTTAACAAGCAGATGGCGGCCGAGGTACCGGAAGCAAACTGCATCGCCTTAATGCCGCCGGCGATTCCGGGGTTGGGCAATGCGGGCGGTTTCTCAATGTTCATTCAGGACCGCAGCGGCGGCACGGTGCAGTTTCTCGATGACAATGTGCAGAAGTTTCTCGCCGCGGCGCGCCAGCGTCCCGAGTTGACCGGCGTCACTTCGCAGTTCAACTCCGCGGTCCCGCAAATCTATGCCGACGTCGATCGCGATAAAGTTTTGAAGCAGGGCGTAGCGATCAGCGACGTGTACCAGACGCTGCAAGCGTATCTCGGCGGGCTGTTCCTTAATCAGTTCAATCGCTTCGGCCGTCAGTGGCGAGTGTTCCTGCAGGGCGAAGGGGCAGAGCGTCTGACGGCGGAAGATATCAAGGGTTACTACGTGCGCAACAACGACGGCACAATGGTGCCGTTGTCTGCGCTGTTGACCACGAAGCCGATCACGGGGCCGGAGTATACCAATCGCTTTAATCTGTACCGTTCCGCCCAGGTTATAGGAAACGCAGCGCCGGGTTATAGCTCGGGACAGGCTCTGGCTGCTTTGGACCAGGTTGCTAAAGCAACTCTGCCCCCTGAGATGGGCTACGACTGGGCCGACCTCTCTTATCAGGAAACGAAGGCTTCGGGGAGCGCGACTACTTCATTCGCACTTTCGCTTGCTTTCGTGTTTCTCATTCTCGC
Source organism: Blastocatellia bacterium (assembly GCA_033857635.1). GTDB lineage: Bacteria > Acidobacteriota > Blastocatellia > Pyrinomonadales > Pyrinomonadaceae > UBA11740. Next base: position 219,078 of record JAWVDF010000028.1, read on the forward strand.
TGCGCTCTACGAAAGTTGGTCGCTGCCGTTTTCAGTTTTATTTTCCGTGCCGGTGGCAATACTGGGGGCTTTCCTTGGGCTGCTGCTGCGTGGATACGACCTGGACATCTATTCACAGATCGGTCTGATCGTTCTGGTCGGCTTGAGCGCCAAGAACGCGATTCTGATTGTTGAGTTTGCCCGCGATGAAATGACCAAGGGTAAGTCGCTCATCGACGCCACGCTGGAAGGGGCCCGCCTCCGTCTGCGGCCGATCTTGATGACTTCGTTTGCGTTTATCGCGGGCTGCGTTCCGTTGTGGATCGCGTCCGGTTCGGGCGCAGCAGGACGGCGCATTCTGGGTACTGTGGTCATCATGGGAATGCTCGCCGCGACTTGCCTCGGCATTTTTCTGATTCCGCCAATCTTCTACCTGGTCGAAAAGTTCTCGCTGAGATTTGGCAAGCAGGAAGAAACAAAGCCAGAGTCTTCCCAGCCAGAACCAGCGCCGGCGGGAGGAGATTGAAGATGCGACGGTTAGATCAGAGCACGCAACGAGCCTGCGGAGCAGGCGGCAGCATGAAGCCCAGGGTGGAGCGAAGCGGAACCCTGGGTATGGCGGTTGTATCTCTCAGAGGCCGTGAAACGGGCGACAGCCGATCGGTTCTCCTGAGCCCTCTGCCGCCCGCTGCGCGGGCTGGAATCATTGATCACCGCTTCCAAGGGCTCCGCTTCGCTTCGCCCTGGGCTTTATGCTGCCGCCTGCTCCGCAGGCTCGTTGAAGGGAAGGCCCTAATTACCGCAATTGTGACCGTAAGTCTCTTGACCGGCACCGTCGTAGCCCAAAAGAAATACGAGCGCCCTCCGATCAAAACCCCCGATGAGTTTCGCGGCGCCGAGCCACCTTTGCCGGTCGACCCAAACTCAATCGGCGATCTGAAATGGTTCGAAGTGTTTCAGGACGAAGAGCTGCAGAAGCTTGTGCGCACCGCTATGGCGCAGAACTACGATCTGCGTTTAGCCGCCGCCAGAATCAACGCAGCGCGCGCCAATGTCGGTCTCGCTCGCTCGAATCAATTTCCCCAATTCAATGCTGGCGCTGATCTGACGTCCACGCGCACCTCAGCTAACAGCGGAGCGAGCACGACCGGCCAAGCGGGGCGCAGTCGCTCGTTCGGCGAAGTGTTTTTGAGTTTACTAACTTTTGAAGTCGACCTCTGGGGCCGCCGGCGCCAGCAAACAAAGGCTGCCCGCGCACAGCTGGCGTCCAGCGAAGAAGACCGTAAGACCGTAACCACGGTCGTGGTAAGCGAAGTCGCTACCAGCTATTTCAACCTGCTCGAGTTGGATCTGGAGCTCGAGATCGCCAAGCGAACCTTGAGCGCGCGACAGGAATCGCTGCGGATAGTGACGGCCCGGCAACAGGGTGGGCTCGCAACCATGTTGGAAGTGCGCCAGGCTGAAGAGCTGGTCTATCAAGCATCTCAAACCATCCCCGATGCTGAACGCTTGATCGAGCAGACCGAGAACCAGATCAACCTTTTTCTCGGAAACAATCCGGGGCCGATTACGCGAGGTGCTTCGTTGGCCCAGCAGAAGGAACTGCCGGCTGTCCCCGCCGGATTGCCGTCTTCGTTGCTCGAGCGACGGCCGGATATCAGGTCAGCCGAACAGCTTCTAATCTCCGAGTACGCTCTGGTGGCTGCTGCCAGGGCGGCTTACTTTCCGACCATCAGTCTTACCGGCGACTTTGGATTTCAAAGCAATTCTCTCACGAATCTTTTTAGCGGTCCCAGCCGTATCTGGACTTTCATTCCTCAGATCAGCCAACCGATCTTTACCGCCGGCCGGCTTAAGTCGAATGTAAATTTTGAAAAGGCCCAACGCGAGTACGCGCTGGCGCTGTACCAGCAAACTATCCAGACGGCGTTTGGCGACGTGTCCAACGCTCTGGTCCAGTATCGTCGCGTCAGAGAAATTCGAACTCAGCAGGAACTGCTGGTCAGTTCTTTGCAGGACGCTTCGCGGCTGGCCCATCTGAGATACGAGGGTGGGGTAGACACACTGCTCAACGCTCTCGTCGCGGACACCGCGCTATTCAGCGCTGAGTTGAGCCTGGCGCAGACGAAACGTAATGAGCTGCTTTCTCTGGTGCAGCTTTACAAGGCGCTGGGTGGCGGTTGGCAGTAAAGAACTGGGCACATTAGCTAAGTTACGGAACCGCGAGCGGTAGCGAGCGGGATAAGGAATTACGTTGATTGTTCCGCTCAATTAGTTGGGCGATAGAGGACTGCTGATTGAAAAGCAGCGTCTCGATCCCGCTCGCTACCGAGCCTGTCTGAAAAGTCGATTTCTTAACGCCGAAGGCGTTCCATAACTCAGCCCAGGGTAACACCCTGGGACTTGGGCGAGCATTTGAGCCTACGCTGAAGGCGTTGAATAGTAACCGGATGCAAAACCCGCAAGTGAATGAATTTTTAAACCCCTACAGGGTAACAAATCCTTCGGGCTCTTTGATCCCAGGGTGTTACCCTGGGCTGAGTTAGGGAACGCCTTCGGCGTATGAAGTTTCTCACCTTCACGTGTCATCGACTTTTGACACAACCTCGGTAGCGAGCGGGATAAGGAATTACGTTGATTGTTCCGCTCAATTAGATTGGGCGATAGAGGACTGCTGATTGAAAAGTAGCGTCTCGATCCCGCTCGCTACCGCTCGCGGTTCTGTACCCTTTCAAGTTGAAGACGAAAGCGCGCGCCGAAGGTCGCGGAGAGTTGGCGGGATGCCATCCCCGTGCGCCTTCGGCGCGCGATCGTTTAAAGTTTGCGTCCAGGCCTCGCTTAGTTTTCTTCACCGTCCTTCTCAACCTGAAGCACTCGACCGTCGCCGGCATCAACTTTAACGTCGCTTTCGCCATTCGCCGTCTTTATCTCGACGCCATAGACGACGTTGCCGTCCTCGTTTTCGAGTTCGACCTTCTTGACCGTACCGGGAACCTGCGCCAGCGCGGCTGCGCTTGCTTGTTCCGGCGTGATGCGCGCAAGGCTCTTCAAGCGTTCGCTCTCTCCGCCCTCGGCTTTGTCTTCGGCCTCTTCGCCTTTGTTACTTTCCTTTGATTCGTCGGCTTCGTTCTCTGCGGAACTTTCGGCGCCTTCCGCCTCTTCGCGTTCGTTCTTGTCATCCGGCACCTGAACGCTCGAAGTGTATTTCGCCTTCTCTTCCTGCTTGTTTTCGTGCTTATGGCGTTTGCCCTGCGCCATCGCTGCGGTCAGCGCCACACCCGCCCCGGCGATCATCACCGCGACCAGCGCCGCCGTTATCCATTTCATATTAGCTTTTAGTTTTTTCATCCCAGTTACTCCTTGAAGATATTTCTCCCACGCGCAAGATGCGCATGCTACAACCAAACACGTCAGCTCAAAAACTCGGCCTGCTATCGTCGTCACCCGCGCCGCACTGAACTGCGATAAAGCACGGCACGGGTTATGACGGTTGCTGGCCCACAGCCCAAAGTTTCCTCTGGACTAAGCCTCCCTGAACGGTCTTTCAGGTTGAAACGCACTTTAGCGGAGCGCAGGTAAACGGGCGGTAAATAAAGAGGAGCCACAGCGACGGGTCGGTACCGGGAGCAGTAACGACCGGATAGAGATCTATTTTGGCGGATGCAGATCGGAGCGCGGACATCGTGTCCGCCAGCGGGCGCAGCACGCTCAACCTTTCGGTTGATACACAGGCTGTTCGCGCTTCGCGCTCAGGCGGACAGGATGTCCGCGATCCGATAACACGTCGAGCTGATTTTCGCCCTCTCCCCTAACCCTTCCCAAAGGGAGGGCAAGAAACAATAGGCAGGATCAATTGAAAGACGCTTCCCGTCTCGGATGAATCTTGTAACTCAACCGTGCCGTCGTGGGCTTCGGCGATCCAGCGCGCGATTGATAGTCCCAGTCCCGCGCCGCTCGTCAGGCCCGCGCCGTCATCTTCAATCCGCGAGCGCGCACTGTCAGCGCGATAAAAACGTTCGAAGATGTGCGGCCGGGCCTCGACGGGAATACCAGGGCCCGTGTCGCCGACTTTGATGACGTAACGGTCCGCTTCACGTCTGCATGACACGGTCACGCTGCCTCCCTTGGGCGTGTACTTGATGGCGTTGTCGATCAGATTCAAGAGCAGGCGACGGATTAGATTCTCATCGCCGCGAAAAAGCATCTCTTCGGCGGCATCGAGTTGCAGGGTCAAGTCTCTTTCAGCGGCGAGCGTGCGGACCGCGCGCACAACTTCGCCGGCGAGTTCATCAAGATAAAATTCCTTCGGCGTAAGTTTGTACTGACCGGCATCGGCTCGCGCGAGCATGAACAGGTCTTCCACGATTCCAGTTAGTCGTTTTGTCTCGTCTCTAAAAATAGTGATCGATTCGCGCAGCTCCCGGGTCGAAGTGTCCGGCTCTGACAGTGCGACTTCCGCCTCGCTGCGCATAATGGCGATCGGCGTGCGCAGTTCGTGCGAGGCATCAGCCATGAAGCGCCGCTGCTGTTCGAACGAGGCATCGAGCCGCGCCAGCAGCGCGTTGATGACCTGGGCCAGCCCGCCCAATTCGTCGCGCGCGTTCGCGATCGGCAAGCGTTCATGAAGGTTGGCTGCGCCAATGCGCGCTGCACTCGCGCTCATTCTGACGACCGGCGCCAGACTCTTGCGCGCCAGGAAATAGCCGCCCACCGAAGCCAGTAAAAGCGAGAGCGGCACAGCGATGAAGAGCGCGGACCTTGCACCTTCGAGCAGATCTTCCTGCTCGCGGAGCGAGCGAAGCATGATGAGCGTGTACGCGCTTCCGCGTGCCTGCACCCGGCGGGCGACAACACGAAACTGGTTATCGCCGTCGGAAAGATTGGCAAAGTACAGTCGCGACTCAAAGGAGCGAGCAACTGCGTTGGCCACTTCTGTTAATTTCGATGGCGCGGGGGCACGCGCCCAACCAGGCCGGTCTCCCTTCGGTGGTTTGGCGCTGGCGGCTACCTCTCTCCCGCCGTCTGCATACACAACTAATTGGTAGTCCCTGAATCGATTTTCGCTGACGGCTTCCCTTACTGCTTCATCCGGATTGCTCCGCGCGTCCCCGCCCCGGGCAGCATTGGCTTCGCCCGGCTGACTGTCGGTTTCGTCGTTTGCGAGAGTGGCTGCAAAGGCGTTAGCCTCCTCCGCGAGAGCCTCATCGGTACGGCGGTTAAGTGTGTATGAGAGAAAAAAGTAGCCCGCCAGAGCAAAGGAGATTAGGACCAGCGCGAGCACTCCCGTGTACCACAACGTCAGCCGTGCGCGCACCGAGTTAAACATCTTCGTCCTCGATCCGATCTTCGTCGGAAGCGACCCGCATCTCGTAGCCCGCGCCGCGTCTGGTGTGGATTAACGGCGCCTTGAAAGGTTCGTCAACCTTTCGGCGCAGCCGATTGATATAGACTTCAATTAGTTTTGAGAATGGGTCGAAAGTATCGTCCCAGACGTGCTCGGAAATTTCTTCACGCCCGACAACTTTGCCGGCGTTGCGCGCGAGGTACTCGAGCAGCGTGTACTCTTTGGTGGTAAGTTCGATCGATCGCCCGTTGCGTCTGACTCGCTGGCCACGCGTGTCAATCTCAAGATCGCCAACTTCAATAATCGTGGGGCGCAACTCCTGCCCCCGTCGCAGCAGCGCACGCAGCCGCGCCAGCAGTTCACCAAACTCGAAAGGCTTCGTCAGATAATCGTCGGCGCCAGTGTCCAGGCCACCGATGCGATCTTCCACCGCATCGCGCGCCGTAAGCATAAGGACAGGGATGCGCGAGCCCTGCGCGCGTAGTTCGCGGCAGACCTCGAACCCGTTGCGTCTGGGAAGCATCACGTCGAGAATCACGGCATCATAGTCGTTGATCGAAGCCTGATAGAGCGCGTCTTCGCCGTCGCGCGCCACATCAACCGCATAGGCCGCGTTGCGCAGACCTCGCTTGATGGCTTGCGCCATTCGCGCTTCATCCTCGACTAAAAGAATACGCATAGCTGTTATCGCACCAGTTTAGAGTTCAAGCTTTAGCTTGTGTCTGAGACGAGGTCGGTACCACCTGCGTCAGCGGGTGGGCCAGATATTCGCCCAGGTTGATTCCTTGATCCACCTGCTCACGCAGGTGGTACTGACCTCATCAGCAACTTAAAGGTTGAACTCTGCACGCTCTTCAATTGAATCTCCGCATTCGACTAACCAGGAATGCAAACCAGATCGTTACTATCGACAGAATAATAATTGTCAGGATGCTTATCATGAAATGGTCGTTCCATAAAAGCGCTATGATCTCGAACACGCCGATAACGATCAGCCAGGGCAATTCCCAGAATACGACTGAGCGATAGAAATCTTTTTCTTGACCTTGGGGCAGGGTGAGAAATTCGTAGCCATCCCACATCAGGTACACCAGCAGAAAAATAAAATAGCAGAACAGAATGAGCTTGTTGTGCGGCAGGGTGCGTGGGTTATCCACGTCTATCGCTATGACGGTGGCGTAGAGGGCCAGCAGAAACACAACATCGCATACGAAAGCCCACCAGTAATAGCGCTTCGTCAGAACGATGTACAGATAATCACAAACGTAGAATCCGATCGAAATGAGAACCAGGATCCATTTGATCCACATGATTGAGGTTAGCGGATACTGTTCCCTGAGCACGTGTGCGATGGTGAAAACCAGCTGATACAGAATCGTGCCCAGCACGGCTGGGTAAATCAAGCCGAGCATAAGCTCTTGCCTAACGGGCCTGTTTGATTCTCTCCACATAGATGAGTGGCATTTGGCGTGTCAGAAGCCCGACCGTTAGGGAGGGCTTGTTGCGTAGAAGGCCCTCCCTGACGGTCGGGCTTCTGACACTGTTGGCAGCCCCTGCTTACGCGGGGGCTACTCCTCCGTCTCTACTCTCAGGGGAAAAGCTTTTCCAGATTGTCCACTTCGTTAAGCACCGGCGTCGCAGCCCGCGCGTAATCTGCAGACGTTTTAGCCGACTCGACCTGAGCCACCAAAGTCTCGAACTTCTTTGCTTCAGTGGCGCTGTGGGCCTGGATCGATGGTCGCAGCGAGTCCCATGTCCGCCGCATATCAGCAGCAGTCGCCTGCAGCTTCGTCGCGTCTTGTGCTTGGGCCCAAACCTCCAACTCACGACCATAGTAATCAAGTTTGACCACATCGACCGGAACGCTCAGCTGGTAAGCAGCAGTCATGTTGGCGACGTCAAGCGTCACTTGATTAGCCTCGCGCATGGTCGCCTGACGATCTTTCGCACCCACGGCGTGGTCCAAAGCCGTCACCTGCCCATCGAGACGGTCAACCGCCGCGCTCTTGTTTTTCACTTCGGTGCGCACCTTTCCGGCCGCATCCTTGAGCGCCGCGAGTTTTACACCTGCGTTCTTCCAATCATTCGCCTTTGCATAGTCATAGATGTTCTCGCCGTATTCTCCGGCGTTGGCAAGCGACGTTGGCACACTCTGTCCCGAAGTTTTCGCCTGACTCGTGGTGGCCGGCGGGCCGGTCGCATTACTCGTGTTTGTTGCTGCCTGGTTGGAGCCGGCTTTGTTCGCCGCACCCGACGAGCATGCGCTCAACCAAATTAGAAAGAACACAATCACTGCCAGTAAAGCGAGAGCCGCGGTATTCCACCAGTCACGCGATTGTCCTTGAAGTACTTTATCCATCGTCTTACTCCCTCCCTATCTCGAAACTCCCTGAGTGCCGGATGCTTCTCACCCTGAAGCATCCGGCACGTTCGGCCCACAGCCTGCTTTCGGATCCCCAGTACCGAAATGGCTGTTCTCAGAGACACGCTGTCGCTGAGTTAATCGGCAGCTTACAGGGCCGGTGGTAAATGGACGGTTAATATTTCTGAAGGCATTCAGAGCCTCCTAAGTTGTCGGATTGCGCATTCACCAATGCCTTGGTTGCAACTGGTTTGCCACTGAATTCCAGGTTATTACGGGCCGTTTAGTCGCTTTTAGGCAAAGCCGGGGGTGACCAAATAGAGTCACTTGTCGTGATGTGGCCAGGTGAGGTTAGAGTGAATAGAGTTGTCGTCTGCGGAAGAGTAAAAAGGCCAGCGAGATTCAAGTAGGTTTAGGTTCAGCCTTCAAAGAGCCTGCGCCAGCAGGCGACAGAATGAAGCCCCGGGCGAGGCGCAGCCGAGCCTGGGGATAATCTGGAGAAAATCAAGTGAGCCTGCGAAGCTGGCGACGGATCCAGTGTGGATGAAGATTTTTTGTGACAAGGGGGAACCTCTGTCGCCTGCTACGCAGGCTGTTGGGTTTCCTGGTTGCCCTGTCCCCCAGGCTCGGCTGCGCCTCGGCAGGGGCTACACTCGGGACGCCTGCTGCGCAGGCTGGTTGAAATTCAGTTCGCAAGATTATTGTGTTTCGCTGGATTAAAATTTTGATGAGGCTCATTCGCGGGGATGACCTTCTATCGCCAGCTTCGCAGGCTCGATGATTTTGCTTTCCATGATCCCCAGGCTCGGCTGCGCTTCGCCAGGGGCTACACTCTGACGCCTGCTGCGCAGGCTCCTTGAGTCGGCGATAAACTAAAGTTAGTCGTACTTTTTGGCGAGAGCTTGCGCGGGCTCATGCCCGCATGCGCGACCGAGCCAAATTCACTTCGCCAACATCCGGACGCGGCCGCGATATTTCCAACTTGCGCATGCGCGCATTAAGCGTGCTGCGATTGAGTCCCAGCCGCGCAGCCGCGCCGGCCGGCCCACCTATTACCCAACCAGTATCGCGTAAGGCATCCAGAATATGTTCTCGCTCGAAAGCTTCGAGCGTCGAGGCTCCGTTACTATCACCAGGCGGTATCGCGGACTGCGCCAGTTCTGCTAAAGGGATCTCAAGGACAAAACCACGCGAGAGAATCACTCCCCGCTCAATCATGTTCTGCAACTCACGCACGTTTCCCGGCCAGGGCCAATCTACCAGTTTCTGCATCGTCGCAGTCGGAACAGTTTCGATCCGCTTACCCATGCGGCGCGCGTATTTCTCCATGAAGTAGTGCACCAGCAACGGAATGTCTTCACGACGTTCGCGCAAGGGTGGAACCCGAACCGGAAAAACATTCAATCGATAGTAAAGGTCGCTGCGAAAGTCGCCCTGCTTCATCATCTCCGTCAGGTCACGGTTCGTGGCAGCCACCAGGCGCACGTTGACCTGGCGAGTACGAGTACTGCCCAGGCGCTCGAACTCCTGCTCTTGAAGAACACGCAGCAGCTTCGGCTGCAGTGCCGGCGGAATATCGCCGACTTCATCCAGAAAAAGCGTTCCCTGATCGGCCAGTTCGAAACGGCCGACCCTTTGCGCGATAGCTCCTGTAAAAGCGCCCTTCTCATGACCGAAGAGCTCGCTCTCCAGCAAATCGAAGGGAATAGCAGCGCAATTCAACTTTACAAATGAACGACCGCACCGCGAGCTAATGTTGTGAATCGCGCGCGCGATCAGTTCCTTGCCGGTACCTGTTTCACCCTGGACGAGAACGGTTGAATCCGTCGGCGCAACGCATTCGAGTTGTTCGAACACTGCTTCCAGCGCAGCACTCTCTCCGATGATCTGCTCGAACCTGCGCGAATCAGAATCCTGATCACTGTATTCGAGTCTTTCTACAACTTCCACAGAGAACCTCCCCGAGGGACACGGATGAACGCTGCGCTGGCGGCTCAACTCTCAAGGGCCGCGCGCACACTCTGGATAAGAGCTTCGTCGTCGAATGGTTTCGCCAGGAACTCTACTGCGCCTGCTCTCAACGCTTGCATCCGCATCTTTGCATCCCCATGTGCGGTAATAAAGACGATGGGAATTCGGCAACGTTCAGCGTTCAGTTTCGCCTGCAGTTCCAGACCGGACATTCCCGGCATGCGAATGTCCGTGATCAGACACGCAGTCTCATGCTGCTGGCCTGATTCTATAAATTTCTCGGCCGACTCGAACGCTCGCGACGGCAAGCCAGCCGACTTCAGCAGGCCCTCCAACGCGACGCGCACCGAATCATCATCATCGACAATGGCGACTAGTTTATTTTCATGAAAGGACATGCTAAGTAGGCTAGCAGCAGGGAAACTCGAGCGCAATTATACGTTGGTATAGGGTGAGTAAAACGGCCTGATCAGTTGGGCAGCCGCCGGATGCGGGGGCGCCGCATTGCTGGGAACGCGGGCGCCCTCGCCCGCAATGTTGAGTTAAGGGCGGGTCGACAACGGTGCGCGTGTTTTCGGAGACGTGCGCCTGCTCGCGGTGCGGGCGAGGGCGCCCGCGTTCCCAGTACCAGCCGCTCGATAAACAAAACTGGTTCGGCGCTTTTCAACTCCGGATTGCGGCCAGTGGCCAGACCGTAAGGGAGGGCGTAGTGAGCTCTTCGGTTTCCGTCGCGAGGCCGGCCCTTGCTTACGCGCGGGCTTCTGACACAGCTACCTGAATGACCTCATCTCTGATCCATCACTTCATTAATCTCGCGAAATGAAGCTGCCCCCGCAAACGTATCGAACGAGCCGGAGTCCCTGAGGCTCTGCGCCGAACGCATGAAGGCTCCCCAGGCCACCCGGGCCAGAGCTGAGCCGACTGAGATACGACGCACACCCAAGTCCGCGAGCCGGTCCACTGACAAATCAGCATTCGGCGAAGAGACCAGGACGTTGATCGGCTTTGGCGAGACCGCTTTCACCATCGCGGCGATCTCTCCCGGTTCGCGCACGCCCGGAGCGAACAGGCAATCGGCGCCGGCTTCAGCAAAAGCAATCAATCGATCGAGAGAGACGCGGCCCGGGTCGGGTTCCGAAACCAAATAGGCTTCACAACGCGCCGTGAGCACGACCGGAACACCCGCAGCATCAATTGCCGCGCGCGCCGCCCGGATGCGCTCGACCGCCAAATTAAATTGGTAGAGCGGGTGGGCGCCGTCGCCGGTCGCGTCCTCGATCGATAAGCCGGAGACGCCGATCGCGATGCAGGACGAGACGCTTGCCGCGACGCCTTCGGGTTCGTCCGCGTATCCATTTTGAAAATCAGCATTGACGGGCAGGTGGGTGGCCTTAACAACATCGCGGATGTGCGCCAACATCAGCTCACGCGACACAGCCGAAACGGAATCGGGGAGACCTTGTGCGAAAGCAAAGCCCGCCGAGGTGGTCGCCAGCGCCTTGAAACCCAGGTGCTGAAGATAGACGGCGGATCCAACGTCCCAGGGATTCGGCAGGACAAAGCATCCGGATTCGTGCAACGCGCGAAACTCGGCGACGGCGGAGAGTTGATCCTTCATGCGGGCAATCGTATAACGTCGCGGGCGATGGTGCCAGTGACATTACCAAACAAGTCAGTCGATTAGGGTGCCGGTAAAATTGACCAGTCAAGAAAGAATGTCCGTCAGCTGTGTTTTGCGGCTTTGCCGCCGCACAGTGCGGTAAGCCTTCGGCTTACCGTTGGGGACCAGCTACTTGAGGAGGCTATGCCTCCGGGCAGCGAGGAGGCGTAGCCTCCAGGAAATAAATTTGACCGGCCGGAAAGGCAGAGCCTTTCCGCATTGTGCTGTGGCAAAGCCACAAAGAGGATCCGCCGTAGAACTCACCTCACTCGCTATGGCACTCAGTTCACAACGGTGGCACAATCACCCAAAACGTTTTTGAAATCGCTAGACTGAAACTCGATGCCAAAATACGTAGCCCTGCTCCGAGCGATAAACGTCGGCGGTCACACGGTAAAGATGGATCATCTTCGCTCACTGTTTGAAGCCGTCGGCCTTTCGAATGTCGAGACGTTTATCGCCAGCGGCAACGTCATTTTTGATTCACGATCCAAAGACACCGCGGCGCTGGAACGAAAGATCGAAAAGCACCTGCAGGAAACTCTCGGATACGAAGTGAAGACGTTCGTCAGGTCGGTCGCGGAACTGGCGGCCGTGGCGAACTACAAACCATTTACCGAATCAGAACAGGGCAGTCATCTTCTCTACATAGGTTTTGTTGCCGTGAAACCCGCCGATGGGGTCAAGCAGAAACTGCTTTCATTCGCCGGCGAATCTGACGATTTCCATCTTCATGGCCGCGAACTTTATTGGCTGTGTCGCACGCGTATGAGCGACTCAAAGTTTTCCGGAGGGCTGGCGGAAAAGATTCTGGGCATGCGGGCGACGTTTCGAAATTCGACTACGATTAAAAAGCTTGCCGCAAAGTACCAGTGACGTGCAGCCAGGGAGGCGAAGATGCTTTTCATGGTGATTGAGCGCTTCAAGAATAATGATGCCGCGCCTGTCTACGAGCGACATCGCGAGCAGGGGCGAATGATGCCGGACGGACTCAGTTACATCGATAGTTGGGTTGAATCTGACTTTGCTCGCTGCTTTCAGTTGATGCAGTGCGACGACCCTCAGCTGCTGCAACAGTGGACCAGCAACTGGGAGGATCTGGTCGAGTTTGAAATAGTTCCTGTGGTTACATCGAAGGAAGCCGCGGCAGGTTTTGTTTCGTAGTCGGAGCGCGGGCTCCATCAACCCAAAGGAGTAGATCATCATGCACCGAGAAGATCAGTTCATTCCACACCTCTGCGTTTCAGATGGACTCGCAGCGCTGGAATTTTATAAGTCAGTCTTTGGCGCCGAGGAGGGTGACCGGATGATGGCGCCCGACGGGAAGCGACTGATGCACGGCGAAATAATTGTCGACGGGCACAAGTGTTTTCTCAGCGATGAGTTCCGCGCCGAGGAAGGCGGCACAGTCAAGACTCCTCAGACACTGGGCGGCGGCACGTGTGTGCGCATCACGCTCGAGGTCGACGATGCTGACGCCGTCGTCGCGCGCGCGTTGGCCGCGGGCGCCCGCGTGCTCATGCCGGCGCAGGATATGTTCTGGGGCGCGCGCTATGGAAAGATCATCGACCCGTTCGGCCACGAGTGGGGCATCAATCAGCAGGTCAAAGAACAGAGTGAGGCAGAGACGCTCGCCGCTGCTGAAGAATTTCTGAAACGGAAGTAGCTGGAGCGCGGACATCCTGTCCGCACTGAGCGCGAAGCGCGAACGAGCGTGCCGCGCCCGCTGGCGGACAAGGATGTCCGCGGTCCGTTATCGGTCGTGAAGAGACTTCGCTTCGATAAAGATGTGTTTGATCTCGGGGTGTTGAGCTTGAATCGCCTTTTCCAGTCTAACTACGGCTTCGGCGATCTTCTCGGCAGTTAGACTCTTTTTGAAACCTACATCCAGAGTGAGCAGCACGTCGCTTGGACTAAAGTGCATCGTCAGCGATTTGCGGACCTTGGCCACGGCCGGATCGGCGCGCGCGATCGAGCGAATGCTTGCCAGCACGGCCGGATCAACACCTTCCCCAATTAGTAACCCCTTACTTTCGTAGGCCAGGAAGCCCGCCACCACCGCGAGGATGGCCCCAATAATGATCGACGCCACGCCGTCAAGATAAGGATTGTTAAGTTGATGGCCGAGAAAAATACCTAGTAATGCGACGAGCAAACCCAACATCGCTGCTGTGTCTTCGAAGAGCACCGTGAACGTCGTCGGGTCTTTACTTGTCCGAATCGTCCGGAGGATTCCTTCCCCGCTCATCTCTTTGCGAAACGCCTTGAGCGCAAAATAAAACGAGGCGCCTTCGAAGATGATGGCAAAGCCAAGCACTACATAATTCCAGGTGGGATCGTGCAACACAGCATGATTGAGATGAGTGACGCCTTCGTAAATCGACATGCCGCCGCCGAGCGCGAAAATCAGAATCGCGACCACCAGCGACCAGAAGTAGAGTTCCTTACCATGTCCAAAAGGATGATTTGCGTCGGGCGGCTTGCGGCTCTTGTGCGCGCCGAACAGCAAGAGTCCGCCGTTACCCGTGTCAACCAGGGAATGGATCCCCTCTGACAGCATTGCTGAACTGCCGGTAAAGAACGCGGCCGTTAACTTGGTCGCGGCAATGGCCAGGTTGCCCGCTATGGCGGCGAAAATTGCAGTTCTGGATTCAGTGTTCATAACTCTTGTCGCGGTAGCGGGCGGTTGATCTTGAAGCAAAGTGAGACTGAAGATCAACCACCCGCGACCGCAGGCGGTTCTGACTCGCGGTTGTTGCGCCGCCTCTTCCCTTCTATAATTCCCTCGCCCCAGTTTTCAGCTCGCTCCGACAAACCGCCGTTAACAATCAGAGAGGCCGTAAAAAAATGTCCGCCAGGAAAACTTCTGTATACAGCATTGTCGGTCTTCTGATTCTAATTCTCTTTATCGCTTCAAACGCGATGGCGGGTGAACGATGGTCGACGAAGCTGGATAGCAAGGTGCGCTTCTATCAATCGACCGAGCTGGGCGTGCTGGTCGTAGGCACCGAAAAGTCTCTGTACGCAGTTGACGGCGAGACCGGCGACATTTTGTGGCGGCGCAAGAATGTGAAGCTGGACGAGACCGACGTAGCCCCGATTCCCGGCACCGACATCGTTCTCTTGACCCTCGAGTCAGGCAGCAAGACGCGCGTCGAAGCGCTCGATATCATGACCGGCGAGCCGCTCTGGCGCAGCGACAAAGTACGCGGCGCGGTGATGCAGATGGCCCTCGATCAAAATGAGAATTTGTTGGCTGTAGTCCTGGTGAAGGATGCGAAGGGAAAAGCGAAAGATGGCTTTAAGCGCAAGCCGGTGATTCACATGTTTGATATCACCAACGGCGATGAGCTCTGGAAGCGGGATCTGGAAAGCGACGTCGAGATGATGCCGGCGCGCTGGGGCGACAACGATGACGTTCCTTACACGCTCGATAATTACCGGCCGCCGCTCTTTCTCGACCACCGGCTGTATCTTTTCTACGAAGGCTTGACCTCGCTCGAAGCGCGCACCGGAAAGGAACGGCAGCGAGACAAGTTTCGCGTCAACGAAGAGGGGCTGGCGCTTACTGAATCCGATCCGGTCGCCGACGAGCGCAATGTCTATACTTCCGGACGCGGCAAAGTGCGCGCCATCTCGCGCCTGGACGGCGATGAGGTTTGGGCGGCAAAGGACCTTGGTTCAGTTCCCGAGATGATTCTGACCCGAGACGTTTTGTACGCGCGCACCGGCGGCCAATTCGCGCGGTTGGAAGACGGCGAGACGGTCGACCGCGGGCCGTTCGGGGTTAGCGCCATCGATCTGGAAAGGGGAAAAGTCCTGTGGCGTTACAAGGGCGCCGACAAAGGAATTACCAATCTCGTCATGGCGGATGCCACGACACTGGTGATTGCCGATCGCGATGACCTGATCACGATCGATGCGCGGACCGGAAAGCGCCGCTCAAAAATTTCGCACGGAGTAGAGAAGGCCGCCTTCGTGCTCTTGAATGAAAGCGGCGCGGCGGTTGTCGGTGGGAAGAATGAAATCGCGGCGTTCGACCTGCAGACCGGCGCCAATGTCTGGCGAGCGCGTCACAATCCGCCCGGCCGTGGCTTGCTGAGGACGGTAGCCGCGATAGCCGCCCGCGCCGGCGCTCTCTATTTCCGGTATGGGAGCGCGGCCTCCAGTGCTTTTCAGGGAATTCAATTGCTGAATACTTTGAATGGATTGCGCGCCGGTCTGACTCTACATACCGCTCTGCCGAGTCTGACCACTTTGGCGTCAAACAAAGCGAGCGAGTACGCGCGCAATAAGGCCGGCGAATATGTGCGCGAGCGAATTTCAACTTTCGGAGTCCTGGCCCGCGCCCGGCAGCTATCCACCTCGCGTCCACGCATTACCTCGGCGCGTCCTGCGATTGAAGTGCCTCGTCCTTCGGTGTCAGTTAAGTCAGGCGATGTCGAGGATCGCCTGTTGGAAAAACTGGATCCCGCGCATCAGCTCGAGCGGCTTTC
This sequence comes from Blastocatellia bacterium, assembly GCA_033857635.1. Classification (GTDB taxonomy): domain Bacteria; phylum Acidobacteriota; class Blastocatellia; order Pyrinomonadales; family Pyrinomonadaceae; genus UBA11740. The sequence goes on from JAWVDF010000028.1 coordinate 234,890, forward strand.
GCGTTTCCTTTTGCGCACAAAAAGGCTCGCGGCTTTGCGTGGAGATTGGATGTACTTCTACACCGATCTTGGGCGCGGCAATGGCTTGCTGGGAGTAAACGTCAACACCGGGGCCGATGAGCGATCGATCCGGATGAGCGCACCCGATGCACGTTTTGTCAGCGACGAAATGATCCAACTGCTGTTTGTGTCGCAGGACAATCGCCTGTTGGCCTACGCGCTGAATGGCCGGGATTGAGGGCAGATCATGTGAAGCGGCTCTGCCGCAGCACATAGCGGTAAGCCTGTGGCTTACCGGACCAACCTCCCAGCATTTTCTCTGGGAGGCTACGCCTCCCGAATCCTGAGGCATAGCCTCAAGTAAACAACTAAAAAGTCTGGCTCCGGAAAGGCGAAGCCTTTCCGCTATGTGCTGCGGCAAAGCCGCGAAGGATGTGGAACCGGCGAATCAGTAACCCTGCTGGAAAATGATTTGATGCGAACACCAAAAGCCAAGAAACGGAATCGGGGCGAAAAGCATATCGCACGCGTCCGCAAAATTTGTCTTGCGCTGCCCGGCGCTACGGAAAAGCTCTCGCACGGCGAACCGACCTTCTTCGTCAAAAAGGTTTTTGCGATGTGCTCGACGAATCACCACAACGATGGACATTTTGCGGTAGTGATACCCGCGGCGATAGGAATCCAGGAGATGCTAATCAAACGCTCGCCGGAAAAGTTTTATCGTCCGCCTTACGTCGGCGGGGCCGGCTGGGTGGGGATTGAACTCGATCAAGTCAACAATGAAGAGTTAGCCTTTCATATACAAGAGGCCTGGCGACTGATCGCTCCAAAGAAATTGCAGCAGCAGGATTAACCACAGAGGGCACAGAGAAGAAAAACAACTTATCAGCTGTTGAGAAAATTTACCCGCACTGCTTGATCCGTCTTCTGGTTTTCTCTGTGTCCTCTGTGGTAAATAATTTCGCATGAGCATCGCCAATCTTGAATTCAAACTGACGAAGCACCTGAGTACGGCAGAGTTGGAAGCCGGCTTGGACGAAATTCGACGCGCGCCGAAGGATGAAGGCGTGCTGCAATTGATCGTGCGCCGGCCCGCAATTAACGACCGCGAAATTCTTGAGGAAGCAGAACTCGATTTGAAAGAAGGTCTGGTCGGCGATAGTTGGATGAGGCGTCGTAGTAAGACCACGCCGGACGGATCGCCAAATCCCCTGATGCAACTGAACATCATGAATTCGCGGGCGACTGCGCTGGTGGCCCAGGATAAAAATCGTTGGCAACTGGCTGGAGACCAGCTCTATGTCGATTTGAATTTAAGCGAAGAGAACGTACCCGCCGGAACTCGCTTGTCAATCGGCTCGGCAGTAATCGAAGTGACGCCGCCACCTCACCTTGGCTGTCAAAAGTTTGTGGCCCGCTTCGGACTTGAAGCGATGAAGTTTGTGAATTCTCCCGTCGGCAAACAACTGCATCTTCGCGGCGTCAACGCGAAAGTAGTTCAGGCCGGCACCATTCGCGTCGGCGACGTGGCGAGAAAGATCTGAAAGGCAGAACTGATGGCTTGGATGATGAGGTCAGTACCGGGAGCGTTAGCGACCGGGTACTCGTGCCTACTCGACGGTCGGTTGATGGAGACCCGGTCGCTACCGAGTCTGTGTCAAAAGTCGATTTCTTAACGCCGAAGGCGTTTCATAACTCAGCCCAGGGTAACACCCTGGGACTTGGGCGAGCATTTGAGCCTACGCTGAAGGCGTTGAATAATGACCGGATGCAAAACCCGCAAGAGAATGAATTCTTAAACCCTTACAGGGTACTAAATCCTTCGGGATCTTTGATCCCAGGGTGTTACCCTGGGCTGAGTTAGAGAACGCCTTCGGCGTATGGAGGTTGCACCTTCACGTGTCATCGACTTTTGACACAGACTCTACCGCTCCCGGTACTGACCCCATATTGGCTTAAGCTGTGTCACCGAAAACTTTGTCCGGAAGGATAAACATCTCGCGAGCCCTCTCCGAACCCAGCGTTTCCTCTCGATAGTAAGACTTGAGAATGTTGTCCTTCCAGTCAAAGAGATCCGGGTTCCGGTCGACAAAGTCAGGCCAGCTTTGCTCGCTTCCATCCCGTTGCATTCGCTCATTAATCAGGAAGACATAGGCCCAGGTAATCGTCTCGTGATAGAGATTCGGTTTCCCGTTAGCGGTGGCAAAGCGTTTCAATCCTTCGGAAAACTTGCCGAGCGTTTCCAGCACTGAATTGCCTCGCAGGTAAAGCCAAACCACCCGAACGTGGTCCCGGTGATGAAAGTCCGCGCCGACAAGCGTGCAATTTTCGAAACCCTCGATGAACTCTTCATCCGTCATCGGCTGATTTGCCTTAGCTGTTTGCGGGGAATTTTCGGTTTTAGCCCTCTCCTCTGGGAGAGGGTTGGGTGAGGGCCTAAGCGCGCTTCTATTCTTACCGCCGAGTTGTCGTGGCTAAACACAACGCCCGTTCAGAAAGAGGTTTCGCGCTAAAGCTTCGCACCCTCTCCTCCAGCCCCTCTTCCAGGAGGGAGAGGGAGTTATGAACTTCCGAGAACTTGCTCAACCGCCGCCTTCGCCTCGCGGGCCAACTCAAACGGATCGCGCTCCCAGTATTCAGGCCGAAAGATCTCGACACTCGCCGCTCCGTCGTAACCAATCCGTTTGAAGGCTTCGATCATCTCTTTCAGCTTCAGTATTCCGAGCCCCGGCAAAAGGCGGTGCGCATCGGTGAGTTGATCGGGCGGCAGGTCCTCTGCGTCGTTGATGTGAAAGATGAACAAACGTTTGGGATCGAGCGCGTCGATCATTTTGATGGTCGAGCCGCCAGTGTGAAAGTGAAAGCTGTCGATCACCAAGCCGATGTTACGACGGTTCACTTTCTGGATTATCTCGTCGGCCAACTCCAAAGTCTGCACACTGCAATCCTTCCGGCCCAGGAACTCAAACGCCAACGCGACGCTATGCCGTTCAGCGATTGAAGCCAACTCCCGCAACACACCGACAGTCACTTCAATCACTTCATAGCTGCTCAGTCCGCCGGGCGGAAACTTGCCAGGAATGACGACGATGTAGGGACAAGCGATCGCTTCGGCCGCTGCGGCTAACTCTTCACACTCGGTCCTGATTTGAGCGTAGGCCGCGGCGTCTCGGAAAGTAATGTGTTCGATCGAATTGATGCTCAGCGGTTTCACCCCTCCGTCTGTGAACAGCTTCTTCAGATCCGCCACTGAATGCGTCTTGAGAAACTCGCGCAGCTTGGGGGCCCAGATCTCAACATAGTCGAACCCGGCAGATGCCGCTGCGCGCACATCAGTCTCGAGGTCGGCCTTCATGGTAGTCGCACCGCTAAGTGATAGTTTCATTTTGTTTTTAGTGGCACAGACTTTAGGAACCTCTGATTAAGTGTCTTCGACGCGTAGCGTCGGATGAATTTAGCCCGGCGTTTCAACGCCGGGTAAAAGTGCACAAAGTCTTCGCGTCGCATAGCGACGCCTGAACCAAGGTGAATTCAAT
>JAWVDF010000029.1:0-258614 GCA_033857635.1 Blastocatellia bacterium
AAAAATACGGCTCTTCTTAATCAACAGCCGCCGAACCAGACGCTGCAACGGACGGCTTCCGGCTCCGCTTTGCTCCGCCTACAGCCGCCGCTGAGCTGGGCGTTGGGTGTCTTTTCCTGTGAACGACAGCACCACCTTTTATAACTCCGACTCTTGGGTGCGGGCGCCCAGCGCCAGAACTAGCCTGATAACCCTTCGGAAAAGCTACATGAACCCGACTAATTTTTTTGGACGAATGATCAGTGTCGCTTCGCGACATCGGACATGACTCGTTTCTGCTCGTAAATGTCTTTGACTTGGTAAATCGGTTTGACGTATTGTCCGCTTACTTCGAACCATCCGGGCTGGACGCTCCGAGCCTGCGCGCTGAGCAGGATGCGTGCGGCCGCTGGCACGCTCAATTGGGTGGCAACCGAAGTCTTTCGCTCAACTCCTGGACCGCGACATGAACAAACCACTCTGCTTCGTACTGATGCCCTTCGGCAAAAAACCCGATGCGATGGGTAACACCGTCGACTTCGATCGCATCTATCACGAGATCATCGCACCTGCGATCGAACAGGCTGGGTTGGAAACAATTCGCGCCGACGAAGAGATGGCCGGCGGCATCATTCACAAGCCGATGTTCGAGCGTTTGATTCTCTGCGAGTATGCAGTTGCCGACCTAACCACGGCCAACGCAAATGTTTTCTACGAACTTGGTCTGAGACATGCGGTACGTCAATGGAGCACCGTCCTGATCTTCGCTGGCGGCGGACGCCTGCCGTTCGATGTGAGCCTGCTGAGGGCCCTACCTTATAAGCTGACGTCGGATGGTTTACCCGCGGACGCCGCGACCGACAGCAAGGCCCTGGCAGAACGGCTGACAGCCGCGCGTCAGGCAGCGACCGAGAACGCAATGCCGGCCACCGATAGTCCGCTCTATCAACTCGTCGAAGATTACCCGAATGTTGCCCACGAGAAGACTGACGTCTTTCGCGATCTGGTTCGTTACTCTGCCGAGATTAAGAAGCGTCTTGAAGTTGCGCGAAAGGAAAGCCTCGAGGCAGTTCAAGCGGTCGAAGTAGCTTTGGGAAACCTGAAGGACCAGGAAGGCGCAGTCCTCATCGATCTCTTCCTTTCATACCGGTCAGTCAAAGGTTGGACCCAGATGATCGCGTTAGTCGACAAGATGCCGCGGCCTCTCGCAGCGACAGTCATGGTGCAGGAACAGCTGGCGATGGCGCTCAATCGTGCCGGGCAGGGCGAAGCGGCTGAGAAGGTCCTGACAGAACTATTGACCGCGCGAGGAGCCAGCAGTGAAACCCTCGGCATCCTGGGAAGAGTCTACAAGGACCGTTGGGAAGCCGCGGTTAAGGGCGGACAGAAGTTGCTGGCACGCTCGCTGCTCGATAAAGCGATCGATACATACCTGCGCGGGTTTGAGTCCGACTGGCGCGACGCCTATCCGGGGGTTAATGCCGTTACTTTGATGGAACTCAAAGAGCCGCCCGACCCGCGACGAGAAACGATTCTGCCCGTGGTTTCGTATGCGGTTGAGCGGAAGATCGCGAAAGGGAATGCTGACTATTGGGATTACGCAACGCTGCTTGAACTTGCCGTGCTGGCCAAAGACGAGCAGCGGGCCACGCAATATGCAGGCGACGCACTGGCGGCTGTGCGAGAGTCCTGGGAACCCGAGACGACGCTGCGGAATTTGCGTTTAATCAGCGAAGCCCGCGCGCGTCGCAATGAAGAGCTCCCGTGGGCGAAGGACATTGAGGAAGCTTTGGATCAGAAAACTAGATCCTGAGAACAAGAGGATGGACTTGAAAAATGGTGCACCCAGCAGGACTCGAACCTGCGGCCTTCTGATTCGAAGTCAGACGCTCTATCCAACTGAGCTATGGGTGCATGGCTGGTAAATAGTAAATCGTGGGTGGTGAATAGTAAACCGGGCACGTACCGGTGAGCTTGGCGCGATCAAAGACTGTGTCAGAAGCCCGACCGTAAGGGAGGGGCGACACGCGCAAGCACTACGTGGAAAAAGTTTCCCGACACTCGACCGAACCCAACGCAGCCCTCGCTTACGCGCGGGCTTCTGATACAAGTTACTTCGGCGAGGCAGCAGCCGGGGTTGCTCCACCCTGAAACTCACGACGGATGAAGCGCACCATGTCGTTGATCTCCTCGGGCTTCAGCTTCTCGCCAAAAGCCGGCATCCCGTCGCCGCCCTTGGTAATCTGTTTGACGAAATCAGAGTCGGGATGTTTGAGCGCGTGCCCTTCACGCAGGCTCGGAACTTTTAGTTTCGTTCCGTCTTCAAGCTTCACCGGACCACCTTCGCCGTTCGCGCCGTGACACAATTTACAATTCTTTTCGTAAAGGACCCGCGTTGCCGCGAACTGGTCCGGCGTCGATGTCGATTTAGCGGTGGCCGAATTGTCGTTCGCTTTCAGCGCGTTGACCGGCTTTTCGGTTTGACATGCGGCCAGCAGAAAAAGCGCAAGAGAGATCATAACGAGTGATTTACTTTTCATCCTCGAATTCTCCGACTGTCTACAGTGTTTAGATTTGCGAAAGCTTCGCGAGTATAACATGCCACGTTAGGGTTCCGGTGTCTGCGGTCGTCACAGCGACAAGTTGCTTGGTGCAGTTCATTGATCTGTTACAGAACCGCGAGCGGTAGCGAGCGGACAAAGACGCACGTTGCGTTATCAACGAATCGCGTCGACTCTTATAGAGATTAGAATGTAGCCTCTTTATCCCGCTCGCTACAGCTCGCGGTTCGGTACCAATCGAGTGAAGCATATGGATCGCGACTTGACGTTTGAGTTCCGTTTCAATAACCGTTTTCCCTTCCAAATGAAATAAGACCTACTTCAATTAGCGGTGTTCAGAGTACCGACTTCAGTCGGGCTTTGCCGTGCAAGAACGAGCCCAACTAAAGTTGGTACTCTGTACGCCTGCGAAATTACGGTGCTATTCCCGTCCTCCCCTTAGTTGCAACCAGTAGGGACAAAAGGCAGAATAGGTGCGCGGCACTCACTCAAGCATTCTAGCCTGACAGATTAGACGAACGAGACTCGGTTTTTGATCCAAACTTTCGGCGATGACTACGGAACGCGATCAAACGAACAACTCTACCCGGGGGTCTTTGCGACTGGCGCCCAACGTAGAAGAATTGGAAGAGCACCAGAGTAAGCTTCCTCGCCAATTCGTTAACTTTACTTTTTATCGCGCCCGTCCCGAGTGGAGAATGCTCGACGAACAGGAGAAGCTGCGCTGCAAGCAGGGCTTCGTCGAAACGATCGATGATTTTCGCAAGCAGCTGATGATTCACAGCTATTCCACCGTAGGTCTGCGGACCAGCGCGGACTTCATGATCTGGCGCATTGGCTCGGAACTCGATCCTATACAGGAGATGACGGGCCGGCTTAATCAAACCCCGATGGCGCGGTACGTCGAACCTACGGTGTCGTTCCTCTCAATGACCAAGCGTTCAATGTACATCGAGAAAGATTGCTCCGAGCAGCCCGAGGATCGGGTGCACGTGGTGCCCGGCAAGTCCGACTACTTGTTTGTGTGTCCGCTGCAACGGACCCGCGAGTGGTATTCGCGTCCGCAAGAGCAGCGTCAGGAAATGATGGACGAGAATCTGCGCATCGGTTCGAAATACCGTTCGGTGAAATTGCATACGACCTATTCGTTCGGATTGGACGATCAGGAATTCGTCGTTGCCTTTGAAACAAATAATCCTTCCGACTTTCTGGACCTGATTCAGGAACTTCGCGAAACCAAGGCGAGCAGTTTCACTCTCCGCGACACGCCGATGTTCACCTGCCGGCGGCGCACGGTCGCCGAATGTCTGGATGCTTTAGGCTGATTTCGGAATCTCAGGCCCCGCCGGTGTTCTCATTAAGCAACAGAAAAGTTTGGCCGTGGTTGGTGATCGTTTCGGTTGTGACGGCAACCGCGTTTCAGCTTCACCATCAAGGTCGCTCGTGGTGGTGTTCGTGTGGCCGCGCGTTTTTGTGGACCGGCAACGCGTGGGGTTCGCGGACTTCGCAGACCTTCCTTGACCCGTACAGTTTCACGCACGTTCTGCATGGACTAATTTTCTGCGGCCTGCTGGCGCTGCTCGTTCGCGGGCTTTCGGTCAGCTGGCGTTTCTGTCTGGCGATCGCGGCAGAGTCGGTTTGGGAGCTGATAGAAAATACTGACACAGTGATCCAGCACTATCGCGCCGCGACGGCAGCTCTCGGTTACCAGGGCGACACGGTGATGAACTCGCTGGGCGACATCACTTGTTGCGTCATTGGCTTTATGATTGCGCGCAAGCTCGGATGGCTGCGCTCGATAATCGTGTTCTGCGTCATTGAGGTGATGCTGTTGATTTGGATAAGAGACAGTTTGTTGCTGGAAATAATTATGCTGGTCCGGTCGAGCGGCGCGATTAAGGTTTGGCAAATGGGCCATTGAGTAGTGGCACAGACTTCAGTCTGTGATAATGCCGAACACCGACTGATCGATCGAGCTTATAAGTTGAAACTGTTTTAAGACTGATCTTAAGGGTAACGTGATGCCAATGATTTCTACCGCAAAGCGGTAGAGCCCTTCAGCCCAACGTTGCCGCTCGGCGGCTACGTTGGGTTCCGGCGGTAGACATGACGCAACCCCATCGAGGTTGAGGCGGATTTTGAATCCGATACCCAGGTTAGCCGCGGCGGCAAACCTGGGCTGGAGGTCGTAACCGCTTCGCGGTACCTCGGATCAGAGATTAGGTTGAGTTCAATAAATGAATCGTCTCTTACTAACAGTTCTGATTGTTTTCTTCTCCGTCGGCCTCCTAAAGTTGGCTGCGGAATCGAACGCTGAATCCATTGCGCCATCCGCCCTTCCCCCAACCGCCTCAGAGTACCTCTGGTACGAAACCGAAAACATGCGCGGCCTCACCGAGACGTCGCGCCGCGAACCGCTGCTGAATCCTTCCTACCTCGCGCTGCCCGCGGCCAAGGCGCCGGGTTGGTCAATCAGTGGGCCGGGTGTGTCGGCTGAATGGACCCAGGGGGGCGAGAGCGAATGGAATTCCGTGGCCGCTGCCGCGGACGAAACCCGTGGCACAATCTGGCAGGATGTTGAGATCCCGCGGGCCGGCGAATACAAAATCTGGGTGCGCTATGCGGACTGGGGAAACAAGACGGAAAACTTCGTCGCGCGAATTTCCCAGGAAGGCCGCGAGGTTGCGCGGCATGAGTTTGGCGCCCGCGATGTGATCGACAGCCATGACGAAGTGAGCATGTATTGGGGCTGGGCGTTTGCCTGGGACGGTGCGCCGGCGACCCTGGCAAAAGGCGCCGCGCGCATCTCGATTGAAGTCGAGAAAGCAGCGCAGGGAACGCGTCAGGTCGACTGTGTTCTGCTGACTAACGATCTCGCTTACGTTCCCGAGGGCCGGCGCAAACCAGATTTTGCGGCGATGCGTTACCTGCGCGAGTGGTCGCGCACGCGCGTTCCGCTAAGTTCGCTGATTGAGTCTCCGACGCGAATCGATGTGCCGGCGGCGTGGGCTCGTCCGAAGTTCGGCGGCCGCGATTTCTTGATGCCCTGGAACATCGGCAAAGATTTTTGGCAGCTTTACGACAAACCGGCGGCCGAGCGTCCGCTCTATCCATTTAACGCCGAGCCGATCGATGAATTTGTTAAAGCGTATTCGGGTAAGCGTGAAGTGCCGATCTTTGATTCAAAGCTAATCGCTCCGACCGTCTACATAAACGATCTGCCTGAGTTGTTGAAAGACGGCAGTGCCTTTCGTCGCTATCTAGCTGAGACCAAGTCGCCGTTTGCCGTGCTGATTAATTACGGCGCGGCGAATTTCGCTTCCGACGCCGACGCGCAAGCTGCGTGGAAACTTTTGAACGGGGAACTGCGCGATCAGTTTCTCGGTTGGATCTCGGGAGAGAGCGTCGGCTTTGTCTGGGGTGAAGCCCCGCAGTTTCTGAAGATTACGCCCGACATGACTCGCACGCAGTTGCTGGAAGCGCACCGTCAATTCTACACCGACGCGCTAACGCGAAAGTGGAGTGCAATGTTCAAGACGCAAACCGGGCCGATGTGGGACAAGATGATTCCAGCGCAGTCTACGTCGAGCACTTCATTTGCGCATGCGCTGAGTGAATGGGGCGTGCGATCGATTGGGATGGAAACGGCTGCCGTGCAGCCGATGACCGCGATGCGGCTGGCTTTCAATCGCGGCGCGGCGCGGCAATATGGGGGGAATGTTTTTTACTATCACGCGCCCAACTTTGGCGACAGCGCAACCGTGTTCACCAAGCAACTGAGCTACGCCGGACCCGACAATTTTTTTCATTCTCGCTATGGCGCGACCATGGGGCCGTCGCTGTCCTGGTATCGCAAGAGCTACTTTCTGTATTACATGTCAGGCGCGTCGGCGATTTATCTCGAGCAGGGTTTCGATCAATTTTTTAAGCCAGGCCCCGGCGAACATCCGTTTCAACTCAATCCGCTGGGCCGCATTACGGAAGAGTTCATTCGGTTCGCTGAGAAGCATCCCGATCCGGGCATTCCTTATACGCCGATCGCTTTTTTGCTCGACCCGGCCCACGGTTGGGAGATGACCGACTATCCGCAATGGCCTTTCGAAGTTTCGCAAATCAACCGCAGCGACCGCGCGTTGCGTGAGTTGTTCGGCGCGGCTTTCTATCCCGGGCCGGTGCGCGAAGGCGAGCCGGCCAGCGGCGAGCGCCAGGCATTCGTGCCGGGAGTCTTCGGCAATATTTTCGACGTGCTGGTTGCCTCGCCGTCCCAAAGCACAACCTCTCAGACGCAAGGGCGCGTGAGTGCTGGGAACGCGGGCGGTTCGCCCGCTTCGAATCACGTGCGAGATACACACACTCTCAAAAGTGCTAGCGTCTCGCCTTTATCCCTGCCGGGGCGGCCACTTGAGTCGAAGCCATTCAACGAGCCCGCGATAAGCGGGCGTCAGAATGTAGCCCCGGGCGCAAGCCCGGGGATCGCCGCGATAGAAAGAACCCAGAGCCCCGTAAGGGGCGATAGAGGCTCCGTCAGTACAACTCGATCCCCGATGGACGCGATCGATTCCTACAGGGCTCTAGTCGTCGGGGGCAGGATCGATTGGTCCACAAAATGGATCGACAAGCTCGCGAACTACGTTCGCAACGGCGGCATGCTGGTCCTAAACTCAGCTCAAACGAAAGGCCTCCCTGCCGATCTACTCGGCATCCGCCTAACCGGCGCCAGTGCCGAAGCCGACGACGCCAAATGCTTGTCTCCAAACGAACCCAAACAGGATCTAAGCGGACAAATGTTTCGTTACGATCGGGTGGAAGCGAAAGGAGCCGAAACTCTGATCACCGCTCCGAATGCTGATCCTCTGGTGACGGTTAACAAAGTCGGCCGTGGTCGAGTCGTCTTCATCGCCCTGCCCGATCTACTGGGTGAAGATGAACGCCTGACACCCTTCGCCGCTCACCTGCTCGCGCATCTCGCCAGTGACGCCACGCCGGTTAAGGTCGAAGGCGACGTTGAATACATGATCAATCGCACCGCGCGCGGCTGGGTCGTGACGCTCTTCAACGACAATGGCGTGTTCAAGCAGCAGCAGGGGATGGCCGAGGTCGATCGCAAGGCGAGTGTCGAGGTAACGATCAGCCTGCGCGGCTCGGGGATTTCAAATGCGAGCGAGTGGACTTCAGAGCGAACTCTAACAGTAAAGAAGCAGGGCGTTTCTGACAGCGTCACTGTCAATATCGCTGCGGGCGGGATCGCCGTGGTCGAGTTGCGGGGAGGAAACTAGCTTTCGATTTCAGGCCCGAAGGGCCGTCATGCAAAAGCCCCGACCGTCAGGTCGGGGTAAGAGTCCCAACAAAGCCAATGAGGCCCGAAGGGCCGACACGTCTGACTTTCATGCCGGTCCTTCGGACCTCCGCCATTTATTCTGAATATTTCCACCACGACCTGACGGTCGTGGCTATTACATGACGGCCCTTCGGGCCTGAACCAGAAACGCCTTAGTCAAGATTGCGATTCCGATCATGAAAATCATAGTTGATGATCTTCACCGTCCTGCGGTTCACGCGCTATTAAATGAGCATCTCGAAAATATGCATCAGCTCTCACCGGCTGAAAGTGTCCATGCACTAAGCCTGGAGAAACTGCGAGTCCCTGAAATAACTTTCTGGACTGCGTGGGAGAACGACTTAGTAGTTGGTTGCGGGGCCCTCAAAGAACTTGACCTGAAACACGGCGAGATAAAGTCTATGCGCACTCCTCAGGCACTCCGTCGCCAGGGAGTTGGTCGCGCGATGCTCCGGCATATTATTGAAGTGGCGAAGGAGCGAGGCTATGAACGACTCAGCCTTGAAACCGGAGCGCCAGAGGGATTCAAGCCGGCAAGAAACTTATATGAGAGTTTTGGCTTCGAGTACTGTGGACGGTTTGGCGATTACCCGGAAGATCCAAATAGCATTTTTATGACGCTGCGACTCTGAGGTGGTGAACTAAGGAGTCGGTACCGGGAGCGGTAGCGACCGGGTCTCCGTCGTTCGCACCATCGTATAGCCGACAATAACCCGGTCGCTACCGCTCCCGGTACTGACCTCGTCACGACCCTACTTCGTAATCACATTCCCGTCCGCGTCATACATCGTCACGTCGCCGAACGGTATTACCTGGTCCTTCACCTTGTCCCAGTCACCTACGATTACGACTGCGGCGCGATAGGTGTCGAAGTATTTCGCCGCCACGCGTTGAATGTCGGCGGGGGTTAAGGCTTCGATCTTTGAACGAAAGTCGTCGATGAAGGTCTTCGAAAGATCGTAGGTGTAGAGCGTGTTGATTCGTCCGGCCAGGCCTGCCTGGCTCGCCAGCTCAACTGAAAAATTGCCGGTGCTGTATTGCTTGGCGGCGTTCAGCTCTTCGTCGGTCACGGGCAGCACGCGCATGCGATCAAGCTCATAAAATATTTCCAGCAGAGTCGGGCCGGTGACCTCGTTGCGCACGAATGCGCCGGCCACGAACGAGCCCGAATACGCCTGGGTGTTCGACGAACTGAAGGGCGAATAGGTATAGCCCTTGGACTCGCGGATATTCCGCGTCAGACGCGAATAGAACGAGCCGCCATAGATGGTGTTCGCGGTCCGCAGAGCGAAGTAGTCTTTGTCTTTGCGCGGGATGCTGACGTTGCCGATGTAGATTGCCGATTGAATCGAACCGGGCCGGTTGACGAAATAGATCTGGCGTTTGTCGCGGCTGGGCGGGGCCGGGTTGGCAGGAGCCGGCACAGTTGCAGCTTTCCAACTGCCGAATGCTTTCTGAATTTCCGCGAAGGTCTTTTCCGGATCGATGTCGCCGACGACTACCAGATGCGAAGTGTTGGGGACGTAGTAGCTGGCCACGAATTGGCGCAGGTCTGCGCGCGCCAAAGCGTTAATAGATTTTTCGTCAGGCAGGACGAAGCCGTACGGGTGACTGCCGAATACGGCTTTCTGAAATCGCTCGTTGACCAGAAAGCCGGCGTCCGCGCGATCGGCGCGGATCTGCTGGATGGTGTTGTCCTTGGCCAGCTTCACTTCGCTCTCCGGAAACGCTGGGTGCTGCGCTACGTCGCTCATCAGATCGAACAACCGCGTCGAAAATTCGGACAGGGCAGAAGCGCTCATCGTAGACGAGTCGGCATCGCTGCCGATCGCGAGATTGCCGCCGATCGAACGAAGCTCTTCCTTAATCTGTTTGCTGGTGCGACTCTCGGTCCCTTCGTTAGCGACACCGGCGGCGATCTGCGCGATTCCCGGATGACGCTCTCGTTCAGTAGCGGTCGTCGCCGAGCGGAACGTCAGGATCGCCGTCACCTTGGGCACGTTGGGCAAAGGAGCCAGGATTACCGTCAGGCCATTGCTCAGTTTCTTTTCCGTAATCTTCGGAAGATTGAGCGGGCGAGCAGCGCCCGGGGGCGGCGGCGTTTTTTGCTGAGCAGCGGCCGGGATTGCGATCGCGAATCCCAGGACAAGAATAGAAAGAAGAGTCTTCATGGTTAGATACCTTTCAAAAAGATCGCCGGTCACTATACTGCGCCCCTGTCATCCACTGCGGTATTAGCCCGGTGATGAAAGAGCGTGTGTCGGAAGCCCGCGCGTAAGCAAGGGCGACGCTCGGGATGATTCGTCTATCGGATCAAGACGGCAGTTTGGCCCAGTCTTCATGAATCAAGCGTGTTCGGAGCCTGGCCCTCCCTCACGGTCGGGCTTCTGACACACCGCCTGAGGGGTTGATTCGGACCGGAAACCGTTTAAACGGTTTCCTGCCTTTCAACGGGAATGTTTCGTGCCAGGCTTCGCACCCTCAACCCCAGCCTTCTCCCAGAGCGAGAAGGGAGTCAAACAAAATAGGCACAACCTAAAGTTGAACTCTAAACAGAATCATTCAGCCGCCTTCGCTTCAGGCACTCGATCGATCACAGTGCGATTGCCGGGCACCAGATATTTTCTTGCGGCCTCGCGAATCTGTTCGGCGGTAACTTTCTCAAACGGCGTCAGCAGTGAATTGATTTGCCTGGGATCATCACGGAACAGAGCCAGCACCGACAACAGGTGCGTCTTGCCGTATGTCGATTCGAGCTGATTATAAAAATTGGACTTGTAGCGGACCTTGGCGTCAGCCAGCTCTTTGGCGGTAACGCCTTTCGCCACCAGGTCCGCGAGCACTGCGTCAATTTCCTTGATGACCTCGTCGGCGGTGTGGCCCGGTTTGTAAGTCGTGCGCGTGGTCATAATCATCGGCCCGTTGTAATCGTACTCGTTTCCGAAATAGTTCAAACCTCCGGACAGATCCAGGGTCAGCTCCTTTTCTTTGACCAGACGCTGATACCAGCGCGAACTGTCATCGCCCTGAAGAATCTGGACCAGCAAAGCCATCGCCGAATAGTCAGGCGAGCTTTGCGCTGGAACGTGATATCCGATAGCGAGTGCCGGCAGGTTCGCGAGCTTGTCTTTCTGAGAGACCCGCTTCTCTTTGGTCTGTGCGGGCTCAGCCAGATCGGGCGCGGGAGGTTGCGGCTGTGCCAGTATGCCGGCAAAGTGCTTCTCGACCATCTTCTTCACTTCGTTCGCATCCACGTCGCCGACAATAGTTAGGACGGCGTTGTTGGGCGCATAGAAAGTTTTGAAGAATGAGCGAACGTCCTGAATCGTGGCCGCGTTGACTTCAGCCAGATCGCCGTAACCATTGTGAGAATTGTTCCAGTTGGTAAACGCGTTCTGCCACAAGTCGATCCACTCGAACAACTGGTAGGGCGTGTTCAGCACGTTAACCCGGATCTCTTCGCTGACGACGTTTTGTTGGTTCTTCAGATTCTCTTCGCTGATGTCGAGTGAGCGCATGCGGTCTGATTCCAGCCACAAGCCCGTTTCGACGCGATTGCTCGGCAGCGTCTCGAAATAATTTGTGTAATCGAAATCGGTGTGGCCGTTGAGGCTGCCGCCGTTTGCTTCGACGTACTTTGCGTGTTCGAACTTTTTGATGTTGGCAGAGCCCTGAAACATCATGTGCTCGAAGAGATGCGCAAAGCCGGTGCGGCCCTTGGGCTCGACGCGAAAGCCGACGTTGTAATAGACGCCGACCGTGACGACCGGCGCCATGTGGTCTTCTGAGATAACCACCTTCAAGCCGTTAGGGAGTTTGTAGTAGACCACCGGAACTTCTACCGGCTTCGCCTGAGCGGCGGGAAAATAGATCGCCGTACCGGCCAGGACCAGGAAGAGTGCCAGGATGGCAGTGCCGACTTTTCGGGTGCTAATCATTTTGATAACCTCGCTGGAGTATTACTGGAATTCAAAAACGTCCCCCGCTGGGCAAGTGAAAGAGTCGGACGATTTTACGTCAAGTTACGGAACGCGCAAGAAAAAGTTTCGGTGGGCAGCAGAAAATTCTGGTTGGGCCAGCCTTCGTTGGATTGCGCTGCGGATGCTGCCATATTAAATTCAATTTGTCGTATATGTCTCCAATTGCAAGGAAGTTTTTCGTTGCCGGTGAAGTGCAGGGCGTGGGTTATCGTTTCTTCGCACAACGCGCGGCCGCGCGGCATCAGGTAGTCGGATACGTGAAAAACCTGGACGACGGTCGTGTTGAGGTGCTGGCCGAAGGCCCGGCCCAGCACGTCGAGGCATTCAAGCACGAGTTGGCCGCCGGGCCACGCTTTTCTTCGGTTCAGAATATTGAAGAGTTGGTTATCGATCCGTCAGGGCTTTACCCGACGTTTCGAATTGAAAGCTGAAGTGGCGCAGATCCTGGCTTGCCGACTGGTGAGGTCAGTACCACCTGCGTGAGCGGGTGGGCCGAACATCCAATCACCGTTATTGAGTGTTTGATCCACCCGCTCACGCAGGTGGTACTGACCTCAGCATTGCCGTCGCTGAAACTGTAAACTGCCCCAAACCGTAACAAACATCGTCATGGAAGATACCAAACCTACCCTGGTCCTCGATCATGTCTCGAAAAGCTTTGGCGAGTTTGCGGCCGTCAGCGATCTCAGCATCGAGGTGCGACCGGGCCGCGTCTTCGGCCTGATCGGTCCCAATGGCGCCGGCAAGACCACCACGATTCGCATGATCGTCAATATCACCGCGCCTGATTCGGGTCGAATCGAGCTGTTCGGGCAACTGATGAGCACGCCGTTGCAGGATCGAATCGGCTACTTGCCCGAGGAGCGAGGCCTCTACAAGCGCATGAAGATAGGCGAGCAATTGCGTTTCTTTGCCGAGCTGAAAAATCTGCGTGGCGCCGAGGCCGAGAAGCGGATTGATGCCTGGCTCAAAAAACTGCAGCTTTCCGATTGGAAGGACAAGCGCACTAAGGAACTGTCAAAGGGCATGCAGCAGAAGGTCCAGTTCATCACCGCGGTTATTCACGATCCGGATCTGGTGATCCTCGACGAGCCTTTCTCCGGACTCGATCCGGTTAACGTCGAGTTGATGAAAGACACGATCCTGGAACAGAAGGCTGCCGGCAAGACGATCATTCTCTCTACTCACCAAATGGAAATTGCGGAGAAGCTTTGTGACGATGTCTGCATGATCAATAAGTCGCGCAAGGTGCTCAACGGAAAGCTGCGCGAAATCCGGCGTAGCTTTTCGCGCAACGCCGTCGCCCTGCAATTTGAAGGTGGGAACGGAGTGCTTAACGATCCCGAACTGGTCACAAACATTCGTCAGCACGGCGACGACACAGAGGTCCTGCTGGTGCCGGGAGCGAGTCCGCAGGTTCTGCTCCGGCGTCTGATGGATTCGGGCGCGACAGTCACTCGCTTCGAATTGGTCGAACCCACCCTACACGACATCTTCATCGAGAAAGTCAGAGAAGTCGCATGAGAAAATTCCTGGCCGTAGTTAAGCGTGAATACATCCAGCGCGTACGCACGAAGTTTTTTGTGGTGGCCACGATTCTGGGTCCAGTGTTAATGGCGGGGTTTACTATCGTGCCGGCGATGATGTTCTCTATTAAGTCCGGCGGCCCAACTCGGCTGGCAATCGTGGACCAGACCGGCAAGATGTATGACCGCGTCGCAAAGGAGCTCGTCACCGGCAAGGAGGCGAAGACTAACGTGGCGACGATGAAACCTCCTTCGCAGCCGGGCGGACCTAAAAGCCCCAGGGAACAAGTCGATGAGGCCGGTCAGTCCGTGAAGCCGTCGTTTGAGATCGAACAGGCCCGGCTCGACAATCGCTCGATCGATGACGTCCGCAAGGACCTGGAGGCCAAAGTCCAAAACCGAAACCTCGAAGGCTATATTGTTCTGCCACCGAACCTGCTGAAAGGTGGACAGCCCGAGTTCCGCGCCCGTAATACAGCCGATCTTTTTACCAAGGGTAACGTTGAGAGCGCGATTAGCCGGGCGGTCCGGGGTCAGAGGCTGGTTGAAGCCGGCATCGATGAAAAGACTGTGGCGCAGGCGTCCGAGCCGGTCGACCTGAAAACAGTGGAAGCCGGCGGGAAAGAAAGCAAAGGCGAAGCGAGTTTCTTTTTCGTCTTTGGCATCGGTTTGTTGATTTATATGAGCGTGCTGCTCTATGGCCAGTTCGTGCTCGGGGCCGTGATTGAAGAAAAGGAAACCCGCATCGCCGAGATCCTGTTCTCCTCGATGCGATCGTTCCCGCTGATGATGGGTAAGCTGGTCGGAGTTTCGCTGGTGGCGCTGACTCAGCTCGGCATTTGGGCGGTGGCCTTTCTCGTGTTTTCTTTATGGGCCGCCGGCGGATCTTCGATTACTCTGCCGCACATTCCGCCGATGCTGTTTCTCTACTTCACGGTATTTTTTTTGATGGGTTACTTTATCTACTCAACTGTCTATGCGGTGGTGGGCTCGATGGTTACGACCACCCAGGAGGGCGGACAACTCGCTCTCCCGGTGGTGCTGATGCTGGTCGCGGGTTTCTATCTCTCCTTCAACATCATTCGCAGCCCCAGCTCGCCACTGGCGTTCTGGGCTTCGATGTTTCCGTTCTTTGCCCCCATCACCATGCTGGTGCGCATCGTTACCGAAACGCCGCCGCTGTGGCAGATTCTGTTGTCGCTGGGAATTGGCATCGCGACGATCGTAGGGTTGATCTGGCTGGCGTCACGCATCTATCGGGTAGGCATGTTGATGTATGGAAAGAAGGCCACGATTCCTGAAGTTTGGCGCTGGGTAAGACAGTCCTGAATATTCTTTATTTCAAGTTTGGAATTTCAGATCTGAGATTTGATATCTTAGATCGCAAATCCACCGATGCCAGTTGAGATCGAAAAAAAATACCGGCTGACGAAGAAGCAGCGCGATGCAGTTCTGGGGCGTCTGCGCCGGCTGGGCGCGTCGCCGGGTGAACTCGAGTTTGAAGAGAACACGCTTTACCAGGGGGGGCAGCTCGACCTGGGCGGGTCTGCCTTGCGATTGCGTCGCGTCAACGGTCGCGCCCTGCTGACCTTCAAACAACGCTCTCCCAGCAAGTCGTCGATCAAACATCAAAGAGAAGAAGAGACGGAGGTCGCCGACGCCGATACGATGGCTGCGATCCTTCGATCGCTCGAGTTCAGGCCGGGTTTGGTTTACGAGAAGAGGCGTACCAGTTGGAAGCTGGGAAAAGCTGAGATCGCCATGGACGAGCTTCCGTTCGGATTGTTTATGGAGATTGAAGCCGGGGAAGCGGAAATCGGGCGCGTCGAGAAACTGTTGGAAGCGGACGCTATGCCGGCGGTGACGGAAACCTATCCTTCGCTGACCGCACAACTCGGTAAGAAACGAGGCGGAGTGATTGAAGCACGTTTCGCTCGATCGGTCCGGGACCGCGCAAGACGCTCGGGCTAGAACCGCTTGCGGAAGGAAGCGGGTACAAACGTCGGGTTAGTCTCTCCGGATCGGATCGCGGACATCCTTGTCCGCCAGCGTGCCCAGCACGCTCAACTTCTCGCTTAGATCTAAGGGCTGTTCGCGCTTCGCGCTCAGGCGGACAGGATGTCCGCGATCCGCTTACGATTTCAGTAATTCCGATCGCGCACGTCAACGCGCTGGATCGAAAATACCACTCGCATAGTTTCTGGCCGGCGATCCAGCGCGGCTGGTACGAAGGCAGCATTCTGCCGCAGCGCTTTCTCAAAGTCTGCCAGCATCCGGCGATCACGCGGCGCATGCATCACGTCTGCCATTGAGGCTGATCCATTGGTGAAGACATCCGCCACTACCATCATGTTGTCGTCCTGGTGACGATTCCCACGAGTCGGTTCCGAGGTCAGCGTCGCCAGCGCGCCGCCAGGGTTCAAGCTGGGTGATTCAGCATTAAACGGAGTCCGCAAAGCCGCGTAGCTCTCTGGCGAAATCGGCTTGGTAATGTCGTAACCGGGCCGGAAAGGGTCAACCAGCTCAATCGTAATCGCTGCCTGGTCGAAAGCCAGGGCAGCTTCGTGCAGAGCGATCAAGTGTGGTCGCAAGGCAGAAAACACGGCGGCAAAAATGATCACTGAGGCGAGGGAGCTAAAGGCGTAACGCATCATGACAGGCTGGAGCCAGACGCGCACCACGTCGCCAAAAGTCGTGTCACGCAGGACCTTTTCCCGGGCCGCGGCGGCAACCAGGGCTCGGTTGATCGAAGGGATCAGATCGGCCGGCGGTTCTGGTTGCGCCAGCATCGCCAGACTCCCGCGGATCGTTCGCATTTCCAGCAGCCGTGCGCGACAGACCGGACAAACTTCCAGATGCCCGTAGCAGGCCACCCGCTCGTCAGGTTTCAACCCGTCATCCAGGTAAAGCGAAAGCGATTTTTGGATCTCGTTACATGACATAAGCTATTGCCAATTTCCGATTGTCGATTTCCAATTCAAGCCGGGTGTTTGCCAATTGAGTCGGACCTGGTCAATTGGCAATGGGCATTTGGAAATCGAAAATCTTCGCGAATGGCTGGCCGACCCCGGCTGCCCTCCTGAATTCGGGAAAGCAACGCCGACCTGGAAACCATGGCTCTCATCATCCGCAGCCCGAATGAAATTGACGGGTCGTTGCTGGCCACGCCTTCAAACATTTCGGTGCTCGGTTGAATCGCATCCGTCCCCAAACCGTCACTTCGACCCATTGGCACCGAGTTTGTGAAGCCGGGGCGGGCCAACCATTCGTCATTACAAAGATCCTTCGAGCACGCGGCGCAGTTCGAGTCTGCCTCGCGAAATTCTTGACTTCACCGTTCCCAAACTTATTTGAAGCGTGTCGGCCACCTCTTCATAGCTAAATCCGTGGACGTCGCGCAGGATAACGGCTTCCCGGTACGACTGTCGCAATCCCAACAGGGCCTGGCGCAGTTGACCTTCGCGTTCTTTCGCCAGCGCTTCCTGCTCAGGATCAACCGCATCCTCGTTTCGCAACGTCGCGGTCAGAGGCTGCTCGTGGCGTTCGTCGGTTGCGTCCAGCGATACCGTGACGTCTCGTTTCCGGCGTCGCCACCAACGCCAGCGATTGCGGGCCTGATTCACCGCGATACGATAAATCCAGGTTTTCAGATTTGCATCGCCGCGGAATCGACTAATGCTCTGGAAGGCCCGAAGAAATGTTTCCTGCGTCAAATCGTGAGCTTCTTCAGGATCCGATGTCAGTCGATAGAGCAAAGCGTAAACGTCACCCGTATGCTCGCATACGAGCCGCTCAAACGCCGTCACATCGCCAGCCCGTAATCTTTCAAGGAACTGATCCTCAACGGATGATCGAACGTCGGCCCCAGTCGCCGCAGCAACTTCTTCCAAATCCGCATGCCCGCGGAGCGCTATCTGCTCTCCGTAGCTCACCTGGGACCCCCGTGGACGGTTAGCATCAAATTCGTCGTCCGCCGTGTCTTCCCGGACAGACGCTCAGTTAGACACCGGCCAACTTTGTTTTGTTCCTGACTGCCTATCATGACTTCTATTATGCCAACACCGTTTCTTGGATGACCACCGCGCGATTAGCGTTGTGATCGCAGCGCTTCCTTGTACTGTCCTAACAGTGTGTTGGTAAGTCGAGACTCGGGGCATTAGCCCGACCGCAAGGAAGGGCTCCTCTTACGGTATCTTTCCGATCTATCCCTGACGGTCGGGCTAGTGCCCCGGCGCAGCACAACATTATTGGAATACTACTCGCTCCTTGACAACGTTCCTAGCGCTCGTTAAATTCGCTGTTTCTGCGATCATACACCAAAATGAACGCTCGTGACTGTGCGTTCTTGCAAGAGGAAACCAGTTGGCAAAATATAAGAAGAAGCGAGCTCGGGAACTAAAGCACGACCGGTTTCGCGATACCACGATGCTCCTCGCCGACAAGCTCGCTGATCGGGTAGCCGGGCGCGGGCGGCAAATCCTTTACGGCTTACTAATCCTGATAGTCATGGCGGCGGCGGCTTATGGCGTAGTCCGTTGGCGAAACAAGCGTTCGGGGGAAGCGGAAGCGGCCATGGGTCGAGCCATCACGATCAATGGCGCGGAGATCTCACCAGCGCCGGTGGCGGGATCGAGAGACCCGGTGTTCAGCACGCAGCAGGAACGCTCGCAGAAGGCCATCGAAGAATTTGAAAAAATTGCGACAAAGTACGGCGAGCCCTACCGCTCAGAGGCGCGCTACTTCATTGCCACGAACGAACTGGTCACGGATCGAGCTAAGGGCGAAACCGACTTGCAGGCCCTGAGCCAGGGAAGCGGCGAGATTGCGACGCTGGCGAAATTCGCTCTGGCCCAGGCGAAGGAAGCCGATGGGAACCTGGACGAGGCAGCGAGACTCTACGGCGAGATTGCGAAGCAGGGCTCAGCGATTGTGACGCCGGACACCGCGAACGTGCGTTTGGCGTCTGTCTATGATAAGCAGGGCAAGAAAAAGGAAGCCGCGGACATCCTTTTCAATATGGTCGAGACTGCCCGCAAGGCCAGGGACAAGGATGGGAAGCCAGTGCCCGAATCGTCGGCGGTTCGCGAGGCCGCACAGAAACTATTGAAGGTCGATCCGGCGCGTCATGCGCAGTTAACACCGCCGCCGGCGCCAACGGGTTTGGGACTTTGAGAAGTCTCAAAATCTGGATTCCAAAATTTGAATTTCAAATCTGAGATCTGAAATTTGAGATCTGAGATTCTAAATTCTCAAATCTGAAAACCAATCATGGACGGTCTGACGCACTCGCTGGTTGGCTTGACCGCAGCCAAAGCTGGGCTGGAACGTCTCTCTCCTTACACGGTCCCCGTCTGCGTTCTGTCTGCCAACGCGCCTGACATCGATTTCGTCTCCGTCTTCTTTGGCGGCCGCTGGGTCCTCCTGCAGCATCATCGTGGAATCACCCATTCCATAGTTGGCACGCTGGCCCTCGGTATAATAGTTCCATCCATCTTCTTTGGACTCGAGCGGCTGATTGCGCGCTGGCGCAAACGGCCGCCGCGGATTCAATACCGCGGGTTGGTCCTGGCGTCCGTGATTGTGGCGGCCACACATCCGCTAATGGATTGGACCAACAATTATGGACTGCGGCCGCTCTTGCCCTGGGACGGCCGATGGTTCTACGGCGATTTGGTCTTCATTATCGATCCCTATCTGTGGCTGGTTCTTGGTGGCGCGGCCTTTCTGCTTACCAGCAACAGTCTTCGGAAAACGATCGGCTGGTCGGTGCTGGCTCTCCTGCTCATGTTCATTGTGTTGTGGTCGCCTCCTCAGCGAGTCGCGGGTACCGGCGGTCTCGTCGCGGCCAGAATAATTTGGATCGCGGGGGTGCTCTTGCTCGCGGTTGCACGCTCTATCGGAGTTCAACGGCGCTTGGGCAGGGGACTCGCCCTGGGCGCCCTCTCGTTTGTGGTCATCTACTGGGGCGGCCTTGCCTGGGCCCATCGCCTGGCTTATCAGAACGCGGAAACTGAATCGAAAGCCATCGCCGCGCAGAAGGGTGAGCGATTTATCCGCCTTGCCGCCATGCCGACAGCTGCTAATCCATTTCAGTGGCTCTGCGTCGCGGAGACTGACCGGGCAATGTATCGCTTTTTTGTTGGCACGCGTGACCAGGGCTCGACCAGGGGGATGGCGGCGTTTGACCGGTACGAAAAACCGACGGGCCAAAGCGAACAGTTGGTCTTAGTGGCGGACCGAGATCCCCGCGCCCAAATCCTGCTCGGCTTTGCGCGATTTCCGATGGCCCGAGTCGACAGCGACAACTGCATAGGCCAAACACTCGTCCAATTCGCCGATTTACGCTACACTGAACCAGGCACCTCGAGCGGGAATTTCTCGCTGAGTGTTCCAGTCGAATGTCCCGCTCGCTAACGCCGGCTGCGGTTGTAGGAAGAAAGTCTTGAGCGACTCATCACAAAATCAACTAAGGGAAGTTCTGGTCGAGACAGCTCGCGGACATGCGGCGCCCGCTAAACGAAAGAAGCTGGCGGGCATTCGCATATCGCCGAGCGGATACTTCGGCATTGCCGCTCTGTTAACTTTTGCCGCCCTTTTGTGTCTGCGGACGAATCGCGATGTGGCTGCATTGGTTCTGGTGGCCGGAACCTGGACGATCATTCCCCTGCTTGTGTTCACTAATCGGCTCAGTTTTGACGGACACACTATTTCGCGAACCGGCCTGGCTGCATTGGCCCTCAGATTAGTGCGCGGGCGCGCGCAGAGCCTTGCGGTGGACGATGTCGAAAGGGTCGAGGTGGCTACGCTGCGGACGCTGAGACGCGGCGGCAAAGTGCGTTATCGCTATCGAATTGAAATTGCCGGCAAAGGCTTGTCGTTCGTATTAGCGTCGCGGGGTAATGAATTTCGCCGGATGGTGCACGTGCTGCTGCCGCGGATAGGCGAGTACAAGCTTGACGCCCGCGCTGGAGAACTGCGCGATTACCTGGCTGATCCAAAAACGGTCCGGGCTGAGGCGGAGAAGTTAGGAATTGCTTCCAATCTGGTGTTGGAAGAGATCAGTGATGCAAAGAGAGCCGACAAGTACCGGGCCGCCGTTTCGGCCGGGCAAGCATCGACGAGTGTCGATCCAACCTCGCCGAGTGAGATCGAGCGGGCCGGCCTGTTACGTAAGTCGGCGAACCATCTGCGCATTGCGGGTTGTTTGCAGCAATCGGGCGAAGCCTTCCGGCGCGCCTTGCTGATCTCGCCGCGGAGTCCCTGGCTCATTTATGAATACGCTCGGCTGCTCAAGGCACAAGCCAGCGCGTTCAGCGATGCGCGTTTGCTGGGACGAGCCTGTGCGGCGTTGAGGCTGGCCGTGATGCGCGGGCCCAGCGATGCGACTCTACTCGCGCGAGTCGGCGAATCCTTCCTTGAGTATGGCGATCCATTTCGCGCTTCGAGGCTGTTTCGCCGCGCACTCGAGCTGGACGAAAACTCTTATCGCGCGCAACTCGGACTCGCTGAAGTGGCGCTGACTGACGGCAAACTTGCGCACGTAATTCACCACTACAATGACTCGGTCCGAATTGCTCCCGACAAGGCCACGGCGAATTTGGCGCGACGCGAAGCTGATTATTATTCTCGTCTAAACAGTGACGACGATTATTTGGCGGCTGAACTGCGCCGTATGAATTGGTTGGAAGGGGCGAACCGGGTACAGCGTTTGACGGCCCGGGTCAGCTTCGCTGCGATGTTGGTCGCCCTGGTGGGATCCTCAGTTGATCAAGTGGTGGCCGGCCTCGGTTGGGCGCTCGCTTCATCTTCAATTATTGCCTGGTCCGGTTCGCTGCTTACCCGCAGACTTCTAGCCAGCCGCGGCCGGCCGGAAATCAGCGGGGCCTGAAAACTCTCCGTTCAGATTCAACTCTTAAAGCACCAGGGCACTAGCCCGACCGTCAGGGAGGGCTCACGTCCTACTCGTCACTAAGACGTGAGCCCTCCCTGACAGTCGGGCTAGTGCCCCGGTGAGGTCAGTACCACCCGCGTGAGCGGGTGGGCCAGATAGTCCTCTCGTCAGGTTTTAAGTCCTCGATCCACCCGCTCACGCGGCACTGACATCATTTTCAGCGCAAGCCGAAGCTTGAACTCTAAACACTTCAACCTGAAGCTTCCTTAGACTGATCTTTCTTCGCAGAACTCCTTGACCGCGACGACGTCTTTTTCTGCGTCGCAGCTTTCGGTGTAACAGTCGGTGTAACAGTTCGACCGGCCTGCTCAGGAGCCGAGGCTATTGCTTCAGTTCGAACCGGCGCGGGATTCAGGAAAGCGTCCCAGCGATACCGGGGACGTTCAGCTGATTCGCCCAGGCGCTTGAACACCAGTTTCGTAACTGCTTCAGTCACCCAGTTGTGATAGAACTCGCCGACTGACTGCAGCTCAGCATCCGGCGCGGGATTCATGAAATCGATCGCATAGGGCACGCCATCCTTGATCGCGAACTCGACCGTGTTGATGTCATAGCCCAGCGCCGTGCAAAGCGTCCGCACGTCCTTCACTACTCGCTGTGACATTTCAGAAGTTAGATAATTCGGGTCGTTGATGTACTGCTCTCCCGATAGATAAGTCTTGCGCGGATCGTAGGGCATGATCATGACTTCCTGCTGGCCGATGCAATAGCAGCGAACGAATTGATCGAAGTCGATGCCTTCCTGCAAAGTCATGCATAACGTCCCGGTTTGATCGTACTCCGCAATCAACTCATCCAACGTACTGACCTTCGAAACGTTTTTCCATCCGCCGCCGTCAAAGGGTTTCAGGAACGCAGGCAGCCCGACGTAATCGACGATTGCCTGCCAGTTGAGAGGGAACTCGAGATTTCGCAGGCTCTCGCTGGTGATGCCGGCGATGTAGTCCTTCTGCGGCAGCAGCACTGTCTTCGGCACCGCCACGCCGAGTTTGCGCGCCAGCGAGTAATTGAAGAACTTATCGTCCGCCGACCACCAGAAGGGATTGTTGATGATGATGGTCCCCTCCAGCGCCATGCGCTTCAGCGTCGCGCGATAGAAGGGTACCTCGTGCGAGATGCGATCAATCACCAGATCGTAAGACGGCGGAGCGTCATGGCGAACACCTCCGAGCGTGATAAATTCCGCGACGACCGATCCGTTACCGCGTTCATTGATGGTTCTAATCAGAGCTTCCGGGAATGTCTTTTCCCGGCCGACCAAAATGCCAACTTTTTTCATTACAGCAACTGTCCTTTCCCAAGTATCTTATAGGTTCGCGCTGTCATTGCGTTCCCTGGGAACGCGGGAAGCCCCTGGCCCTTCGGGCGTATAGAGTACCGACTTTAGTCGGGGTTTTCTCTGAACAAGATAAGAGCCCGACTGAAGTCGGTACTCTAAACGCCGCTAATCAACGTTCGCTTCTTAGCAGGAATATCGATCTCGCCGAACGGCCTTTAGTATTTGCCATCTTACTTAACGCGGCACCGAGCAAGTTGTCAAACGATCAAAGCTGATAGACATCCCGCTTCGCGCCGCAGGCATCACTGAGAAGGGCCACGCCCCATTTCCCGATTGGCTTGTGTTACAATCCGAACAAATTGCAGAGTTTTTGATTCTCAGGTGTTATGAGCATGAAATCTAAAGCCCCTTTGTCCCTTCGAAATCTATCGGTCTTGGCGATAGCAATAGCAGTCTCTCTTGCCTTTGTGTCGCGTACCCCTGCGGCCGTGGCAGACGATCCAAAGGCGCCTTCGGCCGAACAGATCGCTGAGACAGTAATCGCGTTTGCGGGAAATGGCGCGGGCCGCGCGGTGTTGGATCAGATCCGGCGCAACGGCGTGGAACGCGGGCGTTTGACTCGTACCGGCCCGGACGGCCGGGCTGAAGAAGTGCGGTACGAACTGCGTTTCATGCGCGGGGATAAGCCAGACCAATACAAGGTGCGGCTTGATAGCAAATCGCCTCAGACGGAATACTCGCTGATTTATGGCAGCGGCCGGCTTTTTGGCATCATCAACGGTTCAACCTTCACGCCTCGCGCAGACACCAGCGCCGACTTTCTTGCTCAACAAACGCACAGCATTGACGCTTTGCTGCGTTACAAGGAAAACGGATCCAAGCTCACTTCCGCCGGCAAAGATAAACAGCGCGGCATCGACGTGTTTGTCATCGATCTAACTGACAAGGCAAATGTCCGGACGCGATATTTCATCAGCGCCAAGACCTTCCGCGTGTTGTGGCTGGAATACGAAGAGACCCCGCCCGCCGCTGCCGCCGCGGTTAAGTACATCAGGCGTTTCTATGACTATCGGCCGGCGCAGAGTACCTGGGTGCCTTACCGCACAGTCTTGCTCGAAGACGGAAAACAAACGGTTGAAACGCGAATTCTTACTATTACCTACGGCGTGAAAATGGAAGAGTCGCTCTTTCAAAATCCCGACGCTCCAGCCTCGGCCTCAAACCCCTGAGGCGGTCAGGGCAAATCAAAACTTCGTATTGATTTCGTGGGATCGTTCTGACCTGACATGCGTCAGTCTCGCAAAATACGCGCTACAAAACCTCGCACTCAAAGACATTCAAGGTTTGAATCCCCGACCTGGTGCTGGGACCGCGCACGGCCCGTCCGCATCCCGCGAAAGCACGAAGTCTCCGCCTTTCCAGGAACCCTGCCAATAAATCTTTTCGCGCTTCGCCCTCAGTGCGGACGAGCCGTCCGCGCTCCCAGCAGCACGGAACTGGATCAGCGAACAATATCTATCTTTTCGGAACCCTGGAGGTTGAGGGGCGTGTCTATTGCCGAGGCGTTCGCGGGCCGGTGTATAATTTCGCTCGCGAAGGAACCCTTTGGAAGTTCGTAATTACGCCGGTATTGACTGAGAGCCTGCCTGCCCGATGAGAACGCTGACTTCGATTGAGGAGTTGGATTTCGCCGCCGCAATGCCTTCGACTGTCGTGGTCCAGAAGACTTCGGACCACGTGCTGTTGGAAGAAACGCTGGCGGGCGACGAGGACGCGTTTGCCGAATTGGTCCGCCGTTATCGCAATCAGATAACCAGTTACATTTACCGCATGACAAACGATTATGACGGAGCAGTCGATTTGGCCCAGGAGACCTTCCTGCGCGTTTATCGCGCGGCCGGCCGCTACCAGACGACGCACGCTTTTTCAACCTACATCTATCGCATTGCGACCAACCTCGCCATCAGCGAGTTGCGCAAGCGCAAGCGCCGGCGGCTCGTGTCGCTGACGGGCTTGCTCTCTTCCGAGGAGGGACAGGAAGCCCGGGACTTTGATGCTCCCGACAGTCGGCCTTTGCAGGACGTTAGCCTGGTCGATTTAGAAAAGCGCTCGGTGGTCCAACGAGCCATCAGTACTTTGCCGGAGAAGTATCGCGCACCGCTCGTGTTGCGCGACGTTGAAGGGAAGAGCTACGAAGAGATTGCGTCGATCTTATGCACGAGTGAGGGAACGGTGAAGTCGCGAATTAACCGGGCCCGGAATTTCCTGCGCGACAAAATGCGGAATTACATTCAGGTGGTGCCATCATGAACGGGAACGACTGTCGCACGACGCGACGAGAAATTGACGAATCGGAACTTAACCAGAAGTTGAGCGAGCAGGCTGGATCGCATGTCGCATCGTGCGCTGCCTGCCGCGATTTTCGCGCTGAGAGAAGCAGCCTGCGCGAGTTGGTCGGCAGCCTCGAGCCGGTCGTCGCACCCGGCGACTTTGAGCTGCGACTGCGGGCGCGCTTGGCGAACGAGAACCGATCGCACGCGTCACGGCCTTTCTTTTTTCGTTTAGTCACGGGCACGCCGGCCATTGTCGCCGCCGCGTTGGTAGTAGCGGTCGCGTTGTCCCTGGCCTGGTTTACTCAGCGAAATCCGACTCAGTCTTCTGAGATCGCAAAAGTCCCGATCAGAGAGACTCCCGCGCAAACTCAACCCTCGGCACTTGCAGCCAGTACCGGGAGCAATGAGAACGCAGAGCGTCCCGACTTAGCTGGCGCGGGTGACAAGATTTCAAGTCGACGCGGAAGTCTTTCGAGAGAGAAGGGAAGCAGAACGGCTTCGGTGACCGCGCGCGACTATGGCACTTCACCCGCTGAGTCCTATCAGCAGATAGAACAACGAGCCGGTGAGGTTTCGCTTAGTGCGCCACTTAAGCCAATGGTGGTATCGATGCAGGACGATCGTGGCGAGACGCGCAGGATTTCTTTGCCGCCGGTGAGTTTTGGCGCCGAACGGCTGGTGAATAATAGAATTCCCGTTAGTGCCACGAACAGCCGCAGTTGGTAAAGGTTGAATTGAAGTAGCTATGAGAAAGATTTTTCATCAAGTGTCGATGCTCTTGATTGCCGGAACGGCCGTGTCTGCCTTGGCCATCTCGGCGCCGGCACAGACCGCCTTACAGGCAACTGCGTCTGGTCCTCAAACACCGGCTGCGACCACGCCGACGATGACGCCGGAAAGAACGCAACCCAGACGGCCGCCGAGAAGACCTTCGACTCCTCCCGCCACTGTCACTGTGATAGCCGACCAGGCCAGAGTAGCTCCGCAAGTCGTGACCGTTGTTCATCGTTTGAGCGGGGTCAAGATGCTTCGCTTCCTGCTGCGGGAATCAGAAGAGCCCTCCACGATATATTCATTCGACCCGGAAGACATGGCCGGCGACGCGCACGCGAGCATCATCGCGGGTTGGGCCTTGGACGACGGCAAGACAATCGCCGTGCGACTGCCTCAGGCCGGAGCCGAACTGGAGTTTGCGCGCACCATCACCATGGAGGGCGCGGCGGCGCCAGTTTCTGGAACAGTAACTATGCGCAAGTTTATGCCGGCGGGCGCTGCACCGGATTTGACGGTGATAACTCGCGACGGGCGAAAGCTGAGGGCGCGCTATGTTGGACTCGATGGGGAAACCGGGCTGTCGGTTCTGCAAGTCAACACGGTTGTCATGCCGGCGCTGGTTGAAAGTCTTGCCGCAGATTTGATCCAGGGCCAGGATGTGAGGATTTTCGCGCCCGAGCGAATGCCGGCCCAGGGAGAGGCATCGACGCGAAACATTTATGTAAAGGTCGGCGAAGTTGAGACAAAGATTTTCGGGCTCACGCGCAGTGCCGGCAAATTGGAGAGGCTGACTGTTCGCGGCGCCGGACTCTCGCCTTTGCTTATCGGCGGCATCGCCTGCGACCAGGCGGGAAGGACGCTGGGCATTGTTGAATCCATCGAAGGCAGCGACGCTCGCATTGTTCCCTCCAACAACATTCGCGCAGCTGCGCGCCGCGTGCTCGAGCGACAGGCAAGTGTTCCCCGACCTCTGCTGGGCGTGGTCGGCGAGCCCGTGGAATTCGCCAAACGGGCGGCCTTCCTGGCCCACGGGTGGCGCGAAGATCAGCTGACTGAACTGCTGCAAAAGAACATGGGCATTCTACTGACAACGGTGAGGCCCGGAACGCCGGCGGCGCTGGCCAAGTTGTATGCGGGTGATGTCATCGTTCGCGTCAATAAGGACGACGTTCAAAGCAGTGAAGAATTTTCCAAGCTGCTGGGAGAGGCGGGCAGTGGCCGGCAGGTACAGTTCCTGGTCCGGAGACCGAGTGCCCCAGCGCCCTTTCCGGTGGATGTGAAACTCGGCGGTTCGTTTGATCAAGTCTTCAATTATCGTTTTGAGTTCCCGGCGATGATGGCGAACACAGGCGGCTTTGAGGGGCTGGGAGTTGAGACGATGCCCTTGTCGCCGAAGAACCTGGCGCAGCTCGGCGCGGAGAATGGCGTGCTGGTAGTAGCGGTCGAACCGGAAAGCATTGCCGCTCGCAGCGGACTCAAGGAAGGCGACGTGATTGAATCAATCGACGGTCAGGTGGTAAGGCGTGGCCCATGGACCGCGGGCTTCGAATTTAATCGCCGGAAAAAGCACGTACTGTCGCTGGTCCGCAAGCGGGAGAAGAAACAGGTGATCCTCGATCCGGTTGAATAGCCCTGCTGAAATTGCAAATTAAAAATTTCAGATCTTAGATTTCAAATTCCAGATCTCAGATAGCAGCGCTCGATCAGATTTCAGATTTCAAATTTGAGATCTGAAAAAGAAACTATCAATCCGCCGGCGTGCCTGGCAACAATCCCTCACACGACAGAGTCTGCGGTCCGCTTTCATTGCAGATCGCAAACTTGGTGTTAGCTCCCTCGTACATCGTCACGCCTGCATATTCCCCACGAGCATTCAGAATGTAAAAGTTGACGTAAAAGTTCGGCGTGCCGCGGCTATTGAGCAGCCGCTTCTCAACTGTGTTGGCCTTGATTCGCTTAAGGGCTTCCATTCCCGCGTCTTTAGGATGAGCCCCGCGGCGCATCTCATCGACAATCAGGAACGAACAGAGTCCATAGAGGTTTGCTTCGCCGCGTCCGGTTGAACCCGCCGCTCCCACGCTGCCGTCAACATACAAACCGGCGCCCAGGATCGGCGAGTCGCCCACGCGCCCCGGTATCTTCCATGAAAGACCGCTGGTGGTTGTCACTCCGCATATTTCGCCTTTGCTGTTGATTCCGTCGCAATTGATCGTGCCATAGATGCTTTCAGGTCTGAGCAGCCCTTCAGCCAACATATCGGCAGTCGCACGACGACCGGCTTCGGCGCGCTTCTTCGGGTCAAGGTAGTGCGAAGGATCAATTCGCCGTTTCCATTCGAGCCACAGACTTCGTGAGTTTGGTGTGTTCAGATCGTCTTCGATTTTGAAACCCATGTTCCGGGCAAATTCCTGCGCGCCTTTGCCGACAATCAAATGGTGATCGGTCTGCTCCATAACTGCCTTGGCGACCAGTGAAGGAGTGCGCACACCTTCGATCGAGGCCACGGCGCCGGCCTGCTTCTTCGGTCCGTGCATGCACGATGAGTCGAGTTGCACCACACCTCGGCATTCGGCAGCCCGCCATAACCCACACTGTCATCGAGCGGATCGAGTTCGACTATGTTGACACCGGCAATGACTGAGTCGAGCACGTCTTCACCCTTCGTGATCATCGTGAAGGCCTTCTGCACGCAGGTTACCGGGCCGCCGTTCTTGAAACGATTTCCGTTGGCCGATGAAATGACCAGAGGTTTGACTGCGGCGGGCACGAGCATTGTAGGCAGAGCGGCCCCTAATGCGCGCTTCGCTGCGGTCGTCGCCGGTTTCGATGCCAGCACCAGTCCCGCTGCTCCAGTTCCAATCATGAAATCTCTGCGTTTCATCTTTTCCGTCCTCGCTTTATGGGGAATTGCAGGGCGTGTTTACACGACCCGGCCGGTGTCAGTCAATCTGAAAGCCAAACTTTTGCGAAGCGCTGGCTTTCGCTACTCGATCAATCACGGTCACCAACAGCAAATACCGACCGGGTTGCAAACTCAACAGGTCGACCTCAGCGGCGTAAGGAAGGCGTTGCGGGTCCGAGAGCGCATCGATCGAAATCTTGTGCAGGGGCATGGTGATGATTGGTTCGTTGTCGCGAAACAATTGCACCTGCACGGCCAGGTCGGGGCTATTGGCCGGCGCGACACTGGAACTTGCCGGGAGACTCTGCGCGGGCCCTGAGGTTCCTTGACCCGAGGGGGTAGCCGTTGTG
This sequence comes from Blastocatellia bacterium, assembly GCA_033857635.1. Taxonomy (GTDB): domain Bacteria; phylum Acidobacteriota; class Blastocatellia; order Pyrinomonadales; family Pyrinomonadaceae; genus UBA11740. Next base: position 28,974 of record JAWVDF010000029.1, read on the forward strand.
GCGAGGCCCGCCGAACTTGCTTTCGCATTGTAGACAAACGTCACGAAACGCAGGTGAGACGTGCCGGCAAAACGATGATCGATATTCAGGGTGACCTGACGAATGGGTTCCGGCGATTTCGTCGGATCAGATCCATCAGCGGACAAGGGCTCGACTTCTATCAGAGGCTTTCTCTCTCCCACAATCAGTGAACTCAGAGTCAGCGCTTTCGAACTGACATCCGGAATCTCGATCCAACGCATCGCACTGCCGGTGCGCCCTTGTTTGGGATCTACGGCCGCAACTCGAACTTGATACAGGCCGGGCTTGATCGTAGAGAAGTGATTGTAGAAAACACTGTCGGGCGGGGCGGTATTCGCGTTGGTTGCCCTGGCTCTAATGGTCAGCCGTCTGTTGAAGCTGCTAACCGGCTTGCCTTGATCGTCGAACACTCCACCGGCCAAATCGATCACGGCCGTGTGCTGCTCTCCCTGGTTATCGAGCACGAGTGAAGTGGTGTTTACTTTGATGGAAGTTGTGAGCGATGGACCAGACGAAGCCAGGTCGAGAAAGTTGAGGGAAATCGCAACCGGCAAATCACTTTTGGGATACGCGGCCCGTATCGCTTCGGCCATGAGTTCGCCCGGAGGCTTGGGGACAGTCTCGCCTTCCTTCTTTTTCCCCGAAGCGGTTTCCTGAGTCGAGCTGTCACCAAAGGCATGATGGAAACGCATCAGAAGATCGGGTCGTCCATTTACGGTGACCTCGATGCGGCGGCTTTTTTGGTTGCTTTCTTCAGTTTCGGGCCGCCAGGCCAACAGATAATACGCGGAACTTTCTTTCAAAGCCCTCGTGACTCCGGCTGATAAATCGTTGCTGTTGACGAAGGCGCGGCCGCCAGTGTCTGCTGCTAAAGCGTTAAGCCCATCCTGGGTGGCGGTGAGCTCGCCGGCCGCTGCGCGCGTCAACCTGCCTGAAGGATCGAACGGTATCTCGGCCGTCGCGTCCGGCATGCCGGTCGACAGCCCCCGCGCGTCGATGGAATAAATTACGACGCCCGCGCTTGCGGCCGCTGAGGTGATTTGGCGTAGCCGATCCATTGAGTCTGATCTGTCGAGTAGAAAACCATCCGAAATGAGAAAAACCAACTTGCGTCCCGGAACCACCGCCGAAGTCTTTACCAGAGTTCGCAGTGAGTTAAGCGTCCCGTTGGTTAAATAATTGTTCTGTTGGTTTATCTGTGAGGCGCGACCCTGGACCTCGGCTGCAGCCATGTTGCGAGGAAGATTCGGATTCATCCGCATTAACTCATCGACGAAAAAGCTGAAGACGTCCTCATTGCCGGCTTCAATCAGTTGGGCTTGGTATTCAGTCATCGGCGGGCGTTGCATGTCTCTGGTCAAGTATGACTTTGGCAGGAGGCGTTCAGCGGCTGCATGCAGGACGGTTTTGTCATCGGTCAGTTGTTGCAGGAACCCGATCTGTCCACTGGTGGAAGTAATGGCCGCTGCATCGTTCTGTCCCATTTCGCGATCAATAAAGCGTTCCAGGATCTGCCGGACCTGTTTGGTACTGCCAATGGACAGATGCAGGTCGTCGACGAAGAAATAAATAATGCGGCCTCGATCAAGAGGTACCGGCGCGAGGGCGGCGGATCGGGCGGCCCCGGCTGAGTTGCCACGGGCGGTCGCCAACTGGGCCTCTTCGTTTCGGCTGCCGGCTATGATCTTTTCGAAAAAAGAAATCTCCCTGGGCTTGCCGTCAATTTTCAGAACAAATTGTTCGCGCTTCAGTCCATCGACAAAAATGCCCTGCTTGTCGAAAACCATCACGTCGGTTTGCACCAGCGTTGTGTTAACGCGAACGATGTCCTGGGCTGGCCGTGGAGCGCCCGTCTCCTGTGCAGAAGCCGGCATAGCGCACACCCAGCATGCGGCTGCGAGAATGAGAGTGCGCAAAGTCAGGCCGCGAAAATCCACGTTGGAAACTCCTGAGAAAAAGCGACGAGGTAGCTGTTAAGAACGCTGGGGATGATATCATGCGGCACCCGCAAGCGGGGTGGTCGAACAATTTGGTTGGAGATACGCTGAGGCTGCTGACGAGATCATGGATGAACTGAAAAAGCTGATTCGCGAAGTGCCGGACTTTCCCAAAGCCGGAATAAATTTTTACGACATTACTACCCTTCTCAAAAATCCCGAGGGCTTGCGCCAGACGGTCGATGCCCTCTCCGCCGAGTTTGAAGGCGCCCAAATCGACACGGTGATTGGCATCGAAGCGCGCGGTTTCATCTTCGCGCCGGCGCTGGCGTATCACCTGGGCGCCGGCTTTGTGCCGGTGCGCAAGCCAAAGAAGCTCCCGGCTGAGTGCGCTTCGATTTCTTACGATCTCGAGTACGGACAGGACACACTGGAGATTCATCGGGACGCAATCGGCAACGGACATCGCGTGATCATTGCCGATGACTTGCTGGCCACCGGCGGCACTGCACGAGCGGTCTGCGATCTGGTGGAAGGTCTTGGAGGCAAAATCGAGGGATTGGTTTTTGTAGTTGAGCTGGAGTTCCTTCCGGGCAGAAAGAAGTTGGAAGGTTATGACGTGCGGTCGCTGATTAAGTATCAGTCGTAGCGAGCAGAAGTCAGAGGTCAGAAGTCGGAGGTCAGCGTCCGACGAATAGAACTAGTTGCTTCAGATGCTTGGCTGAATTTCGTGTGATTTCGTGGATCGATTTCTTCCTCAGACAGAGGACTCTACGAAATCACACGAACGCTAGGGTTGATCTCTGCTCTTATTTTCAAACGACAAGGCGAAATCACGTTGGCACAACCGGTCGATGCGCTGAACCAACTGACAACTGCCAACCGACGTTGTACTATCTCTCCGGTATGCTCCCGTAGCTCAGTTGCATAGAGCGCTCGCCTCCTAAGCGAGAGGTCGCGCGTTGGAATCGCGCCGGGGGCACCATTAATCTTTATGTCGGAGCAACTAGAGACGTTGAGTGCGTTCCGACCAGAAACCCGGACGACGCTTTTGATGTGCGACGGCGACAATGACGATCTCAGTCGCGTCCTGTCGATAGAAAACGTTGAATGGGAATCGTTTCAGAACGAACTTCCGGGTCCCGTGCTCGGCCAGAGTATAGCTCAGTGGGGCATCCGCAATTCTTGAGAAGCATTGTCGACCGCGTGAGCGAAGGCTGTCGCACTCAGGGGACTGCGTTCGGAATACCACTTTCGCGCTTGCCGAAGTTCGGCCCGAGCGTCAGCGTGGAGCCTAACTCTCATCCGGCTGTCCGAATAACTCTGCGCGCACTTCTTCCCACGAAATCAATTCCGCGGTTCCTGCATCGATCTCAGCCAGCCGTCGCTTGATCTCCGCCGACCACGCGGCTTCAACGTCGGGCTCCGAGACTGGATCAAGGGTTTCAATGAGCAAACCAGCCAACGTGGCGCGGTCACGCTCGGGCAATTGCGCGGCTTCATGAAAGACTTCCTTGAGGTTTCGTTCCATGGCAGTGAGTTTACTCCGAAGTTAGGATTCTGTGAATTGACATCTTAAAGCGCCGAAACTTCGTAAACCTGATGACGCATCGACGCTTAGAACTCCGTTTACGCGGGTTGCGTGTTCGACCCGGTCGCTACCCCGCTCTCGGTTCTGTACTTAATAAAGGCTCTTTCACTTTCACTCAATTGCAACGCTTGATCAAAACTTCCTCGTCAGGTAGTAGATCCAGGGCGAGGTCGTGTCCGTCTGTCTCGCGACACCTGCAAAATCATAGGCTTCAGTATTGACGAAACCCACCTCGGTCAACTGCTCGATTTGCCTTTTGATGCTGATGTAATAGGTCAGCAGCGAGTAGCCGTGCGCGTTGTCGTTGATGACCGCATATAAGTCCGAATACTGGGCGTGCCTTTTAATGCGAAGGTGTCTGGGCAGGTGGATGAGCGCGTGCGCAGAGTTCTTAAGAAAATTGAGATTGAAGGAACTTGTTTGTTGCCAGGGCAATCGATCGAAATTCGCGTAATCGCGATTGTGCGTGGAAAACATAAGATAGCCGTCAGGCTTCAGAATGCGAAGGATGTCTCGCATGACTTTGATTCGTTCTTCATGCACCATGTAATCAAGGCCGTTGTTTGATACGAGCACGAAATCAAAACTTGCCTCGTCAAAGCACGTCAGGTCCCTTGCATCGCGGCAAAGGATTGTGGCCGCGGGATATTTTTCTTTGGCCGCCGCGACCAGGTCGGGCGCGTAATCGATCCCGACATAGTCGCGACTGATCGGAAGCAAAAGCGCAGTTGTCCGGCCTCCGCCCATCCCAATATCCAGAAGTCGCCCATCTTTAATTTGCCGGCCTATCTTTTCCAGGATCGCCAATTCAGCCTTCTGGATTACTTCCAGCTCCTGATACCAGGAAAGGACGGACTTGCTCGTGTAGGCCCTCCGGTTTACCTCATCGACAATTGTCTTGTAGTCCATAACGGTAGGAATCAGATGGCGTCTCCCAGGAGCAGCCGCCTTACGCGCAGGAACACCTTCGCTTTCGCGGTGAGGGCGCTTTCGCAAATGTAATTCTTCACGATCCGGCCGCCAAATTCTTCCTTGAACTTATTTATTCTCAGCCGCTCCAGATCGCTCTGTCCCTGATACCAGCCGCCGAAGTCATAGGTTGAAATACCTTGGGACTTAAAGCGTTGTATGTCATGCCAATGATGATAACGATTGGCCCGGCCGATCATGTTGCGCACGGCGCTGCTGTCGAACGCTCGAAAAAGTGACGCTGAATAAAACAGCGTGACCCGCTGAGTGGAGCGATGGTAGACATGCCATACGAGAGTCTCTCCGTTTCTATCGCTGACCTGGGAAAGGAGGAGAGAGCGTGCATCTGCCAGTAAGGCCAACCACCCCCGGTTCAATTTAGGTTGGGCCTTCTGGATCGCAAAACTGTCATAGAAATCGCAGAACTGCCGGAAGGCTTCTTCATCCGTGCCGTCGCGGCAATCATAGGTTAGTCGATCCTGTGCGTGCGCTCGCCGCACCTCGTAACGCGTGTTCCGCTTGATGTCGCCCAGTAGATGATCGGAATCGCGCTTGAGATCGAGCAGGATGGTGTAGAAATCGCGGCAGGCCATTCCTTCAAGGGGCTGTGGCTGCTGAAAGCAACGGACGAGGTCCACGCCCGCGAGTTTGGGAGCTTCGCCATTCCAGTATTCAGCAACCCGCAGCAGGTTCTTTCGATAGACGATCATCCCTTAACAGACCGGCAAGTCTTATTAGTCACCAAGCTGAAAGCCTGGCACCTTCGCAGGAGCCTTCTCCGGAAGTGGGTGTGAGCGAGTGTGCGGCGGATGATCTGAGCCCCGGATTATGCTCACCAGCCACCAGCGCAATCCAGAGACGCGAACTGCGAATGATGGCAGATCGTCGTGGTTGCCGATCAGGCTGCGGCCGAGGGTGAAGCGATCATGACCTAACTCGTTTTGGCCGCGATCGGTTGTCAGCGCACAGCTGTAACCGAGCTTGCGCGCCTCTTCGGCCAGCAGCGTCGAGTATTCGCCCTTGGGATAGGAAAGCGTTGGCTCTGTCACACCCAGATGAGAAACGAGTTGGTTAAACGAGTGAAGCAGTTCCCGCTCCGTCTCCGCCTCGGAAAGTCCGAGCAGCGGCGAGTGTGAACAGGTATGAGATCCGAATTCGAAACCGTAGACTTCTTTCAACTTTCGCGCTTCGGTCCAGGAAAGGTATCGCCGGTCGTCATCCGGGGTCCAGGTCGAACTGCGTTCGCCAGGGTCTTCCTCACGGGCTCTATCGGTTATTAGAAAGACAGTGGCGGGAATTTTTCGCTGGGCAAGCATCGGCGCCGCGACCGTGAGGAAATTTCGAAATCCGTCATCGAAGGTGAGAATGACCGAATAGTCGCGCAACGGTCGTCCCTGGTTGCGGGCGAGCAGGTACTCACCGAGTGAAACGATATTGTAGTTACGCTGGAGGAAGTCGAGATGGTTCGCAAATCTCAGATGATTGACGTGCAGTCCTTTGGCATCATTCACCCCACCGCCAGAACGTTCCGTAACGCCGTGATAGCAGAGAATTGTGACTCGGCGGCGATGCCACCATGCGGCCAGCTTGGTGACGCGCAGCCAATACAAGACCGTGAACAGAAAGTTCTTCATCGAGGCGAGCTCCCCCACAGAGCAGATGAATAAGCTATCCTGCTGAAATTAGTTTACCGTTCAGAGACCGCGTCGCTGCTGTCTTTCCCCACAAGACAAGCTAGCCGTTTCCGAATTGTCGGTTTAGGAGGAGCGCAGAGTACTACGAACAAAGGCGTGGAGACAAGCGCTCAGATTCTGTTTGTCGGTGTCTGTGTGGACTTTCGCCGCGCCAGCAAACTTATGCCTGCCTCTCCTTCAATCCTCGGATTTCTTTGTCGGTGGCGCCAATCGGATTAGAGTCGCTCCAAGGCCGCCCGCATCGGGTGGCGCGTCGGTCCAGTCTTCAACGAATGTTGTGCGCGCCAAAATCGACCTGACAATCTCGCGCTGCACTCCGATACCCTTGCCGTGAATGATTCTGACCACGCGGAATCCTTTGCGATGCGCCTCACGCAGATATTCTTCCACCACCGGTTTCACTTCGCGCGGAGGAATGGTGTGCAAATCAAAAATGTCGGTGATTTCGATCTCGACAGGTTCCGGGAAGGGATTAATGTCGTCGTCCTCGTTTTGCATTTCTGATTCCTGAGCCTATAATTTCAGGTGTTCTGAAAATATCTAACTAACTTGTTCCCGCTGAGACCAAAACCTTGATGAGTACATTCCGCAGAGAGGAGCCCTCGTGGCGATTAGTCTGAGCAGAACTTTTATTCTGCGCAAGCTCCACCAGTTAACGGGCATCATGCCCCTTGGGTTTTTCCTACTCGAACATTTTTATACGAATTCAAAAGCGCTGGATGGCGCCGCTCATTTCAACGACGCCGTCAAGGATCTGCAGTCAATCCCTTACATTCTGTTCGTCGAGATTGGCGGCATTTTCATTCCGTTAATCTACCACGCCGTCTACGGCATGGTGATTACAGTGGAAGCGCGGCCGAATAACCTGCACTACCCATACGCTCGTAATTGGTTCTACACGATTCAACGGATGACGGGCGTCATTTTATTTTTCTTTATCGCCTTTCACGTGCTGAATTTTCGTTTTGGTTTGATTCCCGGACTCAATAGTGTCTCAGTCGCCCGTCACCCGGAACAGTCGTTCGATATTGTGTCGCGGGAGTTCAGGATGATTCCGATCTTCATCGTGTATGTGATTGGGATTACCGCGACCGTATGGCACCTGGCAAACGGCATCTGGCTGTTTTTGGTCGATTGGGGAATCACGATTGGCGAGCGGGCGCAGCGAATTGCCGGCTATGCATGTCTAGGATTCGGAATTGTGCTCCTGGCCGTAGGCATTAACGCGGCAGTGGCATTCATTCGTCCCGGCGGTCTGTTGGCCGGGATTCTCTAAGGGTTGGAGCATGAGGTCAGTACCACCCGCGTGAGCGGGTGGATCGAACACTCAACGAGCGGGTTGAGAATTGGGCCCACCCCGCTAACGCAGGTCGTACTGACTTCAAAGCGAAGTAGATCATAAAAATATGGCAAGTGGGATCAAGATCGTAGTAGTCGGCGGCGGCTTGGCCGGCCTGGCGGCGGCGATGAAGATCGCTGAAGCGGGTCATGAGGTCGATCTGCTTTCGGTGGTACCGGTAAAGCGTTCGCATTCGGTGTGCGCTCAGGGCGGCATTAACGGCGCGGTCAATACCAAGGGCGAAGGCGACTCGACCTGGGAGCATTTCGACGACACCGTCTACGGCGGAGACTTTCTGGCGAACCAGCCGCCGGCCAAGGCGATGTGCGAAATGGCGCCGGCGATCATTTATCTCTTCGATCGCATGGGCGTGCCGTTTTCGCGGACCAACGAAGGCCTGCTGGATTTTCGGCGCTTCGGCGGCACCAAACATCATCGCACTGCGTTTGCGGGAGCATCGACCGGCCAGCAACTTCTGTACGCGCTGGACGAGCAAGTGCGCCGCTTTGAAGTCGATGACCGCGTCAAAAAATACGAAGGCTGGGAGATGATGTCGCTTGTTCTCGACGACGCCCAGGTGTGTCGCGGCGTGGTGGCGATGAACCTGCGGTCGCTCGAGTTGAAAGCCTTTCCCGCGGATGCAGTGATCATCGCGACTGGGGGCCCGGGCTTGATCTATGGCAAGTCGACGAACTCGATGGTTTGTACCGGCAGCGCCGTATCAGCCTGTTACCAGCAGGGCGCGAAATATGCCAACGGCGAATTCATTCAGGTGCATCCGACCTCAATCCCCGGAGAAGACAAGCTGCGTTTGATGAGCGAATCGGCCCGCGGCGAAGGTGGCCGCGTGTGGGTGCCCAAAGCTAAAGGTGACAAGCGATCGGCCGTTTCAATTCCCGAAAACGAGCGCTGGTATTTTCTGGAAGAGAAGTATCCGGCTTACGGCAACCTTGTGCCGCGCGACATCGCCACGCGCGAGATTTTCCAGGTCTGTCTTTCCGGTATGGGCGTCAATGGCGAGAACCAGGTCTATCTAGATCTGACGCATATTCCGGCTGAGACTCTGGACAAGAAGCTCGGCGCCATCCTCGAAATTTACGAAATGTTTGTCGGCGACGATCCGCGTCACGTACCTATGCGAATTTTTCCCGGCGTGCACTATTCAATGGGTGGGCTTTGGGTTGATTTCGAACAGCGCACAAACATCTCGGGATTGCTGGCGGCGGGTGAATGCGACTATTCCATTCACGGGGCAAATCGATTAGGCGCGAATTCATTGGTCAGTTGCGTCTATGGTGGTTTTATCGCGGCGCCTGCGGCGATCAGTTGGGCGCAAGGGGTTGAACGCAACGGCAAGAACGGATCGGCCTTGTGCGAGCAGGAAACCAAACGCCAGCAGGAAATCAACAACCAGCTGATTAGCCAAAGCGGCACTGAGAACCAGTACAAGCTGCACGAAGAAATGGGCCGGATCATGACCGACAACGTCACCGTGGTCCGTTATAACGATCGACTGAAGCAGACCGACGATTATCTGCGCGAGCTGATGGATCGTTATCAACGCATTTCAATTAATGATTCAAATTTGTGGGCGACGATGGCCCTGCCGCATGCCCGCCATTTAAAGAACATGCTGGACCTGGCGCGGGTGATTACGCTGGGCGCCCTCAATCGTAACGAGTCGCGCGGGGCGCACTACAAGCCGGACTTTCCTGAGCGAGACGATGCTAACTGGTTGAAGACCACGATCGCCGAATACTCAGGCGAAGGCCCGGTCTTGTCGTATGAGTCGGTTGATGTGTCGCTGATACCGCCGCGTAAGCGCGACTATTCGCACGAGAAGAAAGAAACGGCGAAGGCTTAAGACAAGGGAAGCCACAAAAAGGCACAAAAGTCACAAACAGGAAACGATGTTCGAACGAAATTCCAACAGCCAAGCCGGCGAAGAATAATTTTGGATTCTTATTTTGTGTCTTTAGTGCCTTTTTGCGGCTAACGAAAACGTCATGAACACAGTCGAGATACATATCAAGCGCCGGCCCAACGCCGACTCTCCGCAACACTGGGAACAGTTCGAGATCCCTTATCGGCCTAATCTCAACGTCATTTCCTGCCTGATGGAGATTCGCAAAAATCCGGTTACCAAATCCGGACAGGCGACCACGCCGCCGTCCTGGGACATGAACTGTCTCGAGCAGGTCTGCGGTATTTGTACGATGGTGATCAATGGCCGCGTGCGGCAATCGTGTTCGGCTCTGGTCGACAATCTCGATCAACCAATCAAGCTCGAACCGATGTCCAAGTTTCCGAATGTGCGTGACCTGATCGTCGATCGTTCGCAGATGTTCGATCACCTTAAACGCGTTCATGCCTGGGTTGAGCTTGACGGCACACACGATCTTGGACCCGGCCCACGAATGGATCAGAAGGACGTCGAGGAACGTTACGCTTACTCACGTTGCATGACCTGCGGTTGTTGTCTTGAAGCCTGCCCGCAATACGACGAAGATCACTATATCGGTCCGCAGGCGATTGCCCAGGTGCGTCTCTTCAACATGCATCCCAGCGGCGCGATGACGCGCGAGGAACGCCTGGAAGGAATCATGGGTAGCGACGGCATCACCAACTGCGGCAACGCGCAGAACTGCGTCAAGGTCTGCCCCATGGGTATCCCGCTGACTAAAGCGATCTATGAAGAGAACCGGGAGACTGTGCTTTACGGGTTGCTGGGTTGGTTGAAGAAATGAGTGTTTGTGAGAAACGCGATCGACAAGCTTCGCAAGCTGATCCGAAACCAGGAATATGAGATTTCAATTCACGCTAACGAAGAAATGTCGAACGACGTAGTGACTGCCACGGATGTCGAAAATGCTATTCTTACCGGAAAAATCACGAAGAGATTTACAAAGGACGAAAGAGGCGTGCGCTACGAAGTTACCGGCGAGTCGCGGGATGGCCGGCCGGTCGCGGTCGTTTGTAGGATAATCAGTACGGGTTGGCTTAGAATAATCACTGTGTTCGCGCTTGAAAACAATTAGCTATGAAGAAAGATTTCTGTGAATTCTGTGATGGACTGATTGAAGACGCGGTTACGCGTGTTCCTTTCCATTACCAGCGGAGTGTCATCTATGTGGACAATGTGCCGGTAACACAGTGTGGCAAGTGTGGCGAGATCTACATCGCGGCTAGTGTCTACAAGCAACTTGAAAGGATTGCTGAAGGGCGAAAGCTTATAAGAGGTAAGATAAGCTTTCCTTTGGCTGACTATCGCAAGGCATTAGGGCTCGAAGCCCGCTGAACAAAGGTTTGGCTTTGAAATAAAAAGGGCGGCCGATCCAGCGGAATCGGCCGCCCTTTTCTAATTGATCAAGAAGTGCCTAAGGAATTCGACCTGGGCCAGTACAATATCTGCAGTCTTGATTTCCGCACGCGCAAAAGTTTGTCAACGCTAGATTCCCAGAATATCGATCAACTCCTGAACAGCCGCTGCGCTCTTTTGCAGAGCGATTCGTTCTTCCGCGGTCAGCGTAATCTCGATCACCTGTTCCAGCCCGCGCGCGCCGAGTTTGCATGGTACGCCGACGTAGAGGCCATTCACGCCGTACTCGCCTTCAAGATAAGCCGCGCACGGCAGGATCTTCTTCTTGTCTTTCAAGATCGACTCAGTCATCTCGACCGCGGCCGCGGACGGCGCGTAATAAGCTGAACCGCTCTTGAGCAGATTCACGATCTCGGCGCCACCGCCGGCGGTGCGCTTCACGATCGCGTCGATTTGTTCCTTCGAAAGTAACTCAGTAACCGGAATGCCGGCGCAGGTTGAGTAGCGCGGCAAAGGCACCATCGTGTCGCCGTGGCCGCCGAGCACAAACGCAGTTACATTCTCAACCGAAACATCCAAAGCCTCGGCCAGGAAGCAACGCATGCGGCCTGAGTCGAGCACGCCGGCCATGCCAATCACGCGATGCTTGGGAAATCCGGAGCGTTTCAAAGCTACCTGGGCCATTGCGTCGAGAGGATTGGATACGATGATCAGGATCGAGTTGGGTGAGCGCTTAACGATCTCGTCAACGACTTTGCCGACGATGTCCGCATTGGTGCGCAGCAGATCATCGCGGCTCATCCCGGGCTTGCGAGCCAGGCCGGCGGTAATGATCACAACGTCGGAATTGGCGGTCTCTTCGTAGCCGTTGGTTCCAATCAAGCGTACGTCGAACCCTTCAATCGGCGCAGCCTGGGCCAGATCCAGGGCTTTGCCTTGCGGCACGCCTTCGACGATATCCACCAGGACAATGTCGCCGAGTTCCTTGGCCGCCAGCCAGTGCGCGGCAGTGGCGCCGACATTCCCAGCGCCGACTACGGTTATCTTTTTTCGTGCTCCCATCTTTGATCCCTTCTTAAGGTGGCACAGACTTCACTCTGTGATTCTTCTTTTCAGTATTACAAACACAGACTGAAGTCTGTGCCACTTGTGCTACGATTTAAAAAGAAAAGCGAGTCTAAAGGCGCGCTCGCGCGAGTGTCAAGCAAGCCCTCGGAAGGGCGTTAGCAGAACGCGAAAGACGCTTTGAGAGGTTGGTTCAGCGCAGTTAGGCGCGAATGCTTACAGGCGGAGCCGGTCGATGTTTTCAAAGCTCCTTTAGGAGCGCAATAGAAGTTCCGCTCCTAAAGGAGCGGCGTATCATTAACCTTGGGGCTATAAACATCGCGCTCCTCAGGTAAGGATGTAGAACAGGCTGCCCAGCCTGTTCTACATGAAGCTGAAGGTGGACGTAGATCTCACAAACAAATCGGCCGTTGAACTCGCGGCCTTGATCCGATCGCATGCGGTCTCTCCCGTGGAAGTTGTCGAAGCTCATCAGCGGCGCATCGATCGAATCAACCCGCTGCTGAACGCGATCGTGACTCTTGCGCCTGACGTTTTGGATCAGGCGCGCGCGGCAGAAGTTGTTCTGATGAGTGGCAGACAGCTTGGTCCGCTACACGGTGTACCGCTCACTATCAAAGACACTATCGACACGGCGGGCTTACCGACAACCAGCGGGTCGCGTCTGCGCTCGAATTATCTTCCCGATCGTGATGCGACGGTGGTAGCCCGATTGAAAGCGGCCGGCGCGATCATTCTCGGCAAGACCAACACGCCGGAAATGGCGATTCCGTATGAAACGGACAATCCTATCTTTGGCTGCACGAATAATCCCTATGCGCTCGAACGAACGCCGGGAGGTTCCAGCGGCGGTGAGGCGGCAGCTATCGCCGCTTGTCTTTCGCCGGCCGGTCTCGGAAGTGATCTGTCGGGATCGATACGAGTGCCGGCGCATTTCTGCGGCGTAGTCGGATTAAAGCCGACGAGCGGTATCGTGTCGATGGACGGGCACACTCCCGCCGCCACTGGCCTCCTTTCGCTCGGGGCTTGTATTGGACCGATGGCGCGAACAGTAGGAGATCTTTCTCTGTTACTTGAAGTGATTTGCGATGGCAAGCAGTTCGAATCCCGTAGACGCGAGCCGGAATTGCGCGGCCTGCGCGCTGCCTGGTACGCGGATGATGGAGTTGCACCCGTAACGAACGAAACACGGGCTGCGGTCAGGGCTGCGGCGCAAGTCCTTAGCGAGTCCGGTATGGAAGTTAACGAAGAAAGTCCGCCCGGTGTATCTGCCGGTCCAAGACTTTGGATTGAATTATTTTCCGGCGCAGCAACCGACCAGCTTCGACAGTTTTATCAGGGCAGGGAAGACGAGAGCGGACCGCTGGTCTCTGCGTTGCTCGAAAATCGGGAGCCCGAAATCGATCTGCAGGACAAGATTAACAAAGCGGAGCGAGTTGCCGCGGCCGTTTTGGAACGCGGGCGTTTGCGCGAAGAACTTTTGCGTTGGATGAAGACAACGGCGCTGATCCTGGCGCCGGTAGGTTCGACGCCTGCATTCGAACACGGCGCGCGCCGCGTAGACGCAAACGGCGAATCGATCAGCATCTTTCGCGCCTTCAGTTATTCGCAAACCTTCAACGTATTCGGACTGCCGGTCGTTGTCGTTCCCGCCGGCCGCTCGGCAGAAGGCGTGCCGATTGGCGTACAGATTATCGGGCGCCCGTTCGAGGAAAGAACTGCTTTGGCGGCGGCAGCAGTGATAGAAGAAACGCTTGGTGGTTGGCAGAGACCGGCGCAGTTTTGACGCTTCAGCCTGTAGCGCGGTACAGAACCGCATCAAGCGGTAGCGAGCGGTATCAAGAAGCTATTTTTCAAGGACGAACTCACGTTATTGACAAACTGATTCAGCGGAATGGCCCAGCGTGATTCCTTATCCGCTCGCTACCGCTCGCGGCTCTGTAACTTCGCTAGTTCATTGATCGACGTTTTGCGCAAAGCTTTAGGCCCTTCCTTTCTCGATCGGTCTTTCAATAGTGCACAGCTTTCGTTATAGTGACGCCGCGAAGTCCAAAGTTAAGCGCGATCTCGGAGGTGAGTTATGCTGTTTGCGTCGATTGTTCTGCTGCAGAGTGGCGGAGCGTTGCCGATTCTGTTCACTTTCTTTCTGCTATTCATCGGCATCGTGCTGCTGATCATTGCCGCCAAGACGATCAAGATTGTGCCGCAGGCCACGGTGATGTTGATAGAGCGGTTGGGCAGGTTTAGTCGCGTTGCCTCCAGCGGCCTGAATATCCTCTGGCCATTCATCGATAAGCCGCGCGCCGTCTACTGGACCAATACTCGCGGCGGCGTGACCTCGATCGATTTGCGCGAACAGTACATCGACCTCCCGCCACAGCCGGTGATCACGCGCGACAACGTAACCATACACGTTGACTCGGTCGTCTACTGGCAGGTTACCGATCCCATCCGTGCGGTTTATGAGATGAATGATCTGGTCGGCGGTCTGGTGCAGTTGACGATTACCGGCATGCGCGCAGTGATGGGCGACATGGATCTCGATCACACTCTGTCGCAGCGCGATCAGATCAATTCGAAGCTGCGCATAATCCTCGATGAAGCGACGGACAAGTGGGGCGTGAAAGTCACGCGCGTCGACGTGAAGAACATCAATCCACCCGAAGATGTGCGCGTGACGATGGAGAAGCAGATGACCGCCGAACGTAATCGCCGCGCGCTGGTCCTGCAGGCTGAGGGCGAACGGCAGGCTGCGATTACCCGGGCCGAAGGTGAGAAGCAGGCCGCCGTCACCCGTTCCGAAGGCGAGAAGCAGTCGAACATTCTGCAAGCGGAAGGACTGGCACAGGCGCGCTTGCGTCAGGCAGAAGCCGAGTCACAGGCGATTGCCCAGGTTGCCTCAGCGATGCAGGAACACGGCAATCCCGCGCAGTATTTGATCACAACGCGCTACATCGAAAGCCTGCGCGACATGACCAAGAGCAACAACGCGAAAGTCATCTTTATGCCGGTCGAGACGTCGAGCATGCTTTCGGCCATAGGCTCGATCAAGGAAATGTTTACTGAAACTGGTGGGAAGAGCCCAGACGATTCACAGAAGCCGCCGCCGCCCAGACAACTGCGTTAGCGCCGGGAGCGCGGACATCCTGTCCGCATAGCGCGCTCGATGCTGAAAGTAATGCGGACAAGGATGTCCGCGCTCCCGGCTAAACGGCGCAAGTTGGCAACTTGCGCTACTCCATGTAAAATCCTCCACTTAATTCATGAGTCAAATTGCCAACAGTGTGGGCGACGAAGAATTCGCCGGTGAAGCCGGCGGCGCTCTCGAATCACGTGTCTTTCGCGTGATGATCGCCAGCGTCGCCGTGGCTGTGATCGCGAGTACCTTGCTGGCGCCATGGCGAGTCACGACCGGGCTGATGCTGGGAGGCGGGCTGTCACTTTTGAATTATCACTGGCTGCAGTCGTCGGTCGCAGCCATCTTCAACGTGAGCGGCGAGCAACGCCCGCAGGTGAAGGTGACCCGCTATATCTTTCGCTATTTTGTAGTTGCCGGAGCAGCCGTCGCGGCATTCGAGTTGGAACTCGTCTCGCTGCCGGCCGTGTTTGCCGGACTCAGTTCATTCGTGCCGGCGCTACTCATTGAGGCTTCAAGACAATTTTATTTTTCAATCATTCGTCGAGGGGAATCTTTTTGATGTTTCTGCTGAACACCGAAACAGCCGCGAAGGCTGCTGAACAAACCGAGCACGTGCCGATTGTAGTTCAGTTCGTAAACCAATACTTCGGTCATGCCGCGTACGACTTCGAGATGAAGTACACGCATCCTTTCTGGACGAAAGTTCTGGCCAAGTTTGGAACAACGCCCGAAGCTGCGTTCGGCGTGTACACGCCGGAGAACGCGATCCCGTGGTACACGGTGATGTTCGTGTTGGCTTGTATCATCAGCCTCCTATTGATTTGGATCTTCAAGGGCAGGTTGTCGGAAGACGAACCGGGGCACGGTCAGCAAACTCTCGAAGTCGGCGTGCTGGCGGTCCGCAGCATGCTTGAAGACATCGTAGGTCCGCATGGCTTGCAGTACTTTCCAGTGGTCATGACGTTTGCGGTCCTGATCCTCGTATCGAATTTGATGGGTCTGTTTCCGCTCTTCATGTCGCCGACGTCGGCCACCAGCGTTACCTTTGCGTTGGGGATCTCATCGTTCCTTTATTACAACTACATCGGCATTAGAGAGAACGGAGTGTTTCGCCATCTGAAACATTTCGCCGGTCCCATCTGGTGGATTGCGCCGCTGATCTTTCCAATCGAAATTATCAGTAACCTGATTCGTCCCTTCTCGCTCGGCATTCGTTTGTTCGGAAATCTGTTCGCGGACGAGAAAGTGATGGACTCGATCGCGCACCTGGTTCCGCCGTATACGTATTGGGGAGTACCGATCCTGCTGATGCCGCTGAGTCTGTTTGTGGCTTTGATTCAGACATTCGTTTTTGTTCTGCTTTCGCAATTGTATCTGAGCGAGGTTTCGCATGCGCCGCATGATAGTCATGCCGAGGACGGTGAAGCTGAAGACGAAGATTTCGGAATGATAGCGCCAGTCTTAACTTAAACGGCTTTATCTACGCGTTTCGAGCGACGGCGCATCCGCGCGGCGCACGTTGGAACGTAAGGCAAAACACGCGCGTTGGTCGAGGTTCACCAGCGGTAATTCCAGGTTGGGGATGCGGATCCCAAATGTCTGTCTCGCAGGAGCGCCGTTGTAAGAGGGGCGGTGGATACCGGATGCAGGCGAAATCATACAGACCGTCTGGAGCTTTGGATCGTTTGCGCTAATGTTGAATACCGAGGCCGGCGATTTCGCGGGAACTCGGGACGGAGATTGAAAATGAAAAAATTTAGAATGATTGGATTTGCCGTGCTCGGCATTTTGATGACGGCGATGACAGCGGCTGCGCAGCCGGCTACTCAGGCGGCTGAAGGAAACAGCTTTAAAGGATATGTTGCGCTCGCAGCCGGCATCGGTTTTGCGATTGCGGTTTTTGGCGGCGCGATTGGACAATCTCGAATTGGCGCAGCGGCCTGTGAAGGCGCAGCGCGGAACCCCGGAGCCGCCGGCCGCATTCAGACGATGATGATTCTGGGACTGGCGCTGATCGAGTCGCTGGTGCTGTTTGCTCTACTGGTGATCTTCGCGGTGGTCAAACCGATGGCCGGCTGACGCTGAACCGCAAGGCAAGCCATTACGAAAGAACGGCGAGCGGAGCTTCGAGCTTCGCTCGCTGTTTGTTTTGATCGAAGCATGTCATGAGGTCAGTACCACCTGCGTGAGCAGGTGGATCCATTACTCGATTCACGCGTTGAGTGTTTGATCCACCCGCTGACGCGGGTGGTACTGACCTCACATTCAGCGGATTGATCTCCCGATTGACACTTCACAACTGGAACCCGTCTTTGCTCCCTGCAAAACCGTTGTGTTACGCTTCCGTAAAGTTACTCTCTCCCTTAATAAGAAATGAAAGTTGATCAAAATGAAAGTTTGTCCTCTTTGCGGTAAGGAATACTCGGACACAAGCACTCTGTGCACGCTTGATGCCGAAGTGCTTCAGAGCCTGGAAGATCCGTTGGTGGGACAGACCCTCGCCGAAAAGTATCTAATTGAAGAGTTAATCAAACGCGGCGGCATGGGCGCCGTTTATCGTGGCAAGCACGTCATGATGGACAAGACGGTCGCGATTAAAGTTCTGCGGCCGGCTTTGGCCGGGGACGACGCGGTGGTGGCGCGCTTTTCCCGCGAAGCCAAGGCCGCATCACGCATTTCCCATCCACATGCGGTCAGCGTTACCGATTTTGGTGAGTCCGAAAACGGCGTCGTCTTCCTGGTGATGGAATATCTGGACGGCCGCACTTTGAAAGATATTATCAGGAGCGAAGGCCCTCTGCCCCTGGATCGCATCGTGGAAATCATCCGACAGGTTTCCGGAGCGCTGGATGCCGCACATCATCAAGGCGTCGTGCACCGCGATTTGAAGAGCGACAACATCATGCTCTCTCAGACCAACGGCGGCGATTGGGCCAAGGTCCTGGATTTTGGAATTGCCAAGATCCAACAACCGGAAGGCGCGCGGGACAACGACATCACCGCGGCCAACCTCGTGATCGGAACACCGCAATACATGTCGCCTGAACAATGCTCGCAGTCAGGTCCTATCGACGCGCGATCGGACGTGTATTCGCTCGGCGTGATTGTCTTCGAGATGCTTTCCGGGCGTGTGCCGTTCACTGGTGAGTCGCCCACAGTGATCATGATGAAGCAGGTGCAGGACGATCCTCCGTCAATTCGTGAGCTGCGTCCTGACTTGCCTGCCGGCGTAGACAGTCTGATCAAGAAGGCCCTGGCAAAGCAGCCCATTGATCGCTTTCAAACGGCCGGCGAATTGTATGAAGCCTTGACGACCGCCGCGGCCGGCGCGAGCGAAGCCGAAGCGGCGACCGTCGTGCCGCCGGTTGGCGACACAGTGGCAAACGAGCCCGTGCATGCGACCGCCGACGATCTGGATGAAGTGACCGTAGTGCGACCACGTGCCGAAGCTACCCCGGTTAGTCTGCGTGAAATACCGGTAGTCCAGACGGCAAGTCAGCCTTCGTTGGCGAACTTTAACCCGTGGCGAATCCTGGCGCCGGCGGCGATCGTGCTGGTGGCAGTTTTTGGCGTAGTCTTTCTGATGACGCGCGGCACTAGTCAGACGCCGACGAATCAAGCGCCCGGTCAAACGGCAGGGCAGCCCCTGGCAGCCGATCCCAATGGGCAACCCGTGCAACCGACGGGAACGCCGACAGGCGCCGGCGAGCGCGGTATTCAGGCCAGTTCAAGCGCGACTCCGTTGAGCCGCAATTCAAACGCGAGCGCAACGCCGACCGTGGTGCCGGGAACCGCTTCCGGCGACTTTGGCTCGAACGACAATTCGAACAAGTCTGTCCCAGCTAACAAGAATGCAAATCAGCGCGAAGCTGCGCCGAAGCCGTCTCCTACAGTTGATAAGGACGAACCGCCGTCACCGAAGCCTTCACCCAGTATTCGGAATCCGCCCAAGCCTGCGATTACACCACCCGGCTAAAATGTCGTTCCATGGAGGCGCGAACATCCTGTCCGCCAGTGTGCGTAGCGCACTCTACTCCCGACCAATAACGCGTGAGACCTGATGAACTTATCTGTCTCACAAATGCGGGGGAGGGCGCCCGCGGTTAAGATTTCCCTGGCGCATAACAAGAAACGTGAATCCAGCTGGGCCGTCTGTCGGGTTTATTTTGAGAGGCTTCTTTGCCTGATAAGATGATCCACGAAACCACACGAACAGTTCGTGTGATTTCGTGGATCGTTTTGTCCTCGAAGGAGAAGCACGAAACTACATCGGGGCGGGCATTCCTGCTTGATGTTCCACTTGATCTGAGTAATCGACCGCTCCCAGCTACCGTCGAACTATCTTCATAACTAGCGCGCGGAAGTTATCTTCGTCTTCAATCTTGATCGCAATGTCCGCGCTGAAGCACGGGAGTTGGAATGTGAGCGAGCGTAGCTTTACTTCGTCCTTGGCAGTTGTAACCAGGAATTGTGCGCCGCGGGTGACGGCCTCGCGTTCGAGAATGTCGACGTCGGGTTGCTCATAGCGGTAATGGTCGCGGAAGACTTGCGTGTGGGCCAGTCGATAACCGCTGCGGCGCAGCAAAGAAAGAAATGATTCTGGATTACCCAGTCCACAGAAGGCAGCGATTCGGGAGGCCTTAATCTCTTCAGACGAAACCAGGCGTTGACCGGGCTGAACTGCGCGCAAGCCAATCAATTTCATTCGGGAACAAAAGACCGGAATATCTCTTGAACACGCGGCGATGTCACCGCGCAACGCATGCGTTGTATTTGGATCGTCAGCGCGCGTGATGACGATGCAATCCGCCCGGGCAAGTTCATCCGGGGACTCGCGCAGGATACCGGCCGGCAGAAGCTTGCCATTCCCCCAGGGATTGGTGGCGTCGATGGTGAGGATGTTCAGGTCGCGAGCCACGCGGAGGTGTTGGAACCCATCGTCCAGAACAAAGACGTCACTCTGAAGATTCTCAAGCGCCCATGCCGCCGCTGCAACGCGATTGGAATCGCTAATAACCGCAGCCTGACCTTTTAAGTTCTCCGCCAGCAACAATGGTTCATCTCCTGCCGTGGCAGCGTCGGCGAGGATTTCATTTCCGTCGGAAACGATGATGCGCCTGGTTGGATTCGTCCTGCCATAGCCGCGCGTGAGAATGCACACGCGCATCCCTGTTTGAGCTAACTCGCGCGCAATCCATTCGACCAGAGGCGTTTTCCCGGTACCGCCCATGGTCAAATTGCCTACGCTAATCACCGGCGCGCCCAGCTCGTGCACGCCCAACCGTCCTGAGCCGTAAAGAGCGCGGCGCGCCTTCATCGCAGCGCCGTATAGGCTGCTGAACGGCGTAAGCGCGAGTGTCACGACGCTATTCATTGGATCCTTTGAAGGTCATTTCGCGGCGGTAATGGAGAGCTCGGGAAGGGAAATCGGATCGCCGACGGTCTTTCTGGCGTCGAGCAGTCTGGCGATCATTTGCAGAGTTTGCTCGGTCGCACCTCGATTTCGATCACAGACCAGGGAAGCTCTCTGCCCGATGTCTCGGCGCAACGAGTCGTTGGACAAAAGGTCGTGCAGAGTTTTGGCCAGCTCTGCGGACGTGGCAAATTTCGGTAGTTGGACGATCGCATCTTCGTCGAGCATCGCCTTCGTTATTGCGGCAAAGTTATGCGTATGCGGACCAGTGACGACGCAGATACCCCGAGCCGCGGGCTCGAGTGTGTTGTGACCGCCATGCGGCGCGATGCTGCCGCCGACGAAAGCAATATCAGCCAGGGGATAAGCCGCCCGCAACTCGCCGATGGTATCCAGCAAAATCACTTCGCAGTCTCTGTCCTCATCCTGAACTGTCGCGGACCGGCGCGACCAGGTCAAACCGGAAGCTTGCAAGAGCGAAGCAACTTCGCCGAAACGCTCCGGATGCCGCGGAGCGATCAGCAGGCGAGGGCGGCAAGGCGGCTGCGAATTCTTGATCTGCTTGAATGCGTCGATGACTACCTGTTCTTCCGGGTCGTGGGTGCTGGCGGCAACGATTAGACGCGCACTTTGATCGAACCCGAAGCGGTCGCGAAGGCTCGCGGTGACGGTTTGGTCGCTTGAGCTTTCAGCACTGTCAAACTTGAGATTGCCTGGCATCAGAATTCGCTCGAGCGGCATACCCAGCTCGCGGATGCGCGCGGCGTCCTGCTCAGACTGCATCAGCGCAATCGAGAAATCATCGAGAACGCGCCGAATAAAAGAACGGATCATCCGGTAGCGACCGAACGACTTGAGCGAGATTCGACCATTGATCAGAGCTACGGGAATCGCGCGGCGACGGCATTCGCGGAGTAGATGAGGCCACACCTCGGTCTCCATTATCAGGACGGCGGCGGGTTGCAGCGTGCCCAGCACTCGGCGCACGGTCCAGGCCCAATCGATGGGAAAATAAAAGACAGCGGCCGCCTCACGTCCGAAGGCATCCTTCGCGATTTTCTGACCAGTGACTGTCGTGGTGGAAATCACCAGGCGATACGAAGGAAATCTATCAAGCAGAGCTCGGACCAAGGGTCGCGCGGCCTCGGTCTCGCCGACCGAAACGCAATGCAACCAAATCAGAGGTAGATCAGCTGATGCGATTGCAGGTAGTTTGCCGAGGCGTTGGCTCAGGCCCGTGATGTATTTGCGGGTGCGGAAGGCGTCGATTGCAAACCACGGCAGCAGCGCGAGAAAGCCAACCGTCAAGAGCAGGCTGTAAAGCAGGTACATAAGTGGCACAGACTTCAGTCTGTGATGTTCTTTATGGAAAGTTAATTTGCCCGGAACTAGCGTCCGCCTGAGTCCGCGTTAGCGGACGATTGAAAATAGCCCAGCGATTCATCGCTGGGATTGACCGGAGTGCGAGATGAAGTCCGTGAAGCGGACGGCTGAAAGGAGTAGGGATCAGGCCGTTATCATTCAGCCGTCCGCTTCACGGACTACAAAACCCTTCAGCTCCAGATCCCAGCAGTGAACTGCTGGGCTACTATCATTCGTCCGCTTTGCGGACTGACAAAGCTACCTTTTGTGCAATCGTGCACGTGCAAATCCAACTTGATCACTACTATTTCGCTCTCTCGATGTAGCGCCCTTCGGTGGGATCGACCCGGAGACGATCGCCTTCGTTGACGAACGGCGGCACTTGAATCGTGACGCCGTTTTCCAGGGTCGCGGGTTTGTTGACGTTGGAAACGGTCGCGCCCTTCATAGTCGGCTCTGTTTGGGTAACCGTGAGTTCCATTGACGGCGGTAGCTCAATTCCGATGGGCAAGCCCTCGTAAAACTCGACCTGAATCTTTAGCCCGGGCGCCAACCATTGCGCCGCGTCGCCGAGGTCTTCACCGCTGAGAGCGACCTGCTCATATGACTCGGTGTTCATAAAGTGGTGATGCGAGCCGTCAGAATAGAGGTACTCCATGTCGTGCTGCTCAAGCGCGGCTTTGTCCACCGTATCCGCCGAGCGAAAGCGATGATCGAAAGAAGAGCCGGTGCGCAGATTGCGCAGCTTGGTTTGCACCATGGCGCGCAGGTTCCCCGGAGTATGATGGCGAAAGTCGACCACCTTGCAGAGCTGGCCTTCGAAAAGAATAACCATGCCTCGTCTGATTTGGGTTGCTGGAATTGCCATTACGTTCTTAAGGTCTTTCTGTTTGGGGTTTAGTCGGGCCGAATAGATAGGAATCGCGGCACTGTTGCAAACGACGTAGTCTAGCGGGAGGGCTAAACGGTTGTCCAGCAGCTAGAAGCGTCCGGCCACTATTGCGGAACGCTTCTAGCCGCTTCTTGCTTCTTTTCTCCGCCAACATATCGTCAGTGCGGGAAATGGAACGCCGGGCAGTTCCTCCCGGTAATCGCTTTGCTAGCCCTTATACCGCTGTTTGATATATTCCTGGGTTTGACTGGCGCTTAGTTCTGCTGTGGATGGACCGGTGCGGATATAGAAGCGTTCGATGTTGCCGTCCTTTACAAACACCGGGGTCCTCGCTTTGGAACTCTCAATGACCATGACCCTGCTCCCATCATGATCTTCAAATCGCGCGTGGATGAACGGCATCACTATTGGTCCCATGCGATCCCTTACTAAGTTCACAAGATGAAGGCTCATCTTGTCTTCGTTTTCAAAACCGTCAGCACTAATCCCTAAAGTTGTCCCATCATCGGTAACTCCGATCATCAGAATGCCGCCGTTTGTATTGAGAAATCCTGCGACGGTTCTCAAGACAGCAAGTTCCATTCTGGGATCACTGTTCCCGGTGTGCTGGTTGATCCTCAAGGTAGATTTGAACTCAACTTCGTGTGACTCGCCCTTTACGATGATGTCGCGTATCGAGAGAAGTAGGTCTTGAGCTATCCCAACGTGCTCGTCCCCAAGAGTTTGATAACCTTCTCGAATAACCTGAGCGATAAGCTCACGACGCTGCTCCAGAAAATCACCGTAGTTCATCTTTTCCCAAATGTCGGGAAGGGCATGCCAATGATACTGGCGAGCCAGTTCTTCCTTGCTGAATCGTGCTGCCAACCCTTGCAGATAATCGGCAGGTGACTGATCTGATACCTGCACGTTATCGCCCCACTCAAGTAAAGCATAGTTGGCAATCTGGTTTGTCTCTCGAAGCTCCGTAATGCCGAGCGTTTTAAGGTAGGCTTTCGGAAAAAGATGATGGCGCTCTACCGCGGCACGCATTCCCTGAGATACCGGGTCAACCAGTTCTGAAACCTTTAGCTTGGAAAACAGCGCCCGGGCATCAAGCAGGACAAGGGCTGCGTTGTAAGCAAACAAAGATGGACTGCGAGGTGAAGAGGTTGCCAAGTCATTTGGCAAGGTGAGTTTCCAGTAGTCTTCCGTGAGAGCCAGGTCGCAGGCTCGTTCAAGGACATTTACAAAGCCGGCTGCGTCTTTGACGTCGCGGAATCGCGCCAGATCGAATTCCATCTTTGATTCAGGAGAACTGGTAAAGCGCCCGGTGAGGCTGGACATGAAAAACCAGCGAGCGATGGCACCTCGCAACCGAAACTCTTCGACGCCGTACTCTCTCCGGCCCAGTAGATACAAGATGTAGGAAAAAAGAAGATTGTTCTGGGAGCTGATCATTTTGCCGCTACGGAAGCCCGCCATACGAATACAATTCATGAAGTCATGCCAGTGTTGGAGATTGATGACCCGTTCTTGCGCTTTTTTCAGTACTTCGAACTGCTCGATCCTCCGTTCATCACTGAATTGTTCTGTTTCGAGATCCTTCCCGCGCAAGAGGGAATAGACATACTTGAGCCGTGCTCGCTTGAATCCGATTCCAACGCTCACTCGCAGCAATTGATCGGGATCGGGTTGAATGAAATGATTGAACGGTGATGGTACGGCACCGGATGGTTTGCGCGCCTCTCGGCAGAAGCTCTCAAGCTGGGCTCGCCCTTCGTCCCAGAATACGGACATCAGTGTGAGAATAAAGTCAGCCTGATTGAGTGGCGTGCCTTTGCTGTTGATGCGCACAAAAACATCAGCGACATCTTCTTCGTTGATATTCGCGGAGAGTTCCAGTGCGGTAAAGGGAAAGGTCGTAAGCGACTGCAGTTTTGAAATCGCTTTCTTTATCTGCTTTTCTTCCTCGCTCCCGATTTCGCGTGAACCCTTCAGGTCGGTAAGGTAATGGTCAACAACCTCGAACAGGTCGGTGTCCTTGCTCCACAAAATTGAGATGTCGGGAATGTAGGACTTATCCCTTCGAATGGCTACATCGGCGACTTCGAATTTTCCCAGAAGCGGATTGAACGCAATATCGATCATTTCGCTATCATAGTTCTCCCGGACAACTTGAATCCTTTTCAAAACGGCATAGAGCGACGTCAATCGTTGCTGACCATCCACAATCAATAAGCGCGGAGGTTTTTGTTTAGTATCCGTGCCGATAACGCGAGCATCGTCGGAGAATTCGTTTTGCCAGAACAGCAGGTAACCCACGGGATAACCCTTGTACATAGAGTCAAACAAGTCGCGAACTTTGGCGTTCTTCCATACAAATGGGCGCTGAATATCGGGCAGACCGATCTCACCCAGTTCGATATACTTGATCAGGGAATTCAGGTCGTAATTCACCTGTTTAAAAACGGTGTCGCTCATAATCTTCCTTTGCGGGGCGTCAATATGAATAGCGTGTTCAGGCTAAACTCTTTCCACTTACCGCTCATCAAATCAGCTACTCTAGATCGACCAATCTTCAATCTCTTCGCCGCAGCTGGCTGGGTCAGCCCTCTCGATTGGATATGTTCGCGCAAGTCACTCATTAACTTCGCTCGCATCTCGAGAATCATAGCTTCCGCCGGCTCAAAGCCAAGATCAGCGAACACATTGCCGCTAGATTCCGTGATTGTCGTGCTCATTACCCATCTCCAATCTGACGGTACCGCTACCGGGCGATCTCGGTGTACGCCCGTCTGGCCTTCTCAGACCTTGACGGTGGCGCGATCTTCCTGCGTTTTCTCGACCGGGTTGGAAACAAGCTTAGCGGTTACTTTCTCCTGGACCGCAAGCGCGCGCTCATAGATTTGCGCGAAGTCTTCTTCGCACTCCTTCTCAATCTCAAGGCGCGCTCGTCGCACTTCGTCAACTATCGGGTCCTTCCACATCGTCACACCTCCATCAATTCTTCCGGCGTACACACAATTGGCGTGTGAACACCAAGACCAAGGTTTGTATCCTGTAACATCTTCTGCACGCGTCCGCTCGCAATATGCTTGCAGTTCCACGAGAGTACGTAATCCATCTTGTGCCAAGCCGCAACCGCCAGGTGAAATGCATCAAGCTTTGACTTCTCCGGTATATTCAGCGCGGCAAAGTACTCGCGCGCTAAAGCTTCGATTTCTTCATTCACTCGCAACACGGAGAACTTTGCAATCGCTTCAAGACGCTTTCGAGCGTACTCATCGTCGCCGCGCCCAGCCTCGTCAATCACAAACGGTGAGACAAAACACTCCACATCTTGACGCACGCTCGCCCACCATTCAGATGTAATCTGCTGGTGCGCCGCAACAATGAGGTCTCTGCTCGATTTCGCAGTCAGGTAGCTAATCACAGTCGTTTCAATGTAGACGGACGGCTTCACGACGCGAAGTATAACAAACCGGCGAAAGTTGCATACATATTAACTCCTGTTGCAAGGGCCGACGCGGAAACAAAACAGAGCGAGCAAGCTCGCTTTGAACGCATCTTTGGATCACGCCCGGCGCTGCTTGCTCGCTCTCAGGAGGAGCCCACCTACCTGAATGAATTAACGTGGCAAGGGAAGAGGAGTTCCAGAATAATTTTTTTGGGTTGTATTCCAGCAGTTAGCACAGACTGAAGTCTGTGCCACTAGGCGGCGCGGGCGCGTAGTTCGTGGCGTTTGCGGACTACGTGATCGAGCCACTCTTGTGCGTGCTGGTAACGGGGAAAGCTTTTCTCTTCAGCTCGAAATGCAGCCGTGTGATAGTAGCGTCTGCCATTGACTATCCGCGCCGGGTGCTTGATATGTAGCATTTCGTGGAAGAGGATGTATTCGACGAACCACTCGGGAACTTCGCGGGAATCCAGGGTTTTGCTGATGACGATCGTGTCATGCACGGCGTCGTGATGACCCAGGATGCTGCGCGCTCGCCGTTTGGACCAGGTCAGGATCGGCTTCTCGATCTGGCCGTCGAAATAGCGACGATTCAGTTTCGCGAAGATTCGTTCGAGGTCATAGACCTCTCCGATTGCCGAAGAGATTACTTTGCGGCCGCGCTGACGCCGGGCAATGTCCGACGCCCGCACGAGTGGCGGACTGAACGCATACGAACGATAGATCTGTTCCTGGTCGCGCGGCGGTTTGCGCGAAAGCAAACGCGCCACCAACAGGAGGGCCAAGGCCTGGATCACTTCCGGCGGCGCCGTCTGGAATAAATCCGAGAGACGCACGTGAACTCGACCGGAGCGAATGCGAATCGTGTGATGCAATCCGGCATAGGGATAAAATCCGACTTCGATGGCGTCCATGTCTGGTCGAAAGCGCCTACCGGCGCGATCAAGCTGGCGGAATGCATCCCAGAAAACCCTTTTGAGATGAAGATCTGATTGCGGCATTTTGGCTATCCTGAAGCTCGACCCATCTTAGGGTCGGCGTTCGCAGCGCGTCAAACGGGGCTGGACCGATATACAGAAAGCCCTTGCCAGCATGCAAAATTCGAGTTGGCCGCCGCGAAGGCAATCCTGCCAGCGCCAATAGACGGGGATTAAGCGCAGTACTTACACTGGTTTAGCTGGTGAAATCTGTGTTCTCGCCGGCAAGTTGGATGGTCGAGCTTGGCGTAAAGACCGCTTTAGAAACAATGGTTTGCGAGACCGAAGGTGATTTCGCTATACTGGCCGAGGCCCTGCCAAAGTTTCATACGACCCGGTCGGAACCCAATTAGGGATAGTTTAAGACTGAGGGAAACGCATAGCTCAATCTAATGGCTCGCACTATTTCAAATAAGTCAGGAAGGCCAACGCCCGACTCGCGGCGAGCAGCAGTGCTCTCGGCGATTATCGAGGAGCATTTGGTTACTGGCGACGCCATCGGATCGCATACGGTTTCAGATCGGTTCGCTCATGCGACGGGATGGAGTTCGGCGACCATCCGCAGCGTCATGTGCGAGCTGGAAGACTTTGGTTTTCTCGAGCAGCCGCACACGTCCGCTGGGCGAATTCCCACCGATAAGGGCTACCGGCATTACGTGGATAACATGCTCGACTCGACGCGTTTGTCGCGGAACGATCTAAGGGCGATTGAAAGAATTGATTTCGGGCACGAGGCCAAGGCCCGACCTGATCGTTTGATGGAGAAAGCCTCGCATGTGCTTTCAGAGCTTTCCGAAAATGTAGGAATCGTCGTGTGGCCTTCACTGGCTGAGAATTGCTTGAAGCACATTCGCTTCGTGCGGCTGCCGGACAACCGGATTCTGGTAGTGCTGGTTTCAACTTCCAACATTGTCCACGACAAAGTCATCACCCTCGAGGAAGATTTCACCCAGGATGAGTTGGACAAAACAGCTCGCTATTTGAACGCCGAGTTCGGCGGCAAGAGCCTGCAAACAATTCGCGATGAAATCGTCGCCCTGATGCGCGAAGAGAAGGCTCTATACGACAAGCTTCTTCGCAACGCGATGCTTTTGTGCGAGCGCAGTCTTCAGGGCGAGGACGAAGCGACGGCTGAAGTCTATCTCGATGGGGCGTCGAACATTTTATCCAAACCCGAGTTTGCCAGCGCCGAGGGCATTCGGGAGTTGTTTCGAACTTTCGAAGCCAAGTCGCGGCTGGTCACGATTTTGAACGAGTGCGTGTCCGGCAATTCGGCCGATGGAAATGTCAGAGTGATAATTGGCCGAGAGAATTCTGCCTCTTCAATGAAACGCTGCTCAGTGATTTCTACTTCGTATCGCGTGGGCGGCGATGTTTCCGGCACGCTGGGAGTGGTCGGGCCGATGCGGATCGAGTACGGCCGGATGATGGCTGTGGTAAACTATCTTGCGCATTTCATCGAACGCGCTCTTTTGAACGAAGCTTCTCTTCAATAGACCGGGCCCTTTAGTCAGAACTCCTGGATCAAGATTCGGATTTTCAATGGCATCAGATCGCAAGCCGAAACAATCAAATAGTATTCCGATTCGCTTCTTTGACGGAGATGATCCCGTTGAAGACGATGTAGAATTGGGTGGGCTCGCTGACCCTTCAGATAACGACATGGAACCGAGTACGACCGATCCCAGGGGTAACGAAGCTGGTTTCGGAGGCCCCGCAGTGGCGGAGCTGGTTGCCTCGCGCGCGGAGCTGAAGCGGTTGCAGAACGAACTCGGTGAGGCAAAGGAAGGCCTCGCGCGACGGCAGGCTGATTTTGAAAACTATCGCAAGCGAATCGAACGCGAGCGGGGCGAGGCCCATCAACGCGTAGTCGGAGATGTCGCGCGAAAATTGCTGCCGGTGGTTGATAACCTGAACCGCGCGCTCGACGCGGAAAAAACAGTTCAGTCGAATGAGTCCAAAGAGTTTCGACACTTTCTGCACGGCGTCGAGTTGATCAATCGGCAACTCAACGAAGTGCTGGAGTCACTCGGCATCCAGCCTATTGCCTCTGTAGGCGAGCGCTTTGACCCACATATCCACGAGGCGGTCGTCACTGAGCCGTCCGACAAATACGAGCCCGACACAGTGACCGAAGAACTTGCCCGCGGATACCGCATAGGTGATCGTTTGCTTCGGCCCGCGATGGTGAAGGTCGCGGCCCGCAGAGATGATGACTAGTCGGCCTTCGCCTCAACAAAAAACATGGGGAAGATAATCGGGATTGATTTAGGTACTACTAACTGCTGTGTCGCAGTTCTTGAAGGCGGCACTGTCCAGATTGTGCCCAACAAAGAAGGCGGACGCACGACTCCCAGCGTGGTTGGATTTACCGACAAAGGCGAACGCCTGGTCGGGCAGATCGCCAAGCGGCAAGCCGTCACCAACGCCTCGAATACAGTCTATGCCGTTAAGCGTTTGATCGGGCGCAAGTATGACTCTCATGAAGCGGGCCGGATGCGCGAGACTGCGCCCTTTGAAATTGTCGATTCGCAAAACGGCGACGCGCGCATACGGGTCCAGGGCCGGGTCTACAGCCCGCCGGAACTGTCCGGCATCCTGTTGCAGCGTTTGAAGGCCGCAGCCGAGGACTTTCTCGGCGAGGCTGTGGCCGACGCGATCATCACCGTCCCCGCCTACTTCGATGACACCCAGCGACAAGCTACGAAGGATGCCGGCAAGATCGCCGGCTTGAAAGTTGAAAGAATCATCAACGAGCCGACTGCGGCGGCGCTGGCGTATGGCCTGGGTAAAACGGAAGCTGAGAAGATCGCCGTTTACGATCTGGGTGGCGGCACCTTCGATATCTCAATTCTCGAGATGAATAACGGCGTGTTCGAAGTCTTGTCCACTTCCGGGAACACGTATCTGGGCGGCGAGGATTTCGACGAGCGGATTATGAACTGGATGGCCGACCAGTTTCACCAGGACACAGGCATTGACCTGCGCAAGGATCGGCTGGCATTGCAGCGTCTGAAAGAAGCCGCTGAACGGGCTAAGTGCGAATTATCCTCGGCCTCTGAAACCAGTTTCAATCTCCCGTTCATCGCAGCCGACGCTTCGGGTCCTAAACATCTCAACAAGGTTCTATCGCGTGAGAAGTTCGAAGAGTTGGTTAATGATTTGGTAGAGCAAACAATCGAGCCGTGCGAAAGGGCACTGGTCGATGCCAAGCTACAGGCGTCGGAGATTAATAAAGTGATCCTGGTTGGTGGACAAACCCGTTCGCCGATAGTTGAGCGCGTGGTCGCCAGTATTTTTGGAAAAAAAGCTTCGGCGGAAATCAATCCGGATGAAGTTGTGGCGATGGGCGCGGCCATTCAAGGCGGCGTGTTGACCGGCGACGTCAAGGACATCGTGCTGCTCGACGTGCTGCCGCTGAGCTTGGGTCTGGAAACTCGCGGTGGGTTGTTTACCAGGATTATCGAACGCAATTCGACGATACCGCTACGCAACAGTCTTACCTTCACGACAGTTGTCGACAATCAGTCGTCAGTCGAAATTCATATTCTGCAGGGCGAGCGTGAAGTCTCAACCGGCAATCGTTCCCTGGGAAAATTCGAGTTGGTTGGAATTCCCGCGGCGCCGCGCGGCGTGCCGCAAATCGAAGTGACTTTCGAAGTAGACGCGAATGGCATTGTGTCGGTCTCGGCCGCGGACAAAGCCACCGGTCGCGAACAGCAAATGCGGATTACGCCAACTTCGGGCCTGTCGCAGGATGAAATCGATCGGATCATTAACGAAGCCGAGAGTTCGGCTGAAAGCGATCGAGCCCTGCGCGACAAAGTTGATCTCAACAACAAGCTCGCCAGTTTGGTTAGGAATACGCAGCGGGCGTTCCAGGAATTCGGCGGGTTGCTGTCAAAGGAAGCGCAGGAGAGCGGTCAATTGATTTTGACTGAGGGTGAAGCCGCCATTGGCGCTGCGGAAGTCGGCGCTATTCGCATGGCGCTCGATGCGGTGGACCGTCTGGCCCGACAACTTACCGCCGCGATGATGAAGCAAGCCGGCGATCCAGAGCCGCCGGACAGTTCAGCTTAGTTCTCAGTTCAAGCTTTAGCTTGTGCCTTCATCGACAATCTAAACGTTGAACTCTGAACGAAGTTGAACCACAGATTTCCAGATTGCGCGCAAACCAATAGTTTGCGTTACAATGACGAGGCGGTCAGTAGCTTGCCGGTGTAAACGGTTCAAGTGCTGGCCGCTCACTACTGATAAACGAACTATGGCAGTAAATAAACGCGATTATTACGAAGTACTGGGGGTGGCCCGGACCGCGACCGAACAGGATTTGAAAAGTTCTTACCGGCGTCTGGCTCATCAATATCACCCGGACAAAAATCAGGGAGACGCGGCGTCCGAAGAGAAATTTAAGGAAGCGGCCGAAGCTTACGCAGTCCTTTCCGATTCCGAGCAGCGACAACGTTACGATCGTTTTGGGCACGCGGGTGTTTCCAGCGCCGCCAGCGCGGCGTGGGGCGCGCCGGGCTTTGGCAATATCGAAGACATCCTCGGCGACCTGTTTGGATTTGGCGACGTGTTTGGCAGCGGCCGTGGTGGTTCGCGCCGATCAAGCGCGCAACGCGGCGCTGACCTCCGCTACGATCTCGAAATAACTTTGGAACAAGCGGCCGCCGGCATGACCGCGCAACTGCGAATTCCCAAGTTGGAAACCTGTGAAGTCTGCAAAGGCTCCGGCGCAAAAGACGGCACGCAGCCTGAAGTTTGCCGCACCTGCGAAGGCGCCGGCCAGGTGCGTTTTCAACAGGGGTTCTTTTCTGTCTCGCGGACGTGTGGATCGTGCCGAGGGGCGGGCCAGGTAATCACCTCTCCGTGCGAAACCTGCCGAGGCGCGGGCCGCGTCGAGCAGGAGAAGTCGATCGAAGTAAAGATTCCTGCCGGGGTCGAAACCGGATCCAGACTGAGGTTGCAGCGCGAGGGCGAGTCGGGAGCGTATGGCGGCCCACAGGGAGATCTGTACGTCGTCATTCATGTGGCAGAACACGATCAGTTCGAGCGACAGGGAAACAATTTGTATGCTTCGGTTCCGATTACGTTTGCGCAGGCTGCGCTCGGGTCCGAGGTTAGTGTTAAGACGCTCAATGGCGATCAGTCGCTCAAGGTTCCTGCCGGGACGCAGACGGGCACGGTCTTCCGAGTGCGAGGCCAGGGAATGCCGGTTCTGGGCGGCCGCGGCCGTGGCGATCTATTTGTTTCGGTTTCCGTGGTCACGCCGACAATGCTGAACCGCGAACAACGAAAACTCCTCGAGCAGTTGGCGAAGATCGAGACTCCGGATTTAGAAGACAAGAAGCTCGTGGACAAGGTCCGCGACATCTTCGGGTAGCGTTGTACCGCAAATTGTTAATTTGCGCTTGCCCGCGATCGAGACTACGCAAAAGATCAACCCCTGCGCCGTCTTCTGATTTTGGAGCGCCGACATTTTGTCGGCGGTTCGCGAGCATCCTGCTCGCATTTCAAGAGAATGCCCCGGCAGGATGCCGGGGGACCGCAGGCAAGATGCCTGCGCTCCTTCTGAAGTTTGCGCTACATTTTGGAAAGGTTACCTATGAAATCCCTCTTTACGTTCTCGCGTCTGGCTCTGCCCCTGCCCCTGCTTCTGCTGTTTCTGCTAGCGCCTTTTTCTATTGCCAGCGCCCAGCAAGAATACGCCTCAGTAAAAAACTGGGAGACGTTCGACTTTACCGGCCGCAGCGTGGCGACGGCGGATCTTTCAGCACTGACGCTGGAGGATCTGAAACTTGTCCGCGGCATCGTCTTTGGCAAGCACGGCCGAGTTTTCAAGGATCCGGAGATCAAGCGGTTTCTGGAATCGCGGACCTGGTTCAAGGCTAATCCCACCTTTCAGAATTCCGCGCTCAATGACAGGGAGCGCAGGAACCTGGACGTCATCCGCATTGCTGAAGCGCAGAAGCATGACACCGTCCAACCCGGCGACATGCGTCTGTATCAGGACCGCGCCTTGACGCGAAAGAAACTGGGACAACACACAACCGCCGAGTGGACCGTCCTGGCGGCTGAGATTGAAGCGATACACGGCAAGCGATTTCCGGAAACGGTCTGGTTGCAGCAGTACTTTGACGAACGTTACTGGTACCGCGCGGCCGATAAGTACGATCCGAAAAGCCTGAGCGTGGTCGAGCGCAAGAACCTGCAATTGATCGACACGATCCAGAAACAACAGCGCAAGGTCGCACTGTCGCCGGGCGACATGGAGTTGTTTGAAAACAAGCTGATCGCCGATCAGATGTTGCGCGGCTTAAGCCTGCATGAACTGCGCCTGCTGCGAAACGAAATCTATGCTCGCCATGGTCGGATATTTAAGACCATGTGGATTCAGCAATATTTTAGCGGCCAGCCGTGGTACGACCCGAAAGAAGATTTTAAGGACGAAGAGATTTCGGGCAGCGACAAAACCAACATCGAGACTATCGTCAACTATGAGAACAAGCTGCACGATTCGATCAGCACTAAACCCGTCACGCGGGCGCTGCTGCAGGGCTTGTTCCTGGAGGACGTCCGCAAGATGCGCGACGAAATTTACGCCCGACATGGCAAGGTCTTCAAGGACCAATGGACGCAAAAATATTTCGCCAGCTTTGACTGGTACAAAGCCAATCCAAATTTCACTGACGCTCAATTAGGCGCGGTCGAGAAAGGAAACCTCGTGGTCATCGCCGCTTACGAAAAGAAAGCCGTAACGTCGATGTCGACGATAGAAGGTTGATAAGGCCAAAGCGGGTCCCGCGTGCCGGGACCGAAAAACAGTAGGCAGTAAGCAGTGAGCAGACGGGGCAGTAGCCCGACCGTTAGGGAGGGCGCCCTGTACTTACAACTCCCGTTCGCTGACCCCCGACTCCCGTCACCGGACCTCGAACTTCGAGGCTGGTGCTTATAACTCCCTTTCCCGTACCTGTAAATCCGAAACTCGCACCTGGGACTCCGTGCTCCGAACTTGCAACTCCGAGGTCGGGAGTTCTAACTCCGTTCATCGGACCTGCAACTCCTTCGGCCGAAGTTGCAACTTCGCTCTTGCGAACCCGACATTCTGGTGGCAAAATGCCGCGTATCAAGGGCGAAAGGTGATCTCGAAAGCGAGCTCTTTCGCGGGTTTTCTCAGCAAAACAGCGTTTCCTGACCAACCGCGGTCACCGACGCGTGACATCGAGGCCTTCCACCCTCGCGAAGACTCCTTGTTACAAACTACCCGGCACGTCTCCACGACTTGCCGAAGACCTCTAACTCTCAAGCCGTGCGCCCCTGCGCACAGAAAGGCCCATCATGGCTAATACTCCTAAGAGCATCGAAGAAAAACTAAATCGTATACTCAAGGCCTGGAAGGATCTGGCACACGACGAAACTTTCGGCGGTATGACGGTCGTGCAATACGAGGCCCTGATCGCACCATCGATGACCTCGCGGGCGAAGTTGGTGGAAAACGACAACATCCGCACGCAGTTGATGAACGAGCGAGACAGTAACGATGAAGTCTCACTCAGCAAATCCGAGCTGGTCACCAACGGCGTGATCGGCAATCCGGCCTTCGGTCCCAACAGTTCGCTGATTGAAGCCATGGGTTATACCCGCAAGAGCGAACGCGGTTCAGGCCTGACCCGGAAAGCCGGCGGCGGCACACCAACGCCCCCGGTGAAAACATAAGCGGCCGCATAGGAGTGCGGGCATCCCTGCCCCCATTAGGTGGGGCACGAGCCCGACCATCAGGACAGCTCCCCATCACCACACAACCATGGGCAGGTCTCGGCCTGCCCATATTTTTAGTAACCGTGGATCATTTATTCTTCGAAGGGACTTTGCCCAAAAAGTCGCCGCTCTGAGTCCGCGTTTAGCAGACGATTGAAAAATAGCCCAGCGATTCATCGCTGGGGATGGGCCGAATCTGAGGCGAGTCCGTGAAGCGGACGGCTGAAAAGACTAGAGGATCTGGCCGTTATCATTCAGCCGTCCGCTCCACGGACTACAAATCTTTCAGTAATGCCCCAATTTGTGATGACGTCAGTACCGGGAGCGGTAGCGACCGGGTCGTTGATTAACAGCCCTGAAATCGCGAGGGAGACCCGGTCGCTACCGCTCCCGGTACTGACTCCATGCTGTCTGCGGGACCGTTCCCTACAAATTAGGGCCCTACAAATCTTTCAGCTCTTTTTCCCAGCAGTAAACTGCTGGGCTATTATCATTCGTCCGCGTCGCGGACTAAATAAATCCACTTTTTGGGCAAGGCCCTTCGGACGGATGAGTTGCATCTACTCACCTCAGACCACGGCACCTAATGCGCCGCCAGACGCTATGGTTGCCAGTAAACGACCTGCCGATGAGTAGGTAGTGAGGTAAATTTGTGTTGATGACTGAAAAAATAAGCTTTTGGTGATGGCGATGCATATTACCGTGCTTCGGCGTATTATGAAGCAGTTTTGATAGATACTTAGGATGTTCGGCGTCACGGGTTCGTGACAGTGACGTTCTAATGTTTTTATACATGTCTCGATGAATCCATACTTCGCACTTGAAGACCCTGAAGTCATCGACGACGTCGAAAGATTGTTATCTCTAAATCTGGAAAAGACGTACTACCGCCCCGGTGACGAGACTCCTATTACTGACATACTTAGCGCACATTCGCTCCACAAAACGGCCGGCATCTTTCGAGGGCAGCTAAACGACTGGCCCCTTATCCCAAAAAGTTACCGCGCGATCGCATATCCGACAGAAGAAATAACACCCATAGTACGTAGTTTTCGATGGAGGCAAGCGACGAGAGAGTTCTGGAATTTCTGCGAACGCGCCGAGATTCAGAATCCCGCCTTTCCATCGAGTCTTTCTGATCGAATGTCAATCGCGCAACACTTTGGCGTACCCACACCTCTTTTAGACTGGACTCAAAGCATTTTCACGGCGGTGTTCTTTGCAATTCGGGACGTTTTTTCCGACTCAGAGTTCGAGAAGTCGCTAAAGGTTTTCGTGTACCACATCATCGATGAGCAACTTCTTCGGGTCGGCGTTCCAGAAGACGTAGATCTTGCCGATTTTGACCGCTCCGCTTTCGTAAAGCCCTATCCAATTGATCGCAGGATCGAGCGTCAACGCGGTGTTTTTACTTACCATCCCCATCTGGCTCAGCGACCACCGAAGATTGCTGCTAAAACATACGTCTTGGAGTGGCAGCTGATCGAAAAGCTGATCGGCTTAATGAAAGGATTCGGATTTACGGAGGACTACTTCTTTCCCGACTACGCTGGCATCGCCAACGCGGTTGTGTCCAACACAAGCCTCTAATTTGCCTCCTAGTGGTGGCGTCTTGCTCTCTGACGCCGAACAAATCGTTCGACGCGAG
This sequence comes from Blastocatellia bacterium, assembly GCA_033857635.1. Taxonomy (GTDB): domain Bacteria; phylum Acidobacteriota; class Blastocatellia; order Pyrinomonadales; family Pyrinomonadaceae; genus UBA11740. The sequence continues at coordinate 65,540 of JAWVDF010000029.1, forward strand.
CGGCGGGAGCGTGTTTCTCAACTTGCTTGGTGCAGCGAAGGGTGCTTTGACTCGCGCCGCCGCGTCAACTCAGACGTTCGGCGCTTATTTATACTGGAAGAAGATTGTATGATGGGTTCAAATTTAGAAGGAGCTCGTGTTATGGATCCGAAGTTTGAATACGAAATGGCACAAGATATGTTGAAGCATTATGACACCCTCAACTGGCAGATTGGGTCAGTACTTATTGCCGGTGTTCTGATATTCACGGGCTTAGTAATTAATAAAGACATAATCGAGCTAATGCGCTCTCACTCGAATGTAGGAAAGGCCATAGGATTCGGTGTTCCCGCACTCTCACTCCTTATTCTTGCAATCTGGTTAATGTGGTTTAGAAGGCACCGAGATTTGTACAACTGCAGAAACGAAGTTTTACATCGCATAGAGTCTCGTGAGCATATGTATCATTATCTATTAGTTGTAGAGCAGGATAAAAAAAACGATAAAGATAAAAACGATAAAGATAAAGAAGAAGAGAAGAAAAAGCTTGATCGGCTTAAGGAATATAAATCTGCTGCCGGTTATGCTACTAAGCCTGAACAAGAGGGATTCCAACCTCTTTATCCTCTAAAACCGCTTCGAAGACCATCTGGTTACGCTCTTGCTTGGGCATTAACAATAGGTATTCCGTCAGTACAATTGATGATTATGCTTTGCCTCGTATGCGCTCGTTAAGATGACTGCTTTTGCGTGACTAAAAGTCGCACCGCCCTAACAAGTCATTCGAGCCGACCGCGAATAGCACGGCTTTCATCCGCGAGACTTGAATCTGTCAGCGTTGCGTGCGCGGCGGCTCAATTCCGGCGTTATGATTGCTATCAATCAGCATCCTCGGGGTATCAAAATCGTTGGACGCGAGCGGCGGGAGCATGTTTCGTAACTTGATTCATCCGGCGATGTTGAATGAATTCGCGCCGCCGCGTCAACTCCACCGTTCGGCGTGGCAAACGTTGACCACATCTCGTGAAAGAATTATCGTGGCTTGGTGAAGGTTCGTGACCTCATTAAGTTGATTGAAAATAATGGGTGGTATTGAGTGCGAACCAAAGGAAGCCATCACCAATACAAACATCCGACCAAACCTGGACTCGTTACCGTTCCGGGAAATTCAGGCAAGGAATTGGCCGTCGGTACGCTGAACAACATTCTCAAGCAGGCGGGCCTTAAACCATGAAGAAGTATCTAATCATCGTCGAAAAAACAGATACCGGGTACTCGGCCTTTTCGCCCGACGTTCCGGGATGCGGCTCCGTTGGCGATACCAAAGAGGAAGTCGAGCGCAACATTCAAGAGGCGATTGAATTTCATCTTGAAGGCTTGCGCCTGGAAGGCTACGACATTCCCGAACCATCGACTTATTCCTCATACATCGACGTTGCCGCTTAGGCCACGCCCAACAAATCGTTGGACGCGAGCGGCGGGAGCGTATTTCTCAACTTGATTCGTCCGGCGATGCTTGTTAATCAAATCGCGCTGCCCGTCAACTCAGACGTTGATATGGCTTGTGGTACAGAACCGGGAGCGGTAGCGACCGGGTCAAACACCTAACTTTCGTCACGACGGGTAACTGCAATGCTTAAGAGTTCAACGCCAGAACTATTCGACCCACGCGGTACGTGGGTGGACCCCGTCGCTACCGCTCCGGGTTCTGTACCGGACGCTCGATTCACCATGACCGGAGCATGAGAGGCGTCTTTCGCAACTTTATAGATTGAATCGAAGGTTCAATGTATTCGCTGCGCTCGGCCAACTCAGATGTTTCGCAGCTACTGCGGCAGCGGCTTGGTTAGAACGGTCGCAATTAGTTCGTTGAGACCGTCTTCCGAATTGTTATGAAAATTCTTGTAGAGCGAAGTCAGCTGCGCCAGGATTCTGGTGCGGGCTTCCTGTTGCTCGGGTTTGGTGCTCAAGGCGACCGCGCGGGCATAGGCGTCAATGGTCCGCTCAACCAGATGGCTCAGCCGCTCGAACATTTGTTGCTGTTCGGTAGAGGCTGGCTTGGCTCCGTACTTTTCATTGTATTCAGTCGAGAGTTGAGCGAACTCTCCCCTGAGAATTGCGACGCCCATGCGGTGGTATACCGCTGGGTCGCTGCGATAAGGACTGTCTGACTGCGCGGCTTTTAGAAACGCGGCCGCTGCTTCCACGGGCGCCTGCTCCTTAATAAACCATCCCAGCGTAGAGTTGAGAAACCCGCGGGCCATGTCCATGCTCTTGAAAGGATCCGGCTTGGAAAGTTTGCCGGCCTCGAGAAGTTTGATTGCGCGCCGCGCATAGCCGATTGTCTCGTCATTCAGAGCTGCATCGCCCGCGATGGCGTTTTCATAACCCGCTTCGGTCAGGGTGGCCAGAACAAAAAAATCGTCGGGGTCAGATTTCAACCGCGAACGCCCGACCTCAAAAGCCTTCGTATAATTCTTCGCCGTGTATGCCGCGAAGACATCGCCGTCATGCGCTGCTCGCTCGTATTCAGTGACGAACTTTTGCACCTCTCTGGCGTTACTGTCGTCGTCACCGCCAAACTTTCGCAGATAATCTTTGGCGGCCGGGTAGGCCAGCCGGCGCTCTTCCGGATTCAGGCTTTTCTTGTAATCGGTAAACTGCGCAAAGAGCCTATCCTTTAGCTCGTCGGTTGTCTGCGATGCCATCGTGGGATTTCGCTGGGCCGAAACTGTTACGCAGACACTGCAGAACATTGACCCGGTGACAATTACAATGAAGATGAGTAGTGAAGGTTTCCTCATGGCGCTAATAATAAAAAAGGTCCCGCGAATCCGCAAGAGTGAAAGCAACGAGCCGCGGAGCGGCAAAAGATCTGTAGCCCATAGCGTGAGCCATGGGACCCGAAACGCCAAACAAAACCAGCCCCGGTAGGGGCGAGACACATGTTAATTTTATATCGAGTTTCGCCGCTCTGCGGCTACCTCATTGGCCGCAACGCCGACCCACGGCTGGCGCCGTGGGCTACAGATCTTTTTGCCGCTCCGCGGCTGTCCTGATGCTCTTGGAGACTTTCAGGCAGCGCAATCAGCGCCGAACTAAACTAGTGGGTGTAACAGAAGAATTGCTAGTGCCTCTTCATGTAGGTCCGAAGGACCGGCATGTAATAGCCCCACCCGTGAGTGTGGGGATTGTGTGGTGTTTAATCGGGAAAGGCCCGAAGGGCCGGCACAATTAGTGCCGCACCTACGGCGCTTCCCAAAATCGTTCGCCTGCTAACCACGCCCTTACGGGCGTGGCCATTAACTGTCGGCTCTTCGAGCCTCGAATCGGTCTTGCCACTTGCTCTTCTGTACAGTCCACTAGCTACTTGCTGAGTCGATCTTGGTTCGGATTTGCGCCAGGCGGTGGCGCATCTCGCTTTCATCGACACCGCTGACCACCCCATCACGATAAATTTCTTCTCCCGCTACCAACGTCATCAGAACGTCTCGCCCCGACGAGGCAAAGACCAGAGCGGTAGCAGGATCGTCCAGGGGTTGTTGGTGCGCGCTGCCAAGAGCTACGACTGCAATGTCGGCCTGCATTCCGGGGCCGAGGGAGCCGACCTCTCCGTCGATGCCCAATGCGCGCGCGCCACCGAGTGTGGCCGCAAACAGCGATTGCTCCGCGCTGATAGCGGCGCTCGTCTCCCGGTCAATATCAGTGCGCGCGAACAAGGTCGCAAAGCGGGCCTCTTCTAAAATGTCGCAGGTGTTGTTACTTGCGACCGAGTCACTGCCCAACCCTACTCTGACTCCATGAGCGAGAAAGTTAGCGAAGGGCGCGCGGCCGTGACCCAGCTTGGCGTTCGATTTGGGGCAATGCGCGATGCCGCTGCTGCTCTGATCAATTAATTCGAGATCGGCGTCATCGACGTTGATGCAATGCGCCAACAGGGGTTTGGTTTCGAGTACGCCATGTCTTCTCAAGTATTGAATCGTCGAAATTCCGGGGGCTTGCCATTCGATGCCGCGGGCCCTTAAGCCTTCCGCGAACGGCCCCGAGCCCGCTCGCATGAACAACTTTTCTGCCTGGGATTCTGCCGCATGTATCATCAAAGGAATCTCCTGATCCAGCGCCAGGCGCGAGATCAATTCCAACTGCGGGCCGCTAACTGTGTAGGGTGAATGCGGAGAGACGCCGACCCGCACTCGATGATCTTCAAGCGCGCGCAAGTGTGATATCTGCTCACGCAGTTCAGCGACATTTTCCTCGGCCAGACGAGGATCGGGACCGAAGGACTCCTGATAGACGATTCCCCGCAGTCCAACGGTTTGGAGGGCAGCTATTGACTGCGGGGCCGCGGCGCTGGCGTCGCCCAGGCAGGTTACGCCTGCGCGCGCCGCTTCAATCGCGCCGTAGGTTGCTGACACCAGTAAGTCCTCGGCTGTCATGGTCAGGCGCGCGAGAGTGAGCTTCCTCAGCCAGGCAAAGAAATCATTCTCCTCACGTTCGAGGAAGCCGCGCATGACAGTCAGTTCCAGATGGGAATGCGCGTTGATGAGGCCCGGTAAGATCGCTGCTTCACCGAAATCTGTCATGTGCGAGTCGGGAAACTGCGAAATGATCTCGGTGCGCGGGCCAACAGCTACGATAGTCGAGCTCTCAACGGCTACGGCGCCGTTTTCGATCACGGGAAGTGTGATTGGAAGGACCCAGCGAGCTGAGTAGATGACGGGCATTATGAATTAGTCGACAGAGCCAAAGCGCCAAAGGCGCGTACGGAGAATCAAGCAGCGCTCAAAGCGCGAATCGATATTTTGGGTCAGACCAAATGCGTCGACCGTGATTGCCCGACAGAGTCCGTGTCAGAAGCCCGACCGTAAGGGAGGGCAGTACTCGCGACGATCATCTCTGGCAGCAACACAACAGTAGCCGCCAATTTTAGTGAATCAAGACTGCTGCAAGTGTTGCCCTCCCTCACGGTCGGGCTTCTGACACACCCTGGTTATTACGCTTCACGCTTTCAGCGTGAAGCATTTGCAGATCTTACCCGGTGATACCGATCGAGAATTGAAGTGACATAGGCGCGGGTCGAAGCGATGTCGATGCGCGCGATGAATTGCTGTTCGGTCAGTGGCGGAGCCCCGCTGGGGACGCGGCTCCATTCAGCGGCGCGACTGGGGCCGGCGTTGTACGCGGCGAGCAGGCGGGCCTCGCGGCCGGGGCTGTTACGATAGTCCTGGTCGGCCTTTTCCAAATACCAGCATCCGATTTGCACGTTGCGTTCCGGGTCGCGCAGAAGCGTTTCGGTGTCCATGGAAGTGCGCTGTGCTATCGACGCCACGCCGCTTTCGCCGGCCCACTCGCGCGCTACGACAGGCGTCACCTGCATCAATCCAATTTCGCCGTTGCGGCCTTTCTTCCAGGGACTGAAGTACGTTTCTTCATAAACGATACTCCAGACGAGATCGGGATCGAGGTGATGCACCGAGGCTTCACGCGCAATCAGGGAATCGTAGCGATGAATCCAATACTGATCCAACGCGTACAATCCCGCTGCCAAAACAACAAGCCCGATGAGGATGATGATTATGAGTCGCTTCATTCAGTGAAAGGCCGGATGGTCAAGGACGTGGAATCAAGCGACCCTGTTCTCAGATACGACCGAGGAGCCAAACTAATTAGCGCGCGAAAAGCGCGACCAGAACTCTTCCAGAGAACCGGCCGGATCCACGCCCTCGTAGCGAAGTCGCAATGCTTGTTCGTCAAAGACGTGTCCTTGAAGCCAGACTTCAGCAGAAAGAGTTGCGCCTACTGCCAGTTGGCCGCCGCTCAAAGCTCGCTTGTTAACCAGCACCTCCAGCTTCAGCCCACTGAGATCGAGATAGATCCAGTAGAGTTCGCTCCCTGAAAGGGGATTGCGCAGGGGCTTGAAAGCGAGCACGCGTCCGCGCAGGATCCAATCGTTTTCATGAGCGGCCCGGGAAGGGGAAGCCTTCTCCAGAGGCAGCCAGCGCGAGTTCATCTCGCGCGAGCAGACGCGAGCGCGGTAAGCCAGGCCGCACAAACCCACGTGCAAAGCCGGCGCGCGAAATCCCGATGCGCCCACCTCCGTTAGGTTCTGCAATTCGAAGAGAACCTCGGTGTCCGTGCCGTTCCAGTAGCCATGAATCACCGCTTCGCCTTCTTCGTCGTATTCCGTCAACGCCCAGGGCGCTATGCGCTGCATGTATCGAGCGCGGAAGCCGGGTCGGCAGTTCGCATAGAAGACGTCGCCGGTTTCCGATTCGTACAAAACGGTCCAGACTTCCAAACCTTCGCCGAGCTTCCAGCAACGTCCATGCAGAACTGCGCCACGGCGCAGGAGCTGGGTCGGCTCGCCCTGGTTTTCCGCGCGTTCAGCAAGAAAGTTGATGGCTTTCTCGCTGGGAACTTCCAGGCCGATGGTCTCGAAAGTGGCGTCCATGATCATTCAGTTGCGGTGACGGTGTAGATCTTAAATCTCAGATCTGAAATTTCAGATTTCAGATTTCAGATTTCAAATCTGAGATCTGAGATTTGGAGTTCTATCGCGCTGCGCGCCGGCGCGGTTTCACGGGTGTCGCGGGTTCGACTTCGTCATTTCGCGGCGCACGTTTTCTGAATCCGCGGATATTTCGTTCGGGACCGTACTCAGGACGCACGCCTGACCGGACCATCTCGGCAAATAAGTCAACGTCATAGTCCGCTTCGCGCGACATGGTCTCGCGAATCTTGTGCAGCACCGTCAGGAACTTTGGCCTGCGGTACATGTCGTGACTCTTAATTTTGGATTTCTGATCTTGAATTGCCGGTCTCTCTTTCCGCTAACCATGCCGCCAGGAAAAAATATTGCGGCGACGCCGCGATCTGAACTTACGATCTCAATTGAAAAATTTCAAATCTGGACTGACGATTTCAATCTTTAAGATCTGAAGTCTGAAATCTCAGTACCTTCGGAAACCAAGAACTCAGGAGTCACAATCATGGGAACAAAAAAACCGGCCGCGGTATTAAATAATCGAATGCGCGCCTGACGCCGAACGTTCGCCAGATGTCCAAAGTTCCATGTAACCAGGTAGTCGATCTTGTGGAACGAAGCAACCGCTACATGCAGCGCGTCGGCGATGAACTTGCGATGAAAGATTCCGCGCGAGACATAGCCTTCGGCGAGGATGGCCGCTTCCTCAGTGAGTTCGACCTGCTCCAATCCTTTGATCAGTTTCAGATACGCTGAACGATGGGGCTCGGAAACTCTTTCGAGCTCTCTGGTTACCAGCGGCGAGATCACCGCCCGGTATTCCGACAACTCGTGCTCCCACCAACGAATGGTCAGGTCGCGCCGGAACGGCTCGCCGTTGTCGAGGTAGGCGCCGATTACGGAAGTCTCCAGATAAGTGCTTGGCTTCATGTTGTTGCTCGTTACCGGGCGCCTTCGGGAATCGGTTTGACGATCGGCGGCGCCTGCTTTTCCAGCGGCTCAAGCCTTACCACGCCGCGATAGAAATCGAAAACGACGCGATAGTAGCGAAGGAAGTTGCCGCCGAGAATTCCACTCTGAAGAAAGCCGGCAGTCTCATTCACTGGCTCGAGATCAAGGACCGCTGCGTCTACTTTCTCTCGGAAATAAGTTCCAATAATGAGCTTGGGCAGCAAAACCATTTTCACGTCTTCATCGATCCCGGCGGCGCCATAAACTCGCATCCGGCCCGGTTTGTAAAAGGCCTGGGCTTCCTCCATCGCGGCCAGCTTTTCCGACATCACCGTCACGGTGGCGCCGGTGTCGATGATGAAATTGAGGGGCTTGTTGATGCCGTCGATGAAAATCTCGCCACTGAGGAAACCGCTGGCCGTGGTACGCACCGGCACATTTATTCCCGGCTGAAGTTCCACAGCCTCGGCATTAACAGGTTTGCCCTGACTCGCTGTCGACGCGTAGTTCCGTTGGCGAACCAGAGTCATCCGGCGCGATCCGTAGTCCACTGTGGTCAAGAGGCGGCTCAACGCCGCGATGCCTAAATATCCGTCGACGGGATTGCGCTCATCAAAGAAGTGTCGAATGTAAACCGGAACATTCCGCAGTTGGATCTCGCCAATATCGATCGAGTTCAGATATCCGTAGACGATTTCGAAACGACCCCCGCCACCCACGGCCCGGGCCAACCCCCCTCTGGCTACGGATTTGATTCCAAGCTTGCGCGCGGTGTCCTCAGATACCACCGACATGCCCGAACCCGTGTCCAGGACAAAGCGCATTATTTCTTTCGATCCATTGACGCGCAGTTTGAGGATTGGCCGGTAGTCCGGAGCTTCAAACTCGACGACCGTCTGGTCGGCTCCATCAAGATCGTAGAGCGAGCTCTGTTGTCCCAGGTAACGGAGAAAGTCAATCAGCCCGCGAATCCGGGCGCGCCTTTCGGCGTCCGTGCGCGGAGCAATCACGAGAAACCTTTCGTAAGCGTCGGCGGCCTCTTTGTAACGCTCGGAACGGGCCGCCGCCTGACCGAGATTAAAGACATAATCAGGTTCGTTGTTGTCGATTTCGGCAGCGCGACGCAATCCGGCTATACAGCGCCCGGTCCGATTCTCGTAGTAATCGACCATGGCGAGACCGGCGATGGCCATTGCTTCGTTCTCATCCAAAGCCAGCGCCGTGCGAAACTCTTCGATCGACAGCTTAAAATCTCCCGAGGCCAGGATGGCTGATCCAAGCAAAGCATGGGCGCGCGCTGACAAAGGATCGAGGGCGACGACCCTCGCCGCGTGATCGAAGGAATCCTGTAGGCGGCGCAGTTTGAGGAGCGCATGGCTTAGGCCCAGTCGAGCCAGATTATCGTGAGCGTCTTTGGTGAGTAGTTCACGATACAGCTCTTCGGCGCGTTCGAAGTCGCCGGCGCGCAGCGCCTTCTGGGCGCGGCTGCGAGCTTTCTCGTTCTCCGGCGGATGCGCCAGGACCACCGTCGCGAGCGCCAGACAACCCAGCACGGCAGCCAATCTGCCGGCTGCCGAGGACACTCGTCTAAGCTCGAACAATCTAAAGTTCATTCGCTTGCTACTTCAAAATCTCACCCGTCTTTATCGACCAAAGCACCAGATCGAGTTCATCAAAGTCGATGCCAACGGAAACGGCAAATTGCCGCATTTTGCTTTCGGTCTCGAGATAGCGGTGGCGATTGGCAGGTGGTTTCGGCGAATCGATTACGCCGATTTCCGCCAGGCATCGCACGATATGCTTGTCCAGAATGCTGTAACCTTTGAAGCCTATATTCCGCAAATAGTGGCTTGACTCTTTGAAGCCCAATCCCTTTATTCCTGGCTCGGTCGCCAACCAATCGCGTCGCTCGAAAGGGTCGCTGAAACTATTAAGACGCTCGCGCAAGCGCATCGAGCATGAGCTCTGCAAGTAATCCCGAGTGCTAACCACGTAGGCAGGCCGGACGTTGTGAAAGCGATGCGCGCCTGCCGCAATTAACGCGCGAGTCATGGCGGGTTGTTGTCCCGTCGCCAACAGCGGTCTTAGTGCTTCAACCGATCGCATTCCCATTTTCGCCGACGCTCCAGCGGTGAAGATGCAATAGACCATCTCTTCCCACAGCCGCGCGTCCGAAGCCGTTTGCCAGACCTGGCGAAACTCTCTGAGTCGGGCCCGAATTTCTTCGCGCCGCGCCGCGTACGCGACGTGCAAGCTTTCAATTGTTAACGGTTCCTGATCGCGTGGCACTTGCTTTCTTCGACGATTGAATTCTAGGTGCGCGGTTGTTGCACTGTCAACGAACTTGCGACGAGAAGTGTCGGACTGGGACGTGCCTCATTGAGAGCCCGTCACCAACAGCGAGTGTCAACACTCGAAGCTAGCCAGGAAGTATCCTCAGATTGGTTGTGGGTTTCCTCGCGGCCACAAGAGAGATCCACGAAATCACACGAATCGCACGAGCAAACAATTCTCCTTCGTGTCGTTTCGTGGATCGTAGTGTTCCCGGCGCTGAACGCCTGAAAACAATTCTACACACTTGCCTGCTATGCCCGAATCCTTTCGTGGGAGCATCCTGCTCCGCAGGCTCGTCATCAAAGGAGCTGTCGGGAGCGGCACGGGCATCCTGACCTCGAATCAAATGCAGAATGCACGTGCCACAAGCTCGTCACGCTTCATGATATGATTCGTTAGGCAGAGCTGTTCGGGTCGCATTCAAACTGGGAGACAATGCATTTGTTTATTAGGTCAGCAAAGATTTTCGCGTTAGTGCTGTTGGGCAGCGTGTTTGCGTTTGGCCAGCAGCCCCCCTCTGGTCCCAGCTCGCCGTTGCCTCCTAACCAGGGGCAAACTCAGGTTGCGTCGCCGGTAACAAAAACGACCGCTCCAGCTCTTCCCGGCAATAACGGTCTGCTTCAACCCGCGTTCTCGACGCCAATCTATGGGCTGCAGGGAGTTTTGGCCGAGACAGTCGAAGGCGCCACACTGGCAGCACAGTCCGTAGACGAGAAATTCAATCCCGCATCTTCAATCAAGTTAGCCACGAGTCTCGTAGCTCTGCAGAACTTCGGACCCGATTACCGCTTTCTAACTTCAGTCTGGGCGTCCGGAACAATCGACAAAACAAACGGGACACTGACCGGCGATCTAATCATTACCGGACGCGATCCGTCATTTCACTATGAACATGCGGTGATGATTGCGAAGGAACTGAACGAGCTTGGAATTCGCACCGTGAACGGCAACCTGATTGTCGCGCCGGGTTTCACGATGAACTTTGACTGGTCGGCGAAGCATTCTGGAGAAGAGTTTCGCAATACGTTCGACGCGGCACGGCGTTCCGGAAACGCGACCCGAGCGTGGCTTGACGAGCGCACGCTGATTAATGACATGAGGAGCCTGCGGAGCGTTCCCAGCGTGGTGATAACCGGCGAAGTCCAGGTGGGTTCAGCCCCGCCGGCAGCGACTCCGCTGTTGACTCATAAATCCAGCAAGCTGGTTGACGTGCTCAAAGTCATGCTCTGCTACTCGAACAATTTCATGGCCGAACGGATCGGCGACTCTCTCGGCGGACCGCAGAATGTGCGCGCGGTGCTGGTGAACAAGCTCAAGATCAATCCGGACGAAGTATTTATGTCATCGACGAGCGGGTTGGGTCTCAACCGTTTCACTGCACGCTCTATGATGAAGATCCTGCGCGCGCTGCGCGACGAACTTAAGAAGAACAAGCTTACCCTCTCAGACATTCTGCCGGTTGCGGGAATCGATCCCGGCACCTTGGAGGATCGATACAACGATCCGTTCGAGCGCGGCAGCGTGATTGCCAAGACTGGGACGCTGGTCCGAACTGACGGTGGCGCCAGCTCGCTTGTGGGTCAAATGAAAACGAAGAGCGGAAGCGTAGTGCTATTCGTCATTCTGAACCAGAGAGGCAATGTGGTTCGCTTTCGGCAGAACCAGGACGGCATCGTGACTGCTATCCAAAACAGCCTGGGCGGTCCTGCCCCGTTCGACTATCTCCCCATTCGCCTGTCGATGCGCCTGGCGAATTCCGACTATGAAGCCGCGAAATCGCGCGGCGAATACGAACCCCGCAACCAATAGCCGCCCTTCTTCCGACTCAACCAAAAAACGGAGCGCGGACATCCTGTCCGCCAGCGGGCAAAGCCCGCTCATATCCTGGGTTGGTAATATCGTGAGAGGTTGTTCGCGCTGCACGCTCAGGCGGACAGGACGAGCACCCAGCGGCGCTGCCCCGCCATGTGCGCGCTCCGCTAACAGTTCTGTCAGTCAAAAGGACAATGTGTCAGGTTGAACTGTCAGGCTGACAGATGCTTGCGGATCAGTCACGTTCGTTCGACGATTCTCCCAGCTTTCGACCGATCGCGTCGCTCTTAACGTGGCATAACGGTTGCCCGTGCATAGGTAGCCCCGGACTGCGGTCTTGTCCCGCAATCCCCGAAACCACGATAAACTTTCTGCCATTCCGCACCCTTAAATATGAGTTCCACAGACGCGCACATAAAGCTTTGCAACTCACTGATGGCCGCCGACCGCATGTGGGAAGCGACGATTGATACTCTGCCGGACGCCCTCTACATCTTTGGTCCGGACAAGCGCTTGAAGAAAATCAATCGCGCCGGCGAAAGCCTGGAGCAGGCCGCGCGAACTTTCCTCGCGGGCCGTCGTTGCTGCGACATGCTCTGGGGCCTGGAAGAAACCGGTTGCATGGTCGATCGAGCTATCGCCAGTGGCGCCGAGGTCGAGGTAGAACTTCCTTCCGGAAATAAAACCCAGCGACCTTTACTGGTTCGCGTCGTCCCGCAAAATAAGGATGCGCAGCGAGAGTCTGCCACCGGATGCATCGTCATCGTGCGCGACATCTCTGAGCTGCGCCGGGCTGAAGAAGAGGGAAGTAAGAACCGCGCCTTTCTCGCCAGCCTCGCCGACCTTGCTCCCGATGAAATCTATACGCTTGATACTGAGCGACGCTTTACCTGGATGAACCAGCGCGCAGAAGTCGATAGTGGGCTCACCCGCTCCGTCCTACTCGGTCAGGACTTCAGCATGATCGTCGCCTCCGAGTCGGAAGAGGAAGCGAACGCCGCCGTGCAATGCACGCTGAATGGTGAAGAGAGACAGTTTGAAGTCAACACTATTTGTACTGACGGGCGAGTGCGTTGCATGGACGCGCACACTTCACCTCTGTGGCGTGACGGCAGCATCACGGGCGTGATGGTTTTCATGAGCGACATTACCGAACGCAAACTGGCCCAGGCCCGCGCGGCGCGATCCGATAAGCTGCGCGCTTTGGGCGAGCTCGCCGCCGGCGTCGCGCACAATCTCAATAATTCTCTGACCGTGATTCAGGGCAGGGCCCAGCTGCTTCTAATGCGTAGCGCCGATCACGGCAACAAGAAAAGTTTGGAAGTTATCACTCAAGCTGTTGGCGACTGTTCACAGACCTTACGGCGTTTGCTCGATTTCTCTCGACGTGAAACAACCCGCCATCCGATGCCGGTGGATCTGAGTGAGCTGATTACCTCCAGCGTGGAAATTGCGCGGCCCAGGTGGCAGGCCTCGGCCGAACGGAGCTGCAGCATCGACGTTCGAATTGACGCGCCCGCGCCTGCGGTCACTCTGGGAGACTCTGCCGAGTTACGCGAGGTGGTTATCAATCTGCTCTTCAACGCCGTGGATGCCATGACAAACGGAGGCACGATAGAAGCGGGCACCCGGGTCGAAGGAAAGACTGCGCGCTTTTGGATCTCTGATACCGGCGCAGGCATGCCTGAGGATATTCTCGCGCGAATCTTCGAGCCGTTCTATACCACCAAGGGCGAGCGCGGTACGGGCCTTGGCCTTTCGGCATCGCATGGAATTATCGAAAACCATTCCGGCGATATCAACGTGACGAGCGAGCCGGGTAAGGGAACACGCTTTGAAGTCATCCTGCCGCTGCACGAAGCCAGCGCGCCCGTTGTGGCCGCGCCCGTCGTTCACGCAGGAAACAACAAGTGCGCGCGCGTTCTGGTAGTCGAGGACGAAGAGAAAGTTCGAGTGCTTCTCAACGAAGCTTTCCGGGCAGAGGGCCATGACGTTACCGAAGCCATCACTGGCGCTGAAGCACTTAAGCATTTAGACAAGAGCACGTTCGATCTGATGGTTTGCGACCTCGGCCTGCCTGAGTTGAGCGGGCTGCATGTGGCGCGCTGGGTCAAAGAATTCCGGCCCGACCTGCCCGTAATCATCGCCACCGGTTTCGCGGAAATGATTGCTGAAGAAGATTACCAAAAGGCCCGCATCGACGATGTCATTCGCAAACCTTACGCTCTTGCTGACGTGCTGAATCGCGCCCATACCTTGCTGGCAGCGCAACCGGATCGTCGCGAAACGATGACGGTGTAGTCTGCTTGGCTTAGACGGTAAGGGGCGATTGCATTTAACTCTCGACTCACAAAAGAAGTTGCGAATCAGGCCATTTGCGCAACGACGCGTTTAGGTTGCGCCGGAAAATATAGAGAAACCGATCGTGGCATAAGAGCAACGTGGTTGTCTGATGTGACGAGCCGCGCAGCGGCGGCAGAGTGTAGCCCCGGGCGCAAGCCCGGTGGATCATAGCATCCGAGATTCTGAGCCCGCGGAGCGGGCGACAGAAACACGATTGCAGTCAGTTGAGTGTTTGACCCGGTCGCTACCGCTCCCGGTTCTGTACCGAGGAGCGGGCGAGGGCGCCCGCGTTCCCAGTTCGCCGGATCATCGTGCTTCAAATCGCACAAGCGCCCGTCATCAAGTCTGCTTGACACTCCGCGCATCGCAGTTAATGATGAATGTTGAAGATTCAAGTCTCAGAAATCAGACCTTTATGCGGATCTGAAATTTGAGATCTGAGATCCGAGACTTGAGATCTCAAATGTTCATTCATGCCTGACATCCTTCTCGTCGAAGACAAAGAGAGCCTGCGCCGCGTTTTGCGTTTGACGCTGGAGCACGCCGGCTATTCGGTGACCGAAGCAGCCGATGCGCGCGAAGCCATCAACGAGATTGGGCGCGTTCCGCACAAAATCGTGCTCACTGATCTGCGCATGCCGAACGGTTCCGGACTGGACGTTCTGCGCGCGGCGCGCGGCGCTGACGGCGACGTGCCGGTGATTGTGATGACCGCCTATGGCTCGATCGATGAAGCCGTGCAGGCAATGAAGGATGGCGCGCACGACTTCCTGCAAAAGCCTGTCGATTCGAATCATCTTCTGTTGCTGGTTGGGCGGGCCCTGGAACAGACGCGCCTGCGCACGGAAAACATTCTGCTGCGCGAAGAGTGGTCAAAGCGTTACGGCTTTCCGCGGATCATTGGCGAATCGGAAGCGATTAAGCGGGTCGTGGCTGAAACGCAGCGAGTAGCGCAGACGGAAGCGACGGTTTTGCTCCTGGGAGAGTCGGGCACCGGCAAAGAACTTTTTGCGCGCGCGGTCCATCATCTTTCCAATCGCCGTGACAAACCTTTCGTCGCGATTAACTGCGCCGCCATTCCAGAAACGCTGATCGAGAACGAGCTGTTCGGACACGAGCGCGGCGCTTTTACCGGCGCAGGCGAACGTCGTCTGGGCAAGTTTGAACTCGCTTCGGGCGGCACGGTCTTTCTTGATGAGATCGGAGAATTGCCGCTGGCGGTGCAGGGCAAGCTCCTGCGAGTGATCGAAGAGAAGTCAGTCGATCGCATCGGCGGACGCGGACCAGTGCCCGTTGACGTGCGCGTCGTTGCGGCCACTAACAAAGACCTGCGGGGCGCGGTCGACAAAGGCGAGTTTCGCGGCGACCTGTTTTTCCGGCTGGCAGTTTTCCCGATCGAGATTCCGCCGCTGCGCGAACGCGGCGACGACGTGGTCCTGCTGGCCCATCATTTCGCGGCGCAGATTGGAAATGAATTGCGCGGACGCGAGGCTACCATCAGCGATGCCGGCGTGGCTGCTCTGCGGGCGCACCGCTGGCCAGGCAACATTCGCGAACTCCAGAACGCGATCGAACGTGCTTGCATTCTCGCCGACGAAGTTAGTTTGCAGCCGCGTGACCTGGGATTCACGAATGCCGAAGACCGTGATCCCAAAACGTTCGGCTTCGACACCTCGGGAACTCTGGGCGAAGCCGCCGAGCGGGCGGTGGCCCTGGTTGAACGACGCAAGATCGCCGACGCGTTGGTGGAATCCGATGGGAACAAGACGCGGGCCGCCGAAGCTTTGGGAGTCAGCTACAAAACTCTCTTGACCAAGATCAAGGACTACAGTCTTTAGTCCGAATCATTGAGAGTTCAACCTTTACGTTGCAATTTAATTAAGCACAATGGGATGTCTTATTTTGAGAGACTGATGCCGGTCAGGGTGAGACAATCCACGAAAACACAGGGAGCAGCGCTGCGTTTCGTGTGGCCGGGAGCGCAGACATCCTGTCTGCAAATGGCGCAATGCTAACGTCGGCAGACAGGATGTCTGCGCCCCCAGCGGTGAAGGTCCTGAATCGATTTGCGGCTGAGAGACGGCCATTCGTGGACCGTTCTTCTTCAATCGGAAAAAGACGAAGCAAACCTAAGACAGCACTGGCACAAGCTAAAGCTTGAACTCTGAACTAAACTCGAAAAAATGAATGACGAGCAGGACTCCGGTCCCAAGTCCAAAGTGCCAGGCCCAAACCCAAAGGACGGCAGTCCTCACGCCGAACCATCCGACAAATTAAATCCCGAAGGTCTGGACTCTCGCAGCAGCCCCTCCGAAATTGCGGGTGAAACCGCCGACCTGGTCGGCGAAGCAACAGGCACGTTTCCGACGCCCGCAGTCGAGCGTGGGGAGCGCGAGAGCACCGCTAGGTCCGCCTTCATGGTCGGCGCCGGGATCTTAATCAGCCGGATTATAGGTGTGATCAGGCAGCGTGTTTTCTCACATTACCTGGGTCTCGGTGATGCCGCCGGTGCCTTTACCGCAGCTTTTAGAATCCCCAACTTTCTTCAGAATGTTTTTGGTGAAGGAGCTCTCTCTGCGTCCTTCATTCCGGTTTACGCGAACTTGCTGGCCCGAGGCGACAAGAAGGAGGCCTCGCGAGTTGCGGATGCCGTGATCACGCTATTGGCACTTGCGACTTCGGTAATTGTTCTCATCGGCGTCTTGACCACTCGTTATTTCGTCGGTTTGTTTGCCTACAGTTTCGACGATGCGACCCGCGAACTGACCATCCGCCTGGTTCAGATTCTCTTTCCCGGTGCGGGCCTGCTGGTTATGTCGGCGTGGTGCCTCGGCATTCTCAACAGTCATCGCCGATTCTTTCTTTCTTACACCGCTCCGGTTGTCTGGAATCTCGCGATCATCGCTACGTTAGTCTGGTTTGGCAGGCAAACGGACGAATTTCACCTGGCGGAGGTTGCAGCCTGGGGATCCGTCGCGGGTAGTGCTTTACAGTTTGCGGTTCAAATGCCGACTGTGCTGAAACTAATCAAACGCTTGCGACCCGTTTTTGATCTGGCCTCGCCGAATGTTCGCAAGGTGCTGAAAAATTTCTTTCCTGTTTTTATCAGCCGAGGAGTGGTGCAAATTTCAGCTTTCATTGACGCCATGCTGGCCGGGCTGATAAGCCCGCAAGCGGTGGCTGGACTGAATGTCGCGCAAAGTCTCTACACGCTGCCGGTAAGCTTATTCGGGATGTCGATCTCGGCGGCGTCGTTGCCGGCAATGTCGAGCGCGGTGGGCACAACCGACGAAATCGCTTCTCAATTGCGGGACCGTCTCGATAGTGGTCTTAGTAGAATCGCTTTTTTCATCGTGCCGTCCGCAATGGCGATGCTGGCGCTGGGTGACGTCATGACCGGCGCACTGTACCAGAGCGGCAAATTCACTCATAACGATAGCCTTTACGTTTGGGGAATTATTGCCGGGTCGACTATTGGCTTGCTGGCATCGACGCTCGGCCGTATGTACGCATCGACGTATTACGCGCTTCATGACACTCGCACTCCGCTGCGATTTGCGACGATAAGAGTGGCGCTGACGATCGGGCTAGGCTATCTGTGCGCGATTCCCTTACCGCCATTAATTGGTCTAGATCCAAAGTGGGGCGCCGCAGGCTTGACTGCGTCGGCTGGTGTGGCCGGTTGGATCGAGTTTGCTTTGCTGAGGAACAGTCTCAATAAGCGAATTGGCCGCACTGGGCTGCCGCTTGGGTTTGTGGCCAAGCTCTGGCTGGCCGCAATGGTCGGCGCCGGCGTGGGATGGGCCATCAAGCTCAGCATCGGCAGTCATCATCCGATCGTTATCGCGGCGTTGGTGCTGATACCTTACGGGCTGATCTACTTTACGATCACGGCAGCGCTCAGGGTGCCTGAACTGAATTCCGTCCTTGGCCGCTTGATGAAAATCGCTCGCCGCAGGCGTTAAGTCCCAGGCAGACGTCGTTCAGAGTTTAACCTTCAGGTTGCTCGATTGAGAGGCACAAGCTAAAGCTTGAACTCTAAACCGGCCACCGCTGATCCTTTGCGTTCCTCTGCGAAATCCTCTGCGTTCCTTTGCGGTTAAATCGATCTAAATAAAGTGGAGGGGGAGGGGTAGGGGACAGCTGGCGCTCGTCGAGAATGAAATTTTAAACGCAAAGGAACGCAGAGGTTTTCGCGAAAGGACGCAGAGGAAGCCTTTAGCTTTCTGTTCACCTGTCTGTCGTTCCGTTAGCGGTGTTGGGATTCATTTCATAACGCTCGAGCTTGAGGTAGAGACCGCGACGCGTGAGACCGAGTTCGCGAGCAGCGCGCGAGATGTTTCCTTTGTGTTTGCGCAGCGCTTCGCTGATCATGCGCCGCTCGACTTCCGAAAGCGCATCCGCCAAAGTCACATTTTTCAAAGGCACAATTTCTGACCGGCCGGTGTTCGTAGTTCCCAGCACCGACACACTGCCTGGCGGCGTGGCCGGCACACCGACGCGTCGCAGTTCGGGCGAAAGCTCCTCCGGCGTAATCCAGGTATCGTTTTCGGTGCGCGCAACGACCCGTTGAATTTCGTTGCAAAGCTCGCGCACGTTGCCGGGCCAATCCGCCACCATCAAGAGATCGATTGCCTGTGGAGTGATCTGGATATTGTGACGGCCAAACTTTGCCGAGTAGTGATTGATGTAATAGTTCACGATCGAAGGAACTTCCGATCGACGCTCTCGCAGCGGTGGCACGCGCAGCCTGATCACATTCAAACGATAGTACAGATCCTCGCGAAAGCGGCCTTGCTCAACCATCGTTTCGAGATCGGTGTTGGTCGCAGCGATGATGCGTACATCGACCTGAATCGGCTGACGCTCGCCCAAAGGCTGGATCTCGCCTTCCTGCAGAAAACGCAAAAGCTTCGGCTGCAGGTCCAGCGGCAGATCGCCCACTTCGTCAATGAAGAGAGTCCCTCCAGCCGCGCTACGAATTACACCGGGCGAGTCCGCAATAGCCCCGGTGAAAGCGCCGCGCCGATGACCGAAAAGATATCCTTCGGAAAGTTCCTTGGGCACCGCCGTGCAGTTGAAGGGCACAAAGACCTTCTGCCGCCGCGACGAAAGAGCATGAATGGCCCGGGCCACGAGTTCTTTGCCGGTCCCTGATTCGCCGGTCACAAGCACCGTCACGTCTGACGATCTGATCTTGTGAACTTCTTCCACCAGCCGAGTCATCGCCGGACTGGAATGAATAAAGCCGGGCATCAGGCTTGATCCAGCGGTGCCGCTGTCACCCTGCGGGCTCTGGCTCGCCGGGGCGCGCGCGCGTAAAGCGCAAACGTCCATACCGAGTTCAACTACTCGCAGCAAGGGCTCTAACGTAAGTCCTTCGGCAAGCTGCGTGGCCTCACGCGGAGAAATCAATAAAGTGGCGGGCAGAGCATTGCTCGATCGCAGCGCGATAATGGCGGCGTTGTGCTTTTTGGCAAACCGTTCACGTGAAGCGTCGTTATCCACCGCGGCGAATTCGTCTGCTATCTTCACAGCTTCCTGATGATCGCAGCCGTGCGCAATCACTACGCTCTGCTTTTGGTCTTCATCAGGTTCGAGAATCAAGACGCGTTGAGCTGGAGTTTCTTGACGGACTACCGCGGCAAGTTCGCGCAGCAACAACGCGCGCGAAGCAACCGCTTCGGCCAACCGCAAGGTAACGAGTTGAATGACAGCTTCACGCTGGCGCTGTTGCTGAGGCGCAGTTTGATCGTAAGCCGCCAGGGCCGCTTCGGCTGCCGCCAGATCCAAACGCGCCCCCAGTTCACGAAAGACGTTGACGGCCCGGGTCAGGTGTTCGGCAGCAAGTTCCGGCTGTGCCAGCGCATAAGCCCGACCCAAATCATAATGCGAGCGAGCGCTGCGATAGCGATCGCCAAGCAAATCAAAAATCGAAACGCAGCGACCAAAATGCTGCGCCGCCGGAGCAGCATCCGAACGAGCCAGCGCGAGCAAGCCGTGAAGCCTTTGCGCCTCGCCGGCCAAAACCATGTCTGCGGCTGAATCAGATGTTTGGTCAGATATCCTTTGCAACGCCGACGCGCAGGAATCGAGATCGCCGACCTGCAAGTAACTTTCGGCCAGGAGCAGTTCGGATTCGCAGGTTGCCTGGCGATTCCCGATCTTCTCAGCCAGGTTGAAGGCCTCGCCCGCCGCCGACAGTGCTTTGTCGCTGGCGGTCATTGCCAGGTGACAGCGCGCCAGCGTTCGCCAGGCCTGACACGCATACCACTTGTTGCCTTTCTCAGTAGCCATGGCCACGGCGCGTTCCAGGTAGCCGCGCGACTCGTCCAAATCGCCTCGAAGCATGCAGAGCTCGCCCAGTGAATCCAGAAACATCGACACGCGGTCGGCCCGCTCATCGACTTCACTGGCCAGGGCCAATGCGCGTTCGAATGCTTGCTGCGCCCGGTCCCATTGGCCCACCAGAATCAGGTTGACGCCCAGGTTGTTGTGCCCGTCGGCGGCCAGATTCTTATGCTCGGTGCGCTCGAAATATCCGATCGCTTTTTCGAGGTAGCGAATGCCTTCCTGGGGACGCTTCAGCCAACGGCAGGCGCTGGCCATGTTCGAGTAAATCTTGCCGAGGAGGAAAGTCGCCGGGTGATCTCCAATCAGCTTCAGGGCCTGCTCGAAGTTTTCCAGGGCTGGTTCGTTTTCGCCTTCAGCATGATCGGCGACGGCAATTCCAAAGTAGGCTTCAGCGAGACCGCGCCAGTCGCCGCTTTGCCTATAACTGTCCAACGCTCGCAGCGAGTAATCGCGGGCAATCGGATACTCGTTGATGCTTCGATATACGCGGGCCAACGCAGCGTAGACTGCACCGGCCTCGATGTTCGTGCCGTGCTCCTCAACATCGCGAAGCGCCGTCTTCAGCAGCGTGATTGCTTTTGGGTGGTCGCCGGAATAGTTGTGGGCCAGGCTGGTCTGCACGCGGAGTCGCAAAGACAGATTAGGATCGAGTTGGGCTCGTTCCTCTTCACCTTCGTACATGGCAATGGCTTGCAGAGACTCCTGATGCTCACCATGCATTTCGAGAGCAAGCGAGAGGGCCAGACGGGCTCCCGCAAGCAAACCGGGATCGTTTCGCGCGGTCGTTATCAGGGAAGCGAGTCGAGTTCTGGCCTCAACCGAGTGGCCCTGGTCGAGGAGTAAATTGATCTCAGCCAGCTCGTTTGCGTCGGCTGCGGACGAGGATTGGGCCTTCCGCGATCGCAATTTCACGCGAGCACGGGCGAGGTCGACCACAGTTTCGTCAGAGTATGGATCTTTCTTGGTCAACGCTACGGTTCCCCTCTTTAGATCACTGCACGCGCCATTTCCTAAAGCGACACAACGGGACTGTACACCTAATAAAGTCCGAATCCGTTGACTCTTTCATCTCCCAGACACGAGTCTAACCTCAGGTTACGAGCGGCAACAACGTGAAAGTATCATAGGTCAGGATCCGGTTCGAGGATCAATGCCGCAAAAAAAGAAAAAGCCGGGAAATGAATCCCGGCAGCTTTGCAGAAAAATCGAGCAATGAGTTTAGCGAATTTGCAGAATCGGGAGCGGTAGAGATTGTATCAAAACTTAGGATGTGCGATCTCAAAGAGGATCTTAACGCAGAGGACGCGGAGGTTTTCGCGAAGGCGCGCAGAGAAGCGCCCGACTTTGCGTACCTCTGCGAAAACCTCTGCGCCCTCTGCGTTTAAGAAATGGTTACCTTAGGCGCACCTCCGAAGTTTTGACACAGGCTCGGTAGCGAGCGGGACAAGGAATCACGCCGGGCTATTCCGCTAACTATTTCGGCAATAAAACGGATTCTTGAAAAGTAGCGTCTTGATCCCGCTCGCTACTGCTCGCGGTTCTGTACCTTGTTACGGTTCGCAGTGAGTTCCTGGCGGCGGCGCCTCAGACCTCAGACCAAAGAGGTAGACAATGATGTGGTCTTTATCAGCAAAGAGGTTTGGCCTTAAGAGTGGCTTTAGTCGCTAATTACCGTCCCGTCGCTGATGACTGTGCCATCGCTAATCACTGTACCGTCACTGATGACTGTGCCATCGCTGATGACTGTTCCGTCGCTGATAACTGTTCCGTCACTAATCACAGTGCCGTCGCTTAACAGGATCCCGCTGCTCAGCAAAACGATCCCGTCGCCCATGGTGATGCCGTTGCTAAGAATGATGTTGTCGCTGACCAGGACACCCCTCGAGAGAAGCGCCGCGTCGGAAACAAGTACGCCGTCGCTTACCAGAACTCCATCGCTGAGGAGTACGCCCAGCTTATAGACTCCCTGGTACTTGGTGATTAGGTCAGAGCCCTTGGCCCAGTCGTATTTGAACAGAACTCCCTGCGACCATTTGAAAGTCTGGCCGGCGATCGTGCTCAACGGAAGCGGCGCTGCCGAGCTCAATAGGGGAGCGCCCAGTTTCGTTGAAGCTGACAAATCCGTGCGGACAAGTTTTGCCAAACGTACTGCGCCTTCCACATTCAGTTCGCCGGCGCCCTGTTCGAGCGAGTTGAACTTCGCCAGCGGCTGCGCCGTGTACATCAGGATCATCTTCACAAGATTGGGTGTCAGACTCGGATTGGCTTCCAGTAGTGCAGCCACAGCGCCGGCCACGATTGGGGCGGAAACCGAAGTTCCGCTCATGCGCATGGTGCCGTTGCTGGTGTCCGGATTACCTACGAGCAGGTCTGGGTGGAGCAGGAGCAGCTTATTGTTCGGCGACGCCAGGCCCACGATCTTATTTCCCGGAGCAACCAGGTCCGGCTTGATCAAGTTGTCGTAATGCTTGACGCCCTTTCCATCTTTCCAATAACTGCGGGTCGGTCCACGTGAACTGTAGGTGGTGACTCCGTCGTCACTGCGGGCGTCGGTCGCAAAAGTATTGGCAGCGCCAACCGTGAGCGCCGAAGGCTCGTTGCCCGGCGAATGAATGCGACCATAGACTTTTGGATGCGTCGCATCCTTGCCGTCGTTACCGGCCGCGGCCACGACTACGATACCGGCATCCACCAAACGCCTGACGGCGCGGCAGAGCGGATCGTTTTTGTAAGAGTCGACGGCAGCAGTTCCCAGGCTGGCGTTGACTACGCGAATGTTGTAAGCGTTGCGGTTGGCCATTACTGCGTCCAGCGCAGCAAGGAGCGCCGACAGGGAACCCCTGCCTTCTGAATTGAGAACGCGAAAGTTCAAGAGGCTGGCACCCTGAGCGATACCGCCGTAGGAGTCGTGCCTGGAAGCAATCATGCCAGCGACAAAGGTACCGTGACCATACGGGTCCTCCGTCGTGCCTTCGCCGGTAAAGTCTCGGCGGTAGACGATCTGACCAGCAAGTGCCTTGGTTCTGGTTGAGATACCTGAGTCGAGGACTGCAACGCCTACCGAGCTGCCGTCAAGAGAGCTGTTACCCGGTTGAGCCAGCATTGCTTCGTCACCGGTGGTTTGTTCCACGTGCCCGAGACCATTAATGGGACGATCAAGTGAAAGGTAGTTGCCGCTATCAGCGATCTTCTCAATCGCTTTGACGGGAATGTCGACGGCGAGCGCGCCGAATCGCGGCATGCTCGAGTCAACGTTGACGCCGTAACGGGATAGCTGTGTCTTGAGGGCCTGACTGTTAGTATCGTTGACCTGAAGAATTGCCTTGACCCGAGTAGGAGCGTTGTCGCTGGCGAGGAGTTCGCGCAAGTCCGCTGAAACTTTGTCACCCACGAATTCTTCGGCGTTAGTATTCTCAGTTTCTTTGGCGCTGTTATCGGTCTGCTGGCTTGCGTCGTTGACTTCCTGCATCTCGACGCCGGCAAACAGAGCCGCCAACGACTCATCGCTGACAACGTTCTCTTTAAAACTCAGGTCCGTCGAAGCTCCAAAGAATTGAAGGTCGCCATTCCGAAGTGCATCGCGCAAGACTGCTGACGCGGCGCCGTCGAAGGCGGAGGACGGACCCATCAAAGACTGGACGGGATCAACGAGGAGGATGATTTTCGCGTCGGACCCAGCAACCTCCGAGAGAATTGCTGAGATGTTAGTTACCAGAGCGCCGGCAGTTTTCGAATCGCGGAACAGGGCCTCGAGATTCAGCTTGAGCAGGCGCTTGCCATAGAGGCCTTCAGGTACGTCGGCGCTAACAATACGTCGGGCTACTCCGGCTGCGACCATGTCGCGGACGGCGGGTGAGTCGCTCAGGATCACCGGATTATTTTTGTTGAGACTGGAGAGGATTTCGATAGCACGGTTGATTTCGTCGCTTCTGTCGGCGAACGAATTGAAGCGGCCCTGCTCGGCGGCCGCGGTAAGATCCAGCGTGTACTTGTTGAGCGCACCCTGGGCAGGAGCGCTGGGGGCGTTCTGCGCTTTGGCGCTACCGGTTACGAGGATGCCGGCCAATAAAGACATGGCCAGGCCCAGGGCTGTGAGCCACCGCCAACCTAACTTCGTCCGCACTCTTTTTTCTCTTGTCATTCGAAGCTCCACGAAACCGCTTTGGCCTGATTCAATCGCCGCACACAAAGGTGCTGGCGCTCTTGACTTAACAATGGTTGTGCCAGAGGGGAGATCGTCGTTTTGCGCCGGGTTTTCGCGAATCTTGGAGGGATGAGCAGCTCAGGCGAGGTCAGGCTGGAAGGTCGGTCAGTCAGAATGACGAAGGTCGGTCAGGCTTTCGAAATCTGGAGTGCGGGGTTGTGCGCAGGATTTCTGGAAGGACTGGGCCATTACTTGTTTAGTTGAGTATCCTGAAAAGACGGTTAGGCTGGAGCAGCGGCAGGCGGCGGGGATATCCCTCAAGCGGCCTTTTTTGTGTGAGTGGCACAGACTTCAGTCTGTGATTTCTTCTTCCCAACTCAAGAAGACTCACAGACTAAAGTCCGTGCCACACGCGTTTCAAGAACTTTCCAGCAGGCTCCTTCTTCGCTTTCGATTGACCCGCCCGTAACCTTCTCCTTATCATCGCGGCGTGCAACCAATTCTTTCCTCGGCGCAGATGCGCGAGATCGATCGGATGACGACCCAGCTTTACGGAACGCCGTCACTCGAGCTGATGGAGAACGCTGCCGGCGCCACGGCGCGCGCAGTCATAACGCACGGCGGCGGTGCGAACAGTTCGATTCTGATTTTGTGCGGACCGGGAAATAACGGCGGGGATGGGGCGGCGTCTGCAAGGTTGCTCGCGCAGGCTGGAGCAAAGGTCGACGTTGTCTTATTCGGCAAGACTGAAAACACCAGAGGGGACGCTCAAAGAAATTTTGCCAGAGTGAAGGATGCGAGTGGTGACATCTCGATCAGGTTCTTTGAATGCGAAACGTCAGAGAGTTGGCGCAGTCTGGAAACAACTGAGTTGAGTCAGCCTTACGCCATCGTGGTTGATGCTTTGTTCGGCACCGGACTGACACGGCCGCTGGATGGAGTCTTTAAGGAAGCGGTGGGTTACTTTCTTCGACTGCGTGAGAAGGACGAGCGTCCCGCAATCATTTCGATCGATATTCCTTCCGGACTCAATGCCGATTCAGCCCAGTTGATCGGCCCGGCAGTCCACGCCGACGTTACCGTAACGATGACCGCGCCCAAGGCCGCGAACGTTTTGTCTCCCGCCGCTGACTACAATGGTGAGTTGATCGTCGTGGACATCGGTTCACCGGATGCGTTGGTCAAGGAAGCTAAGACTCAGCTGTTTATGAGCGAGGAAAGCGACGCGCGGCGCTGGCTAATTCAGACTCGCTATCTGCCGGACTCTTACAAGAATACCCACGGTCACGTTCTGGTTATCGCCGGCTCGCGCGGATTTACGGGAGCAGCGGCGCTGTGCGCCAATGCAGCGATGCGCGCGGGCGCGGGTCTTGTAACTCTCGGCACTCCGGTCTCTGCTCAACCGATAGTGGCCGTGCAAACGATGCCGGAAGTAATGACCGCGGCTTTGGCAGAAACTGATCGCGGCGCCGTCAGTGACGAAGCTCTCAGTCATGTCATGAAACTTTCAGAACGCGCAAACGTGATCGCAATCGGCCCGGGATTGTCTTCCTCGGATGAGCGCACTCGGCTCTTTGTAAGATCAGTGATTGAACAGCGGAAGACGCCGGTGGTGGTTGATGCGGACGGTTTGAATTGCCTGGCTCCCTGGCCCGCGGGTTTGCGGGGCTCAGCCGACTTGCCCGTCGTCATAACTCCTCATCACGGCGAAATGTTAAGACTGCTGGGCACGGAAGATAAGACGGTGCTCGACGATCGGGTAGGGGCTGCTCGCGAGTTTGCCGTTGCGCATGAAGTGATTGTTGTCTTAAAGGGCACGCGGCCGCTCATCGCCGCGCCTGATGGCCGGGTGTTTGTTAACCCCACCGGCAACGCAGGTCTCGGGACAGCCGGCGCCGGCGACACTTTGACCGGGGTCATCGCAGGTTTTCTGGCGCAGGCGTATGGAACGTTGAAGCGCGATGCGAACGCATTGGAAGCGATAGTCGCCGCCCTTTATGTGGGCGGCCTGGCCGGAGATCTAGCCGCCGAGGAAATCGGAATGCGCGCGATGGTCGCTTCGGACATTCGGGAGCATCTCAGCGGGGCAATTTGTCTGCTGGATCCGGACGGCGAGTTACCGTGAAATCTAAGCATCCATGATTGTTTAGAAGCGGCACTTGTGCGGCATGTTGGGACAAGTCCCAACTCTAAACCTCATTCATGGATTGTTGTTTAGACGCGGCACTTGTGCCGCTTCATGTTGGGACCTCGAAAAGGTTTTAGCTGAATATAGGCTTGTAGTGACATCAATATCAATTCCCACCGGCGAATGGATCGCTTCCAACGAAGGCGAGACGTTCGATCTCGGCGTTCGCGTCGGCCAGCAACTTTCCGGCGGTGAGATTATCCTGCTTGACGGCCCGCTCGGCGCAGGCAAGACCGTTTTCGTCAAAGGTATGGCGCGCGCTCTGGGACTGGATGCAGAAGAGATCACCAGTCCCTCATTTACCCTGGTCAATCTTCACCAGGGCCGTCTCCTGCTCTACCACATCGATCTTTATCGGCTGGAGGAGGGCGCGCGCGCCGCGCATGCAGTAGACCTGGACGAGATTCTTACTGATGAAAACGCCGTCGTGGTCATTGAGTGGGGAGAGCGCCTGGGGCACTACCCCTTGCCTGCCGATGTTTGGCGAATTGGAATTTCAGGGGACGGCGATGAGCCACGGAAAATCAAAATTAGTGGCACAGACTTCAGTCTGTGATCGGCCATAGCGAAAACGGAATCACAGACTGAAGTCTGCGCCACTCGGCCCTGGATAGAGTGATCATGGTACAATCTCGGCACAAACAACTTGCAATAGATTCAGAGGAGAAATTAAGAAATGCCATATCCAGAAGAAGTGATTCGACCGATGCGCGAAGAGTTAACTCGTCTAGGCGTTCAGGAACTGAGGACGCCGGAAGCTGTCGACGAAACACTGAAGAATTCCAATGGGACCGTGATGGTCGTCGTTAATTCAATCTGCGGGTGCGCCGCCGGCAAGGCTCGTCCCGGCATAGCCATGGCCCTGCAGAATGAAATCCGGCCTGACAAAGTAGCGACCGTGTTTGCTGGTGGCGATATCGAAGCAACCGAACGCGCCCGCAGTTACTTTACAGGTTACCGTCCGTCGTCGCCTTCAATCGGTCTTTTGAAGGACGGTCAACTGGTCTACATGATGGAGCGCCATCAGATCGAAGGACGCGGCCCTGAACAGATTGCTTTTGAGCTCAAGCAGGCTTTTGAGCAACATTGTGCGGCGACCGTTGCTGCGTGATCAAAGCATTGGGATTGCTACCCGGTTGCCACCGCTCTCGGTGCTGACCTCATGGCGCCGCCATTAATCGCAATCCGAGGGCTAAAGGATAACTGGGGCACGGTACGCCGTGCCCCTTTTTATTCCAGACCGGCGGCGCAAAGAGCCTTGATAGCCCGGAGCGCAGACATTCTGTCTGCAGATGATCCGCCACTATGCTCGTACCGTCCAAGCAAAGCTCAATGGTAAAACTCGGCAGACAAGATGTCTGCGCTCCCGGCGGTTAAAGCGCGTTTGAGGATCAAAAGGCGCGAAGGTGACTTGAGCTCTCACGGCGATCTTAAATGTCGCTACGCGAATCACGGTTTCGTCAAATTCTGAACTAGCCGCCCAGGCGTTGGCGCCGATATTCACTGTGTTATGATCCCGCCGATGCCGATCCCTCCACCCATCGCTCTGGATTTCAGAATTCTCGATCTGGTCGATGCTCGGATTCCTCGTTTCGGCCAACAAAGCGCGAGTCAACTCGCTCTCGCTTTGGCCCAGGCCTCGCCCGGAAAAGACATTGCCTCAGTCACCGTTGAAGACCTGCTCAACTATCTCCCGGCGCGTTACGAAGATCGTTCCAGCATGGTCGAGATTCGTCATCTCCGGCACGAACTGGAAGCATCGCTCGATCTAACGGTGCTTATCTCCGGTGGCTTTCAGGTTCGCAATCGTCGCTCGTTCAAACAGCGCCTTTTTAAATTCGAAATCAGCGCGGTCGATCAGCAACGCACGGGCCGGCCGGTGGTTATCTGGTGGTTCGTCTCAGGCGCGCGGGCGCACGATATTCTGAAATACAACGCCAAACGATTTGTGCGTGGCGCGCGTTTCATTGCCTTTGGCAAGTGGGAGCACGACGCCAGGCGCGGTACTTACTCGCTGAGGCTGAACAAGCCGGACGAGTTGGAATCGATCACGGAAGGCGATGATGAAGAAGGAAGCGAAATCGATCCGAGGCTGGCCGCCATTCATGTCGGCCGCCGCGTGCCGGTCTATCGCAAGTTGGGAGAATTTCGCACCAAGCGTTTGCGCGAAATTGTCCATGAGATTCTGGCGCGCCTGCCGGACGAAGCACTTACCGAAACTCTGCCGCGAGCTTTACTGCAACGTCGGAAGCTGATCTCGCGCGCCCCGGCGATGCGCGACGTTCATTTCCCCGGCGGGGAAATTCCTTTGGAAGATTACGATTCCATGAGGAGCTCAGCGCACCAGCGGCTCATCTTTGAAGAGTTGTTTTGGGTTTCTCTCCGAATCGCGATCCAGCGCGGCGAAAGAATCAAAGAACCTAAGGGCGCAGCCATCAAGATTGATTCGGCGATGAAGTTGCGCATAGGTTCGGTGCTGCCATTCAAACTTACTGAAGCGCAGCGCAAAGTCGTGAAGGAAGTTTTTCGGGACATGCGTTCCGATGCGCCCATGAATCGACTGCTGCAGGGTGACGTCGGCAGCGGCAAAACTATCGTTGCGCTGATCGCCATGTTGGCGGCCATGGAGAATGGTTACCAAACCGCCCTGATGGTGCCCACAGAAATTCTCGCCGAGCAACATGCGCGGAACATCAAGCGGATCCTGGCCCGGTCGCCTTATCGAGTCGAATTGCTTTCCGGATCGCTTAAGCCCGCAGACAAAAAACTTCTGCGCCGTTCCATTGCTGAAGGCCATGTGCACGCCAGCATCGGTACGCACGCACTGATTCAGGAAGGCGTATTGTTTAAGAATTTGGGATTGGTAGTAATCGACGAGCAGCATCGCTTTGGTGTCATGCAGCGCGCCGAATTGCGCGAGCGCGGAATGAATCCGGACGTGTTGGTGATGACCGCGACGCCGATTCCGCGTTCACTGGCAATGACCGTCTATGGCGACCTCGACGTATCGGTTATCGATGAGCTGCCGCCGGGTCGAACGCCTGTGGAAACAAAGGTTCTTGGGGAAGAAGCCCGTCAGGAAGTTAAGAAACTAATTGCGCGCGAGGTCCGCGCCGGTCGGCAAGTCTATGTCGTCTACCCGCTGGTCGAAGAGTCAGAGAAGATGGACTTGCGTGACGCTACCAAACGCTACGAGTATCTGCGCGATCGCGTCTTTCCAAAGTTTTCAATTGGTTTGTTGCACGGCCGCATGAAGCCGGAAGAGAAGGAAGAAGTGATGCGCAGATTCATTGCGGGCGAGATCCAGATTCTGGTTTCGACCACGGTGATTGAAGTCGGCGTCGACGTGCCCAACGCTTCCGTGATGGTAGTCGAGCACGCCGAACGCTTCGGTCTCTCGCAACTCCACCAACTGCGCGGCCGCGTCGGCCGCGGCGCCGAACAGAGTTACTGCGTCCTGCTCGCTTCAGACAAACAGACGGAAGTCGCTCGCGAACGCCTGGGCATCATGGAAGAAACCAACGACGGCTTTAAGATCGCCGAAAAGGATTTGGAAATTCGCGGACCCGGCGAAGTGATGGGAACACGCCAGGCCGGCCTGCCGGAATTTCGCGTCGCTAACCTGGTTCGCGATCTGGAAATCCTACAGGCCGCGCGCAAGGAAGCTGAGTTCTACGTTAACCAGCGCAAGACTTCTGCCGAAGCTGCTAAATTGATCAAGCGCGTGTCTCGCGATGCGCGAATGAAACTGGCAGCGGTTGGGTAGCGGTGTTTAGAGTACCGACTTTAGTCGGGCTTTTACTGAGCAGGGAAGCCCCACCTGAAGTTGGTACTCTGCACACCTGTGGAAACAGGGCCCTACTGATTCGCGTGTCGCCCGGTAGACCTACCGCCTACACGAGGAATCGAACATGCGAATAATTGCGGGAAAATATCGCGGACGGAAATTGAAGAGTCCCCCGTCGCTTGAGACGCGGCCGACTTCGGATCGTTTGCGCGAGACGCTATTCAATATTCTCGCGCCGCGAATCAAAGGCGCGCGGTTTCTCGATCTCTGCGCCGGGTCGGGGGCAGTTGGAATAGAAGCTCTATCGCGCGGCGCGGTGCACGCCACCTTTGTGGATCAATCGCGGCCGATGTGTGCGTTGATTGAAACGAATCTGACAGCCTTGAAGGTTGATGACGATGAGGCTGCAGTGGTAGTTAGTGAAGCGAGTGAGTTCTTGCGTCGGCGGGTGAAGAAGGGAAGCGAGCCGCTCGATATCATTTATTTCGATCCGCCCTATGCCGCGGATTATGGATTAGTCCTGGATTACCTCGGCGAACAGTCTGAGAGCTTGTTGGCGAAACGGGGCTTGGTGATTGTCGAGCATTATCGCAAGAACGGTCTAAACGCAGAGTTTGGGAAGTTGCGACGTTATCGCGAGCTAAAGCAGGGCGATTCGTGCCTCAGTTTTTATGAGGCGACCTAATGCCGGGAGCGCGGACGTCCCGTCCGCTCTTTGCCGCAGCCCGAGTCTTCGCGCTTCGCGCTCGGATGCGGACGAGCCGTCCGCGATCCCAGCCTTCAGGAGCGCGTTTCACGCGACGCTGATACTCCCGCAGTTGCGCCGAAAGAACTCGAACGTTATCGTTTACGACTGACCACTGACCACTGACCATGCTCATACTGGGAATCGAAAGTTCCTGCGATGAAACTGCAGCGGCGATCGTGCGCGACGGCCGCGAGATTGTTTCGTCTGTAATCGCTTCACAGATCGCCACGCACACACGCTTTGGCGGGGTCGTGCCGGAACTCGCCTCGCGCGAACACCTCGACAAGATTGTTCCGATAGTTGAAGAAGCGTTCGAACGCGCGAAAGTAACGAAGAATGAAATTGACGGGATTGCAGTCACGATGGGTCCGGGCCTGATTGGGTCGCTGCTCGTCGGCGTTTCGTACGCGAAGGCGATGGCGTTCGCCCTCGACAAGCCCCTGGTCGGCGTCAATCACATCGAAGGGCACATCTATTCAGTCTGCTTTGAAAATCCGCCGGTCGAACACCCTGCGCTTGCCCTGATCGTCTCGGGCGGCCACACAAACCTTTTCTTCGTGCCTGAGCCCGGAAAGTACAAAGTCGTGAGTCGCACGCGTGACGATGCGGCCGGCGAGGCATTCGACAAGGTCGCAAAGCTCCTCGGGCTTGGTTATCCTGGCGGGCCGATCATTGAAAAGCTTGCCAGGGAAGGGAATCCAAAGGCGGTCAAGTTTGCGCTGCCGCGGATGGGTGACAACCGCCCGGATTTCAGCTTCAGCGGACTGAAGACCGCGGTGAGCAAGTACGTGCGCGAGTCCGGCCTGCAACCAGTTCAGAACGGCGAAGAACCTTCGCAAGGAGTTAAAGATCTGGCGGCGAGTTTTCAAAGCACCGTCGTGCGTTCGCTGGTTACGACCATGGAACGGGTCGCGCTCGAGTACCGGCCCAGGACGCTGATCGTTGCCGGCGGCGTAGCGTGCAATCGCGCCCTGCGCGAGGCAGCGGCTGAGGCGGCCGCACGTCTGGACCTGCCGATCTATTTCCCTTCGCCGCACCTTTCAACCGACAACGCCGCGATGATTGCCGCAGCCGGAACCGTGAAGCTGCAAGCTGGAGATCGTGCGGGTTGGGACTTGAATGCCGATGTGATGCTGCGTCTGCAGAACATCGAGGTCGAAGACGAAGAGTTAAGAAAACACGTGCGGTACCGGCTGTAGGCCTTGAGCTGGGTGGACGGTGCGTAACGTCCGGCTCATAACTCACCGGCAAGAGGATCTCGTTCTCATAATGCTGGGAGCGCGGACGTCCCGTCCGCATCGCGCCGAAGGCGCATTGTTTCGCGCTTTGCGTTCACGTGCGGACGAGCCGTCCGCGCTCCCAGCAAAAGCGGCGCACTCGTTACCGCGAGCGGTTCGGCAACCAGTTGGCACAAGTGCCAACTCTAAACGGTGCGGGCTTGGGATCCTTACTTTGAGGCTGAGATGGCTGCGTCAAAAATCTCCAGGGCCACGTCCGCATTTTCTTTCGTCAGGATTAGCGGCGGCGACCAGCGGATGGTGTTGGGACCACAGCCGAGCAGGATCAGACCTCGTTCGAAGCTGGCAACCTCGACTCGATCGCGCATTTCGGGGTCAGGCGTTCGCGTCGTTTTGTCTTTCACAAATTCAACGCCGATCATCATCCCGAACCCGCGCACATCGCCGATGCACTCGTACTTCGACATCAGCTTTTCAAGACCGCGTTTCAGATAGCCGCCTACCTCAGCACTGTTGGCAATCAGTTCTCGCTCGAGTAGCTCGATTGTCTTTAGCGCCGCCGTCGCCGCGACCGGATTGCCGCCAAAAGTCGACGCGTGCGCGCCGGGTTTCCAATCCATCAAGTCGGCCCGCGCCACACACGCGCCCATGGGCAAGCCTGAAGCGATCCCTTTCGCGATGCACACGATGTCAGCCCGCACGCCGTAATGCTCCAGCGCAAACATTTTGCCGGTGCGTCCCATGCCGCTCTGAACTTCGTCCACGATCAGCATGATTCCGTGCTCGTCGCAGATGCGACGCAAGCCTTTCAGAAATCCCTGGGGCGCCGGCAGGTAACCGCCCTCACCCTGCACGGCTTCGACCACGATCGCGGCGACCTCTTCGGGCGGCGTAGTGGATTTGAACAGGCGGTTCTCGATCCAATTCAAAGCCCCCTGCGCGGCGCCGCCGTTGCCGCAGTCTTCTGCGCTGAACGGATTGCGATACTCATTTGGAAAAGGGACGTGAACGACGTCGAGCACCTGGCGTTTGAAGCCGAGTCGTTGCGCGGCGCGAGATGAAGTCAGCGAAAGCGATCCCAAAGTGCGTCCATGAAAACTGCCAAAGAACGCAATGAACTTCTCGCGTCCGGTGGCATGCATGGCCAGTTTCAAAGCAGTCTCAACCGCTTCCGTGCCGCTGTTGGCAAAGTGTGTGCGGGTTGGACGTTGCACCGGCACGATCTCGTCGAGCTTCTGGGCCAGCTCAGGCATTTGGCGATAGTAGTAATCAGTGCCGCACATGTGAATCAACTTGGCGGCTTGATCCTGAATAGCGCGGACGATTTCCGGATGGCAATGACCGGTGGAACAAACGGCGACGCCGGCGTTGCAGTCGAGAAAGACGTTGCCATCGACGTCTTCGACCCAAACGCCGCTGCCGCTTTCGGCCACCAGCTTGAACGATGGCCGCGGATACGAAGGCGTAACAAATTTCGCGTCGGCTTCTACGATCGCTCTGCCTTTTGGACCGGGCAGCTCGGTTTTTATTTCGGGTCTCTTTGGTGCAATAGCGGTTGACATGATCTCTTCTTCTCCCTGGAATGTTCAGACACGACACCTGTGACGGCGCCAGAAATAGGGCGAGTCGGAATTGCAGGAACCGACGCTTAGTCGGCGAAGAGATTTGCTCGAGATTCAGCCGGCCGGATATGTAATGACTGCTTCATCATGAGTGCCTTTGAGGCGGGCATCTTACCACTCGGCAGGTAATATTTCCAGATTGGGTGGATTGGTAGAGTCATAACTTTTGCGAGGGCGTATCTCGGACGGCATGGCGTCAGTACCGGGAGCGATAGCGACCGGGTCAGACAATAATGGAAGTTGCTAGTAATGTTACCCGGTCGCTGCCGCTCCCGGTACTGACCTCATGCTCAAATTAGCGCGTTGCTTTGAGAACCGTCGCAGTAGCTCTCGGAGTCATGCTGAATACCAGAGCACGGCGAAGAAATGGCAGACGGTTCCGGCGATTACAAAAAGGTGCCAGGCAAAGTGCGCATAACGCACGCGATGTGCGGCATAAAAACCGACGCCGGCCGTGTAGGCAATTCCGCCCGCCGCCAGCCAGGCCAGCCCGGATAACGGCATGACTCGGAGTATTTGAGGAGCGGCGATTACTACCAGCCAACCCATCACCAGATACAGAATCACCGACAACCACGAGTAGCGCGCGCGCAGAACCATCTTCATCGTCAGGCCAATTGCTGCCAGTGTCCAAATGAGTCCGAGCAGTGTCCAGCCCCAGGGTCCCCGCAATATACCCAGAGTAAAAGGCGTGTAGGTGCCGGCAATCAGCAGGAAGATGGCGCAGTGATCGAACATGCGAAAGACTTGCTTTGCGCGGTCATGGGTGAGCGCGTGATAGAGGGTTGAAGAGAGGTAAAGCGTCACCATCGACGCCGCGAAGACACTAACCCCAACTATTCTCCAGGTGTTGCCGTAACGCAGCGCGGCCATTATGAGGATCGGCGTTGCTACCATGGCCAGGACCAGACCGATACCGTGGCTGATGCTGTTGGCTATCTCTTCGCCGAGTGTTGGCCGTCGTTCCTCTTTGGCAATCACTTCCACCATATGGAAGGCATTGTACACCAAGTGTGAGAAACGTCATGGCGCCGAGCCGTTTTGGGTGGATCGTTTTTCAGAAGGTAACTGCTTCAAGTAAGACGATCCACGAAAACACACGAACCGGGAATTGGTTTTGTTCCTTTCGTGT
Organism: Blastocatellia bacterium; assembly: GCA_033857635.1. Classification (GTDB taxonomy): domain Bacteria; phylum Acidobacteriota; class Blastocatellia; order Pyrinomonadales; family Pyrinomonadaceae; genus UBA11740. Next base: position 100,656 of record JAWVDF010000029.1, read on the forward strand.
GATTCCGTGGATCGTTCTTTCAGTCCCTCTCGCTCCTGAGAACACGCAAGTTAACAACTTGCGCTACAAGGAGCGCGCTACTTCCGCAGCAGGACCTTGGCCGCGAAGGGTCCTTTGATTGATGTCGCTCCGCTGCTCAGATCCACTTCACCTGAAATAGTATCGCCGGAGATTGAGGTGACTTTAGCTTCACCCGTTAGGGTGCTGCGATCGAGCCAGACTTTATTGTCTGCGCCGCCTTTGCGCGAGACGATGCCGACGGTTTCGACCTTCATGAATTTGTCTGCCCTGGCTGAATAGGTCCCGGCTTTCAGCGGACTCTTGTCGTTGGTGCCCTGCTCGCCGATAAGAGTGAATTGCACGCGTACCTGGTCGTCGGCGGTCAGCGGTTTGTTCAGCGTCATCGCGAAATTCCCGGCGTCCAGATCATAGTTCGCGACATAAACGTTGTAGGCGGACGCCGTGGTCATTTGGTTGTTCGTGTCTGTGAAGGTCTTAGTTACGGCAAAGGCGTAACCCGACTTCACCGGCAGGTCCTTTTCGCCGGTCGCTGGGGACTTCAAATGGATACTATTGGCGCCGCCGCTCCCTTTGCCACAGCCGCCGGCGACGATCGCCAGAACGATCAGGCAAAGAACGAAACTGACTTGTCCAGGAAAAGCTCTTACGAAGTTTCTGGCCAGGGGCATATTTTGTCTCCTCATGAAAAGCCGGCTGATGGTAAAGAAAAGTGAGGTTGGTATTGCGATGAGGTTTTACGGGAAAACGCGTGGGGAGTCAATCATTTGCTTCAGATTCTGGTTCTGTTGGTCTGGGTTAGGGCCAAGGCCGGACTTTCTTTTGATGCGCAGCGAAGGCCCTCGTGAGCTGTTCCGCCCGCCCCGGCGACGACCATAGCGTGAGATTTATGCCACCAGAGCTTCGTATAGATGTGTTGATTCATTTCTATGACTAGAGAATCAACCTCCTGTCGGATCGTAGCCTCCGGAGAATCAGATTCGAATCATGGATGGAACTTCATGTCGCTTTAGCCTGGGCAAGTTCCTCAGCAGTAGCTCTTTCCGGCTCGGGTTTTGAAATCGATCGCCTATTCTTAGCATATAGATTGACAGGCGGATATCACGGAAATGTAGTTGGGCCGTCTCCTACTGCCGCTCAGAAAGACGTCCCGTTTCCCCAGCCGGCTGGAAACAAAAGGTACCCGCACAAACTCTCTACCGAGGTGACGAAAATGAACAGGCTTCATCGAACCGGTGGCTTTAGAGTCCTGGGCTCGCTTCTGCTGCTCCTGCTCCTTCTTGCAGTAGCGTATAGACCGCATGCCCAAGCGAATTCATCCCAACCCGACGATGGTCCAAAATGCGACGACGTGGTCGCGAGTTGTAAATCGCCGGTTAAGTATCTCGGCGAAAGCCGAGGTTGTTCGTGCTTTGCCTGTGAGTATGGCCTGAGGACTCAGACGATTCTTTGCACGAGCAAGGAGGAGGAGAAAAACAAGTTCCGGGCAATGTTGCCAAAAGCTCGGCGATTGAGAATGTAGTCAGGCGAACTTGAGCGTAAGAAGAGATGGAGATTGAGAAATGGGAAACGAAACGAACAACACAGGACAGCAAGGCCAAAGTCTCTGGACGATTCTTTTGGAACTTATCAAAGTTGGGATTCCCATAGTTACACTTGTCTTTGGGTATTTCATTTACGGCGCCCAGGCCGAGCTCCAAAGCAAAGTCGACGCTAACGGGAAAGTGCTGTCGAATCAATTAGCGTTTCAGTCAGCGCTGAAGGAGGAGCTCTATAAACGGCGTCTGACGGTTTATGAGAATGCCTGCAAGGAGTTGGCGGCTGCCTCTGCTGCGTTGAGCGACGCGGGCACCGCAACCGAAGACACAACTCACGCGTACGACGTGATCAAGAAGGTCAACGAGCTTACCAGAGGCAATACCTTGTATTGGAGTCCTGGCGTTCAGGATGGGCTTAACAACTTTTGGGAGTTGGGAATTGAAAAGCTCCAGCACAGAGAAGCGAACGACCAGGACGTCAACCAAAGGATCAAAGACAGGATCGCTGCCTTGAACGAGCAAATGAAAACCGATTTGAATATTCCTGATTTAGCGATCTTGAAGCAGGGCAAATGAGGCTTCGTTCGGGTCCTTGTGAGTCCGTCGAACTCAATGGTAAGAAAATCTATTCGGTATTGACCATACGCCTCAATGCGTAGGGGCTACGTAAGTCCGGCGCGCTTTCACGACTAACTTATCTTGTGACTTCGGACCGGGCTGTGCTACGTCGACCTTCAGCTTGCGGGTCGTGCCGTCCCGCTTCTTGTTTGAAGAAACAAACGCCAGGTTATAACGGCTGCGCAGATGATCCATTAGCGTCTGAAAAGTCGTGTTGAGATTCTCCGGCCTGTCAGCGAGCACTTCACCGCCGGTTTCGTTGGCCAGATTTTGAATGTCGAGATACGCAGCGCCCCCCAACTTGCCCATGCGCGTGGCCCAGATCATGATTCCGTTTTCGATTCCCTGACCTTCAGTCCTGGGAATAATTCCGCACACCACGCTGCCTGATTCATAGATCGCCTGGGCGGCAGACTTGCCGGACGGACCGTTGGGACAATCAAAGTTGCGCGTGACGCCGGTAATCGCAATCACCACCCGGCGACCGACGGGATTGCTCGCCTTGATCATGTAATCCGCGGCGTCAAAGAACAGCGTGTTGAGACAGTGGTCCGCCTGTTCATCGTGAGCCGGAATGCGATTCAGCGCGTCGTCGACTAACGGGCGATTGCGCGTGAACCCCTGCAGCAAACGCGTCGTGTCGTGATAAGTCATCACGGCGACTTCATCCGCCGGTTTCAGGCGCGCGATGGCGTCGCTGGCAGCCCGGTGCACTTTGTCCCCGAATGGATCCAGACATCCGCCGCGATCGATCAGCAGTAGGACCGAGAGCGGCAGCGTGTCCTGACTGAAGTGGGTGATCTCCTGCCTGGACCCGTCTTCCAGGAGCACAAAGTCTTCCTTCTTTAATCCGCCCACCACACGCGCGGTGTTCTTCTGCAATACGAGTGCGTCGATAGTGACGAGATCGACGTCAACCTTGACGACATCCGCCGGGAGCGCGGACATGCTGTCTGCATCGCTCTGGTTATTCGAATTGACTCGCCGCTCGCGCGATTGTCCAGGCACGCGCAGCGAAAGGAAGAAGATACCGAAGGAAAGCAAAACCGGAATGGAAACGAGGAGATAAAACGACAGCGTCGAGTTTCGAGTTTTCATGAGCTCTCTCCTGTTGATGGGTGACAGGGCAGGACTAACAGCTCCTGGCTGCGTCCTGCGCCTGCCGACTTCCAGAGGGGAGAGTGCTTCTGTTGCGGTTTGATCTACGCAACCCACTGCGCAAGTGTTTCAGTTAACGAGCCGCGAATTCAACCGGTCTGTGCGAGAGACGTTGCGAGCGCTGAAAGTGTTAACAGCGGCGCGGTCGGACAATTTTATTTTAGCCGTCTTCAGACGGCTTTCCCGAAGGGCTACTAGACCAGCCGTTTCACGGCTGGGTTGAATGCCGCAGCTACTACCAGCCGTTTTAACGGCTTCGAGTTCGCTTTAGCATTCCCAGAAAGCGTCAGTGAAAAGGACGCTAAAGCGCCCTTTCGGATTCTGCTCACGCATTGCCAGCCCTAAAAAGGGCTGGCCTAATAACCCTTCGGGAAAGCCGCGTGAACGCGGCTCAACTCGATCACCACTTCTCAGTACGCCTTTGAATATCTCACCTCATTCGTAGTACCGGATGCGCTTCCGTGTTGAAAATTACCTTGTTGAAATCGAGCGTCTTTGGAGTAGCGAATAGCAAATAGAAATACTTGAACGTCTCGGCAAAAAGAAAGCTTTGCATTGAATCAGTTTTCTCTTTCGTCACGACACTCTTCAGCGCCGCATAGCCTTCGTCGGTACGGCAGTACTTAACGAAGTCCTGGAACATCATCGCGCCCATTCGTTGAAAGTAATCGGCGTCGAGCTTCCTGCTCGATTCGTTTAGAGGCGGCACTTGTGCCGCCTGAGAGGGACGAGTCCCTCGTCTAAACGAAGCATGCGGACGAGCCGTCGGCGCTCCCAGGAGGGCGTAGTGATAAAGATAGTAAGTCGATTCCACGATCTCCGGCCGCAAAGGATAGCCGGGCGAAACGACTTCCATGGTTTGATAATTGAACTCTTCCGGCTCGATGCCATGCTTCATCCACATCTTGTACGAAGACTCCTGCAGCAGACTGGCGCGATTGAGATCGCCTGAGAGCGCCAGGACCGCCGGGAAGAACGCGTCCAGAGCGCCGTACGTCGTGGCAGTTCGCTGTCCGGTATTCATGTCGGCATGGCCGTACCACAGCTCAGGTTTCATTTTGCCTTTGGTCTCGTCACGGAGATACCGGTTAATCGCGACGATGCTCTCGTTCCACATACGGCGGCAATCCTGATCATCAAACAGGATTGCGCACTTCAAAAGGTATTCGTAGTAACTATCAATCGCCCCGCTAATGTGACTGTCAGCGTCGGTCCATTGCCCGGTGTCGACATTGATCCAGGTGCCAACCAACCCGATCGCCGAACGACGGTTGTAAATCTCGACCAGCGCGCGTTTCGCTTTCTCATAAAAAATCGGTTTGTGCGTTAGTTTACTGAGCGTGCCAAACTCAATCAGCAGAGTTCCTGCTTCCGCCGGATTAGTCACATTGCCGCGGACTTTCCCCGTCTTGAGATTGACGTAGCGATACGGTATCCCGGTAGGCGAAGCAAACACGGGCAGCAGACGGGCACCCAAATCCTCAGCCAGATTCAACAGACGCTTATCGCCGCTTAGTTGGTAACTGGAAAGCAGACCGCCCAGCAGGCGGATCGAGATTTCAAAGTTCTGCACGTCAAAATCTTTGTCGAACGAAAGATGCGTGGCGATGTATTCGCGCGTGGTTCTCGCTTCATCTTTCAGACCCATCAGCATCATCGTGTCGAGCGCATCGACCGGCGTCATCAGCAGCGGCTCAACATGCCAATCATGAAAGGACTTGCTGAGCGGCTTCAGGTCGTCATGCCCCCAGGCATATTTCTTGTAGCTGTTCCAGGCATGAAGAAATTCCGCGCGGACCTGGTTGGCGAGTTGGCCTTTATTGACCGGTTGCTGAGGGCGGACAAACGGCGCGGTGAGTACAGCGATTAGTAAGAGGCCGATCAGTTTCAAGGTTATAGTCTTCATTCGTTTTGATTCAACCCTTCTCGTCGACCAAGTTCCGGCTCGCGTTACCATTTCTTGTTTCGACCAAGCCCTTCGAGTTTGAATACGAGACTATAAGCTGGGAGCGCGGACGTCCCGTCCGCATTGAGCGCGAAGCGCGAACTGAACTTTCAGCTAATACAAATTTGAGCTACGCAGGGGTGCGGACGGGACGTCCGCGCTCCCAGCTTAAGAGCGCCCGCGATCCCGTAAATGGAACGGTCTTGAGTCGCGAGCGCATCAGTCCTTTATCTCACTGATCACGATTTCGGAAGTAAGCGTTTTGTGAACTGGGCACTTGTGCGAAATCTCATGCAAGCGCGTCCGCTGCTCTTCACTTAAATCTCCTTCGAAAGTTACCGAACGTTCGATCCGGTGCACATAGCCTTCGCTTGAGCGCGTGCATTCCTCGCAATCGTCGCCGTGAATCCGCTGCTGGCGAAGGCGCACTATTACTCGCTGCAGCGGCCAGGCCTTACGCTTCGCGTACAGCGTCACGGTCATGGAAATGCAACTGCCGAGTGCGGCGAGGATCAGAGTGTAAGGATCTGGTCCCGCATCTTCGCCACCCACTTCAATCGGCTCGTCGGTAATAAGTATGTGATCCGCTCCATAGCGAACTTCGTTCTTCAGGTTTGAGAGAGATGTAACTATTACTTCGCTCATAAGGACGCCTCCTGCCAAAGCATGCGGACATTTTGCTCCCGTCGACCGCTTGCAGTCATCTCTTTTGTACCGCTAAACTCCTTTCGCTCCAATCAAGCATAAATATTTTCGCGCATCAATCGTCGTGCGCTCGAGGCTGTCAATGAAAATTCATGAGTATCAAGGCAAGGAATTATTAAAGAGATTTGGTGTGCCCGTGCCAAGGGGAATTGTCGCGCGCTCAGTCGAAGAAGCATTCAACGCGGCGGAGGAACTTGCCTGTGAGCCCGTTGTCGTCAAGGCGCAAATTCATGCGGGCGGCCGCGGCAAAGGCGGCGGCGTGAAGCTGGCAAAGAACGCGGACGAAGCGCGCGCGATCGCCAGCCAAATCCTGGGCATGAACCTGGTCACGCACCAGACGGGACCAGAGGGCCGGGAAGTCCGCGTGCTTCTGATCGAGGAAGGATTGCCGATCGACAAAGAGTTTTATCTCGGTATCGTTTTGGATCGAGCCAGCGGGCGGCCGGTATTCATGGCCTCGGCCGCCGGCGGGATGGACATCGAGGAAGTGGCCGCCAATACTCCGGAACAGATTTTCAAAGAAACAATCGATCCGGCCGTAGGCTTTCGTCCGTTTCAGGCGCGCAAGCTGGCGTTTGCGCTCGGGCTGCCGCCGGCGCTGATCTCGCAGGCGACCAAATTCATGCAATCGCTTTACACCGCTTATGAAGCGATGGATGCCACGCTGATGGAAATCAACCCGTTTCTGTTGACGAAGGACAATCGACTGATCGCTCTGGACGCTAAGGTGAACTTTGACGACAACGCCCTGTTTCGTCACAAAGAGTTTTTGGATCTGCGCGACCTAAACGAAGAGGATCCTTTGGAGATTGAAGCTTCGAAATTCGATCTCAACTACATCAAGCTCGACGGCAACATCGCCTGCATGGTGAACGGCGCGGGTTTGGCGATGGCCACGATGGACATCATTAAGCTGGCGGGTGGCGAGCCGGCAAATTTTCTCGACGTGGGCGGCGGTGCTTCGCAGGAGCGGGTCGAGGCAGCCTTCCGAATCCTGCTTGCCGATCCAAACGTGCGTGCGGTCTTGATAAATATTTTTGGAGGCATCGTTCGCTGCGACATGGTTGCGCGCGGGGTGGTGGGCGCCGCCCAAAATCTCGGGGTGAAAGTGCCGGTGGTCGTTCGCCTGGAAGGAACGAATGTTGAAGAGGGCCAGCGCGTGATTCGCGAGTCGGGCCTGGGCTTTACGGTCGCCGACGGAATGAAGGACGCGGCTGAGAAAGTTGTGGCCGCGGCGGCTTGAGAGGTTGCGGCTTCGCCTAACCGCCTCAACGTTGGCGCAGAAGGATTTCCTGAGCGCCGTCAGGCGCGTAATGTCTATAGCAGCCGAAGTGGAAACTGATCGAAGCTCCTTTAGGAGCGGCATAAAGGAAGTGTCGCTCCTAAAGGAGCTTCAGCGATTGATGGGTAAATGGATCTATAAACATCTCGCTCCTGACGGAGCGAAAACGTTATGAGCTCTCGTTTAGAGGCGGCACTTGTGCCGCCATCCCTGATCGAACCAGTCGGCACAAGTGCCGACTCTAAACGCGATAGATTGCGTGTTTGGGTACCCGTTGAATCGAAATGAATCTGCGAAGAGCGATCAAAGTGCTGGTCCTCATCTGCCGCTTCGGCCTGGCGGCGCTTTTTCTTTTCACGGCGGGCGCGAAGCTTTGGATTCTGAAAACCTTTGCCGGCAACGTTGCCGAGCTTCTGAGTTCAGCGTCGCTTAATTCCGAGCGTTGGCGCTGGCCGGTCACCATCGGTGTAATCGTCGCGGAGATAATTGTCGCGGGCTTGCTGCTGCTGCCGCGCACCGTGCGTTTGGGTGCTGCGCTGGCTGCGCTACTGCTGTTGGGTTTTAGCGGGTTCGCGCTTTATTACGTTTACGCCTTGCATGGCGATCCTTTAGAGTGCGGCTGTTTTGGCGGCATCATCGGCAGCCAGTTGGGCTTGAAGACTGCTCTGAGAAACCTGGGCCTGCTCGTTCCGGCGGTGATTGTTTTCTTTAGTGCGAAGAAGAAGCGGCCACAAAAAGGCGCAGAAGGCACATAGGAAATGTCAGCATAGGCGCGTGCGCCTGGCTAATTTCCTTTTGTGCATTTTGTGCCTTTTCGCAGCTAAGTTTCTACCGCTTTCTCATACGCGCAATCTCATACCTGGTGCTGTCGATTCGCTCCTGCGCGTCCGGATGATCTGAGAAGAGACTTCCCAGTGGGTTCGAATGCGAGCTCTCAATCCGCAGCAACTTCTGAAACATAGTCACCATGCCCTGCGGATCGAATCCCGCTCGCGGCAGCGTGCGCACGCCGAGGAAATCCGCTTCGCGCTCTTCGTCGCGACTGTGAATCGTTAGCAGGCCGGCGCCTACCATTTGTCCCAACGCCACGCCCAAATCGCGCGCCGTATCGCCGGCGACACCCGTGAGTTCGCCCAGAGACTTCGCCACGTCATTGTATTCCTGCGATTGCTTGAGCGTCTTCAAGCTGTGCCGCGCGACCACGTGGCCCACTTCATGGGCCAGGACCGAGGCAAGTTCGTCGTCGTTTGCCAACTTCAGAAGTGCGGTCGTGATGTAGACGTGCCCGCCGGGAATTGAGAAGCCGTTAATCTCGCGGCTCTGAATCACGTGGAACTTGTAGAGCATGTTCGGCCGTAAGCTGGCCTTCGCACAGCGTTGGCCGATCCGATCCACGCGTTCGAGCCCGGTGTCGGTGAGGTTGTATTTCTTGGTGACTTCGCGATGAAGCTGTGTTCCCAGCTTGAGTTCGTTCCGCTCGTTCAAAAGTCCGGCGTTTGAGTAGCGGACATTGCGATACTCGGAATACGGATCGTCGTATTGCGCGAATGCGGTTGTGGTCCGCGCGTGAGGCGGCGTTCGAGTCGGCGTCCAACTCTGCGCCGTCGTGGCGCAGAGCACCGCGACCAAAAATGCAATTAACAAGTTCAAGCGGGGGTTTGATAGTTTCATTGATTCCTTTTCCCGAGACCTTTCGGATCGAAATAATAAGGGATGAAGTCGCCAGTGGAAAGTCCTGCGAGGCAACGAGGTCAGAACCGGGAGCGGTAGCGACCGGGCCTTCTCCCTGCAATCTCGGATCGTGGGAGTGTTGGGCCCGGTCGCTACCGCTCCCGGTTCTGACCTCATCTCGGCAACGCACTGATACAATAGATCTACTTGTCCGGCGCGGAGAGCTAACCCGCCTTTAGACCTTGCCACAAAGGGTTTCCCCACCCAATAGACATGACGCGCGGATTTCGCTATTTTGCTCGCACTGAAAAACTAAATCAAAAACTATGGCATCAATTTCATTTTGGGGTGCGGCGGGCACTGTGACCGGCTCGAAGTACTTGATCGAATCCGGCCGCGCGCAGGTGCTGGTCGACTGTGGCTTGTTTCAGGGCATGCGTGAATTGCGCGAACGCAATTGGGCGGAGCCGCCGTTCAATGCCTCGACCGTCGATGCGGTGATTCTCACGCACGCACACATCGACCACACTGGTTACCTGCCGCGCCTGGTGCGCCACGGCTTTCGCGGGCCGGTCTATTGCTCGCGCGGCACGGCGGACCTGTTGAAGATTCTGCTCCCGGACTCGGCGCGTTTGCAGGAAGAAGAAGCCGACTATCGCAACCGCCATAAGATCACCAAACACTTGCCCGCGCTACCGCTCTACACGGAAGAGGACGCCAGGGGAGCGTTGAAGCTGCTTTCTGTCGTAAAGAATACCGGCGAGTCGTTTCAAGTGGTCAAGGGAATTCAAGCTGAGTTTCGCATTGCCGGTCACATCCTCGGTTCCAGTCACGTGCTGGTGCATCTCGAAGGCGCGGGAGAGGATCAGCAGGGCCGGCGCATACTTTTCTCCGGGGATCTCGGTAAGTACGATCAGCCAATCATTCGCGATCCGGTGCCCCCGCCCTCGTGTGATTACCTCCTGATTGAATCAACCTACGGGAACCGTTTGCATGACGCTGAGAAACCGAAGATTGCGTTGGAGCGGATCATTAGAGAGGCAGCGGCCCATAACGGCGCAATCCTGATCCCGGCCTTTGCGGTCGGTCGAGTGCAGGAAATTGTTTACTTGATTCGGGAACTCGAGGAGGAGAAACGAATTCCTATCCTGCCGGTCTCGGTTGACTCGCCCATGGCCGCGGCCGCGACGCAAAGTTACGCGCGCATTACCGAAGAACATGACGAGGAGTACGCGGCGGCTCTGAAGATAACGCCGACGCCGTTGCGCACGCATTCGATGGTCGCGGCCTCGACCCGTGAAGAGTCCAAGCGACTCAACCAAGCTGAGGGAGCGCGAATAATTATCGCTGCTTCGGGAATGATGAACGGAGGGCGCATTCTTCATCATGCGCTGCGGCTCTTGCCCGACAAAAACGCGATCGTGGTATTTGTCGGTTATCAGGCAGCAGGAACTTTGGGCCGGCGCGTGGCCGACGGAGAAAAGCAGGTGAAGGTGCTGGGACAATGGATCCCCGTGCGGTGCGAAATAGATAAAATCGGCGGCTTTTCAGCGCACGCCGATTGGAAAGAAGTCGTTCGCTGGCTCGCCGACATGCCCTTGCCGCCGCGCAAGGTTTTCGTAATCCACGGCGAGCCCGATGCGGCACAAGCGATGGCCGGCCACCTGCGCGATCGATTCGGTTGGTCGATTGAAGTGCCGCAGTACGGGGAGCGGTTTGAGCTGGCATAGTTGGAGCGCGGACATCCTGTCCGCCAGAGAGCGAAGCTCTCTGAGTTCTTCGAAATCGCTTTGGGATCGTTGGTTCGCGCTTCGCACTCAGGCGGACAGGATGTCCGCGCTCCGCTGCGACATCTTTGTCGGTTCCTGTTCCAATTGCTATACTGCGCCCTTCTTTCATCAAGCATTTTAATAGGAGCAATCTTTGAGTATTCTAGTAGATAAATCCACGCGCCTTGTAGTCCAGGGCATTACCGGCAAAGAAGGGACGTTTCATACCAAGCAGATGGTTGAGTATGGAACGAATGTCGTCGGCGGGGTGACGCCGGGCAAGGGCGGCACTACTCATGTAGGCATTCCCGTTTTCAATACCGTCGTCGATGCGGTCAAAGAAGCCGGAGCGAACGCGTCGGTTATTTACGTGCCGCCGGCTTTCGCGGCCGATGCGATCATGGAAGCAGCCGATGCCGGAATTCCCGTCGTCGTCTGTATTACTGAAGGCATTCCCGTTTTGGATATGGTGAAGGTGAAAGCATATCTGGCGGACAAAGCAACTCGCTTGATTGGGCCAAACTGTCCGGGAATTATATCGCCCGGCAAATGCAAGATCGGCATCATGCCCGGTCACATTCATCGTGAAGGCCGCGTCGGTGTAGTTTCGCGATCAGGCACTCTGACTTACGAAGCCGTCGGCCAATTGACGCACCTCGGGATGGGCCAATCGAGCGCCATCGGTATCGGCGGCGATCCGATTGTCGGCACTACGCATGTTGATGCGCTCAGGCTATTTCAGGAAGACAGTGACACAGATGGCATCGTCATGATCGGTGAGATTGGCGGGACTGCTGAGGAAGAAGCAGCGGCTTTTGCCAAAGAGTATGTGACGAAGCCAATAGTCGCCTTTATTGCCGGCCAGACCGCCCCGCCAGGACGACGAATGGGTCATGCCGGAGCCATCATCGCGGGGGGGAAGGGAACCGCGGCCGAGAAAATGGCCGCACTGGAAAGCGCGGGTATCCGTGTCGTGAACTCGCCGGCAGACATCGGAGCGGCGATGAAAGAGGCTCTCGGTTAGCCTTAGAAGATGTTTTGAGCAATGAGGTCAGTACCGGGAGCGGTAGCGACCGGGTCATCGTCCTGCCGACCTTGACCGTCGCGTGGCTTGATGACCGGTCGCTACCGCTCCCGGTACTGACCTCATCACTGCCAGGCAAGACGATCCACGAAATATACGAAGGGGAACTCGGGTTTAGTGTGGGTTCGTGGATCGTTCATCCAAGCGGAAGGAAGACACGAAATCAAATTGAACACCGCTGATCGAATCAACCTCTGAACATCAATGAAGACCTGTCCTTCTTGTCATAAAACCTATCAAGACGAGTCGATGGTGTTCTGTCTCGACGACGGAACCAGACTTGTTCGCGAAGAGGCCGGGCACGATGCCAATGCTACCTGGAATCTGCCGCCTCCCGGTCCAACGGTCGCTAGTCCACGTCCTGTTTCTCCAACTGCGCAGTCGACGCTGACTTCTCGGCCGGAACAGTTTCAAGGGGCTCCGCCCGCGGGCGGAGATGGGAGACGTGAGTCGCGCAGCAGCGCGCTGCCATGGATATTTGCGATTGTGGTAGTGCTGGCCGTGTCCGGTGTGATCGCGGCGTGGTTGATTTCACGCGGCCGCAGTGGGGATGTGAGCGGAAAGTATCCGGCGTCGACTCCTCTGCCAACCATCGTGAGCAATCCCTCGCCTGAGCCCACGGCGACAGAACCGACGATATCGCGTACGCCTGAGGAGCGGCCCTCGCCGGCGCCGACACCGAACCGTCAGCCGTCGCCGCAGCCAACCAAAGAGCGGCCGAAGCAGATGTTCACTGTGCTGGACAACATGACCTTTCAGGGATCGAGAATTACATATTATCAAAGGACCAGTTTTGCGGGGTGTCAGGCGGACTGTGCGGCTAATCCGAACTGCAGAGGACTAACGTGGATCAGACCGGGCGCGTATAATCCGAGCGACCCCGGTATGTGCTATTTGATGTCTGCCCTCACCCAGAGAGTTCCGCACTCTTGCTGCATATCCGGAGTGCGGAATTGAGGCTCTGCTTGTGGCACGGGCGTCCCGCCCGTGAATCACGCGCAAGATGCGCGTGCCACGAAGGGAAAGCATGAAGTGCTTACTCTTAATTTCGTTCGGGCTTATTTTGGCCGGCGCCGGCCTGGCTAATCCCGGACGTTCGTCTCAAGCATCGGCCAGGAGAGTACTTCTAACCGGCACAGTCTACGACGTCAACCATGCGGTAATTGTTTGGAGTGAGGTAACGGCGCAGAACGCCGAGGGAAAAAACTTTTGGGCGGTGACGAATGACGAGGGAGTCTACAAAATTGAGCTGCCGCTGGATGAGTACAGGATCGAAGCAAACGCACTGGCGTTTTGTCCGAAACGGATCGATTTAGTGAGAATGCTAAAGTCTCCAGCGCAAAAACCGCTCGACTTTGTGCTGGAGATGACGCAGAGTGATCGGCCCTGTGCTCAGAAGACCATGATTGAGAAAGCGTCACCCGGAAGTAAACAGGGTCCTCCTAAGAATATTGCTGAATAAACTTTTTCACGAGGAACAATGTCAGAACAGACAGGTAACTTAACCTTTGCAATCATCAAGCCCGACGCCGTGCGCGCGGGTAACACCGGAAAAATAATTGATCGAATCATTTCAGGCGGGTTTCGCATCCGCGCCATGAAAATGATTCACCAGTCTCGCCGTCAGGCCGAAGGTTTTTACGAGGTGCATCGCGGCAAGCCGTTCTTTGAGGGCTTGACGGAATTCATGTCGAGCGCGCCTTGCATCGTCATGGCGCTCGAAAAGGATGGGGCCGTCAAAGCCTGGCGCGATTTGATGGGCGCCACGGATCCGGCGAAAGCTGACGCCGGCACGATTCGCAAAGAGTTCGGCGCTTCGGTGGGAGAAAATGCCACGCACGGTTCGGACTCTGACGAGAACGCAGCTATCGAGATTGGATACTTCTTTAGCCGGCTGGAATTGGTTTGAGTTTGGCTTTGCACCTTTCGATTTAACTCTGCGCGTCTGCGCGAGATTCATTCGTGCTCGACTTTGTTTCGCGCAAAGGCGCAAAGCAAATACTGAAGGCGCTAAGAAGACGAAAGCAGAACACTGGAAAATGAGTTTGTTTGGCGGCGGCACTTGTGCCGCCAACCCGTCGCCGGACAAGTCCGGCGCCTAAACGGATGACTTGAATAAGCCGGACAAGTCCGGCGTCTAAACGGATTACTTCGAGTCGGACAAGTCCGGCTTCAAACGCCCCCGCGAGAATCAAATGAAACGATGCCCAACTTGTAACCAAACATTCTCGGAAGGCTGGCTGAGTTTCTGCACTCAGGACGGCACCACTTTGATCGAGGACTCGGTCTCGAGGGATGAGCCGCCCGCAACGATCATGTCGCCCCCGCCTCCTCCGCTGACGAATCCGAATCAGCCGGCCAATTGGACTGCACCGTCGGGTGGCTTTGGTTCGAACCAATTTCCGGCAGTGCAACCCGCGCAGCCTGTCTGGCAACCGCCACCGCCGCCCAACTACGTTGCCGGTCCCAAGCAGGGTACGGCGGTCGCCGCGCTTATCTGTGGAATCTTTACCGTGACGTTTGGCTGGTGTTGTTATCTGGGTGTGATTACCGGCCCGGTAGGGATCGGTTTGGGGATCTATTCACTTAACCAGATCAAAAACTATCCGGATAAATTTACGGGCAAGCCTTTCGCGATCACCGGAATCGTTACGGGCGCAATTTACTTTCTGGGTCTGGCGGCCATCATTTTGATTTGGGGTGTGGCTTCCATGATGGGAGGGCTAAAGTAGTATCGTGAAGCGCTGTCCAACCTGTAAACGCTCTTTTGACGACGACAGTTTGAGTTTCTGTCTGGACGACGGTACGCCGCTGGTTCCTGAATCCGGCGGTCGCGCCGACTCTCAGGAAACACTGGTGTCGCCCGCGCCTTTTGTCCCGCCGATGGAGAGCCGCGCTACTCCACCACCGACGCAGACCTACGGTCAGCTTCCCGGCAAAGCCACAATCAACGCATCCGGCTTTAATTTGCCGCCGCAGCAAGTTTACGCTCCTCCGCCAAAACAGCGCAGCAAGTTGCCTCTGGTGCTTGGCATTCTGGTGATAGGCTTCATCGTGCTCGGCGGGATTGTGGCAGCCGCCATATTCATTCCGCCGATGCTGAAAGACAAGGGCAATGCCAATCGGCCCAAGCCCTCGCCGTCAGCTTCTGACTGGAAGGGCGGGCCGCCGCCGCAGGCCTCGCCGTCCGAAGCGACGAATGATGTCCCGGAAGACGAGGACGAGGTTCTGTCCCAACTTACGCATCTGGAGGACGAGTGGGCTACAGCGAACGTCAAGGGAGATAAGGCAGCGCTGGAGAGAATTCTGGCCAGCGAATACACTGGCGGCGCCGAAGCGCCGTCGAAACGTGAATACATCGATTCGCTGGCTCCGGATCCTTCGATCAAGTCCTGGGAGATACACGATCTGACCGTCGATCAGAATGGTGACCGGGCAACTGTTAAAGGTACGATTACCGAAGACACGACGAAGGGAAAGGTGACCTACGACTTTACCGACAAGTTCGTCTGGCGCGATCATCGTTGGCAAGCTGTGGCGTCAGAGACCAGTCGTGTAAAATAGAGGGGAATTTCGGAATTCGAATTTCGGATTGGCAATTTCGGCTCGTGTGCGGACGGGCCGTCCGCGCTCCCAGCTTGAACAAGATCGAGTTAGAAAAAAGAACGAAGCAGTTCGCACTTAGACTATTCGAAATTTGGAAATTCAAGATTTGAGATTTGAAATAAGAGATGTCCATAATCACTGAAGTAATCGCCTCAACTAAAGCCATCATCCAGGGCATGAGCGTCACGCTCTCTTACCTGCCAAAGCGTAAGCAGACCGTGCAATACCCGGAAGAGCCGGTAACCGTTCAGCCGCGCTATCGTGGTCAGCACTTGCTGCACGTCGATGAACTGGGCCGCGAGAAATGTGTGGCCTGTTTTCTGTGCGCGGCCGCTTGTCCGTCCGAATGCATCTATATCGAAGCCGCGGACGATCCGCGTCCCGCCGAAGAACGCATCGGGGTCGACGAACGCTATGCGAAAATTTACAACATCGATTATGGGCGCTGTATTTTTTGCGGCTATTGCGTCGAAGCTTGCCCGAAGGACGCCATCACTCACGGCTATAACTTTGAGTTGTCGGTTTACAACCGCGCCGACTTGCTCAAGCGAAAAGACGATCTGCTGATCACCAAACAAGTTCAGTCGAAGAACTACCGCGTCGCTTTCTCTGATGAAGACGTGGATTCGGAGTGGAAAGAAGTTTAGCCGGCGTCGGGCAGTTTTTCGCTCCGTTAGGAGCGAGATATTTATAGCAAGCGACGGGTTGTTTTGTACTCGTCTCCGCTCGGAGCGACATCCGCATGTCGCTCCGAGCGGAGTTGTTTTAGATGGGAACAATCGGTGCTATAAACATCTCGCTCCTGACGGAGCTTCCGAAGTTGCTTATGCGAGAATTCCACTACACTTGGGAATTTGATCTCGATTCGTCGCCCGAACAACTCTGGCCGCTGGTAGCTGACACGAACAGGTTCAATCGCGACACGGGAGTGCCGGCGGTTGAGACAGTGCAAGGGGAAAAGAAAGCTCTGAAAAACGCGCGCCGCAGGCTGCGGCTTTCCGCCTTTGGCATTCCGGTCGAATGGGAAGAGCAGCCGTTCGAATGGACACGGCCGACGCGATTTGGCGTGACTCGCCGATACACCAAGGGTCCGATTACCGAACTGCGGGTACTGGTAGATCTAACGCCGCGCCAGGTCGCGGTTCAGGCGAACCCTGACTCCCATCAGTCCGTCGGAACCAAACTGGTCTATCAGGTCTGGGCCCAGCCACGGAACGTGATCGGACTCGTCGCCATTCCGATTCAAATCGGGATCCTCAGCGCCCGGAGCTTTGCCCGCACGCTACGTGAATATGACGCCCTGGCCAGACAAGGACGCAGCGCGGCGAATCTTTCACCGACGGTTGAATTTGTTTCCGGTGGCCGCGCGCGCCTGCTGGCGTTGAGCGAAAAGTTGTCGGGGCAGGGAACTGACACTGATCTGGTCGCTCTGCTGGTGGACTATATCGAAAATGCCGACGAGTTCGCCTTGGCGCGCATCAGGCCGTACGACCTCGCGCGACAGATGAACCAATCTCGGCGAGCGGTCCTGGAAGCCTGCCTCTGTGCCACGCGCGCGGGAATTCTGGATTTACAGTGGAACCTAATCTGCCCAATGTGCCGCGGCGGTCCCGGCTTGGGCTCGCTCAAAGACCTTGGTTCAAACGTCCATTGTCCCGGGTGCAACATTGATTTTGCCGTGAACTTTGAACAGTCGGTTGAGCTGACTTTTCGACCGAACCCCTCGATACGAAAAACCGCGGGCGAAACGTTTTGCGTTGGCGGTCCGCAGGTGACGCCGCATATCGCTGCCCAACAATTGCTGCCGGCCAATTCGAGTCGAGTTGTCGATTTAGATCTCGACGCAGGCCGTTATCGTCTGCGCACGATGAGTATCCCCGGTTGGCAACATCTGCGCGCGACAGAGAATGGCGCGGGCCCGGTCACTTTGCGGGCGACTAACGACGGCTGGGTCAATGAAGAGTTGGAGATCGATAAGGACGCGGGCATCAGTTTTGAGAACGCGACCGACGACGAGCAACTGTTCATTCTCGAACGCACCGTGTGGAGCGATGAGGCCGCGACCGCCGCTGAGGTAACAGCCCTGCAGGTCTTTCGCGATCTGTTTGCGAGCGAAGCGTTGCGACCGGGCGAACAAATTTCAGTGGGCACGCTGACGGTGCTCTTTACTGACTTGAAAGATTCCACTCGAATGTACCGCGAGATTGGCGATGCGACGGCGTTCGGCCGAGTGATGAATCACTTTGATATTTTGAAAGACGCAATTGCCGGCGAAGATGGCGCGCTGGTGAAAACCATCGGCGACGCCGTGATGGCCGTCTTCCGTTGCCCGGCCGGAGCGGTGCGTGCCATGCTCCAGGCGCAGCAAAAGCTCGGTGCTCCCGCGGAGGGAATGCAGCCTTTGAGCCTCAAAGCCGGTTTGCATACCGGGCCATGTATTGCCGTGACGCTAAATGATCGGCTGGATTATTTCGGCTCAACAGTTAATATGGCGGCGCGCCTGGAAGCACAGTCAACCGGTGACGACGTGGTTATTTCCAGCGCGGTCTATTACGATCCGGAAGTGCGCGAACTCCTCGCCGATCCAAATGAGGGCTTTTCGGCTAATCGTTTTGAAATGCCCCTGAAGGGATTTGATGAAGAGCAGTTCGAACTTTGGCGAGTGACTAAGGCTGGGCTCATCGCGCAGTAGCGCGCGGTTTAAAAAGTCAGTTCGCCCCTCTCGAATTCGTTTAGACGCCGGACTTGTCCGGCCAGCGCAGGAGGACAATCGATCCTTATAAGGGGAGGACAAGTCCTCCCTCTAAACGTAAGCGTTAAGATTCATGTCGTTGATCGAAACTCAGGAAGTCACGCGCGTCTATCAAATGGGCACCAATCTGGTGACCGCTCTGGATCGTGTCAACGTCAGTCTCGATGAAGGTGAGTTCGTCGCCATTCAGGGTACTTCAGGCTCAGGCAAATCAACGCTGCTGAACCTGCTGGGCGGTCTCGATCGGCCCAGCAGCGGTGAGGTGCTGTTCGACTCGAACCCGCTGGGGCCTTTGACCAAGAAAGAAATGGCGCGCTACCGCCGCCACTCCGTCGGCATGATTTTTCAAAACTTCAATCTGATTACGACCATGACCGCGGCCGAGAATGTTCGGCTGGCGCTGGCATTTGGCGGCGTGCGCGGTACGGAGAGACGAAAGCGCGCCGAAGAACTCCTCGAGCGCGTCGGTCTGGCCGATCGAACTGAGCATCGACCGCTGGAGTTGTCCGGTGGTGAGCAGCAACGAGTAGCGATCGCCCGCGCGCTGGCGAACAGTCCAAGGGTTTTACTTGCCGACGAGCCAACCGGAAATCTGGACTCGACCCGCGCGCGCGAGTTGCTGGCGCTCTTGCGCGAGATGGTTGAGCGCGAAGGGCTGACGGTCCTGCTGGTCACGCACGATCACGAACTGGCGAGTAGCTTCGCCGATCGAATCATAATGATGAAGGACGGCAAGGTGGTTAGTAGTTAGTTTTTCAATGCCCCGTGTCAGAAGCCGACCGTCAGGGAGGGCAACACTCGCCAGTACGCTTGATTCAAGAAACCGGCGAAGAACTGTCGAGTTGATGTCCATGAGCGATCGTCTCAAGCGTTGCCCTGGCTTACGCGCGGGCTTCCGACACACTTACTTAATGGCGGGAAACCGTTTAAACGGTTTCTGTTTTTTTCAGGCGCCAGGTTAACCGGGCTTGAGCCGGGTGGGCGAATCTTAGTAATCGGTGAGCTAACAGTTGACTTTGTGAAAAGGTAAGGGTCATGTCAAAACAAATTCCCCCAGAGATGACGCTGGACACGATTCGTTCGGTGCCGCTATTCGCTTCGCTCGATGACGATGCCGCCCGCGAACTGCGCAGCTTGTTGAGCACGCGCGATGTCGGAACGGGCGTCGCACTCTTTCGCGCCGGCGACGACGGCGATGCAATGTACTTAATCGAAAGTGGCCGCGTGCGGATCGCCGTCAGCGACGAAGACAAGAAAGAGATCGTGCTGGCGGAATTGGCCCGAGGCGATTTCTTTGGCGAGATGGCCATCATCGACGGGAAGAAGCGTTCAGCCGATGCGAAGATTATCGAGGACGCGCGACTGGCAGTACTCTCCCGGGAAAACTTTCTGCGCTTCATTCATGACAATCCCAACGTCGCTTTGGAAATGTTGAGCGCCACTTTCTCGCGTCTGCGGACCACTGACAGGATGTTGCAGCAGCGCGTGTCGCGCAACGTCAATGAAGAGCAGGACAAGCGTTCGACTCTCGCGGATCGGGCGGCCGATCACCTGGCGGAGTTTGGCGGCAGCTGGAAGTTTATCGGCGCGGCGCTGGGTATCATCATCTCCTGGATCGTGTTTAATTCTTACATTTTGATCCGCGGCTTTGATCCCTTGCCCTACCAAATGCTCAACCTCGTGATGGGAATAATCGCCGGGTTGCAGGCGCCGATCATCATGATGTCGCAGAACCGGCAATCGGGAAAAGATCGTCTGCGCGCCGATCTGGATTATCAAGTGAATCTGAAAAATGAACTGGCATTGACTGAGGTTCTGCGACGCCTCGACGTGCTCGAGAGCGAACGTCTGCCGGTGCTGTTCTCTGATCAAAACGCGCTGATCAGGGAGATGAAACCCTCGGCTTCGACTGCTACGACAAGCGGCACTACCTAGCGCTTTGACTCGGGGGTTCGCCTATAAACTCGGGACCTGCCAGCGGGGCACTAGCCCGACCGTCAGGGAGGGCTCACTTTACAACCGTCTAACAGATGAGCCCTCCCTGACGGTCGGGCTAGTGCCCCGAGTGACGAGAATGATTCAAGCAATCTTTTTTGATTTCAACGGCGTCATCATCGACGACGAGCGCATTCATCTGAAGGCCTATCGCGAAGTCCTGCTGGCTTATGAAGTTCCTCTGACGGACGAAGATTACTTCGCCTCGTTGGGGATGGACGACGTGGCGTTCGTGAAGGCCGCCTACGGACGCGCCCGGCTTACGGTTGGCGACGAAGTGCTCAACGAAATCATCCGGCGCGAACATGAGTTGCACCGCGAGTTCATCACCAACGACCTGCCCGTGCCCCCGGGAGTCGTTACTTTCATCAAGGCCGCAGCGCGCCGTTACCAGTTGGGAATAGTCAGCATGGCCGAACGCGGCGAGATAGATCACGTGCTCGGTCTGGCCCGCATTGCCAAATCGTTTTCAATTGTAGTCAGTGCCGCGCCGGGCTTGCGACACAAGCCCGCTCCCGATTGTTACCTGCGCGGTTTGGAGTTGCTGAATGAAAGACGCCGCGCCCAGCGACAGTTACCACTGCTGGCAAACGAATGCCTGGCCATCGAAGACGCGCCGCCGGGCATCGAGGCCGCGCGCATCGCAGGCATGCGCACCATCGGCGTTACCAGTACAGTTCCGGAAAGTAATCTGCGCGCAGCCGGGGCGGACATAGTCACCCCCCACCTCTCTGATTGGTTCCCCGATGCGGTACACCATTTGTTTGATTGATCGTCACACATGGGCCGCACAATCGTAATCGGCGACATTCACGGCTGCTTTGATGAGCTGAGTGACTTGCTCAAGCAGGTCGAGTTCCGCGCGGACGATCGCGTGATCGCCGTTGGCGATCTGATCGTCAAAGGTGAAAAGAGCAGCGAGGTGCTGGATCTTTTTATCGAAGACGAACGATTTTCTTCAGTGGTAGGAAACCACGATCGAGCCATCAGACAGTATTGGCGAGGAGAGCCGGGGCGGCTTACCAAAGAGCAACAGGCGACGGCCGCTCAACTTGAATCCGGACGCGAGCAGTACTCTGAGTATCTGCGTTCGTTGCCTTACACGATCAACCTTGGATCGCATCTCGTAGTCCATGCCGGCCTGCGCCCGGGAGTGCCTTTGCGAAGGCAAATGGCGAGTGACTTAACTGAACTGCGAACGATGGGGGCGAATCCCTCCGCTCGCTGCGGAGTTCCCTGGTATGAGGTCTATCGCGGTCGCCGAATTGTCCTGTTTGGTCATTGGCCGGCTGAGGCGCCGCGCCAGTCGCCGCGCGCGATAGGCTTGGATACGGGTTGTGTCTACGGAGGACGGTTGACGGCCTACGTGATCGAATCGAAGGAGTTTGTAAGCGTCGCTGCGCGACGGTCATACGCTTCGTCCAAGGGTCGGGCAGGCGGGGGAGGTTTCTTCGTTGGTCTCAAGAGATTGATTGGAAGCCGGGGCCTTTAGGAAGGGCGTACTCATCATCATCGCACTCGAGCATCAACCGAGACGCCCTGCCTCAAGAAGCTGTGCCAAAACTTCGGACGTGCGCCTAAGGTAACCATTTGTTAAACGCAGAGGGCGCAGAGGTTTTCGCAGAGGTACGCAAAGTAAGGCACTTCTCTGCGCGCCTTTGCGAACACCTTTGCGTCCTCTGCGTTAAGATCTTCTTTGAGATCGCAAATCCTGAGTCTTGAAACAACGTCTTAACGGTCGGGCTACTGCCCGTGCGCCATCTCGGACTTGGTCAATAACCGACTGCTATCCTATTGAGATGCCCTCTTGAGATGCCCTCCCTCACGGTCGGGCTTCTGACACCAAGCGGCACCTGGCCGTGGACGTAATCGTGCCTGGAGCGTTCGATCCCGAATACTCCAGAGTAGGTTTACCGCACGTTCAAGCTCCTCACTGAAACGAATTCGTACGATTAAATTGCGCCGAGTTTGTAGTCCACTTATTTCTGCTTCGTAGCATTTCTCAAATCCAACTATTCGCGTCGCTCCCGCTTCGGACAATCAGTCTAGAGGAATACGAGTTGCTACTTCGCCGAAAGAATACTTGTGTGCATCCATGCAAGCTAACCGCAACATTCGGTGTTTGAGGACGAATGATTTCAAACCTGCAAATCAATGATCGAATATCCGCCGCGATGCCGGCAAAGGCCAGAGGCCCTTTGCCGAAGCATGAACCCGGCCCGGAAAAGCTCTTGTTCAATCGCGAACTCAGCCTGGTCGAGTTCTTTCGGCAGGTGCTGGAGGAAGCCCAGAACGAGCAAACCCCGCTGCTTGAACGACTGCGCTTTCTCACCATCTTCGCGAGTATCGTCGACGAGTTTTTCATGGTGAGAGTCTCGGGCCTGAAGGAAGAAGTTGAGCAGGGTTGGGTGCAGCCTTCACCCGACGGCATGACGGCCCGGGAGCAACTGCGCGAAATCAGAAACCGCTTGCGACCGATGGTCGCTCAACAAGGACGAGCATTGACGCTGGACATCCTGCCTGAACTCGCGGCCCAGGGAATTGTCCTGGCTGCTTATGATTCTCTCTCTCGGGACGAGCGCACGCGGGTGGATGATTATTTCACGCGCAATGTCTTTCCCGTGCTGACTCCAATGGCCGTCGATCCGGCGCATCCGTTTCCATATATTTCCGGGCTGAGCCTGAATCTCGGTTTGATGGTCCAGGTACCAAACGAGCCGTCGGCGTCAAACGCTGAACCGCGCTTCGTGAGATTGAAGGTGCCGCCCGTGCTGCCGGGTTTGGTCCTGGTCGGCGAATCCGGATTTGTTCTGCTGAGTGAAGTCATCGCCGCGAATCGTGGTTCGTTGTTTCCCGGAATGCAGGCGTCGCCGGCCTATGAGTTTCGCGTCACGCGCGATGCGGACATCGAAGTTCGCGAAGACGAAGCCGATGATTTGCTGCACGCTCTCGAGAAGGGACTACGCAAGCGTCGTTTTGGAACGCCGGTGCGGCTGGAAGTTTCTTCTTCGATGCCCGCGGAGATGGTCAATTACCTGGCTGCTTCGCTGGGCCTTGTGTCCGACGACATTTTCCGTATCGAAGGGCCGCTCAATATTGGTGACTTGCTGTCTCTGTGTGAAGTCAATCGTCCGGACTTGAAATATCGCCCGCTGCGCCCAAGCGTCCCAGCCGTTTTGAGTAATGGAACTTCGATCTTTGACGCGATCAAGGAAGGCGACCTCCTGCTGCATCATCCCTACAGTGCCTATTCAACCGTGACCGAATTTATTCGCGCGGCTGCCGACGATCCGAAGGTGCTGGCCATTAAGATATGTCTGTATCGCACCGGCTCGCGATCGGAAATCGCCGAGGCTTTGATTCATGCAGCCGAGAAGGGTAAGCAAGTCACGGCCTTGATCGAGTTGAAAGCCCGTTTCGACGAAGAGAACAACATCGAGTGGGCGCGTCGACTGGAACACGCCGGTGTCCATGTGGTTTACGGTTTGATTGGCCTGAAGACGCACTGCAAATTGAGTCTGGTCGTGCGTCAGGAAGACGAATCGTTGCGGCGTTACGTTCATATCGCGACCGGCAATTATAATCCGACGGCGTCATGCACCTATACGGACGTCGGCTTGCTCTCGGTTGATGAAGATCTGGGCGCCGATGCGACTGAGTTCTTCAATTATCTGACCGGCTACTCACGACAAGTAGATTACCGAAAGCTGCTGGTGGCGCCGGTGAATCTGCGCGAGAAAGTCACCGAACTAATCGAACGAGAGACCGCCAACGCTCGCGCCGGCCGTTCGGCGCGCATCATCGCGAAGCTGAATCGTCTGGCCGACGCCAACGTCATCCAGGCTTTGTACGAGGCATCGGCAGCCGGCGTGCAAGTCGACCTTGTCGTGCGCGGTATCTGCATGCTGCGTCCTGGCGTCCCCGGCCTTTCGGAAAATATCCGCGTGCGCAGCATCGTCGGCCGCTTTCTCGAGCACAGCCGGGTGCTGTACTTCGACAACGACGGGAACGAAGAGATCTATATTGGCAGCGCCGACTGGATGCCGCGCAATCTCAACCGCCGCGTCGAGGTGGTCTGCCCCGTCAAGGATCCACGATTGAAGAGATACCTGCGCGACGAAGTTCTCGATGCCTATTTGCGCGACAACGCGAACGCCCGCGAGTTACAGCCTGACGGCTCTTACGAACGTGTGCAGATCAATGGCGACGAGGATCGGTTTGATAGTCAGATGCACTTTGAAAACCTGGCTGTGTAACTTGGTGAGGATTTGTCTGACCCGTATGTGTGCAGAGGGGCACTGTTTAGAGTTCAAGCTTTAGCTTGCGCCTTGCACACGAGGTCGGTACCACCTGCGTGAGCGGGTGGATCACCAACTGACAACTTGAGTGTATGGCCCACCTGCTCACGCAGGTGGTACTGACCTCCTGGCCTTCGGCAACCTAAAGGTTGAACTCTGAACTGGAAATGAAAGCGTGAGACACGGGAGAACGAAATGTTCACATCAAATACTTTTCGCAGGTCGACGCCCCTCGTAGCGTGGTTGATTGTGCTGCTTGCGGTGCCACTAATTTTCGCTCAGAAGGATAAGCGTAAGGACAAGAAAGAGGAGGCCGTCCCTGCCGATGCATCCGCGGTCCTGTGGCGCGAGCCCGCTAATATTTCTTCCGAGGATCTTTTCCTCGGGCCGGGCGGCGAGGCGATGAAGCCTGATCTTTCGAACGTCACTTTCATCAAAGAAGATGTCCAGGGCTATTCCGTGAAGTATCACGTGCGCGATGGCGCCGGCCGCAAATGGTTTGTGAAAATCGGCAACGAAGCCAGGCCAGAGACGGCGGCCGTCCGCCTTCTTTGGGCGGTGGGCTATGTGACCGAGATAAATTACCTGGCGCCGTGCGTGCAGATCAAAGGCGCGCCCAAACCGCGCAAGAAGGTTGAGCGTTGCGAAGGCGACGGCTTTGCCGATGTTCGCTTTGAAGCGCGGCCTGACAACGTCAAACGCCTGGATATCTGGGACTGGAAGAAGAACCCGTTTGTCGGGACGAAAGAGCTGAACGGCCTGGCCGTCATGATGGCCCTGCTCAACAACTGGGACCTGAAGAACGAGAACAATAAGATCCTTCTGTTAAAAGGTGACGACGGCACGAGCCAGCTGCAATATGTCATTAGCGACCTCGGCGCGACCTTTGGCAAAACCGGCGGCGCAATTGCACACAGCCGCAACGAACCGGAAAAGTACGTGAAGACGAAGTTCGTCGAGCAGGTCAAAGGCGATCACGTGCAGTTCGCCTTCAGCGGAAAGCAGGCCGACATGATCGATAAAGTTTCTGTGGAGCAGGCGAAATGGATTGGTGGTTTGCTGGCGCAGTTAAGCGACCAGCAACTACAGGACGCTTTTCGCGCCGCGAACTTCAAGCCCGACGAAATCCAGTTGCTGACCCAGGCCGTGCGAGCCAGGATCGAACAGTTGGTAAACCTACCTGGGTGATGGAGCGGTGGCACAGACTTCAGTCTGTGATGGTTTTTGTCGCTACGGCAACTACCGCGAAGCGGTTCAGTAACAAAGCCCAGAGGGTTGCGGCTACTTCGCGGCTACTTCGCGGTTGAGAGAAGCGAATCTGAATTCGATCAGCGCCATCACAGACTGAAGTCTGTGCCACCTGACCCGATTATGACCACGCATAAGATTCGTATCACCGACCTGCTCTACCCTCACTGGTTCACCCTCAGCCTGGCTTTCATCGCGGTGGTTGGCGAAAGCCTCACCGACTTGCTCGAGCCCTGGCCGCTCAAGGTCGTCTTCGACTACGTCTTTGGCTCAAAGAAAATGCCGCCGTGGTTGGCCGGCATGGTGGGCTGGATCGGGACCGGCAAGTTTTCCATTCTCAATTTTGCGGTGGCGGCGGTACTGACGATTGCGATCTTCGGCGCGCTCAGTTCCTACTTTGAAAAATATCTGACCACCAGCGTCGGCCAGTGGGTGATGCACGATCTGCGGCGCGTGCTCTACAGTCACATTCAGCGGCTCTCACTTTCCTTTCACGATCAAAAGCGCACCGGCGATCTCATTAGCCGCGTTACCAGCGACATCGACGCGGTGCAGAGTCTGATTTCCACGGTCCTGCTCGGCATGATGGTCAACGTGCTCACGCTTCTGGGCATGATCGCCGTGATGTTCTATTTGAATTGGAGCTTCACGCTGATCGCGCTGATGGTCGCGCCGGGATTGTTCCTGGTCGTCTACTACTTTACCCACCGCATTAAGAAGGCGTCGCGGGCCGTGCGACGCAAAGAAGGCCAGGTCGTCAACGTTCTGGAGGAAATGCTTTCATCGATTCGAGTGGTCAAAGCATTTGCCCGCGAAGACTTTGAGCAGAGACGATTCGAGCGTGAAAGCCTGAAGAGCGTCGAAGCCGCTCTGGAAGCCAGGCGTGTCAAAGCAAAGCTGCCGCCGATCGTGGAAATCATCGTCGCCTGCGGTACTTGTCTGGTGCTTTGGTATGGCGCGCGTTTGGTGCTGACGGGCGCTTTGACTCCGGGCGAGTTGCTCGTCTTTCTGCTCTATCTCGGCAAGATGTACAAACCCATGCGCGAGCTTTCGAAGATGACGGACACGATTTCGAAAGCGTCGGTGGGATGGGAACGGATTCGCGAAGTGCTCGAGAACGAAATGCAGGTCCGCGATCTGCCGCGAGCGAAGCGGGCGCCGCGCTTCAAAGGCGGAATCGAATTCGATCATGTCGAGTTTTCGTATGACGGCGGCGAGCCGGTTCTGAAAGACATTAGTTTGAAGATCAAACCGGGTCAGTTGGCCGCGCTGGTCGGTCCGACGGGCGCGGGGAAGACGACGATAGTCAGTCTGCTGCCGCGGTTTTACGATCTCACGGCCGGCCGGATCACGATCGACGGCACGGACATTCGCAAATTCAAGAGCCGATCGCTGCGGCAGCAAATTGGTTTTGTGCTGCAGGAGACCCTTCTGTTTCGCGCGACGGTGGCGGAAAACATTGCCTACGGAAAACCTGAAGCCACGCGCGCCGAAATCATCCGCGCCGCGCAACTGGCCCATGCCGACGAGTTCATCGAGAAGATGGCCGATGGTTATGACACTATGATCGGTGAGCGGGGCCTTACTCTTTCCGGAGGTCAGCGCCAGCGGATTACGATCGCGCGTGCAATCATCCGCGACTCGCCAATTCTGATTCTTGATGAGCCTTCGGCCGGGCTGGACGCAGAGTCTGAAGAGTTGGTGTTCGAGGCCCTGGCGAATCTAATGAAGGGGAGGACGTCGATCGTGATCGCGCATCGCCTGGCGACCGTGCGCCGCGCCGATGTGATCTTCGTCATTGACGGGGGCGAGGTCGTAGAGCAGGGAACCCACGAAGAGTTGTTGGACACCGGTGGGCTGTATTCCAGGCTTTACGATTTGCAGTTCAAAGGCGAAGAGGAAAGAGAGCTTGTCGAGGTTTAGGTCAGAAACGCAAATCGGAGCGCGGACATCCTGTCCGCACTGAGCGCGCAGCGCGAACGGGGCAGTAGCCCGACCGTAACGGAGGGCTCATCTTTTTTCTCGCCCAAGACAACTCACCGCTGTATACTCACGCCGCTTCACCTTACTGGCTTCCACGACCATGCCTAAGCAATTACGAGTAATGATCAGCAGCACCGCGCGTGACCTGCCAGAGCATCGCCAAAAGGTAATGGATGCGTGCATGGGTTTGGGAATGTTCTACCCAGACATGATGGAGCATCTGACTGCTACGGATGCGAACGCGTTGGATGTCTCGCTCAAGATCGTGGACCGGGCAAACCTGTACCTGGGCGTATTCGCATTCCGATACGGTTACGTTCCGGATGGTCAAACGATCTCAGTAACGGAAGCTGAGTATAACCGCGCCGTCGAGCGAAAGATTCCGCGATTGATCTTTGTGATGAGTGACAAGCATCCGGTCATACCGGCTGATGTGGAAACAGGCGAGGGGGCAGAGAAACTCAAGAAGTTTAAGGAACGACTCCAGAACGAACGCGTCGTGGCATTCTTTGATTCTCCCAGTGACCTGGAGGCTGCGGTTAGTCAAGGCCTGGTTCCTTATCGCGATTCCGAAACGACCTTTCAAATCAGCAGCGGTCCCCAGCCACTGATTCACACGCTTCCCACGCAACAAGAGATCGAAGGCCGCGAAGCAGAATGCGCGACGATTCTGCGAGCGATGAGCGCCGGCGACGACCGCGTGTTAGCTTTTGCCGCGCCGGGAGGGTTCGGGAAGACAGCATTGCTGGCGAAAGTGGTGCGGACCTTGTCTACCGACGGCGCAAGCTTAGCCGAAAGGCTAACTTTGTCGAACGGCGAAACCATTGAACCGCGCGTCAGGGCTCTACTCCATGTAGATTGCCGGACCGACGTTAAGGTGAGCACGCTGTTCGCCAACGCCGGAAGACTGATTGGGCAGGAACAAGCATTCGAAAGCATGTACGCCACCGACGCGGTTCTGTCAGAGAAGCTGCAAGAGATCTTCAGTCGCCTCTCAGCAAACGGGCAAAAGCGAGTCTGGTTTTTGTTCGACAACTTCGAGTCTTTGTTGAATGACAAAGGCGAAGTTGCCGATCCGGAGTTGAGAGATTTCTTCACCGCCATCTTCGCTGGCGAGCACAAGGTCCGGGCATTGATCGTGGCGCGCGAGATACCAAAGTTTTCTCGGCGCGAGCGCGTCGTGGAGTTCGAAGCCGTGGGCGGCAGTTTGTTCGAAGGCCTGCCGCTTGCTGATTGTCTTAGCTATCTCAAAAAAAACGGCGGCACGAAAGACCTGAGAGGCTCGCTGGCAGAGATCGACTCAGTGCTGAAAGACTTTTCTCAAAGAGTTCATCGTATTCCGTTAGCGCTGGTCTGGAGCGTCGGGTATTTGAGTGATACAGGCTTCACGCTTAGACAGGTATTGGACCGCGAGGATCTATTTGCGTATTTCGATAAGGAGCAAACGAAAGAGGCCGAGCGCTATGAGAACAAGGGTTTGAAGCGCCTTCATTACGAACAGTTGAAGATTCAACCCAGCCAGAGCCTGCCGGTGTTGCGTCTGCTCGCCTTCTTCAAGCGCGCGGTCCCCAAAGGCGCCCTGGCTCATTTGCTGGACGAGATTGAATTAAGCAAGATATTGACCCGGCTCGAACACAATAAACTAGTCACCCGCAAAGAATCCGCGGACGCTTATACGCGATATCTAAATGAAGACCTGGCGATGAATCTCTACGGTCTGCATCCCGTCATCTGCGAGAACGAGTTTTTCGGCACCCTGCCTGATAAAGAAACGCTCTACGAAACCTCTGCCAACGAATGTTGGGATAGCGCCTATGCGGCTAACCAGATCAACCGCTTCGCTTATGCCGTGGACCTCTACGATTGCGCCGAAAAGTTGTTTGAGTATCTCACCAGACTACCCAACCGCGCGGATCTGCGGAACAGTTACGCCGCCATGTTGATGAATAAGGGCATCGCGCTTAAGAACCTGAGCAAATTGCCCGAGGCGATGGCAGAGTACGACAAGGCGATTGCGATCTGTGAGCGGTTGGTCAACACAGAGCAGCAAGCACATCTGGCTAACGACCTGGCTGGGACCTACATGAACAAAGGCGTTGCGCTTATGAATCTGACCAGATTGGCCGAGGCGAATGCGGAGTACGACAAGGCAATAGCGATTCGTGAGCGGCTGGTCAACACAGAGCAGCAAGAGCATCTGGCTAACGATCTGGCTGGGACCTACCTGAATAAGGGCAACGCGCTTCAGAACCTGACCAAGTTGGCCGAGGCGATTGCGGAGTACGACAAGGCAATAGCGATCCATGAGCGGTTGGTCAACACAGAGCAGCAAGCGCATCTGGCTAACGAACTGGCTAAGGATTATATGAACAAAGGCGTTGCGCTTATGAATCTGACCAGATTGGCCGAGGCGAATGCGGAGTACGACAAGGCAATAGCGATTCGTGAGCGGCTGGTCAACACAGAGCAGCAAGAGCATCTGGCTAACGAACTGGCTATGGCCTACACGAACAAAGGGAACGCGCTTCAGGACCTGACCAAGTTGGTGGAGGCGATTGCGGAGTACGACAAGGCAATAGCGATCTATGAGCGGCTGGTCAACACAGAGCAGCAAGCGCATCTGACCAACGACTTAGCTATTGCTTACATGAACAAAGCCCTCGTGCTTGAGCAGCAACCAGATTTTGATGGAGCCTTGTCTTGCTACGAAAAATCTCTGCGAGCACGGACGTTCTGCGTCGAAGAGTTGAAGATGTTCTGGATCATGCCTGGACTGCTGAAAACTCTGCGTTATCGACTGATGACCTTGCTCGATCTGGAGCGTTGGGCGGCAGCGGCGCGAGATGTCTTGCAGTTTCGCTCCCTGTTTACCAGCTACGTCAATGACAATGTCATTGATGAGGGGCTCAAAGAGGCTGCTCAGGAACAATCCGCTCAGATGGTTTCCCGATTGCGCAAGTTGAGCGCCGAACAGCGCGAGCTGCTGTACGCCGAATTAGGCGACGACGCGGCGGCGGTTCGGTCGCTGATTGATGGCCAATCAGGCGCTGCATCATGATCCGGCTATTGCGCCGTTGATCGCGAATTGCCCAGGCGCTGCGGGCCCTTGCTTACGCGCGGGCTTCTGACACAAGAAAGGCCGCTTCGATGAAGCGGCCTTCGTTGAATTCACAAATCGGAAATTCAGATTTGGGATTTCAATGCTTATTTTTTGGTCGCAGTTGCGGCGGCAGCAGCGTTAGCGCCCTGAATCCGCGCCCAGTAATCTTCGACGAACTTCTTTTGGCCACCATGGCCATTGGAGGTGTAGAAGTCAAAGTTCAGCATCTCGGCATAAACCTGATCGAAATTCCAGTGATTCACGTTGAAGCGATATACGGCACCCATCACGCCTGTGCGGTGACGGCCGCCCGCGCAGTGCACATAGAACTTGCCGGTCGCAGGATCATTGACGAGCTTCAGAAACTCAGCAATCTGCGCCTCTGACGGATCCTCCTTGTCCGGAATCGCAATGTTGAGGTAACGCAGGCCCGCTGCTTCAGCGTACCGTTTCTCGTCCGGGGTATTGTCCGTCAAATCGATAACGGTATTGATTCCCAAAGCCTTGAGCGCCGGGAAGTCTTTATCTTTGGGTCGTGCACCGCGATAAAAGCGGTCGTCCATCTTGCCAAAATTACTGATCTTAATGTTTGAAAAAGCAGGGTCTGAATGTGTTTTTCCGAGGGAAACGGCTGCAAACGCTACCAGCAGGCTCGTAATCGCCGCGATTTTGAAGTAGGTATTTCTAAAACGGAACATCTGGGGTTTCTCCTTTAAATCTCTAAAAACTTTTCTATCAGGCTTCTTCGGTTTACGCAAGACCGCTTCTTCAAGTAGGTTGAGGGCTGAACCTTACCGGCTTGAGTGAGCATCTCGCTAATCAATTGTTCAATTGTCGGGAACAATTATTAGATACAAGAATCTGTGTCGAAGTTGTATCGCCGTTGACTCCTGACGACAGATTTTTTGTGCATCATTTTCGATGTCAAAATGCGAGAAGAGTCAGTGTCAGAAGCCCGACCGTTAGGGAGGGCTGGTTACGACCAACGGAGCGCTGACATCCTTGTCCACCAGCGTTGCGCAGCTCGCTCAGTTGCCCGCTTATCAGCTCCAATGGTTGTTCGCGCTTTGCGCTCAGGCGGACAAGGATGTCCGCGCTCCAATCCGCGCTTGGTTAAGTCGTAGCCGGCCCTCCCTGACGGTCGGGCTTCTGACACGGGGACACAATAGGCTAATCTATCCGTGACTCAAACCGAGCCGTTCGCTTATGCCCTTCTTCGATCTACTAAGACTCGCTTTTCGAAATCTGCGCGAAGCCAAACTACGAGCAACATTGACGTCCATGGGTGTCATTGTCGGCGTCGCGGTCATCGTTACCATGGTCTCATTCGGACTCGGTTTGCAGCGCAACATGCTTTCGCGGTTTCGCGCTTTGGATCTATTTAATGAGATGCGGGTCTTTGGCAAGAACGTTTTTTCGATGGCCTCAGCCGGAGGTAATCAGAATACTTCGCGGCGGGGAGAGAACCCCAATGATCGCCGCGGGCCGTCCTTCAAACCCGACAAAGATCCCACGCGAATTCTTGATGACGCAGCCATAGCTGAAATCTCAAAGATTCCCGGCGTGGCTTATGTCGAGCCGAGTCTCTCGATCTTTACCTACGTTCGACTCAACGGTCATTCACAAATCGAGTCAATCGGCGGCGCCTCGGTGCCAAACGCCAGTTCCCGTTTCAAGGATTTCAAAGCCGGGCAGATGATCAGTTCGCCTGAGGCCGATGAAGCTGTAGTCAAGGACACCTTCACTCGGGACTTTGGCTTTGAAAAACCCGAGGACGCGATTGGAAAGACGATCGAGTTTCTCGCAGCGCCAACGGACTCGGGAGATCCGGCGAAGGAGAAGTCCAAACCAAAGGTCGACGAAGAGCCACCCGGATTTTTCGGTCTGCCGCTGGAGCAGGACACATCGAACGACAACGGCAGCGGGGAACTGGTCGCGAAAACATTTCGCATCGTCGGCGTGGTGAATACGGAGATCAAGGAAGGGGCAGGTCAGGGAGGTCTTCGCGGCTTGCTTCCTGACGCGCGGATTTACATTCCGCTAAAGGCGGCCCGTGAATGGTCAAAGGAGCATCGCAGCTCGATGGGCATGGTGGCGTTGGCGCTCGCTCGTCAAAGCGGCTCGCTGAACCAGAGCCAAAGTGAAGGTTACGATTCGGCGGTGGTCAGGGTAACGGATCCGGTGGTGATGACTGAGGTGCGGCGACAGCTCACCGAAAAAGGTTTCGGCAGTTTTTCCATCGTCGATCAGCTCGATCAAATTCGCACGGTCTTTCTAATTATTGACTCAGTGCTGGGGTTGCTGGGCGGCATTTCATTATTGGTGGCGTCGTTCGGCATTGCGAACACGATGATCATGTCGATCCTTGAGCGCACGCGCGAGATTGGAATCATGAAAGCCATCGGCGCCGAAGATCGTGAAATAAAACTGATCTTCTTTTTTGAAGCAGCAGTGATCGGTTTGACCGGCGGAGTGATGGGTTCGCTGGCAGCATGGGGAATCGATGCCGTGGCGAACCGTCTGGCTTATCGTTTCATCCTGAAACCGCAGGGAGCATCTTTCGTCGATTTCTTTTACCTGCCGCCATACCTGTGGCTGGGCGCGATTGCGTTTGCGTTGTCCGTCTCGATTCTGGCGGCGCTGTATCCGGCAGCGCGCGCGGCGCGGATCGATCCGGTGCGGGCGCTAAGGCATGATTAGCCGCAACCCGTGGCTGGCGTCGCCCGTTTGAAAAATGCTTGACAGTCGGGTCCCTCTGTCATAGGCTCACTTCACCTCGCAGTAGTCCAACATCTGGTTTCCGGATGACTGGTCGTCCAATCCAACCTTTGCAGTCGATAACGCGGCGTTGCTTTATCATGAACGGAGCGAAAACTCATGCTTCTCCCAAATCTCAGAAAGCTTTTCTTTCTTGGTGTCTGCATTCTCGCTTTATCGAATACAGCCATCGGCGAAACCAATTGCAACGGGCTATCCGGAAGACTTCCGGACGTCTGTAAGCAAACCTTTTTATCCATAGGACATTTCAATGTGACGGTGTCCTACAATAGCGAAACCGCGTATGCGGGCAATGGGTATGTTGACCTAAACATATCAATTCAAAGTACAGGCTCGAGTAGTCTCGAAATGGAGACGTGCGAATCAAGTGAAGAGCCCAGGATCCAGTGTAAGCGAGAATCGGGTCCCGCTTTGACAACTGAGAAAGGCCTCTCGGTCGCCCGGTACACATACCGCGTCGCGATTGCTCAGGGTGTGGAACCCAAGCCGTATCCACTTGTTCTTACCTTCCGCCACGATAACAAAGAGGAGCGCAGCGAAGTGCGCTTATTCGTTGGTGTAACCAGCAATTTAAAGGTCAGGATCGAGACGGATCTGACTGAGCCACCTAATGTATTCACCGGTGTCAGTAACCAACTGCAGCTGACGATTGTTAATGACTATACGAACTACCCGGTAAACCTTCATTCGGTTAGCGTGAAGTCCGACCCTTACGGGTTGATTCAGGACGAGACTATTCCTCTGAATGTAAAGATCGAGCCCGCGGGCCAGCGTCAAGCGGTGACGGTTCCGTTCAGCGCAGCAGCCATGACTTTCAGTAGTCTCATTAGCGGCTTTAACACGCCGCGAGTCATCATGACGCTCAACTACGATGATGGGTACGGGCGCACCGTGAGCAAGCCGCAATCCCTCGAAGTGAAGATTAGGCCGCGGGACAGGGTGCTCGTCCTTTACATGGTGATGGGCGTCTTGTTGGGCTCGCTGATCAAGTTGGTTTTGCAACGCAAGCAAGAGTCGGGACAGATTTCCAGTCGCCAGGTAATAACTTTTGTCAGCATAACAATGACAATCGGTCTGGTGGTGGCGCTGATCGCGATGGTGGGGAGAATTCAAATCGTTGCGTTTGACGCGAGGGGCTCGTACGACAAGCCTCTGGTCATCTTTGCCATCGCGTTGGTAGGCGCACTTGGCGGAGCGCAAATTCTGTCGATGTGGCTCAATAAAACCGTTAACGGTAATGCCGGACCGAAACTTCAGCCAGGCGATGGCCGATAGCGCCCAGAAAAAGAGGCCTCATGAGTCAAACTCCTAAACAGACCCGAATGTTCACCTGCGTTTTGGCAGCTTTGCTGACAATGGCCGGTTGGGCCCCCGCGCTTGAGGCGCAACGAAAGGACGCCGACAAAGTTCTCGCCCTGGGTGACTTTTATCTCAAGAACAATGACGTTACAGACGCCGCCGACCGCTACTACAAACAGGTAATCGCTAGCGCTCCGGGGACCAGGCAGGCAGGGTTGGCCCAGTACAATCGCGGTAGTTACTGGCACAAAAAGTTTTACATCCTGCGCGAGCGCAAAGGCACGAATACCAGAAACGAACAATCTGCATTAATAGAAGCCGAGGGTCAATATTATGACTTTGTAGATAAGTTCGCTGACAGGACCAACACCATAGATTTGCTTGCCGATGCCTCCTACAATTTGGCGTTGGTGTATCTGCAGAGAAATAATCGTGCCTATGCGGTGGGCTGGCTTAATCGCATGCTAAACGGAGCTACCGACCGTGACCCGCAGATCTATGTTTATCGGGTCGTTTGGTCCTCAAATCCGGCAGACGTTATTGATCGAACTGTCGACGCGAAAGGCCTGACGATGTTTACGCGCGACGCAATCAGCAGTGGGCTATCGGTTGACCAGGTCATTTCCCAAGTGAAGCAGTGGTGTCGACGACAGTAGGCTGGTGAACTCAGGATAGCGATCGGTTTGTTCACTGAAACGCGCTTTGCATGGCCAGGAATAGACCCCACGAATCAAGCTGCCCTTCAGCGCCGCCGCAAATAATATCCTGGCTTAGTCAATACCACGGGCCTCTCCTTTTTGTTGCGCTCGCGCTTTAGCTTGATCTCGACGATTCGGAACTCGTCCGTCGCAGTCTCGCCTGTTGGTCGGAATCCGATTGCATAACGCGCGCGCAGCCGATCGATCACGAAGCCCAGTTTTGCGTCGACTTCATTCTTGTCGGCGCCGAAAATCTCGCCACCGGTTTGTTTGACGTAGTCGTCAACGGCCTTAATCTGTCCGAGCGAGACGACGTTGAATACTTTGCCAATCGCGCCGCGGACGATCAGACCATAGACCACTGTGCCGCTATCCAGCAGTTTCTCTTCAATCCTTTTCTCCATTCCAAACGACGTGGCTATGTTGTCGGTGATTATGATGATGACACGACGGCTGCTGGCACTGGGCGCGATTTGCATGTGAGTCGCCGCCTCGTCAAGTGCCGGACCGAGAAAGGTTCCGCGTCCGAGACGATCCGCGGCAGTGGCGCTTTCGATTTGTTTCGACACCAGAGCACGGTCGCGGGTGAAGTCCTGGACCAATTCTGATTTCGAGGCAAAGGCCATTACTGCCACCTGATCGTCGGCCTTCAAACGCTGTAGAGCACTCAGCGCGCCGTCGCGTATTTGATGAAGTATCGGCCGCACGCTGCCGCTGACATCGAGCAGGAGAAGAATCGATAGCGGCAGCTCGTCGCGACTGAAATAGCTGACCTGCTGCTTAACTCCCTTCTCGTAAATCTCAAAATCATCTTTGGTGAGATCACCCAGTATCCTTTTGGACTTTTTGTCGATCACCTGCGCGTCAAAGACCACCAGTTCGGTGCTTACTTTGAGAATGTCGACCGGCTCTTTGTCCTGGGCACGACCAGTGCCGCAAACTGCCGTTATAGAAAGCAGAGTAATTAGAAAGCATCGCAGGCGGGTTGATTTGAACAAGCTCATCGACGTAATTGGTCGTGTCAGAAGCCCGACCGTTAGGGAAGGCCTGGGTTTGATAGAGGCCCTCCCCGACGGTCGGGCTTCTGACACCAGTCTAAGACGCGATCGTTTGGCCGCACGAATTGCAAAATCGCGCGTTGGGATCTTTCTGAACTGAATGGCAGTGCGGGCAGGTTAATCCCACTCGCAAATTCGCGCCGCACGAAGAGCAGAAAGCGGAACCAGCACTCGCAGCGGTGCCGCACCTGCCGCACCGTCCCGGCATTGGCGGGACATAGCCGCCGGCTTTGCGCGCGATGTGATCTTCGATAATCTTCCAGGCGTCTTCAGTCAATTTGTATTGCCAGTAAGCCCCGAGCGCGGGCAGAGTTATCAGGAGACCTGCCGACAACACCAGGGCGACTGCGGCAACCGCCGCTTTGTCGAACCACTTCTGCATGCCGATTTCAACTCTGGTGCCGCCGGTCTCCGGAGTGATCTTGATGGTGACGGCCGCGGACAATCCGGTGATTTCGCGCAACGTGCTAGACTTGCGCGCTTGCAGCACGGCGGTTGAAGAGACTTGCATGGTCTGAACATCAAAGTCTTCGTCAAATAAATTGCGCAATTCGACGGTCAGTTGAATCACATCGGCTTCGACGCCGGGATAATAGCGGCTTTCCATTTTCGGTTTCTCCTCAGGCCATTCTACGTGAAGTTGCCTGGGATAGTTCATTTAAATAGGTGGCACGGACTTCAGTCTGTGATCTCTGGAAGAGGGGGATTCGCCTGATCGTGAAGGCGGGCGTTTCAGTGGCGCATTGGAGCCCCCCTTACGGTCGGGCTAATGCCCGGATCACAGACTGAAGTCTGTGCCACCAACAACGGAGACTTTCAAATGAATAGATTGCAAAGGCGAAGCACCGGATGCGCGCTTCTGTTGCTGGCGGTCATAATGGGCCAATCGATCGGGTTGGGCCAGACGCCCATCGATGGGTTCTCACCAAAGCTTTCAGATGCCCAGCGCAAACTCGAAGATCAATTTCGCGCCGTACCTTTGGCTGCGAACGCGCGTGAAGAGCTTCGTCGTCTGACTGCGGAAGCGCATCTCGCCGGCTCGCCGGAGGACTATGCCACAGCGATCTATGTGCGCGATCAAATGCGCAGCTTCGGATTGGATTCCGAGCTGAAAGAGTATCAGGTGCTGCTGCCGTCACCTCGCACACCCAGCATCGTCGAATTGATCGCGCCCAGACGCGAGCGTCTGCAGGTGCGCGAGGACATAGTGTCCGAGGATCCAAGTTCTTCGAGCAAAAAGATCGTGCCGCTATTTAATGGTTATGGCGCGAGCGGCGATATCACTGCGACCCTGGTCTATGTGAACTATGGTTTGCCGCCGGATTACGAAGCGCTGAAGAAGGCCGGCGTCGATGTCAAAGGCAAGATCGTCATTGCGCGCTACGGCAATTCATTTCGCGGCGTGAAAGCCAAGGTCGCCGAAGACCACGGCGCTATCGGCCTGATCATTTATTCTGATCCGGCCGACGACGGTTTTGCGCAGGGCGATGTTTATCCGAAGGGGCCCTGGCGTCCGGACAGTTCGGCGCAGAGAGGCTCAGTCCAGTTTCTTTTCATTTATCCGGGCGACCCTCTGACGCCGGGTGTGCCCGCGATTCCCGGGACGCGGCGCTTGAAAAAAGAGCAGGCCTTGAATCTGCCGCACATTCCGGTGCAGCCGATCTCGTACGGCGACGCTCATCGTTTGCTAAAGCCGCTGCGCGGACCGGCTCGTCCCAGCGGTTTTCAGGGAGGGCTGCCTTTCGCGTATCACCTGGGCGGCACCAACGATGTACGTGTTCATCTGAAAACCGATATCGACTTCGCGACGAAAACGATCTGGAACGTGATCACTCGGATTGATGGATCGGTTGAGAAGGATCGCTGGGTGGTGCTCGGCAATCATCGGGACGCCTGGGTCTTTGGCGCGGTCGATCCCAACAGCGGCACGACAGCGATGATCGAGCTCGGTCGCGGCCTAGGTCAGTTGCTCAAGTCCGGTTGGAAACCACGACGGTCGATCATCCTCGGCAGTTGGGACGCGGAAGAGCAGGGATTGATCGGCTCGACTGAATGGGTCGAAGAGAACGCCGCCGAGCTGCGCGAGAAAGCCGTCGCTTATTTGAATATGGACGCTGCGGTTTCCGGATCTAACTTTGGCGCTTCTTCGGTACCTTCGATGTGGAAGCTGATTCGATCAGCCGCCGAGGACGTGCGCGATCCGAAATCCGGCAAGAGCGTTTATGAAGTGTGGCGCAGTCGCGTGCGTGAGAGCGCGCCCGAATCGGAATTGTTCGACGCCAACGGGAACGAGAAGCCTTCGCCGGCTCCGCGCATCGGCGCGCTTGGTTCAGGCTCCGACTACACACCATTCCTGCAGCATCTGGGCGTTCCTTCCCTGGACATGGGTTTCAACGGCGATTACGGCGTCTATCATTCCGCCTACGATTCGTTTTACTGGATGGCGCACTTTGGCGATCCCACCTTTCAGTATCATGTCGCGGCGGCGCAAATTTGGGGGACCATGGCGCTGCGAATCGCTGATGCCGAAGGGTTGCCGCTTGATTATGTTGACTATGCGACGCAGCTCCGCGAGTTTGTTAATGAGACCAGGACGATGGCACTGCGGCGCAAGCTCGGCGATTCGTATGATGCGAAATCTTTGCTGACTGCGGTTGATGACTTCGCTGAAGAAGCCGCGAAGATTGATAAGCGGCGGCGGTTGGAAGTGAGCGAGGCTGAAAAAAGTTCGGGCAGTGCGCTTACTCGATTGCGAAAAATCAACGACGCTTTAATGCAGACTGAGCGCGCCTTAATCGATGATCGTGGTTTGCAGGGGCGAAGCTGGTTCAAGCATCAGATCTACGCTCCGGGTTTTTATACGGGATACGCGGCGCTGCCGCTGCCGGATCTAAGGCAGGCAATCGAAGACGGCCGTGCTGCCGATGCAGGTGAAGCGGCGGCGCGCGTGACCGCAGCGGTTAAGCGCGCGACTGAAGTGTTGAAGCAGGGAAGAAGCTGAAGCATGGTTGATCCGCAGATTACGCAGATTTCACAGATTAGAATGAACCCGATGGCAAATGCCTTGGATCTCTCTTTGACTAATTCCTGCTATCTGCGAAATCCGCGTAATCTGCGGATTAGGGTTTCTTTTTCTTTTTGTCTGGTTCGGTAGCGGCGGGAAGTTTGTTGCCGACCTCGATGATCTGTTGCAGGTTATCGCCGGCACGATCGATAGCCGCGAGTTCGTCAGGATCTTTCGCCTGGTTCCGCAGCGCGGTCAGTTGCGCTGCGTATCCATTCGCACTCGACGTCAGTTTTCGCAGCGACCGCGAGATCAGCGGGTTCTTTTCATCGCGGCGACTAACGTCGTCGATGTTAGTAATTGCTTCGTCCAGAATTCCAGAGATGTCTCCCAGCAGTTCGGTCCGTGTGCCTTTGGGAACGTCGCCCCACTCGGGTTCATCCTTAACCAACTTTTTCGTAACTGCCGGCTTGACGCCATTGATGATCGCAAACCTGCGGTCGATTGCTCGGATAAATATTTCCATCCGCTTGTCTAGTTCCTGATGAAAACGTACCAGCTCGGTTTCCTGCTCGGTGAGATGATCTCGGGTTTGGGCCGTTACGGATCGACCTGCCAGGAAACCGCCGGCGCAGAGAGCGCCCAGCAGTGCCAAAATAAAATAGCGCCGTGCGGACAGTAACCTCATGGGTGTTTTCGTCCCTCGGGATCTCTGGGTCCTTCGGGTTTCTTTTCTCCCGCTCCCTCGCGCAAAACCGATTGACCATAGAACGAGTCAAGCGCCTCAGAGCGCACGCTGCGCAAATATTCTTCAGCATCCTTGAGGTTGCCGGCGTAATTCGCCGGCGTGCTGCGACGCATGACCGCGAGACGCGGGATGTGTGCTCGCAGAGCGATTTCAAGATGACGATAAAGATCGCGCGTGCTGGATTTTTCGCGATTCAGGCTGGCGATGAATTCGCGCACGTTGTCGATCAGACCCAGATAGCAACCAAGTTCCAGCGAGGCCTGATCGAATTGTTTTTGGGAAGTGTATTCTTCGGTTCGAGTCAGCCGGCCGGCCGCCAGATCGATCGAGGTTCGCAGGCGGGCCTTGGAATCCCGGCTTTCGGTTAGTTGAGATCGCTCTGCCGGCGAGACGAACCGCATTGGCGGAGGGGCCGGCAACTCAGGACTGCGTGGTTGCTGCGCGAGCGCGCTTAGAGACAGGGCACAGATCAGGATGCCTGGCGCAACGAACGTCCAATCGTGACTGAGCGAGATCGGCATTCTCTTGACTCTACTAACTGCGGTTCGACTCAGGGCTTTTTGCGCTTGGCCCCCTGGCCCCGGCTGATCTGATCACGAAGCCTTGGAAGACGCAGGTGGACTTTCTCGATATCGAGCTTGTTGTTTATCGGATCCGCCAGCGACAGAAACTTTTCATAAGCAGTTAAAGCCTGCGGATACTCTGCGAGATTATCATGCGCGGTGGCCATGAAAAAGTACGTGGCGGGGATCTCCGGACGCGCTTTCGCCAGCCATTCGTATTCGGGCAGCGCCTCGGCATAACGCTTCAACTCGTACAGGGCCAGAGCGAGATTAGCATGCGCGGTGTATTCTTCGGGCGCGGCGACGATCACACGACGCAAAATAACTTCAGCCTGAGCAAAGCGGCGCAATTGGACCAGCGCGGCTGCGTATCCGATCGCATACTTGGGATTGACCGGATCGATCTCGTTGGCTCGGCGATAGGCGTCGGCGCTTTTCAGTGGATCAAGGCGTCGCGTAACTTCGCCGAGTCGGCCAAAAAGTTTCGCGCTCTTTGGATTCGCGAGGATCAATCTTTCCAAAGCCGGCTGGGCAATCCTGGGATCGTCGCTGTTCGCGGCGGCAACGTCCTCCGGCGAGCCCGCGACCTTGACGGCGCCAGGGTCATTTGAAGAAGCGCCCGTTTGCTGTCCGGATCTTTTCTCGCCAATGCTTTCATAGATTCGTTCAGCGTCTTCAGGCTTATTCGCCAGTTCAAAAGCGTGGGCGAGTCGCAATGATAATTCTCTGTCATTGGCTTTGATTGAAAGTGCGGCCTTCAAGTCTTTGATTGCTGCTAGGTAATCGCTCCCGTCCAGATACAAGTCCGCGCGTTCCTTTAAAGCCATCAGATAGTTCGGGTCAATTTCCAAAGAGTGCCCCAGACTGACTAGTGCCGCATCGTCCTTTCCGGCAGCCCTCTCCATCGCTCCTCGCCACACCCAGGAGGATGCCGAAGCATTGTTGTCGTCGGTTGCGGCCTGGGCCAGACTCATCGCCTCGATTTTATCGCCGGCGCGCGCGCGCACCGCCGACAGCGAACCAAGTGTGATGGAATCGCGGGCGCCCAGTTTGATCGCGCGACGCAGAACAGGTTCTGCTTCCTTGTCCCGATCTGCGCGCGCAAGCAGGTTGCCCAGCGCGCTTAAAGGAAGCACCCAGTCCTTTCTTAAATCAATGGCCCGAGTGAAAGCCTTTTCAGCTTCAACCGCGCGATCGAGAGCTGCCAGGGCCACGCCGCGTTGATACTCTGCCTCGGGAAATTCAGGTCGCAGCTTAAGCGCGCCTTCATAGAGGGCCAGAGCGCGCGCGACGTCTCCCTTGACATGAGCGTTTTGGCCGCGCTCAAAAAGTTTCACCGGATCGGTTTCACCGTCGGTGGGATCATCGGCCTGTGCCGACGCCGGCTGGAAACACAAAACGACAAAGAGAAGTGTCAGTGCCCAAACCCATAATCGGCGCCCGCGCGAAGGAGAAGACATCGTATATTCGATAAAGTTTAGCAGTTGATGGATGGCCGTTTGATTCGGCGATGCTGGGCTTCGATGTTAGCAGACGAGTTCGCGTTGCGTCCAAACTCTGAGCGTCAGGGCCTAAGTTGCGCATGCCGAATCCTTGCGTTAACATTTCAGCGCAATCAACAACATCTAACATTCGAACTAAACCTGCGGGAGTGTGCTCATGTCTACTGCACTGGTCGACGACATCAGAGAGATTAAGGAAGATAACCCCTTCGAATCGATGATGTCGCGATTTGATCGTGCGGCCCAGCTGCTAAATCTCGATCCCGATCTTTATGCGGTCATGCGGGTTCCGAATCGTGAACTCAAGGTTTACATACCGACGCGAATGGATTCAGGCCGGATCCAGGTTTTCGAAGGGTTCCGCGTTCAGCACAACTTTGCCCGCGGCCCGGCCAAGGGCGGGATTCGCTACTCGCCAGACGTTAACCTCGACGAAGTGCGCGCGCTGGCTGCATGGATGACGTGGAAGTGTGCGGTCGTTAACGTGCCGTTTGGCGGAGCCAAGGGCGGGATCATTTGTGATCCTTCGCAGATGTCCCTCGGAGAGTTGGAACGAATGACGAGACGTTATGCTTCCGAGTTGCTCGATTTCATTGGACCGGAAAAGGACGTGCCCGCGCCGGACATGAATACCAACGAACAGACGATGGCGTGGATCATGGACACCTACTCAATGCACGCGCGACATACAGTCAACGCAGTCGTCACTGGTAAGCCGGTTGACCTCGGAGGTTCAAAGGGTCGACGCGAAGCGACGGGAAGAGGACTGTTGATTGTCGTTAGCGAGGCGGTCAAGCGATTTAAGATGATTCCATCCAGCACTCGAGTAGTAGTGCAGGGAAGTGGCAACGTTGGTGGCATAGCTGCGGAGCTTCTGCATCAAGCGGGTTTCAAAGTTGTTGGAATATCGGACGTGCATGGCGGGATTCACAATCCGGACGGTCTTGACATACCGGCGGCGCTGAATCATCTAAAGGCCACTCGCTCGTTTGAAGGTTTTCGCGAGGCTGAGTATGTGAGTAATGCCGATCTGCTTGAACTGGACTGCGACGTGCTAATCCCCGCGGCTACTGAAAATCAGATCACTTCACAAAACGCGGAACGACTGAAGTGCAAGGTTCTGGCCGAAGGTGCTAATGGACCAACGACGGCGGCGGCTGATGAAATTTTGTACCGAAAGGGTATCTTCGTTATACCTGACATACTAGCGAATGCCGGCGGCGTGACGGTGTCTTATTTTGAATGGGTGCAAGATCGCATGGGTTATTTTTGGCGTGAATCCGTCGTCAATGAACGGTTGGAAGATACGATGGTGGCCAGTTTTAATGACCTCTGCCGCTATGCCGATGCGCATTCCGTGGACACCAGGACCGCGGCATACATGTTGGCAATTGATCGCGTCGCGTACGACACACGGATGCGCGGGATATACGCGTGACGGAAAAAACATAAACAAAATCGCCTCTAACTCGTGAAAAAGTCTTGATTTCCGACCACGGCAATGGTACGCTCCCCACCGTATTTACCGCCCGCAAGGGATTGTCTGAGAGCTGCAGTTTTTGTGCAGTGCCGCGCGGAGCGGAAGATGATGGTTGACACTTTCGCTCAGTTTGCATATAAAAGGGCGTTAGATTAATGCACTAAAGACCTTAAGAGAGGTCCTGTAAAGTTTAGGCCCCCTCTCAGTTGCGTCGCTCCAGCCAGAGTTTCGGCGTCCGAGCGGCAGCAGTTTTGTTAACGTAATCGTTGACGCTGGTAGTTCGGGCGTCCGTATCCAATGGACATGGCGGCGAGATGCTTCGAGCAGACAATCGAATCACACCGAAAATC
Organism: Blastocatellia bacterium; assembly: GCA_033857635.1. Classification (GTDB taxonomy): domain Bacteria; phylum Acidobacteriota; class Blastocatellia; order Pyrinomonadales; family Pyrinomonadaceae; genus UBA11740. Next base: position 144,906 of record JAWVDF010000029.1, read on the forward strand.
GGCCGCTTCCTTTGCTCCACTGGCTCGGCTGTTGGAACTTTCACTCACTATCGCAGGAGGAACGCGATGAGACTCGCGAATAGAGTGCTACTTTGTGCACTCGCCATATTCATTTTTTCTGCCCTGACGTTTGCGCAAACGCCCAGGCCGGAGAACGATCCCAGAAATCAGTCGCCGTCAGTTGGAACGGGCGGGCCCGAAGGAGGTCCGACCGGGCTGTTTACGATCTACGACGGATCGACGCTGAGAAAGGGAGAGTTTACATTCAGCGTTGCCTACAGCAACTATGACCGCGATCCGGGTAATGCGGATATCACAGACTGGATCGCAAGTGTTAACATCGGGCTGAATGATCACATAGAATTATTTTTCAAGACACAGGCTTATCGCGGGATTAAGGTTAACAATCCGCAGAACCTGTCAGGTTTCTATCTGCCTAACTCGCAGGGGTACTATGGGGCTAACCTCCTCGGCAGCGGTCCGGCGATTATTTTGGCGCCATCGGGGAATGTAGGCTCGCTTGCGGGTACGGCAGTCTTTAGGCCGCCATTCTGCCCCGCTTGCGTGGCTCCCAGCAGTAATTTATTTGCGTATTATAACGCCGGTCAGCCGTTTGTGGCGTACCCCTATACGGGTGGCACTGGCCCCAACTTTCAGATGGGACCCGGAGCTATCGGCACGCTATTTGGCTTTCCCGGGTTTAGTACCCAATTGGGACCGCCGAGTGCCGTGGGCAATACGTTTGGCCATGCCGACATATTCCCGGGTGTAGGATCGCCGGTTGGAAGTATTCTGCCCGGCATAGTTCTGGCGACGCAGGTGCTGCCTTGTACGGCATTGACAGGCAACTGTCGACCGCCGGGAAGTCCGGGGCCGCTGGATCCGATTGTGGTGCCGACGAGTTACACGACGGCGCCGAGCTATCTGCCGGATGCGCCCTTCGTTAATCGGCTTTATGGTGAATCCAGCTTTGGCAATTTCGTTGGCGGCGCCAAGATCCGGTTGACCAGCCCGCGGAATCCTTTTGGCTTTGGTTTCATTCCGTTCTATCGCTGGTACCCAGACAAGGCTAACAGCGCCCAAGGCTTTAATCAGCTTCAACGTGGCGCCAGTCCGGGAGCCAACCTTGGCGACTTTGGTCTGGTGATGTTTGCTGACGGACGTCTGAGCAAGTCGGTAAACCTCTCGGCGAATTTGGGCTACATTCTTAACAGCAATCCCAAGAGTGGCAACTCTACTCTATTGGATCGGCCCGATGAGTTGATTGCCGGCATCGGCGTCGACTTTCCGATCAATAAGTATGTTCAGCCGATCGCTGAGTTTCGTTCTACTCAGTATGTAGGCGGCCATACGCCGAACGCGTTCCCGAATAACCCGGTTGAGTTCCTCGTCGGTATCAAGTTGTATCCGGCGCGTTGGTGGGGCTTTGGTGCCTGGTACCGCAGAGCCTTAAATGATCAGCGTCAGGGTAACTTCAATCCGAAAGACGGAAGCGTGCCCGTCCAACAAACGACTAACGTGAACGTTCCGGGCCGCGGAATCGTTGTTGTTCCTGGAACATCATTCGTGGCCACTTCGGCCGGGTTCCCGTTGGGATTCCAGCCATCGAGTGACCCGTACGGTTTCGGCTTCCAGTTCTTTGCCGGTCATCGCAACAAGCGCGAGCCGTCAATTTTGCCGAACCAGCCGCCGACGGCTTCATTGGCCGCTTCGACGACTACGATTACGTTGCCTTGTGCGCCTGGAACTCACAGTTCAGGGGCGTGCCCAACGGCTGCAAGTAGCACTGTTGGTCTAACCACCACGGCGAGTGACCCGGACGGTGATACTCTGCTCTACACGTACACCGTAACCGGTGGTCGCGTTACCGGTGACGGCTCGAGCGTATCCTGGGATCTCAGTGGCGTTGGGCCCGGAACTTACACTGCTTCAGTCGAGGTTGACGATGGTTGCGGTTGTATTACCGCGTCGTCGACCACAGTTACCGTCGCGAACTGCTCGGATTGTGTACCGGATGTGGTTTGTCCGAACATAACCTCCAGCTGTCCGGATGCGGTGGAGCCGGGCACTCCGATCACCTTCAGCGCTAACGTTGGTGCGGGCACTCCGCCAGCATCGACTTACAACTGGACTGTCTCGGCAGGTACGATCACCAGCGGTCAGGGAACCACCTCGATCACGGTGAGCACAGAGAACCTGGGCGGACAGAGTGTGACAGCTACAGTTGAAGTTGGTGGACTTGACCCGAGTTGCGGTAGGACGACGTCCTGCACCACTCAGATCAAAGCCCCGCCAGCTGGACCTCGCAAGTTTGACGAGTATGGCAACATCAGATTCAACGATGAGAAGGCCAGACTCGACAACTTCGCGATTCAACTGCAGAACGAGCCAACTGCTCAGGGCTACATCATTGGCTATGGCAGCTGCGATGCCGAGGGTACGACGCGAGCCAATCGCGCCAAGGACTACCTCGTCAATACTCGTGGCATTGATGCCGGTCGCCTGGTAGTAGTCGATGGCGGATGTCTGCCAGAGCTGCTGGTTCAACTCTGGGTTGTTCCGCAGGGTGCTACAGCCCCGACAGGTGATGCGACGGGAGTCGTCTCGCCCTGTCCCGACTGCAAGAAGAAACCATCTCGACGCCGCGGCGGCACTCGCCGTCGAGGCGAAGAGTAGGGTCTTAACGGATCCATTAACGTCGCTGCCTAACAAAGAAAGCGACCTGCTTTAGAACGCGGGCGGTGTTTCCGAAAGGGACGCACCGCCCGCTTTACTTTATGTTTGGCCTGCTCATCGTCGTGCAGCGTCACTTATGTTTATTCGTCCGCGAATGTGAGTATAGAAAAAGTCTGCAAAGAGTTATAATGCGTGTGCCCGGTACTCTCCTGCTGGAGATCAGTCTTGAGTTAACAAAACGGAAGATGGAAATAATGAGAAATATTTTATCCCGAATGTTGTGTGTTGCCCTCCTGTTTACATTCAGTTTTGCGGTCCACGGCGATGTCCCCCCCAAGGCCGGGTCCGGCACTCCCTACTCAAGCGAATGGAGAATCACTGGGCCCAGCGGTGGTGACGTTCGGTCGCTGGTAGTCGACCCGAACGATCCCGATCGCTTTTATTTTGGGACGCTCGACGGCCAGCTCTATATGTCGACCGATGCCGCGCGCAACTGGCGCTTGCTAATGAACTTTAATCGGCCCCACTTGTTTGTCGATCACATCATCGTCGATCCGCGTAACCCCAAGGTCCTTTATGTCGCTACGCATCGTCATAAAGACCCCGGAGGCTTCTTCAAATCTACGGACGGGGGATTGACCTGGCGCGAGTCGGCTGAACTACGAAACGAGGCTTTGCACTCAATGGCCCAGTCGTCGCGGGACCCAAACATATTGTTGGTTGGGACCATCAGCGGTATCTTCCGCTCAACGGACTCAGGTGAGACCTGGACGCGGTTGCCAACGAATCGCACCCCGGATTTGATCGACGTTGAGTCACTGGCCATTGATCCTCGCTATACGAACGTGGTTTATGCCGGTACCTGGCATCTTCCTTACAAGAGCACTGATAGCGGGCAGACCTGGAAAGTGATCAATGCAGGGATTATTGACGACTCGGATATTTTTGCTATAGACATCGATCCCGCCAACGCCAACCACGTCATTGCCTCAGCCTGTAGCGGAATCTATGAAACGCGAGACGCCGGCGATAGCTGGCACAAGGTTCAGGGTATTCCTTCGCAATCTCGTCGCACCCGCGCGATCCTGCAGCATCCCACTATTCCGGGTCTTGTATTTGCCGGAACCACTGAAGGATTTTGGCGATCAGGTAAAGGCGGCGATAACAATTCCTGGATGGTTACAACTTCTCGTCAGCTCGAGATCAATTCGATCGCGGTTCATCCGCGTAATCCAAACACGGTGTATATCGGCACGAACAATTACGGAGTAATGGTTTCGACTGACGGTGGCAAGAACTTCGTCCCGAGTAACGGCGGCTTCAGTGGGCGCTTCGTAAACAGTATCCTTGCCGACCGCGAAAATGCGAACCGTGTTTACGCAACCACCATTAACACCACCACCGGCGGAGGGTTTTTCTTTGTCAGTAGCGATGGCGGAGCGTCGTGGCAGCCATCAATGCGAAACATGCCTCCGCGTTTGATTGGCTATTCGATTCTACAAGACGAGCGGGATGCAAACGTGATTTATCTGGGGACGAATCTTGGCATGTACCGGTCAGGTGATCGGGGTGGGTCCTGGGCTCCGATCTCGGCACGTAGGCCCGCGGCTCCGGCGACCAAGAGGCGACCCGCTCGGGGAGCGGCGCGAAGAACGATCACGCAAGGACGGTCGGCTACAACTGCGAGAGGTAACACTGGTTCAGCGCCTCAGAAACCAGCGGTGGTGAAACCGGGCGATGATGTGGTGCGGCGTGCCCAGGAGGCGCTGGACCGCGCGGGCTACACGATTGGCAGTCCTGATGGTCAGCTGGGCCCCCGGACGGTAGCAGCGATCAAGAGATTTCAAGCCGACAGGTATCTACCTGTCTCGGGTCAGCTCGACGAAGCGACTGTCGCGGCGCTGGGAATCAGCAGCGCCAGCGGCGTAACTGGAGCAGCTCACGTAACTACACTGTCCGATCCGGTTAACGCCCTGGTATCTTCTTCAAATCAAAATGGACAGTTGGAGATCCTGGCCGCAACAAATGCCGGTCTATATCGCACTCCGGACCCCACTCTGGGTTGGGATCGTCTTCCCTACGGTATGGGAATGGATTCGCGGACTACCTGCATCTCGACCAGCACTCAGAACCCGTCACTCATTCTGGTAGGAACCGCCACCTCAGGTGTTCTGATTTCCCGTGACGCCGGGCAGACCTGGCAACCAGTGAGCGGCATTCCCAACACCTCTCCGATCAATGTGATCGTTCAGGACCCACAGCGATCGGCCTTCATGTACGTGGGAACCAAGCAGGCATTTTACATGTCGCATGACGGAGGTAATCAGTGGGCGCGGCGCGGCGGCAATCTTCCCTTCGGAGATTTCACCAGCATTCTGATCAACCCTCGAAACACCAACGAGCTTTTTGTCGGCAATGCCTATCAGAACGGCGCAACCGGCGGCGGGGTGTATCGGTCCAACGATTCCGGCACCACGTGGGTCCGAATTGATGCGCTCGAACATCGCTTGCCGAGCCTGCGGATCTGGGCTTTGGCGCTGGACCCGCGCGACCAGAATACTCTGTTTGTAGGTTCACACTCCGCGGGAGTTTATGTGGTGCCAAGGGGAGCTGAAGCTTCGCTGAATCAGCCACGATAGGGAGGCGCCTGCGAGTTTTTTGTTGGCGAAAGCCAGCGGTCGCCTTGACACTCAGTCGCACCGCCGTGTAAATTCCGAAACGATCCGGTCACGCGACTGGTGATAGTCGGACCAAGCGGGAGACTACGGGCGCAACAGAAATCGAAACGATAACCTCTTTTCCAACTTCTTAAGGCTCGCATCCTCTCATCACTGATTCCGATTCATCACCGTCAATACAAAAGTCGCTAAGAGCGCTGACGTTCTTGCGCCGAATGCCGGATTGGCGGGTCGCGCGTGCGATGCGCCAGGCTAATTTTAGTAGGAGTGTGCATGTCTACGGAACAACCTGTAACCGACGTCGAAACCGACGCTAACGAACCAACCACCGAAACGAAATCCGAAACGGCCGCTGTGCAGCCGCAGCAGACGACTGCGATCAACGAGCGCGCCGGGGGCGGAGCTTCAGCAGCCGTCGCCACTCAGCGCGACGAGGATGATGAGCCGCGTCCCGCTGGCGAAGATTTTGGCAGTCTCCTGGATCAGTTTGAGCAGGAGCAGTCATCTTTGCAGGAAGGCGAAGTCGTTCGCGGCACTGTCGTGGGAATTACCGAGCGTGGCGTAGTAATCGACTTTGGCTACAAGTCGGAAGGCATCGTCAATCAAAGCGAGTTCATGGAAGATGGCGTGATCACCGTCAAACCCGGCGACGAGGTTGATGTGCTGGTCAAGAACATGGAAACCGGCGAAGGTTTCCCACTTCTTTCGCGCGCCGACGCAGTGCGCCTGCGCGCCTGGGACGATCTGGAAAAGGCTTTCAACGAGAATACTCCGGTCAAAGGCCGGGTGGCGGAACGGATCAAGGGCGGCCTGCGGGTTGATATTGACGGCATCGCTGCGTTTCTGCCGGGCTCACAAGTGGACGTGCGGCCTATCCGCAATCTTGATTCTTTGCGCGGCCGGGAAATTGAAGCCAAGGTGATCAAGCTGAACCGGAAGCGTTCGAACGTTGTGCTCTCGCGCAAGGCTGTGCTGGAAGAGCGTAACGAGGGACGCAAGGGAGAGACGCTGGGACAAATTGAGGAAGACATCATCGTCGAGGGGCAGATCAAGAATCTGACCGACTATGGCGCCTTCGTCGATCTCGGCGGAGTTGACGGTTTATTGCACGTGACGGACATGTCCTGGGGACGATTACAGAATCCCGCGGAACTCTTCAGAGTCGGCGACACAGTTCAGGTGAAAGTTCTGCGATTCGATCGCTCACGCGAGCGAGTCTCACTCGGCTACAAACAGCTCCTGCCCGATCCGTGGGAAACCATCGAGGAGCGTTTTCCCACGGCCACGCGGCTCAATGGCAAGGTGGCCAGTGTGACCGACTACGGCGCGTTCATCGAGCTCGAGCCGGGTGTCGAAGGCCTGGTGCACGTTTCCGAGATGAGCTGGTCCAAACGCGTCAAGCATCCCAGTAAGATCGTCAATGCCGGAGACAGTGTCGAAGTCGAAGTGCTCGGGGTTGATCCGAAGGCGCGGCGTATAAGTCTCGGCATGAAGCAGGTCCAGGACAATCCGTGGCGGACTCTGGGAGACCGTTATCAGGTGGGCGCGCGCGTTCAGGGCCGGGTACGCAACCTGACCGACTTCGGCGCCTTTATTGAGATCGAAGAGGGCGTCGATGGGCTGGTACACGTATCCGACATTTCATGGTCGCGCCGGATTAAACATCCCGGTGAAGTCCTGAAGAAGGGACAACAGGTTGAGGCGGTCATCACCGGGATCGATCCTGAGAATCGCCGCATGTCGCTTTCGATCAAAGAGCTTGAGCCCAACGCCTGGAACGACTTTGTGGCTTCTCATAATCCGGGTGACCTGGTGAAGGGAAAGATCGCGCGCTTTGCCAGCTTCGGGGCGTTTGTTGAATTGGGCGACAACCTCGAAGGTCTGTGTCATATTTCTGAACTCTCGGACGATCGAGTGGAAAAACCCGAGGATGCGGCGCAGATCGGTCAGGAAATGGAGTTTCGGATTCTTCGCATCGACGCCGAAAACAAAAAGATCGGTTTGTCGGCCCGGGCCGCAGGGCATGACGAACCTATCAGCGAGCAGAAGATATATACTTCGGAAGCAGGAGGCGGAATGGCCTCGCTGGGTGAGCTGGCGGACTTTGGTTTCGGGAGTGCGAATAAGACCGACAACGACGACACAAGCGAGAGCTGAGGCCGGAAAGCATGGTCTCAGCCGAAGAGGCTTGAGCGTTCTGAAGTTCGCTCGACTAGTATCACCAAACAACCGTAAGATGTTGGCCGTACAGCCTTTTTAGTATTGCCGTCGAATGTCCATTCTGCTAATCTAACCCCCACGCGTCCTTTATCTGATTCTGTTGTTCTGACAAAATTAGTTCACCAGCCTTGAACCGAAGGCCTTCTGTGAGCGAGGTGACTGCATGACTAAAGCCGATCTTGTCAATGACGTGGCCAACGCCGCGGAACTGACCAAGAAAGATGCCGAGAGACTGGTCGAAATAGTTTTCGAAAGCATAATCGAGAGTTTGAACCAAGGTGAGAAGATCGAGTTGCGTGGCTTCGGCAGCTTTCGCGTGCGCGAGCGCGGAGCGCGCCGGGGCCGTAACCCCAAGACGGGCGATCCGGTGAGTATCCCTGCCAAACGCGTACCGTATTTCAAAGCGGGCAAGGAACTGAAAGAACTCATCAACGAGAGCACGCCTTAGTTGGACGCGTGATCTGCAAGCTAAATTTGCCCCGCCCTGCTTTGATCAAAGGTCCTTGTGGAAAGACTCTGGAGTCCCTGGCGACAAGCCTATATCGCGGCCACAGGAGCCGATATGCCTCAGGCCCAATCCTGTATCTTCTGTGAAGCAGTAAATCATCCGGCCCACGACGAACAGACACTGGTGCTGCACCGCGGTGCTCACGCCTTTGTAATTCTTAATCGCTATCCTTACATCAGCGGACACCTGTTGATTGCGCCCAATGCTCACCTCGGCGAACTCGATACGGCACCCAAGGAAGTAACTGACGAGATCATGGATCTGGCGAAGCGCTGCCAGAGAAGTCTACGAGAGACTTACCATCCGGACGGCTTTAATGTAGGCATGAATCTTGGCCGTGCAGCCGGGGCCGGTATTGCCGATCACATACACATGCACATCCTGCCGCGCTGGCTGGGTGATACGAACTTCATGACTCCGGTGTCCGAGACACGCGTCCTGCCCGAAGATCTCCAAACGACCTACAGCAAGTTGCGCGAGACGTTCTGATCAAGCGATGGAGTCAGTACCACCTGCGTGAGCGGGTGGATCAGAGACTCAACTGACATTCTTCACCTGATGAATCCAGGCCGAGAGACTTGCCAGGACCGGCAGTGGAATCTGTAGCCCACCCGCTTACGAGCCTGTGTCAAAGGTCGATTTCTTAAGGCCGAAAGCGTTTCATAACTCAGCCCAGGGTAACACCCTGGGACTTGGGCGAGCATTTGAGCCTACGCTGAAGGCGTTGAATAATGACCGGATGCAAAACCCGCAAAGAGAATGAAATCTTAAACCCTTTCAGGGTACTAAAGCCTTCGGGAATCTTTGATCCCAGTGTGTTACCCTGGGCTGAGTTAGGGAACGCCTTCGGCGTATGGAGGTCGGACCTTCACGTGTCATCGACTTTTGACACACGCTTACGCGGGTGGCACTGACTTCATTCGCGATCGGCGTCCATCCGCCGCCAACTCATCGACTGATCGCTTCGTCTTCAACTTCGCCCGAGCGGTTTATTGGAACGTCGGAAGCTTGCTGGTAGGTCACTCCGCGGGTCTCGTCGCGAGTATCACGCATAGCGCCAGCCGCTTCAGCCGGCACGTTGAAACCAGGGTAGTCGATCCTGGGATGATAGAGGGCATTAAGCGAAGCAATGAGCGCTTCGCGAATCTGTTTCAGCTCGCGCAGGGTCAACGTCGATTCATCGAGTTGCCCGTCACTGATGATTGCTTCGAAAATGCGCGCGACGATTGCCTCAACGCTCGCTGGATCCGGACGGGCGAGCGACCGCGCCGCAGCCTCCGCGGAATCAGCCAGCATCAGGATAGCGGACTCTTTGAATTGAGGTCTTGGCCCGGGGTAGCGAAACTCGGCCTCATTTACTTCCTTACCGTTCTCTGCCCTGGCTTTCTGCAGAAAGAAATGCAGCGTTCGGGTTCCATGATGTTGAGGGATAAAGTCGGCTACGCGCTGTGGCAAACCGATTTCATTCGCCAGTTTCAAGCCATAAGTCACATGACTGGTAATAATCTTGGCGCTCTGCAACGGTCGCAGGCGGTCATGTGGATTGCGTCCCATCTGATTCTCTACAAAATGATCCGGCGCCGCCACCTTGCCGATATCGTGGTACAGAGATCCGATGCGGGCGAGGAGGGCGTTTGCTCCAATGGCCCGGCACGCATCCTCAGCCAGTTGTCCTACCGCCACCGAATGCTGGTTCGTCCCCGGCGCTCGCAAAGCCAACTGGGTTAGCACGGGCAAATCGGCATTCGAAAGTTCCAGCAATCTGATGTCGGTGAGAATGCCGAACATCGATTCGTTAATGGGCACGCCACCCGCCGCGAAAATTATTGTCAGTAGTCCGCCTGCGATCGCGCACCCCAGGGCCACCAGAACTCCAGTTACTGTGAGATGTGGCTGTGCAAACGCGATCAAGGCGACGGCGGTGATTCCGTTGATTCCGGCCACGACCAGACCCGCCAGCGTGACCGACTGGCGTTCGCAGTATCGCTTGATTCCATATACCGCTGCTGAACAGGAGATGAATGCATAGAGAGCCGCGGGTGCGCCATTAGTGGCCAGCAGCCCCGCGAACAGCGCCGTGATCACACCCGTGACCAGACCAAGCTGCCGGTTCAGCAGCATGGTTACCAGCAGAGAAGCCGCCGCAAACGGAATCGTCCAGGCCCAGACCGACGCCTCATTCAAAGGCGCTCGCGTGCTTTGCGCAGCCAGACCGGTGGCGACCAGAAAACCAAAACGCATTACTGCAGTCTGGAATACGACCGCCGAGCCGGCTAAGGCAAATGCGCGGCGTTTTGAAATGGAAAGACTAATCGCGTCGCGCGACTCGACGAATCGCCATAAGACGAAATAGCTTCCCAACGTAAGCAGGAAGATGCCAATTGAGTTAACGGTCAAGGGCAAGCGGACGAGCAGGGCACTCGTGGCGATCACCATCATTACAAAGCCAAATACGAATTGCGTGGTCCCCGAGAACCAACGGAAGGGACGAAGGACAAACCCAAGCACGGCATTGCGTACTCTGGCTAACCTGGAAGTAAATCGAGGACGAGGGTTCATTGAACTGTTTCAGTCGGCTGTTCCGATGCTTGATAGTGGGCCATGGCGGGTCCCAGTGCTTCGCTAATCCTGCCCAGCAGACCGCCGAGGCTATTTTGATCCAAAGCTGAGATAGCAACGGATGCGCCGCCCTGCTGATTTGAAGTTTGCCGCAGCATGGCGTCCAGGCTGGTTCGGTCGACCAGGTCGGCTTTATTAAAGACGAGCAGCCGCGGAATCTTATCGAATTCGAGATCGCGCAGAATCCGATCAACCGAAGCGGTCTGTTGTTCCCAGCGCGGGTTTGAAGCATCAACCACATGAAGCAGCAGGCGACTCCCGGAAATTTCTTCCAGGGTCGACCTGAATGCGGCCAGCAAGTCCGGCGGGAGATCGCGAATGAAACCGACGGTGTCGTTGATTATTACTTCCTGGTCGCGCGGCAGCCGCAAACGACGCGTTGTGGGATCGAGCGTGGCGAACATTCGCGCCTCCGCCAAAACGTGGCTCGAGGTGAGCGCGTTCAGCAGAGTCGACTTACCGGCATTTGTATAGCCGACGATCGAGATAGCCGGTACTTCGTGACGGAGCCGTTCCTTGCGTCTTTGTTCACGGCGCTTGCGTTGCGAGGCGAGCTCTACTTCCAACCGGTGAATCCGATCACGGACTCGGCGGCGATCGGTTTCGAGTTTCGTTTCGCCGGGACCACGCCCGCCGATGCCGCCCGCCAAACGTGAAAATGCCGAGTTCTGTCCGATGACTAAACGCGGCAGTATATATTTCAGTTGGGCCAGCTCAACCTGAATCTTTCCTTCGTGTGATTGGGCCCGCTGGGCAAAAATGTCCAGGATCAATTGTGAGCGATCGATAACTTTCAGGTCGGCCGCTTCAGATATCGATCTCACCTGGGCCGGCTGCAGCTCACGGTCAAAAATGATCGCGTCAGCGCCGGCCTGCATCGCGCTAATCAAAAGTTCTTCCAGCTTGCCTTTGCCCAGGACCGTGCGCGGGTCAATCGTAGACCGTCTTTGGATGATCTCGTCGAGCACGACCACTCCGGCCGATTGCGCCAGCTCGCGTAGTTCGGCCATTGAATCTTCGGTGTCCTCGCGACCGCCGGTCGAGACGTTGACGAGGATTGCGCGTTCAGCACCGGCGGCGCTGCGAGACGTGCGACGGTTGCGCGCCATCTCGCTTTCGAGCGCTTCAATCAAGCCCAGAAAATCGACCTCTAACTGCGAAGCCACGGCGGGATCGAGGAAGCCGAAATGCTTTCCATTGCCGTTTCCAAAGCTTTCGGGTCCGGCCGGAGGCAGTAGGTGTGCGGACCGTACCAAGCCGGGCAAGCCAGTCTTTTCGTCGACATCGATGGCCGCCATCAGGTCCAGGCGCAAAAGGGCCAGGTCCGTCAAATCGTCCCGGGTAAGATCCTCGCCGCGCAAATGAGTGTGCACGCAACGCAGCCCGCGAAAACGATCACCGGCAACGCGCACACGTTTGAAGTCGGGCAGCTCGATCTGGCGGGCATCGCCCACAATCACGAACTCAACATAACCCTGACGATTTATTAGCACCCCGATCTGTCTGCGGATTTCATGAGAAAGCTCGCTTATCTGGCGGGCAAATTCAGGGGTGACGATTTCATGAGGCGGAATGCGACGCTGGTAGAGTTTTTCGATCCGCCGCAATTGGTTTGGCTTGAGCCCCTGGGTGTTGCCGTGAAGACTTTTCATTCAGTGAACTGGCGAAATTATAACATGGCATGATAGCTAAGAGGCCAATCTCAGATTTCATTTATTAATTTACAAGCTGAAGCCGGAAGTCTCAAAACTGGAGGGCTGCCTTAGATTGAGAGGTTGACGCCCGCACGGTTAAAGCGATCCACGAAATCACACGAAACTGAACGAAGAAAAACCTTTCGCTTCGTGTGATTTCGTGGATCGTTTTCGCCGCAGTAGAAAAGCACAAACCGAACTAAGAAACTATCAACACCGGCCTCACATCGCGCATACGGTCTTTACCATGTAAACTTTGATTCTGAAAGCAAATGAACAAGGCCAGACAAATTGAGCGGATTGATCCTGCCGCCGGTATTCCAGGTGGAGAAGTGGCGGTTGAATGCGGGCCCCATACGGGTAACGGCGCGTCAACTCTGTCTGTCTGGTTTCAGGACCAGCAGGCCCACGTCGTAGCAGCAACGCCGAACCGGGCCTTAGTGCTGGTGCCCGATTTGATCGCCGCCGCAGAGATCGAAGTTTCAGCCGGCGACGACGAACACGCCACTGGAATACCCGCGCAGTTCGTGCTCGCTGAAAAGCTGGCTGAAGGCCTGCATCCGGTTACCAGCCCTGCTTTCGATCCCGCCGATGGCTCGCTGTTCGTTACTCGTTCAGGAGCGCGCGGAGAAAACGTTCCGGTCTCGCTTTTTCGTATTAGTTCCGATGGCGAGATGGAAGAGTTCTCGAGTGATATTACTAATCCGACGAGCGTCGCGTTCGATCGCAGTGGCAGAATGTTCGTGACCAGCCGGTTTGATGGCACGGTCTATCGAGTGACTCCGTTAGCGGAGGCAGTAATGTTCGCCGGCGATCTGGGGATCGCGACGGGCTTGGCGTTCAACCAAGCAGGCGAGATGTTCGTTGGCGATCGCAGCGGCGTAATTTATAAGGTGAATGAAATCGGCGAGGCGCAGCCGTGGGCGCAAATGGAACCTTCAGTGTCCGCGTATCACCTGGCCTTCGGACCTGACGATGCCCTCTACGTCACGGGTCCTACGGTCTCGAGCTTTGACGCGATTATGCGGTTTGACGACGACGGCGAGCCGACTGAGTTTTATCGCGGGCTCGGACGTCCGCAAGGCCTGGCTTTCGACCGCGAGGGCAATCTATACGTAGCCGCTTCGCTCCGCGGCCGTCGTGGCATAGTGCGGATTTCGCCCGATGCCGTCACAGCTGAGATCGTGGTCGCCGGGATGAATCTGGTCGGACTCGCATTCAGCGCCAAAGGCGAGATGATCGTGGCTACGAACGACGCAATTTACAATTTGCCGCTGGGAATTTACGGCACTTTGCTGGATTGAGTCGCGCATCAGTTAGGGTGAAGGGCCGAGCTCCTGAAGATCGAAGAGGCCTTTGACTCGCTTGAGATCGTGATGCTACTTTCGCAACCGCGTACGAACTAAGAGACTAAGTCCGAAAGGATCCGCAGCTCAACTTTTTGGAATGGGTAATCTGGACAGCAGCGTAATTGGGCAGTTTATTCTGTTCATGGTAGCGCTAATCTTCTCTCTCTCCGTTCACGAGTCGGCACACGCGTGGATGTCGAATTATTTTGGAGACGATTTGGCGAAGTCACAGGGTCGCATCAGCTTGAACCCGGTCGTACACGTCGATCCCATTGGCACTTTGTTGTTTCCGGCGCTCGCTTTCTTTACTCACGCCCCTGTAATTGGCTGGGCAAAGCCGACACCAGTGAATCCTTTGCGCTGGAGGGATAAACGGGTCGCGAACTTTTGGGTTTCGATAGCAGGTGTCCTTTGCAACTTCATCATTGCGATTGTCGCCGGAATAGTCATTCGGATTCTGCTCTCCGCCCACTTAATCGATCTCGGCTATTCCGGAGGACAGGGACTATTCGTCCCAACCTCGGACTCGCTCGTAATGGAAGGGGCGGTAAAGTTACTAACCACATTCTTTACTCTGAATGTTGCCCTCGGAGTCTTTAACCTGATCCCGATTCCTCCACTCGACGGCAGCAAGGTCTTGCAGAGCATTTTGCCCGAGAGTTTTGAATCCGGCTTCGAAGCACTCGAGCGCTTTGGCTACCTCTTACTAATCCTGGCGATGTTTACCGGCGTCTTCGGAATGATCTTCAGCGTGGTCATGCCGATTGCGGTCAGAATCCTCCTGATTGGTGCCTATTGATGAAACGAATTTTTAGTGGCGCCCAGCCAACCGGAAACGTGCACCTGGGAAATTATCTCGGGGCGCTGCGGAATTGGGTGGCGCTGCAACGCGAGTACGAAAGCTTCTTTTGCATCGTCAATTTGCACGCGATTACTCTGCCGCAGGATCCGAAAATGCTGGCAGCCAAGACGCGGGAACTGGCGCGCATCTATCTGGCCGTCGGAATCGATCCCGATATCTCGACTGTGTTCGTGCAATCGGACGTAGCCGAACATACCGAACTAACCTGGCTGCTTAACTGCGTTACGCGAATGTCAGAGCTCGAGCGGATGACGCAGTTCAAAGACAAGGCGCGCAAACAGGAAGAGAACGTCGGCGTAGGTCTCTTCGATTACCCGGTGTTGATGGCTGCGGACATTTTGCTCTATCAGACGGACCTGGTGCCGGTGGGCGAAGATCAGAAGCAACACCTGGAACTGACCCGGGACATCGCCGTGCGCTTTAATCGAGACTACGGCGAGACCTTTCGTGTGCCCGATCCTTTTATTCCGAAGGTTGGAGCCCGCATCATGTCTCTGGCCGACCCGGCGAAGAAGATGTCTAAATCCGACAATGAAAGCGAAGCTGGTTGCATCATGCTTTTGGACGAGGCGGATGCCGTGCGTCGCAAATTCAAGCGCGCCGTCACTGATTCGGGCGCCGAGATTCGTTTTGATGCCAGTCGCCCCGCGATAAATAACCTGCTGACGATTTTCCACTTGCTCACCGGAAAAACTTCCGGTGAGATCGAAGAACATTTCGCCGGCCAGGGCTATGGGAAGCTGAAGGAAGAACTCGCGGACGTGACGATTGGGTTTCTCAAGCCCCTTCAGGAGCGCGTGCACGCCATCGATGATGCTAAACTGGATGAAATTTTGGAGCGAGGCGCCGCCCGAGCCAGATCGATCGCCGCGCCAATACTGTCACAGGCAAAGGCGAACATGGGTTTAGTCGGCGCGAAGGCTTAGAGTTCACTCTTTAGATTGCCAGTTTATAAGAGAACAAACTGAAGCTTGAACTCTGAACGATTAAGAGATCGATGGAAGATACTTCACCAAACGAGATAGCTATACCGGCCCCAGCGGAAGTCCGGGCTGAGCCGGCTCAGATCAGTGTTGCCAATTCCAAACCTGAGATCACTCCCGATGGCGACACAGATCAACTCAAGGTCACGATGGGTGACTTTGAGGGACCGCTCGATCTTCTGCTCTACCTAATCCGGCAGGAACAGGTAAACATCTATGACATTCCGATCGCGCGCATCACCGATGAATACCTGCGCTATCTGACTCTCATGAAAGAACTCGACCTGACCGTGGCGGGCGATTTTCTGGTGATGGCCGCGCAGCTAATCGAGCTAAAGTCGCGCATGCTACTTCCACGTGACCCGCTGGCGGTGGAAGAAGAAGTGCTTGACCCGCGGGCCGAGTTGGTTAACCGGCTGATCGAGCACGAGAAATTCAAGGCGGCGGCGGAGATGCTCTGGTCGCGCGCTACCGTTGAACAGGCAGTCTTCAAGCGGGCCGAGATCGAAACCGACAAGAACAATCCTGAGGTTGCCGTTGGTCTTTTCGATCTTCTGCGGGTCTTTCAGGAAATCCTCGCGCGCCAGAAGGAAGAGATCCTTCTGGAAATCGAGCGCGAAGAAGTCAGCATGGCCGAGATGATCGATCGCTTGCGCAACATGGTTCGTTCGGCTGGTGAAGTGAACCTGATGCTTTTCTTTGAGCGGTCCAAGTCGCGCCGCGAGTTAGTGGTAGCGTTTCTTTCAGTGCTCGAATTGGTCCGCATGAGTGAGATTGCGCTGGTACAGAACGAGACCTTTGGCGCTATCATGGCCCGCGCGGCCGGCCCGGAAGGACAAGCAATATGAAGCGCTGAAGGCGCGCCATAAAATAGCCCAGGGCAACGCCCTGGGTGAGGACGTGAGAAAAGAATCTGGAGCCCTGAAAGGGCGAAATAGGTTGTCGAACACCAGGCCAAAGTAATCATGAGCAAAGCAGCAAAAGCGACCAATCCTGAGTCAGCAATAGAAGTTGACGAGGCATCGTCCAACGACGAGATCGAAGGTGAGCGCGAGATAGGCGACGCCGAACTCAAGGCGATTGCCGAGGCGATGATTTTCGTCGCCGATGAGCCGGTTAGCGCCAAGACCATTGCCGATGTGATCAAAGTCGAACGCGACGCCGTCAATAAAGTATTAGTCGAGCTGGTGGCGGAATATGACGCCCGCAACAGCGGCTTGCAGTTGCGGGAGATCGCCGCCGGTTGGCAGATCGCCACGCGACCCGAACACCACGAACAGATTCGCGCGTATCTTAAATCAAGGCCGAGCGCGAAACTATCGCTGGCGTCACTAGAGACGCTGGCCGTCATCGCCTACAAACAGCCGGTAACGGTCCCGGAGATCCTCGAGATTAGGGGAGTGCAATCGCCTTCAGCCATCAAGACACTGCTCGACAAGCGGCTTATCGTAGCTAAAGGACGAAAAGAGACCGTGGGCCGTCCGATGATGTACGGAACTTCGAAAGACTTTCTCATCCAGTTTGGCCTGAAGGACCTTTCCGAGCTGCCCAGCATTGAAGACTTTCAGGACTTGGCTGGGGGAAGTGAGTAGGCAGAAAGCCGTAGGCAGAAGGCTGAGAGAAACTTGCTGATTCAGGTTCGCTGCCTTCGCCTCCCGCGGAGTGCTTTTTAGTTATGCAACAACGTCTCCAAAAACTAATATCCGCGGCGGGCATCGCTTCGCGGCGTCATGCAGAAGAACTGATCACGGCCGGATTGGTTCAGGTCAACGGGAAGGTCGTCGACGCACTGGGCGCCAAGGCCGATCCCAGCGTCGATAAGATCAAGGTCAAGGGTCGTCTCATCAATCGGTTCCTGGAGCAGCATCTAAACATTTACATTCTTCTCAATAAGCCCAGAGGTTATTTGACCAGCATGGCCGACCCCGAAGGGCGGCCGCTCGTGACGGAATTGATTCCGGCGACGCTGGGCCGGCTGCATCCGGTTGGCCGGCTCGATTTCAATACCGAGGGTCTTCTGTTACTTACCAACGACGGCGAGTTCACCAACATCATCACCGCTGCTCGGAACCAGATTCGCAAAGTCTATCGGGTCAAAGTAAAAGGTATGCCCACCGACAACGCGGTCGAACGATTGCGCCGTGGCATCGCTATTGGCGAAGGCGGACGCACGGCGCCGGCGGAAGTGCGACAGCTGCGTTCGACCGAATCAAACGGCTGGTTCGAAGTCATTCTTCATCAGGGTCGCAATCAACAGATTCGTCGTATGTTCGACGCCATAGGGCATTCGGTGACCAAGTTGAAACGAACGCATATCGGCGAGTTGGATGATCGGTTCCTGGCAACCGGCCAATGGCGCGAACTGAATCCGATAGAAGTCAGGCGATTAAAGAGTGTGAAAAAACCGGGCGCGCCGTCGAAGGATACGCGCGCCAGGAAGACAAGTCCGCCGATGAAGAATGCAGGAGCGAAGAAATCCGCGTCGCCGCGGCGAGCGAAGCGGGTATCCGGTTAAGGCGTTTAGAGTACCAACTCTAGTTGGGCTCTTTCTCGCTTAACAAAAAGCCCGACTGAAGTCGGCACTCTAAACACCTCTAATCAAATCAGGTCACCAGCTCTGAACAGGGCGATCACGTTTTCAGAGCTCGTTGAGTTACAATGTTATGGCTTCATAATCTCGCGACAGGCATCATTGCCTGTCGTTTGAGTGTTAGCAGAAGGTAAGACCTGTGTCGCGGTAATAAAATGGAATTTGAACTTACTGAAGAACAGCTGCAGATGAAGATGAGCGTGCGCGAGTTTGCCGAGGGTGAAATCGCTCCGCACGTGATGGAATGGGACGAGGCCCAGCACTTTCCCACGGAGCTGCAACCAAAACTTGCCGAGTTGGGGCTCCTCGGAATCCTGTTTCCGGAGGAGTACGGGGGGGCCGGCCTGGGTTACGTCGAATACGCTACCGCGATTGAAGAGCTCTCGCGCGTAGATGGGTCGGTCGGGATCTCTGTGGCTGCCCACAACTCGCTCTGCTCAAATCATATTTTTCAGTACGGAAATGAAGCGCAAAAGCGGAAGTATCTGGCGCCACTGGCCAGCGGTGAACATCTCGGCGCTTGGGGTTTGACTGAGCCGGGGGCCGGTTCGGATGCTTCCGGAACCCGCACGACTGCAATGAAAAGTAACGGCGGCTGGGTGGTCAACGGCTCAAAAAACTTCATCACTCACGCTATCCATGCCGACACCTGCGTGGCCTTTGCGTCGAGCGATCGGGCTAAGCACAGCAAAGGAATTACTGCCTTTATTTTTGAGAAAGGCATGAAGGGTTTTGCGCCGTCGAAGAAGGAAAACAAACTTGGTTTGCGCGCGTCTGAGACGGCCAGCGTCGTGTTCGAAGACTGTTTTGTTCCGGATGAGAATCGCCTGGGCGAAGAGGGTGGCGGGTTCGTTAATGCAATGCAGATTCTGGACGGCGGGCGCATCTCGATCGCCGCGCTCGCGGTCGGCATCGCACAGGGCGCCTTCGAATCAGCAGTGCGGTACGCGGGCGAACGGCAACAATTTGGAAAACCGATCAGCGAGTTTCAGGCAATTCAATTCAAGCTTGCCGACATGGCGACCCAGATCGATGCCGCGCGGCTGTTGATGTATCGCGCCGCCTGGATGAAGGACAACGGGAAAAAGACCACCAGAGAGTCTTCGATGGCCAAGCTCTTCGCCTCGGAAATGAGCGTGCGCGTTTGTGAAGAGGCAATTCAGATTCACGGCGGTTACGGCTATACCAAAGATTATCCCCCGGAAAAATACTGGCGCGATTCCAAGCTGTGCACGATCGGCGAAGGCACGTCAGAGATTCAGCGAATCATCATCGCCAGAGAGATTCTGAAACAGGCATAGCTGCTTTGAGATCGTCGCTTTTGAAACTCGATTTGGAATCGCCGTTTAGAGTCGGCACTTGTGCCGACAATGGTTGGGGCATCCCAACTCTAAACAAAGGAATACGTTGTCAACGAATAATCCGCCGCTCATAGATCGGGTTGCCGCGGGCGAGCCTACGGCAGTAGCGCGTGCGATTTCAAAGGTCGAAGACGGCTCGACTGATAGCGCGGAATTGATGAAGCAAATCTTTCCGCTGACGGGCCGAGCGCTGATCATTGGGATCACCGGATCGCCGGGGGCGGGGAAGTCTTCGCTGGTGGATAAGCTTGCCGGCTTTTACCGCAAGCGTGGCGAGCGCGTCGGAATTATCGCAGTCGATCCCTCGAGCCCTTTTTCCGGTGGCGCGATTCTGGGCGATCGGATTCGAATGCAAACCCTCGCGCTCGACAAAGGGGTTTTCATTCGCTCGATGGCCACGCGTGGAAACCTTGGGGGCCTGGCGCGTTCAACTATCGAGGCGGCCGCGATTCTGGACGCGGCAGGCTATGAAAAGATCATCATCGAAACTGTCGGTGTTGGTCAGGACGAAATCGAAATTGCCAAAACCGCCGATGTTTGTGTGGTGGTGCTGGTGCCTGGAATGGGCGACGACGTCCAGACTATGAAAGCGGGCATCATGGAGATCGGTGATGTGCTCGTCATTAATAAGGCCGACCGTGATGGCGTTTTGCGAACTGAGAAAGAGCTCGAGGCTCTGCTTTCATTTGGCGCGCGAGCGGATCAATGGGAGCCGCCAATCGTCAAGACTGTCGCCATCGAGAACAAAGGCATCGAAGAACTGGCCGCAGCCATCGAAGGAAGCCGAGAATTTCAGCGCCAGGCTCCAGCCGCACTCGATCGGCGAGCGGCCATCGCGCGCTGGCGGATTCTGGAACTGCTGCGCGAGCGTCTAGTGACAGAAGCGCTGGCCGGGGATTCAACGGCAGAGAAGCTCGATCGTTTGGCTGCGGAAGTAGCTACAAAGAAGCGCGACCCTTATTCAGCAGTCGATGAACTGTTAAGAAATTGATGTGGGGGCAGGGCTTGTCCTTGCCGATGCGCCAAAGACAAGACGGGCAGGGACGAGCCCTGCCCCTACAAGATGAAGATCGATCATATGGAATTGCGACACGTGGAATTCAAGAGGCACTTACGTTTTATCGTGACGCGCTATGAAGAAGCGCGACCCTTATTCAGCGGTCGATGAACTCTTAAGAAATTGATGTGGGGGCAGGGCTTGTCCCTGCCGGTGCGCCAAAGATAAGACGGGCAGGGACGAGCCCTGCCCCTACAAGATGAAGATCGATCATATTGGAATTGCGACGCGTGGAATTCAAGAGGCACTCACGTTTTATCGTGACGCGCTTGGGCTCGACGTGACTGAGACCGAAGAGGTGCCCGAACAGAAAGTTCGCGTGGCGATGCTGCCGATTGGCGAATCCCGCATCGAACTGCTCGAGGCCACGTCTGAGGACTCGCCAATTAGCAGGTTCGTTGAAAAACGCGGGCCCGGAATTCACCATGTTGCTCTGCGCGTGGATGATATTCGCGTTGCGCTGGCCAACCTCCGGCAGCATGGTGTGCGTCTGATCGATGAAGTGCCGAAGCACGGTGCGCGCGGTTGCCTTGTTGCCTTTGTTCATCCATCATCGACTGGCGGAGTCCTTCTGGAATTGGTTCAGCCCGCGGCCGCTCCTGGCTTGGATCATCGAAGTTCCGACGTGAGTGACTTTATCGAAGAGAAATTAACTGGATAGAAGAGACTTGAAAGGAAGAGTTTTATTTTGAATTCAACAACAAAAGCTTGGATTGCCGCCGGAGTCGGCATCCTTTTTTCAATCGGGCTTATTGTTTGGCAGGTGAAGGCCAGTCATGGGTCGGCGGTCAACTTAAGTTCGGATGATATGACCCAGATCGCCCAGGACCAGGCTCCCCAGGCGCGCCAGCGTTTGGCTACGGATGATGCCGCCCGAAAAGACTTCGCAAAGAACGTGCGCGAACTGCTGGCCGTTGCCGAAGAAGCCAAATCAAAAGGCATCGCTTATCGTCCAGAGATCAAACGGCAGCTCGATTTGATTCGCGCCATTGTGATTTCGCAGAGCTATGCTGAATCGCAGGCCGCTAATCCCGGCGCTGCCCAGGCGTCCGAAGCCGAGATCGACGCATTTTTCAAAGAGCCCGGACAGGAAGATCGCTTCAATCAGTTTCTCAAAGACGCGCAGGCCAACAATCCGATGATGGCCGGCCAACAGATTCCACCCGAACAGCTAAAAGAGATCCACAAGCAACTCGGTCAGGTCTTGATCGGAGAACGGCGTGGAACCGCGGCCGGTCTGGACAAGAAGCGCAGCGTAGAATTACAGATCATGCTCGAACAGTCGCGGCTGCTGGCTTCGACCTACGCCAAGGAAACGCTGATTCCCAACACCAAGGCGACTGATGCCGAGATTAAGGCTTACATCGACAAGCATCCCGAACTCGACACTAAACAGGCGCGCACAAAAGCAGAGGACGTTCTGAAACGCGTGAAGGCCGGCGAAGACTTCTCGAAACTGGCAAAAGAGTTCTCTACCGATCCTGGCAGCAAGGACAAGGGCGGAGACCTGGGCTGGTTTGGACACGGCCAAATGGTTCCCGAGTTTGATAAGGCCGCGTTTGCCCTGCAGCCGGGTCAGGTTAGCGATATCGTGGAGAGTCAGTTCGGCTTTCACATCATCAAAGTCGATGAGAAGAAGACCGAGACCAAGGACGGCAAACCTGAAGAGCAGGTACACGCTCGTCACATACTGATCGCCGCCGGCACGCCGAATCCGTTCGGACCGCCAAAGTCGCCGCTGGACCAGGCCCGCGAAGCGGTCGAACAGGAAAAAGAGAAGGCCATGATCGAAGAGATCGTGAAGCGTCAGGGATCGCACATAGCTATCGCGGACAACTTTAGTGTTGCCGCTCCGCCGCCGCAGCAGATGCAGCAGCAGGGACTGCCGCCAGGCATGATGCCTGAAGGTCCACCCCCTACAACCGCGCCCGCTGACAAAGGGAAAGCGCCCGCCAAGAGCGCACCGACGAAAGGCGCAACGAAGGGTAAATAGGCGAGCGCGATGATGTTTGGTGATTATCGCGTCGAAGTCGTGTCGGACTGTGAGTTTCGTCTCGATGGCGGTGCCATGTTCGGCGTCGTGCCGCGCAACCTCTGGTCAAAGGCGTGTCCGCCCGATGAACAGAACCGCATTCGCATGAATATGAATTGCCTTTTCATCGAGGGCAATGGCGAGCGCATCCTGGTTGATACGGGCATCGGCGAGAAATGGTCGGACAAACATCAGGCGATGTACGGCATTGATCGCAAACGATCTTTTGCGGAATCGTTACGCGGCGTTGCAGGTGTTGGTCCGGACGACATCACGATAGTCATCAACACTCATCTGCACTTCGATCACGCGGGAGGCAATACGACGAGGGACGTGTCCGGAAATGTCGTCCCGGCGTTTCCGAATGCGCGCTATTTCATCTCGCGATCCGAGTACGAGCACGCGGAGGCACCGTCTGAACGTGATCGCGCCAGCTATCTGCCGGACAACTGGCGTCCTTTGAAGGACTCCGGACAACTGGAATTGAAAGAGCCCGAGTATAAAGTCGCGCCCGGTCTGCGAATGGAAACGCATGCCGGGCACAATCGCTCGATGCAGTGCGCGCGGCTTGAGCAGGGGCCCGAAACGCTGTTTGGCTTTGCTGACCTGGTGCCAATGAGAGCTCATGTACCGCTGGCCTGGATCATGGGGTTCGATCTCTACCCGGTGGAAACGCTCGCCGCGAAAAAGAAGTTGTTGCCACAGGCGGCGCGTGAGAATTGGACGTGCTTGTTCTATCACGAACCGGGAGCCCCGCTGGGTCGTATTGTCGAGGAAGATGGTAAGTTTAAGAGTGTGGTATTAGAAACTTCGAATGCCTCAGAATAAGAAGCTGATCGAAAAGGTCCTTAGCGGTCGGTCTGATGCAAACATTGATTTCAATGACTTGCTCACCCTTCTGCGAAGCCTTCATTTCGACGAGCGAATTCGCGGTAGTCATCATATTTTTACGCTAGAGGGAGTTGAAGAGATATTGAACCTGCAACCCACGGGCGCCAAAGCAAAAGTCTACCAGGTGAGACAAGTGCGAAAGGTGATGCTCAAGTATCGGTTGGGAGAAACTCTATGAGCAAATATGAGGTCATTATCTATTGGAGCGACGACGACGATGCATTTGTCGCGGAGGTGCCTGAGTTGGCGGGATGTATGGCCGATGGGACTACGTATCAGGAGGCTCTCGCCAACGCGGAAGTAGTGATTCAGGAGTGGATCGAGACTGCTCGCGAGCTAGGCCGGGCAATACCAGAACCAAAGGGCCGGCTCATCTACGCATGATGACACAAGCGAAAATCGGCATCATCGGCGGCAGCGGTCTCTATCAAATGCCGGAGCTCACGGACGTCGACGAGATCGAGGTGGAGACTCCCTTCGGCCGTCTTTCGGACAAATTTATTCTCGGCACGCTCGAAGGCCAACGAGTAGCTTTCCTGCCACGTCATGGACGGGGACATCGATTTACGCCGACCGAAGTCCCTTTTCGCGCCAACATCTACGGCATGAAACTGCTCGGGGTCGAACGGATCCTGTCGGCGTCAGCCGTTGGCTCGCTGCAGGAGCAATACGCGCCTTTGGACATGGTGATTCCTGATCAGTTCTTTGATCGTACGCGCGCTCGTGCCCGCGAATCGACTTTTTTTGGCGAGGGCATAGTCGGGCACGTAGCGTTTGCGCATCCGGTGTGCGGACAACTGGGCGACGTGCTTGAGCAAGCCTGTCAGGCCGTCGAGGTGAAGGTGCACCGAGGCGGAACTTACATCTGCATGGAAGGCCCGGCGTTCTCGACCGTCGCTGAATCAAACGTTTACCGTTCGTGGGGCATGGACGTGATCGGCATGACAAATCTGCAGGAAGCCAAACTCGCGCGCGAGGCTGAGATTTGTTATGCGACACTGGCTCTGGTAACTGACTATGACTGCTGGCACCCGAGCCACGACGCGGTCACGGTGGAAACGGTTATCGAGTACCTCAATAAAAATGTGAGGAACGCGCAGGTCATCATGCGCGAAGCGGTGAAGGGTCTGGCGAGCGCTCCACGCGAATGCAAGTGTGGATCGGCTTTGAAGAATGCGATCTTTACTGCGCCCGATTTGTGGCCGGAAGCAACCACGCGCAAGCTCGAGGCCATCATTGGAAAATATCGAAACTGATTTCGAGGTTTGAGGAAATAGGGGAATACGACTATGAAAAAGTTTTACCTGATTAGCTTGATCGCTCTGGCGCTATTTATCGTCGCTCCCGGGACGGCCAGCGCGCAGGGAGCTGCAAAGCAGGGTCCGGACGTGGTGCGCGATCCTGATATGGAGAAGGACTCTCTGCACAACCTGGAAGTGGCTCGGCAATACTTCAAGCTGAGAAAAGCGTACAAAGCGTCACTCGGTCGTTGTGAAGAGATCCTGGCCGGCAATCCCACGTTTTCAAAAATTGACGAAGTGCTCCTCATCGCCGGGCAGAGCAGCCTGCGGCTCGCGGAGAACAGGGGGAAGCAATCGGTGAAGACTGCGACCGATAAACTCAGAGAGGAAGCGCGGAATTATCTTTCGATGCTGGTCAACAATTATCCCGAGAGTAGATTCAAGGACACAGCTCTGGAAGAGCTGAAGGCGCTGGGCGGACCGAAGGCCAAAGAGAGTAAGCAGTGAGCAGTGAGCAGTCGGTGTCCTGCTGAGGTTAAGCGGCGACCGTCACGCTCTGAAATCTGAAAATCTGATATATCAAATCTTGAAGGAACAAGAAAAAATCTAACATGTCATTACTTGTCGTAGGTTCAGTTGCGTTTGACGCCGTCGAAACGCCTTTCGGTAAACGCGATCGCATGCTGGGAGGGTCAGCTTCTCACTTCTCCATCTCGGCCAGCTTCTTTACCGACGTGCGCGTCGTCGCCGTAGTCGGCGGTGACTTTGGGTCGGCTGAGAAAGATGTCTTCGCTCGTCACAACATTGATACCAGCGACTTGGAAGTTATTCCGGACGGCAAAACATTTCAATGGCATGGTCGATACGAATATGACCTGAACGTGGCGCACACGCTCGATACGCAATTGAATGTCTTCGCGGGATTCGAACCAAAACTCTCAGCGAACTCTAAGCAGGCGCGTCTGGTTTTTCTTGGCAACATTCAACCCGATCTGCAGCGCGACGTGCGCCAACAGGTGCCGGCGGCCGAATTGGTGGCATTGGATACGATGAACCTGTGGATAGACACCACGCGCGATTCTCTGCAGAAGACGATCGAAGTCGTTGACCTGGTAATTATCAACGATGCCGAAGCGCGGCAGTTGGCTGAGGAGCCTAATCTGATAAAGGCCGCGCGCAAAATACTCTCGTGGGGACCGAAAACTCTGATCGTTAAGCGCGGCGAATACGGAGCGGCGATGTTCACCGGTGACGAATACTTCGCCATTCCCGCATACCCGCTGGAGGCGGTCTTTGATCCCACCGGAGCAGGCGACACGTTCGCGGGGGGGTTGATGGGTTATCTTTCAAGTCAGGAAAAGCTGGACGCGGCAGCTTTGCGCCGGGCCATGATCTTCGGCTCAGTGATGGCGTCTTTCAACGTTGAGGAATTCGGCACGGAACGAGTACAAAGGCTGACGCACGAAGAGATCAACCAACGCTTCCGTGACTTCAAACGCTTTACCCATTTTGAAGAAATTCCTTTTGAGCGCGCCGTCAGCGCGTAGCGCAATTTCTTAAATTGCGATGCTTCTAAGAACTGGCGTGTATCGCGCAAGTTAACGTCTTGCGCTACAATCTCAAACATGTTTTGTCCTACCTGCGAATCCGAATACGAATCCGGAATCAAGATCTGTGCGGACGACGGCACTGAGTTGGTCGAGCGTCTAAGCGTAAACGACGGCGCCAGTGACGGCAGTGAAGCCAGTTTTGTAACCCTGCACACTTTATCTTCGCCGGCGGAGGCAGAGATGATCACAGATATCCTGCGGCAGAACGGAATCCGCGCGGTCGTCCAGTCGGGAGCATCGGATCAATTCTCGCCGCTGTTTTCGGTCATGGCGCCCGGGGCCCAGGTATTGGTGGATGAGCGCGATCTGGATCGGGCGAAAGAGCTCTACGCGTCTTTCTTCGGCGAAGACACTTCACCACTGACAGGGTCCACTTCGGATGAAGACGACGAAGAATCAGAATAAGTGGCACACACTTTAGTCTGTGATTCCTACCTTCCCGATTCAAGTGTAGGTTTCGTTCCAGAACCCATACGGATGCGGCTTCATCGCTGCTTCGCCATTTAGTGACCTGCTATCACAGACTGAAGTCTGTGTCACTTGGTATGAGCGATGACTCCTCAGAACCTATCGTCGTCCTGATGACCGCGGCCAATCGCGACGAAGCGGGCCGAATAGCAGACATGCTGGTAGAGGCGCGTCTCGCCGCCTGCGTGCAAATCCTACCTGAAATCCAATCGATCTATCGCTGGCAGGGTGAGGTGGCTCACGAACAGGAAGTGCTGCTTCTGGCCAAGACGGCAAGCGATCGGTTTGATGAGCTGGTCAAACGAGTCACTGCGATTCACAGCTACGAGACGCCCGAGATTATTGCGCTCCCCATCAAAGCAGCCGCGGACCCTTATCTCAAGTGGCTGATGGGTTCGCTCTCGGAAGGATCATAGGCCTTAACGACCGAAACGATCTCTTCCGGCGAATCGGTCAAGTGCAGACGCCGAAAATCGTCTTCGACAATCTTTCCCTCACTCAGCATCGGGCCTCTCAACCAATCCAGCATTCCCTTCCAATACCTCGAGCCATAGAGCACAACCGGGAAGTTGTGAATCTTGTGCGTTTGAATCAAGGTCAATGCTTCGAAGAGTTCATCAAGCGTGCCAAAGCCGCCGGGGAAAATAATGAAAGCGTTGCTGTACTTCACGAACATTGTCTTGCGCACGAAGAAGTATTTGAACTTGAGCGAGAGGGTCAGATAGGGATTAGAGCTTTGCTCGTGCGGGAGTTCGATATTGCAGCCGACCGATGCACCACCGGCTTCAAACGCGCCGCGGTTGGCGGCCTCCATGATTCCCGGACCTCCGCCGGTGATCACCGTGCAGCCTGCGCGCGCGAGCAGAGCGCCGGTTTCTCGCGCAGCCTCATATTCCGGATGATCAGGGGGCGTGCGGGCTGAACCAAAAACGGAAACGCCATTTTTGATGTGGGCCAGGTCTTCGAATCCCTGAACGAATTCGCCCAGGATGCGAAACACACGCCAGGTGTCCGTGTGCAGAAACTCATCTGCCCTGGGCGTTTCCAGTAAACGCTCGTCCTGAGTACCGCCCGATGGCTTAGTGTCGTTTTCGTCGGTCATTGCTAGTGGCACAGACTTCAGTCTGTGTGTCTTACCCCGTCGCTACGGCTCCCGCTCCTGACCTCATCTATCAAACGACAAACTGAAGTTTGTCATCCAAGATGAACGCTATAGACCCATGATGTTATAGCCGCAATCGACATAGATTGTTTCCCCGGTTATGCCGGACGAGAGCGGGCTACAAAGAAAGAGTGCCGTGTTGCCCACCTCGCGCGGTTCGACGTTGCGATGAAGCGGCGCGCGTTCGGCGTGATGCTTCAGCATTGTGCTCAGGCCGGAAACTCCGCGCGCGGAAAGAGTCTGGATTGGTCCGGCGCTAACAGCGTTGACCCGAATGTTTCGCGGACCCAGATCGGCGGCGAGATATCGGACGCTGGATTCCAACGCCGCTTTCGCTACGCCCATCACGTTGTATCCTTGGTAAACCTTCTCGGCTCCGTGAAAGCTCATGGTGACGATGCTGCCGCCGTCAGTCATCAGCGGGGCCGCAGCGCGAGCCAGTTGCGTCAGCGAGTAAGCGCTGATCTCCAAAGCTGTAAGAAAGGCTTCGCGATCTGTTTTCAAGTATTCGCCTTCCAGCGCCTCTCGGGGCGCAAAAGCGATGCTGTGGATCAGAAAATCAAGTCGGCCGAACTGTGTTCCGACGCGCTTGAACGTTTCGTCGACTTCTTCCTGCTTCGTCACGTCGCATGATATTAACGTCGAATCCAGCATCTCGGCTTTAGTCAGGCCCTCTACATTATCTTTCAGGCGGTCGCCCTGATAAGTGAAGGCCAGCCTCGCGCCCGCCTGATGCAGCGCCTGCGCCGTGGCCCAGGCAATCGATCGTTTGTTGGCTACGCCGAAAATGATTCCTTGTTTGTTTTGCAGCATTGGTCTCTCATTAACTCAAGCTTTGCGTTGTAAATCCAGTATCGCGCAGTATCAAGGAAGTCCGATTCAAAGCGCAAGCCGGTGCTGGCAGCGCGCTTCGGCTTCCTGTCAGAACCGCCTGCGGTAGCGGGCGGTTGAATCAACGCAATAGAAAGGTTTGATTAAGGACTCGATTTTCTAATGGACCAACCGCCCGCTACCGCAGGCGGTTCTGACAGTAGCGCTAATGTTTGAAATGCCTGATGCCCGTAAAGACCATTGCGAGGCCATGTTCATCCGCGGCGGCGATCACTTCCGCATCGCGCACCGACCCGCCGGGCTGGATGACCCCAGTGATGCCGTACTTGGCGGCTTCGTCCAACCCGTCACGGAACGGAAAGAAGGCGTCTGAAGCTAAAACAGATCCGGCGGTGGGTAACTGAGCGCGCATGGCGCCAATCTTGACCGAGTCCACGCGCGACATCTGGCCGGCGCCTACTCCAACCGTCTGCTGGTCGCGAACATAAACGATCGCGTTGGACTTTGTGTGCTTAGAGACAGTCCAGGCGAATAACAAATCGTCGATCTCAGCTTCCGATGGTGCGCGTTTGGTTACGACCTTCAAGTCCTCGCGTTTCAAACGGTGCGTGTCACTTGTCTGCACTAGCATGCCGCCCGAGATTTGTTTGTATTCAAGGCCTTCAATCGACGCAGTATCTTCCGTGCGAAGTACGCGCAGGCTCTTTTTGGTCTTCAGTACTTCCAAGGCCGCCGGCTCGTAATCCGGCGCGATGACTACTTCGGTGAAAATCTCGCTGACGGCGCGGGCCGCGGCTTCGTCGACCTTGCGATTGAACGCGACAATGCCTCCGAATGCGGACACCGGGTCGCAGGCCAGGGCCTTTCGGTATGCAGCCTCGTTCGATTTGCCGAGCGCTACGCCGGCGGGATTCGTATGCTTGATGATCGCGCAAGCCAAATCGTCGAAGTCGCAGACGAGTTGCCAGGCGGCGTCAGCGTCAACATAGTTGTTGAAGGACATTTCTTTGCCGGAAAGGAGTTCGGCATGAGCGACACCTCGCGGTTCGCGGCCGTCATAGAGCGCGGCAATCTGATGTGGGTTCTCGCCGTACCGTAGATCCGAGAGCTTGTGCAGGTTCAAGTTGAAATCATTTGCCAGTGATTTGATTTGCTCGGTCAGGGTAAAGCTTTTGCCCACCCCGGCGGCAGCGGGAAGCTCAGCGTCTTGGCTGACTGGGCCATCTTCAAACGCTTGTGACGTCAGGTATTGAAATACTGCTGAGTCGTAGATTGAGGTGCGATTGAACGCTTCGCAGGCTAGTCGAAAACGCGTCTTAAGCGACAGGCCGCCTGTCCGGCTTTGCAGTTCGGCTGCTAAGTCCGGATAAGTGGTCGGGCTCACGACGACGGCCACGCTACGGAAATTCTTCGCCCCCGAGCGAATCATAGCCGGGCCGCCGATGTCGATCTGTTCAATTGCTTCTTCGATGGTTACGCCTTCGCGCGCGATTGTTTCCTCAAACGGATACAGATTCACGACCACCATGTCGATCGGCTCGATGTCGTGCTCGCTCATCGCCGCGAGATGTTTGGGATTATCGCGAACGGCCAGCAGCCCCCCATGAATCCGCGGGTGCAGCGTCTTGATTCGTCCGTCCATCATTTCCGGAAAGCGGGTCACGTCCGAGACCTCGCGCACCGCCAGGCCTGCTTCGCGGAGGGTTTTGGCCGTACCGCCGGTGCTGATTATCTCGACTCCAAATCGCTTTAACTCACGCGCAAAATCGACGATGCCGTCCTTGTCCGAAACGCTGATCAGGGCGCGACGAATCATTACCACGTTTGCTTTTTGTTCTTCAGTCATGGGCCAGGTCTTAAGCTGTAGCTGGTTCTTAGTTGATGTACTTTCAGTTTGCGATTTGAAGGAGACACTGAGACGCGATGCGGCCGCCCATCCCTCGCAGCGTCGCCGGGATAAAAGCCGATCATGTACTGACTGCGCAGATCATCTTCGATGGCGGCGAAGACTTGAGTTAGATCGACTCGGGCGCTGGTATTTAAGGCTAATGCGGAAGTTCCAGCGACGAAGTACTTGCCGCCGGTCTTTTCCGCCAGTTCACGAAATCCTTTGCTTGCGGGCCGCGCAGTCAATCGGCCATCGATCGGAGTGAACAGAGGCAGTTGAATCACATAGAACGAAACGTTCGCATGATTTGCGGCTGCGATGACCTGTTGAGAACTTACCTTGCTCGCCGTATCCAGTCCGTCGCTAATCAGAATCGCAATTCGTCGCTCAGGCGAATTCTCAGACCGATCGGCGTAGGCTTTGACTGCCAGTAAAGCAGCGTCGAATATCGCAGTTCGTTCGCTCAGACTTGTGGGCAAGTTGAAAGCCGCGCCGGCATTTTCGGTTTCCCTCGTAAAGGGCTCCACCAATTTCGCCGATTGGCCAAACCAAATCACCGCTACGCTCGAGGCCGGACCGAAGCGCCGGAAAAGTCCGATGGCTGCATCGCGCTGACGCGAGAGCTGCTCGCGCAGGCTCCCGGAGTTGTCCAGCACAAACGCCAAAGCGATTCGCTCTGCTCCCGATGCGAAATAGTCGATCTTGTTGGCGCGACCATCGTCGGTCAGAGCAAAATCCATTTGATTCAAATTGGAAATACGGCGGCCGTGCGAATCAGTAACGCTGAAGGGAACTGCTACGAGATCGGTGCGCACAGAAATAACGTCGACAGGCTCTTTTTGCTGGGACTTAACGGCAACCGAAAACAGAAGCAAACTAATAGACGTAGCCAGACAGAGTGGGAATCGCGGACCGCCGTGCGGGTGGTGCAGAACCATGTTCAAGCGGGCTGGAAAAGAAAGCGCCCGAAGAACAAGAGGCTCAGGATTAGCAGGACAGTAATGACGATGATCTTAACCAGACTCATGGTCGTTTCCTCGAAGAATAACCTAATTTCTTAGGTGCCAATTCTAGTCGCGTGGCTGGGGCATGTCAATGGTTGGGTAGTCCCGTAATTTCACGGGCGCATATAGTACCAACTTTAGTTGGGGTCTTTCCTGCTCAGTAAAGGCCCGACTAAAGTCGGTACTCTGAACGCCTGTAGTCAAGAGTAGGGACACTGCTAATCTCATTTACGTTGACGTGTCGCGTTCGGGCGCATTACAATCCGCAAGAATTCAAAAGGGGACCGGGCTCAGTATCAGGGTGCTTAACCGAATCAAACTAATTGTTATCAACGCCGCCGCGCTCGGATTTTTGTTCAGCATGGGGGCGGTCGCTTCGGCTCAACAACGGCCTTTGTTGACCGAGGATGTGGATATCATTGCTCCGGGTTCTTTGCGGATTGAAGCGGGGATTGATTTTGTGCAGAAGGCAAAGTACCCCGTCTCAGGATTGACCGGCGATCTAACGCGTGCCGGCGTGATCGGGATCACGATCGGTCTGGCGCCGAATGTCGAAGTGCAAATCGAAGGCGTGGCGCAGAATCTTTTGAGCATCAACTCGCGCGGCCCCAGCGCTATCCCGCTTAACGTCAAGGCCGGGGCGAACTCAACCAACGACGTCGGCGATTTCACTCTCTGGACCAAGATCAAACTGCGCAACGAGACTGCCAACCTGCCTTCGCTCGGATTTCGTTTCGGGGTGCAACTGCCGAACTCGAACCAGAGCCGCGGCATCGGATTGAACCAAACCAACGCTTACGGCCAAATACTCTTCGGAAAAAAATTCGGCCGCAATGCGCGCGTGAATACTTTCGGAAATCTGGGGATTGCCATCCTAACGGCCCCAACGGGTTTATTTTCTCAGAATGATCTTTTGACCTATGGCCTGGCCGGAATCGTGAGGCTGAACAAACAGTTCAGCGTAGCCGGTGAAGTCAACGGACGGGCCAACACGCGACCTGGCAGTGGACCACTGGGAACTGAATCGCAGGGCGAGGCCCGCCTGGGAATGCAGGTGCGTGCTTCAGGCCTTCGCTTCGACTTCGCCGGCATCAAGGGGCTAACAAAACTCAGTCCGCGCTCGGGACTTACCGTGGGCGTTACGTACGATACTCCTTCAATTTTTACGCCAGCCAAGTGATGAGTGCACGAGTGACCAGCCAGGATTTGGGCTTGTCAGTTTAGTCACGCAGCATTCGCCATTCAGGGTCTTGCTATGTTTGATTGGTTGCATGTCCTTGCCAAACGTTTAGGACACTTCATCGTTCACGTCCCCATCTTCGTGGCTGGACCGGCGATGATCCTGATAGGCGCGCTCGACTCTTCGTTGCTGTCGCTGCCTGAAGTAAACGATTACCTGGTCGTGGCGCGCTGCTACACACATCCGCGAGCGGTCTTCTTTTTCCCGATGTTCGCAGCGATAGGGTCGGTGCTCGGCTGTCTTTTGCTTTACACCATATTGAGTCGCGGCGGGCGAGCAGTGCTGCATCGCCGTTTCAAGGTGGAGCACATTCAGCGGGTTGAGAGCGCCTACGCTCGCTTTGGCATTCTGGCGCTGGCTGTACCTGCTCTCCTTCCCCCGCCAATGCCGTTCAAAATTTTCGTGGCCACGGCGGGCGCTCTGCAGTTTCCCCGGCGAAAATTTCTGCTGACGATACTGCTGGCTCGTTCGCTCCGTTACTATGCTGAAGGTACTCTGGCAGTTTTTTATGGAGAAAGGGTGCTGCGCTTCTCGAAAGATAACGGCATAGTGATCATCAGCGTGGTCGCTTGTATTTTCGTAGTCGGGCTGGCAGCTTATCTCTTATCAAGCCGAGGCCGTGCCGCGGTGAAGTTAGGAAAAGTCTGACTACTCTTAAAAGGACCCCGGTCAGTTATTGAACAGTAATGCATAAAATTACCGCCTGGCTGACAAAGTTTACCCACTACCTGGTTTCGTTTGGACCCTTCGGGCTGCTGGCCATCGCATTTCTTGATTCGGTGATGATTCCCATGCCGGGCGGCGTAGACGCCGTGCTGCTGCTCTTATCCGCCGCGCGTCCATCCTGGGTGCTGGTCTATGTGGCCGCCGCGACGATCGGGTCGACCGCGGGCTGCCTGGTTCTTTATTACATTTCGCGACGGGCCGGGCATCGAGCGTTGAAACGCTTCTCTGAATCGAAGCAAAAACGTGTTAAGGATTTAATCGATCGGTACGACGTGCTTTCGGTCCTGGTGGCTTCGCTGCTGCCGCCGCCTTTCCCGTTCAAATTGTTCGTGGTATCCGCGGGAGTCTTTCGCTTGAATCCGGTGCGACTGACGATTGCCGTTGCCGGCGGGCGGACATTTCGTTATTTGCTTTTGGGCTATCTCGCCGCGCGTTACGGTGAGCACGCCAGGGAGATCCTGAGCCGGTACTATCCCGTCATCGGCCTTGGGTTGGCACTGCTAATTATCATCGTGTTTGTTGGCAAGAACCTTCTAAAGCGCAACGCGTCGCCGGCGCCTGTATCAGACATCGAGAGTTAGTTGAAGTTCGAGCGCGGGAGCTGTGGGTTCGGTCCTGGCGCGGAACCGGCGAGCTTCGATGAGCGTGTTCACGCCTTCGATGGCTAGTTGATCCAGTAAGCGAAGTAGTAACTCAGCCGTGGCCCGTGCATCACTGGCGGCCCGATGTCGCGCAGCGATTTCCAACCCGAAATGTTTAGCCAGGGCATCCAGGTTATGGCTATTCCGTGATGGCATAAGGCGGCGGGCAAGTTTCACTGTACAGAGTTCGGCGTTCCGCATCCGGCTACCGGGAAAGACGCGCCCGATCTCGCGGTTCAAGAGGGCCAGATCGAAGTTTGAATTGTGCGCGACCAGGACAGCGTCGCCGGCAAAGTCCAGCCACGCGTTAACGATTTCGGAAAACTTCGGAGCGCCCTTAAGCATTGCGTCCGAGATGCCCGTGAGCATGGTGATGAAGCGCGGCAGAGGCACACCCGGATCGACTAAGCTCTGAAACTCATCGATGATCTTGCCCGCGCGAACGCGATACGCCCCGAGTTCGATGATCCTGGCCGGCAGTCCTTTTGAGCCGATTGCCTCGACATCGAGCACGACAAAGTCGATTTCAGTCAGGAGTCGATGTTCAATCGGATCGTCGATGATGACTAGATGGTCGGTTTCTATCCTGAAGCGGGGATCGTTGTGAACCAGATCGCTGACCAGCGAAACGGCCAAGTCCGAATCGGCGTGAGCCAGACGGAAGACCCTATCGACAACCTCAGTGACCGGTGCGCGGCCGCCGTTCTGGCTCAGCAGATCAAAAGTTTCCTGGACCAGCGCCGAGTCGGAGATCAAATTGCGATGAGCTTCCACCTAAATGCATTGTAGTCTCTTGATGGAAGCTTTTGAAACCTGTGTGTCTTAGATTCTTTGCGCCTTAAGCATTTCTTAGCGCCTTTGCGTGAAACTCAAGAAGCCCTAAGAATACTTCACGCAAAGGCGCGAAGAAGTACCGGAAGGCGCAAAGTCAAAATCAGCAGCCAGGAAGAACTTGAGTAACTGCTTTCTAATTCGAGGCCATGATGACTGCCGAAGAAGTAATAGCGAAATTCAAAAGCTCTGGCGCGCTGCTGGAGGGTCACTTCGTTTTATCCAGCGGCCTGCACAGCCCGGTCTACCTGCAATGTGCATTGGCCCTGGAATCAACTGCGGCGGCCATGGAGTTTGGCGCGGCACTGGCGCTGCAGTTTACCGGCAAACAGATCGAGACCGTCGCTTCACCGGCAATCGGAGGCATCGTGATTGGTTATGAAGTCGCTCGGCAACTCGGCGTGCGCTTCATTTGGACCGAACGAGAAGACGGCCGCATGACTTTGCGTAGAGGTTTCAAGGTGCGCGCAGGAGAGCGAGTACTGGTAATTGAAGACGTGATAACCACCGGCGGATCGACGCGTGAAACAATTGATGCTCTCGATGCCTCGGGAGCGAGCGTGGTCGCGGCGGGCTCGATCATCGATCGGTCCGGAGGAAAGGCCGAGGTAGGTGTACCGCGCGTCTCGCTGGCGACGCTGGATGTTCCCGCCATTGCGCCCGCAGACTGCTCGGCCTGCCAACGCGGCGATCAAGCGGTTAAGCCGGGGAGTAGAAAAATAACCTAATCCGTTTAGAGCCCGCCTCTAAACGCAAAGTAAGGTCAATTAAACGCAAAGTAAGATTTGGATAAACGCTAAGTTAGATTAAGTCCGATGAATTTCAAACTGCTGATCCAATATGACGGCACGGACTTTCACGGCTGGCAGACACAAGAGGGAAGCCGCACGGTCCAGGGCGAACTGATGCGCGTGCTTTCGCTGCTGGATGATCGGGAGGTCAAAGTTCACGGATCTGGTCGAACGGATGCGGGCGTGCACGCCGAAGGACAGGTTGCCAGCGTTCAACTTCAACGCGAAATCACGCCTGACAAACTCCGTAATTCAATCAATGGAAATCTGGATCGCGACCTGCGGGTGTTAGCTGCTGAGGTGGCTCCCGAAGAATTTCACGCGCGCTATTCCGCTGTCAGTAAGACCTACGTGTATCGATTGGTTCACGGTCCGGTGATGTCGCCCTTCTGGGTTCGTTTTGCGCACCAGGAATCTCGGCCGCTGTCCTTCGATCTAATGCGTGAGTGCTCCTCCCTCTTTCTCGGAGAGCACGATTGGACCGCGTTTTCCGCTGCGCAGTCAGACGCTGAGTCGCGGGTGCGGACGGTTACCCAAATGGATATCACCGAGGGTTGGGACGAGCGTGGCCTTTGTCACCTGTGTGAATTGACGATCACCGCCAATGGGTTTTTACGCTACATGGTTCGATCAATCGTGGGGACTCTGCTGGCGGTCGGACGTGGCGAGATTGAAGTCGACACGGTTAAGCGCGCGATTGAGGAAGAGAACCGCAGCCTCGCCGGGGCAACTGCGGAAGCGTGCGGCCTGACGCTGTTACGAGTGCAGTACTAGCCAGTCCTGGTTTAGTTTGCTTTTGCTGCTCCGAGAGAATGATCCACGAAATCACACGAAACCGAACGAAAAGCCATTTTCGATTTAGTGTGGTTTCGTGGATCGCTTTACCGGGAGAACCGCGATCTTTCAAAAGAGGCACACCACTCAGCATGATTGACAGTGCCTAACATAGCGGTAAGAATGAAACGGCCCTGGTTTGGAAATCTAAACGCTTAGCTAATCATCAACGTGCTTGCTGACTTTGTAGAAGTTGTCTCGAAAGGCAGTCCTGACGAACGTCTGCTGACCGCAGTCGACTGGGACCGTCTGCCTCGTCACGTCGCTATTATCATGGACGGGAACGGGCGCTGGGCCGCGCAACGTGGTCAGCCTCGGATCGCCGGGCATCGGGCGGGCGTGGAAGCGGTGCGGGCCGCGGTTGATACGGGCGCGCGGCTGGGCCTGGGAGCTCTGACGCTGTACGCTTTCTCAACTGAAAATTGGAAGCGGCCGCGCTATGAAGTCGATGCTCTCATGCGCATGCTCAGGAAGTATCTGCGATTAGAACTGGACGAAATTAGTCGTCAGAATATTCGCTTTCAGACAATCGGCCGAATCGACGCACTGGCGCCGACGGTTAGGAACGAAATCGCTCGAGCTTGCGAACGTACTGAATCGAATACCGGCATGGTGCTGAGCGTGGCCCTGAATTACGGTGGACGCGCGGAAATTGTCGATGCTTGCCGCGCTGCGGTGAGGAAGCTGCTTGCGGAAGGCAAATCGCCGGACGACTTGAGTGAAACTGATATCGAGCGAGAGCTCTACACGAACAGGCTGCCCGAGCTGGATCTGCTGGTGCGAACCAGCGGCGAGCTGCGAATTTCCAACTTTCTACTTTGGCAAAGCGCTTATGCCGAGATTTACGTGACCGAGACACTCTGGCCGGACTTTCGCCGTTTGCACCTGCTCGAAGCTGTGGTCGATTACCAGCGACGCAGCCGGCGCTTTGGTGGATTAAAACTAGTCGCCAACGCGACGTGATGTCAGAACCGCCTGCAGTAGCGAGCCAGTTGATCTGTCGGTTCTGGAGTGGTGGTGTTATTTCCGGATAAAGCGATCCCCGACACACGAACTAAAAGATTTGGCGTTTAGTTTCGTGTGATTTCGTGGATCGTTCCTGGGAGCTGGGGAAACATCTAGCGGAACCACGGGACGCGACTGGACATAGATCCCTCGAACCGCCACGTTAGCGCAGGCGGTGATGATACTTTGAACAAGAAACCGCCCAAGCCAAAATCAAAATCGTTCCTGGGGAACCTGCCGCCGGCGTTGGCGCGCGTAGTCACTGCTGCCGTGCTGCTCCCAATCCTAATCGTCTCGATCGTTGTTGCGAAGCTGGCCCTCCTCTTCGTGGTCCTGGTAGCTGTGGCCATGATCGTTGCGCTTTTCGAATTCTGGTTGCTGGCCCGCAAGCAGCAGATTCGGGCGGACGCGGCGGCTGGACTACTCAGCGCGGCCGCGCTGTTTACCGTGTTCTACTTTACGCCGCCCGGGAAACTTCCCGAGCTCCTGATGATTCAAGTCATCCTGATCCTGCTGACTGTTGGATCGTTGGTGGCTGCAATGCTGCGCGGCGCTCCGTTCGACAGAATGATCACATCGGCCGGAGTGACGGTACTCAGCGTGATGTACATAGTTCTGCTGGGCGGGTACCTGATCGCTTTGCGCGTGGGTTTTGCTCCGACTCTCTCAAAACACTTGCTGGCGTTTTTCTTCCTGGTAATCATGGGGTCGGACGCAGCCGCTTACTATGGCGGCCGAGCTTTTGGGAAACATAAACTGGCGCCCAGCGTCAGTCCAGGCAAGACCTGGGAAGGCGCCGTCGCGGGAATGCTGGGGAGTTTGTTGTTCGCCGCCGCGGCCCATTACTGGTTCTTTCCAGAGCTGCCGACGAAGTTCGCCCTCGGTTTAGCAGCGGTAATGAACGTGATCGGCGTGGTCGGTGACTTGACTGAGAGTGCCTTAAAGCGCAGCGCCGGGGCAAAGGACACGGCCCAGATTTTGCCGGGCCATGGCGGCGTTCTGGATCGGATAGACAGCTTGCTGTTCAATGCACCGGTCATCTACTATTTCGCCCGGCTGTACTTCAATTCGTGATATGAGCACGAAAAAAATAGTTCTAATTATCGCCGGAGTCGTCGTGGTGCTGGGACTCATTGTCGCGCTGTTCGTGGGCGGGATAGCCTGGTTTGCATTTCACACGATCGGGAACAGCGAAGCGGCCGACGCAGCCCGCACCTTTCTTCGCAGTAACGAGATTTTGAAGCAGGACATCGGCGAAGTGAAAGACTTTGGATCCATTATCAGTGGGAACATCAATGTTCAGAACACTGACGGCGAAGCGACCCTGCATCTTAAGGTCATAGGCGAAAAGCGCACCGTGAACGTCAGAGTGGATTTGTCATATCGTAATAATCGATCCTGGCGGGTCACCGGCGCGTCCTATGAACGCGATGGAAACACGATCGACTTAGTGCAGGGCTATGGCCCATCCCCAACACCAAAGC
Source organism: Blastocatellia bacterium (assembly GCA_033857635.1). Taxonomy (GTDB): domain Bacteria; phylum Acidobacteriota; class Blastocatellia; order Pyrinomonadales; family Pyrinomonadaceae; genus UBA11740. The sequence goes on from JAWVDF010000029.1 coordinate 184,182, forward strand.
CTCCTTCGGATTGATCACTCATGTCAGCACGCGGCTTAGCCATTTTAGGTTCGACGGGTTCGATTGGATGCAATACGTTCCGGGTCCTGGACTCTCTCGGCCCTGGGAAATTTCGCGTCGTAGCGATCGGCGCCGGACGCAATATACCCAAGCTCGTCGAACAGATTGACGCTCATCAACCTGAGCTGGTTTCAGTCGAGAATGAAGAAGTCGGCGAAGCGCTTAAGGGCGAGTTGCGCATACGCAAGATTCCCGTTCCGAAAATTGTTACCGGCGAAAGCGGCCTGGTCGAGGTTGCCACACATGCGGACGCCGAGTGCGTCGTTTCGGCCACGGTGGGTGCGGTCGGATTCGTGCCGACGCTGCGGGCCCTGGAATCGGGACGGCGGGTGGCGCTGGCTAACAAAGAAACGTTGGTAATGGCCGGTGAGTTGATGACGCGCGCGGCGGAAAAATCCGGCGCGGAACTCTTGCCGGTCGATTCGGAACACAACGCTCTGCATCAATGCCTGCGCGGAGAAAAGCGTTCGGAAGTGCGGCGGATCATCTTAACTGCTTCGGGCGGGCCATTCCGCACTCGCGCCAAAGCGGCGATTGAATCTGCCACGGTCGCCGAAGCGCTGCAGCACCCCACCTGGAGCATGGGCGCGAAAATCACCATCGACTCGGCCACTCTGATGAACAAAGGGCTTGAAGTGATCGAAGCGCACTGGCTCTTTGGTTTTGGCGCCGACGAAATCAACATCCTCGTTCATCCCGAATCCATCGTGCACTCGATGATCGAAATGGTGGACGGATCGGTTATCGCTCAGATGGGCGTCACGGACATGCGCCACGCGATTCAGTATGCGCTGACGTATCCGGATCGCCATGGTTCTGAACTGCCGCCCCTCGACCTGGCGCGACTCTCTTCGTTGCACTTCGAAGAACCTGACCTCGAACGGTTCCCGTGCATTTCGCTCGCTTATCGCGCGCTGAGGACCGGTGGGACGTTGCCCGCTGCCTTGAATGCGGCGAATGAAGAGGCTGTGCAGGCTTTCATCGACGAACGTATTTCTTTCCCCGCGATCGCCGCGGTGATTGGGATGGTAATGGATGACCACCAGACTGTGGACGTCAAGGATCTTGAGACGGTAGTCGATGCCGACCGGTCCGCTCGCGAAGCGGCGCGCCAGGCAATTACCGACCTCTCGGAAAAAAGCCGGGTTAGTGGCGTGGCTTGATCTCGAATAGGGCCGGAGCGCGGACATCCTGTCCGCCTGAGCGCGAAGCGCGAAAATGATTGTCGTTTTGTCTCAAGGGAGTTGAGACCCTCCGGCGCTGGCGGACAGGATGTCCGCGCTCCGTTTCCTAAACGTGGAACTCTGAACTCAAGTACCTAAACAGCCTATCTGTTTGACCCTTCCCCTATGTGCCACGTAAACTCGTTCTTGTAATTTGGAGCATGATTGCGAGCACGAATGCGGCGCGTCTTAGTCAGGAGTTCTTTAGTCTAATCAACGATGGGCATATTTCAGAATCCTACTGTTATCAGCATTCTGGCTTTTATTTTTATTCTCGGCGCCGCGGTCACGCTGCACGAGTTTGGCCACTTCATAGTCGCGAAGCTTTTGAAAATTCGGGTTGAGACTTTCTCGTTCGGATTTGGGCCGAGGCTGTTTGGCCGGAAGATTGGGACGACCGATTATCGCATCTCCCTGGTCCCGCTCGGTGGTTACGTGAAGCTGGGCGGCGACGAATCAAACGCGCCGATCGAGGGCGAGGGCGCTTCAGATATTCCTGCAAATGAGAGGTTCGATCTCCGGCCGCGGTGGCAACGAATACTGGTTGCTCTCGCCGGGCCGGTGATGAATGTCCTGACGGCGCTATCTATTCCCTTTGCGGGCGCGATGATTTACGGCGTGCAGGTAACGCCGCCACCGGTCGTCCGCCAGGTCGTGCCCGGCGGGGCCGCGGACCAGGCCGGACTTAAAACGGGCGATCGAATTGTAAATTTCGATGGCAACGAAAATCCCAAATGGCGAACGATTGCCGATGACGCGCTCTTAGCGCCAGGTCAGCCTCTACCACTGGAAGTCGAGCGCAACGGACAACGGCTTAAACTGACTATCAAGCCAACGCCCCACACGGAAGATGGTGACACAGTCGGCTTCCTGGATTTTTTCCCTGACTATGGCACGGTTCCGATTGTCGTGCGGTCGGTTGAGCCTAACACGCCGGCGGCGGAAGCCGGTTTGCAGGTGCGTGACCGCATCATTGCCGTCAACGGCGAACCCGTAAAGAGCGCCGAGCAGGTTACGCAACTCATTCGCGAACACAAGAGCCAGCCGATCACTCTGCGCGTCGAGCGCAATGGTACCCAGAAAGACATCACCGCGACGCCGAGACGGTTGAGCGATGGGCGCGAGCGGCTGGGGTTTGGGCCTGACGAAGAGATTCCATTTCAAAGAATAGGTGTAGGCGGCGCCCTGGCGGCAGCGTTCGAGACGAACTACGAATTCATACGCGTAACCGGAAAAGCCATGGGGCAGCTGTTCACCGGCAAGCGGTCGGTTCGTAATACGATCTCAGGACCAATTGGAATTTACCGTGTTGCCTCGACCTCGGCGATTCGACTGGGGTGGGCCGGCGTTTTTTCCATGCTGGGATTCCTCAGCCTGAACCTGGGAATATTCAATCTATTGCCAATTCCGGTGCTGGACGGCGGCGCGATCTTTCTTTTGTTGATCGAAGGGGGATTGGCGACTGTGGGAATGAAGATATCTCAGACAGTCCGCGAACGGATTCAGCAGGTGGGATTTGTCGTGGTTATTCTTCTAATGGTTTTTGTCATCACCAACGATCTGTTGAAGCAGGCTTCGATCTGGCGTGGTAACGGTGGTCCGCCGGCAGCAGCCTCGCCCGCCCCAACTACAGCAACACCGGCTAAATGATATTTTGGTTTCGTTTAGAGACGGGTATGTCCCGCTAGCGACGACAAGTCGTCGCTCTAAACAGAACAGTTAAGTTTTTATGAGAAATTCAAAAGCAGTCCAGGTCAAGAACGTTCAGATCGGCGGCGGCGCGCCCTGTGTCATACAGTCGATGACGAAGACCGACACCTCTGATGTCGGCGCGACAGTGGCCCAGATTGAAGAGATGGTCAGCGCCGGATGCGAAATTGTCCGGCTGGCTGTCCCGGATAACGACGCCGCAATTGCCCTCAAAGAAATTCGCAAGCGCGTTCCCGAAGTGCCGATCGTTGCGGACATTCATTTTCACTACAAGCTGGCTCTGCTGGCGCTCGAAGCCGGCATCGACAAGCTGCGTTTGAATCCGGGAAACATCGGCAAGCACGAACGGATTGTCGAGGTGGTGCGTGCCGCGCAAGCCCAGAAGGTTCCCATTCGAATCGGCGTTAACGGCGGCTCGCTCGAAAAAGATCTCTTGCAGAAGTACGGCACGGCTACGCCGGAAGCGATGGTCGAATCGGCGCTGCGTCACATTCGGATCCTCGAGGACCTCGACTTTACCGACATCATAATCTCGCTGAAGGCTTCCGACGTGCAGCGCACAGTCGCTGCTTACCGGTTGCTGGCTGAAAAGGTCGACTATCCGTTTCATCTTGGCGTGACCGAAGCAGGGACGGCCTTTACCGGGACAGTGAAGTCGGCGATCGGTCTCGGCATTCTTTTGCACGAAGGCATTGGCGATACGATTCGTGTTTCGCTGGCAGCGGAGCCGCAGGAAGAAGTGCGCGTGGCCTGGGAGATCGTCAAGTCTTTGGGATTACGCACGCGCGGCGTCACAGTGGTTGCGTGTCCGACATGCGGCCGTCTGGATGTCGATAACTTTGTCGAGATCGTTACCGAGATCGAACGCCGCCTGGCCCACGTCGAAGAGCCTTTGCATCTTTCGATCATGGGTTGTGCCGTCAACGGTCCGGGCGAAGCGCACGATTCGCAACTGGGGATCACCTTTGGCCGCGGCGTGGGAATGATTTTTAAGGACGGCGTGCCGATGCGAAAAGTAGCCGGCGAGGACATCGTCGAAGCGTTCGTGAGAGAGACTGAAAAACTTCTGGCCGAAGGCGCGGCGGCGAAATCGGAAGTGCGCCACGAACTGGTAACGATTACGTAGAGTCTTCCGTCTTCGAAGTCGCTCAACAATTACCGGGGCACTAGGCCCACCGTAAGGAAGGGCTCAATGTTTTTGTTATTGCGATGCAGGAGCTCTCCCTGACGGTCGGGCTAGCGCCCCGAGCTTTAAACGCTATCAAGAGCCGGCCATGCTCATGAAGAGCGCGTCGCTGGCTATCCTTCGATTGATATTAACCTCGAGCGTCCCGCGCAATTCTTCGATCTGTTTGAGCCAGGCTCCCGCTTGCGCGCTTCTCATCCCGGCAGCGATCTCTTGCAGCGGCGCCAGCAGGTCGCCATTCACGATTGTTCCGCTTGGCCGGCCCAACACCAGGGCCCAAGCGTCTCGGATTAAAATTTCCAGCACATCCAGTCGCTGCTCGTACTCCTGGCGATCTTTTGCCGCCGCCAGGTCTTCCGCTGCATGCAGCAAGTCAACGCGGTCGTTCGTTAGCGTCAGGGCTCGCAGCACTCCCAGCATCATGTCGCGTCGATCGCGATACGTCTCAACATCGCCGGCCAAGGCCCGTCCGATGCTGCCCTGTGCAGTGCGAGCCAGCAACCGGGCATCTTCAGAGCCGAGGTTCTTTTGTTCGATCAGGAACTTCTCGACCTCTTCGGCGGCGATTGGCGCGAAACGAATTACCTGACAACGCGAGCGAATGGTCGCCAACAGGGCTGTTGGATTCGTAGTCGTCAAGATCAGGTGCGATCCGGGAGGCGGCTCCTCGAGCGTCTTCAGCAGCGCGTTCGAGGCAGCTTCATTCATAAGGTCCGCGTCTTCTACGATAAAGACTCGCGCCACGCCTTCGAACGGACGAAAGTTGGCCTCTCGTTCCAACTCACGCATGGGCTTGACCCGAATGATTTGCTTATGGGCCCGAATCATCGCCACATCGGCGTGTTCGCTCCAGATCATTCGTTCCTTATTGTCGTCATCGCTGGTGAAAGGAGGAAAGGTCGAACGCGAAATCCTTTTACACGAAGAGCATTCGTCGCAGGCTTCGACGCCTTTACGCTGGCGGCAGTTCAGGGCTTTGGCTAACTCGAGCGCGAAGATTTTTTTGCCAATGCCCTCGTCGCCGGTAAACAGCATCGAGCCGGGAATTCGTCCGCCGGAAATCAGGCGGCGCAGCGATTCCTTTACTTCATCATTGCCAATCAGGTTGGAAAACATAGCTCAGTATAAACAGAACGGCAGCCCGACCGTAAGGAGGCTGTGTCAGAAGCCCGACCGTGAGGGAGGGCAAGACTCGCAGGCACTCTTGATTCAAAGCAGTTGTATTAATGCCATAGACGACCGTCGCCAGGCTTGCCCTCCCTCACGGTCGGGCTTCTGACACAGTCTCTTAGGGAGTATTCGGTTTTTCACTCAGACAAAAACGATCCACGAAGCCACACGAAAATGAACGAACAAAACCATTCACTTCGTCTAATTTCGGGGATCGCTATGCTTTTCCGCCGCTCGATTCGTCGTCCCGCGCTATGGTCTCCCGAAGAAAGCCTCGATCTCTTAAGAAAGGGATCACGATGTCCATTACCTTTTGCTGCGTTTCCTGAGTTTTGCCGCGCGCGTCTATTACGCGAAATCGTTCTGGCTCGGCTTTGGCCAACTCAAGGTAAGCGTTGCGCACTCGCGTGTGAAATCCGACGTCCTCGCTATCCAATCGGTCACTGTTTTTGCTGGCCACGCGCCGTCGTGTGCGCACTGCCGACTCAGCCACTGACAGGTCGAAGAGCAAGGTGAGATCAGGCCTTAATCCGCCCGTCGCCAATTGCACAATGTCCTCGATCAGCTTTGGTTCAAAGCCGCGGCCTGCGCCCTGATAAGCAACTGTGGCGTCGGCATATCGATCGGATAACACGATCTGATTAGCCTCAAGCGCCGGCAACAAAAGCGTCCGCACATGATGAGCGCGATCGGCCGCGAAGACCAGCAGCTCCGCAAGCGGATCGACTTGTTCATCCACATCCAGCAAAGCAGCTCGCAGCCTTTGTCCCAGCGTGGTGCCGCCCGGTTCGCGCGTGGCAACAATCTGCAAACCGCGCACGCGCAGCTCGCTCGCCAGTAGACGTAGTTGCGTGGATTTCCCGCAACCGTCAATCCCTTCAAAGGTGATGAAAGCGCCGGCCATGTCTTGCTCGATTGTACTTTGGAATGCTTTCAGGCGGCAGGGGCCTCAGGCGTTGGCTCGGGCTGGCTTTCACTTGGGGTGACAGGCTGCCGCAGCTCGCCGCTGGCGCGGCGTCCCTGCGAGATAGTCGAAATGGCATGCTTGAAAATCAGTTGCTCTTGCGCGCCGGTTTCGAGGATCAGCGAAAACTTATCAAAGCTCTTAATCCGCCCTAATAGTTTAGCGCCGTTGACCAGATAAATTGTGACCGTGATTTTTTCGCGCCGCGCGAGATTAAGAAAACCATCCTGAATATTTTGTGGCGCTGGCTTTGAATCCACTAAGTGATTGTCCTTGGCTGAAGCTGACTAACGGTTGCATCACAGTATAACAGCCATTCAAATGCTGACAAGGCTTTTCTTCTACACATGGGTGCTTCGCTAGTTGTGTTGCTCTTGACTTGTAGTAACAGAACAGCTTGCCGGAAAACAGTCTTAGTCCCGGAGGGACGAAATGTTTATAGACAATGGCCCCACATAATTGGCGAAGCTCCGTAGGAGCGAAATATTATCGAGTAAGTCACGTCTCGCTCCAACGGAGCTGGAGTTGTGGGGGTTGGCCGTTGCTATAAACATCCGGCTCCTACGGAGCCAAACGGTCGCGATGATTGTACGTCGTCCCTTTCTTCTACGTAGCAAACCTGTGATCTCAACAACACACGAACGGGGCAGTACCCATCTACTCCTCGTCGTCATCCATCATGGCGAAGACCCGAGCTTGCACTACCGGGTCGTCACCGAATCCTTCAAGCCAGCGCACGCCGGCCTCATGCCGAAACCATGACCACTGACGTTTGGCATAATGACGTACATCAAGTTTCGTTTGCTCGATTGCGCTGGCGAGATCGCGCGCGCCTTGCAGGTGTTCAACCACGCGACGGTAGCCGTGTGCGCCCAGTGCGTTGGAGTGGGCGGGCACGCCTCGATCGAGAAGCGCCTGCACTTCCTCGACCAATCCATTCGCAAAATGTTTCTCGGCGCGTTCGTTGATGCGTGCATACAGTTCCTGCCGCGGCGGGCTTAACGCAATGATCCGAATGCGCGAAGCGAGCGAAGGGGGCTCGGGCCGCAGCGGTCTCTGCGCCGAAATCGGGAGGCCGGTCTGCAGACGTACTTCGATAGCTCGCTGCACTCGCGGCCAGTCGCGCGGGTTTAGCCTGGAGGCTTCCACGTCGTCGAACCTTTGCAGGATGCGATGGAGATGTTCGGCGCCGCGTCGCTCTCGAATGCGTGTGATGCGCGCGCGCAGGTTTTCATTCGTAGCAGGGCTCTCAAAGAAAGGCCGGCGCAGAGCTCGCAGATATAAACCCGTGCCGCCGACCAGGATGGCCGAACGCCCGCGGGCTTCGATCTCTTCGATTTTTTCTATTGCGGCGCGGGCCCAATCCGCGGCCGTGTAATTCACCCGGGGAGAGACAAAGTCGATCAGGTGGTGCGGTACGCCGCGACGCTCTTCCAGCGGCACCTTCGCCGTGGCGATGTAAATTTCCTGGTAGACCTGGACGGAATCGCAGTTGACGATCTCGCCGCCGATCCGTCGCGCCAGTGCGATGCCCAGCTCGCTCTTACCGGAAGCAGTCGGGCCAACTATGGCGATGATGCCCGGAGCGCGGACAAGCGGGGCTCCCAGCGGGGCAGCCTCGCTGGGTTGATCGTCCTGTCCGCTTTCTTTGATTGATTCACTCATCCGCGAGAGATGATAAGCCTGATCGCAATTACCAGCCAGATGAGAAGGAGCAACCCAATGGCGCCGATGGTTTGATTGCGGGAGAAACGCATAAGGGAAAGATGGCAGGTAATACGCCGGCCAAGATTTGGCACTCAAAGCTGGGAGCGCGGACGTCCCGTCCGCACCTCGTTACAAACAAACCGTTGGGCCAATGACGAGACTAGCATTTCACCCTTCGCAGAGCGGGTGCGGACGAGCCGTCCGCGCTCCCGGCAGAAAGGTGCCCCGTAAGCGATGGTTCTTAGAGATTGAAAATAGTGCTGACGGGTAATTGAAGGCCAGGCAGAAGCGGCGTCGTAACTTCTTCGCCGTTCCGATGTGTCGCTATGTTTTCCAGTAGTTGGTTTTGCAATCTGTAAACTTGCACCAGACGATTCTCGGAATCGACGATCCAGTACTCAGCCACGCCGTACTTTGCGTAAAGCTGTCTCTTCACGAGCAGATCGCGATCCCTGTTCTCTTTGCCCGGTGAAGTTATTTCGATGACCAGATCAGGAGCGCTTGTGAACCTGATTTCAGTTACGACTTCACTCCACCGCTCATTGCGCACAAAGACGAGATCCGGAATGACTGCATCGTAATCACTGAACACGGCCCCCGCGCCGGGAACAACTATCCCGATCGGATGCTCTTTGAGATAGATACCGAAAGCCATTTGGAGATTGTTAAGAACGCGTTGGTGTGGGATTCCAGGAGCGCGAGACACGAAGAGTTCTCCTTCGATCAGTTCATATCGATTACTGTCATCGGGACAGGCATCGAGTTCGGCGACAGTGATTAAAGGTTCGATTCTAGCTGCCATTCCAACTTCCTCAGCTTGGTGTGAATCAGTGGAGTAAATCTATCATAGGTCGCGAGACTTGGATACGTAACAAAAATTGCATCGGCAGGGTATGGCAAACACCAACAGAGACAATGATTTGATTGCGGGAGGAGGCGTTGAGTTTCCTTCCTTCCATGGTTGAAGTCCTGCTTTCAGCGGAAGGTCTACAACTTAGGACCGCCCGAAGGCTGGGCTCCGAACCAGAGGGCCAACTCTGCATCTTTGGGCCGCACCAATGCTCGGCCGTTAGCTTCAAACACCGGAACGAATCGCTGACGCGTCAGTTTATACATGGCTCGCAGGGCCCCGAAATCATTTGCGACGTCACGCTGGCGGTAATCGATGCGGTGGTCTTTCAGCCACGATCTAGCCCCTGCGCACAAAGGACAGTCAGGTACTACATAGAGCGTCACCAGATCATTTCGAGCAGTCATAGCTACCGGTGTTTGCAGTGCTTATCGTAAGAGGAAAATTCTTACGAACAGGCCAACGCCCCAAAGAACGATGTCGATAATGCTGATCACTTTAGCAGTCATCGCCATACCGCGTTTGTCTTCGGCCACTCCGTAAATATTAATTGTTTCCAGAGCCGTATTTGCTTTGCGAAAGGCGATCAATCCAAAGATGAAGCCAAAGCAGAAGACCCCCAGGATACTCAGCACCAGTGCGGTCTTGGCCTCACTGGCAGCATAGGCAGCTTGCCGGGCAAGTACATCGGGCGGATACAGAGAACTGCTGGTGGGCGGCGGCGGCGGAACAAAAGGATCGGTCGGCGGTGTTGATGACACAGCTCAACCTCCTGACTTAAAGAGATGGGCGAACTTTTTCGTTGCGAGCGTCCGGGTACAGAGTTTAACCTTTAGGTTGCCGAGCAGGCACAAGCTAAAGTTCGAACCCTGAACCCGGGTCATTGATATATTCTGGTCAGTTCAATGCCGGTGTAGTAAGTCTTCAGAATCTGTTCGACGGTGAGACCCTGCTTGGCCAAACCATAAGCGCCAAACTGGCACATGCCCACGCCGTGACCCCAGCCCCGTCCAATGAAAACGAATCCAGCCACCCGATCGTTGTCGTTGTAGACGCGGTCGATCACAAACAGTTGTTCTTTCAAACCCAAAGCGGAGCGGATGCGCCCGCCGCGAATATGTCCGATACCCTGGCTGCCGATCACCTCGAGATCGATTACGCGGCGAGACGATCCACGCGTGGCAATGCGAAGGTCGGTAATCGCGCCGATGCCGCGCACTGAGCGTCCGAGCCGCGCCTGCACCGCACCGAGCGATAGTTCCTGGGTCCAATTCGTAACCGATGAAAAGCGGTCGGCAGCGGCGCCATTGGCAGCGGGCCGGACCTCCAGATAGTCAACTTCGCCTTTTGAGCTCACGTGAAAAATGACAGGCTCGCCGCCGACCAGGGCCATTGATTTCATCTGAAAAAGGTTGTCGCCAAACTCGCGGAAAAGAAAAGCGTCATGGCTTACGGCTACCGGCATGTCCTTACCCTTGTTCGACCGCAGCATCATTATCCCACCTGCCGCCGGTCGCGAAGTCCCTTTCTGCAGCGCGAGCAGGTTCCGCGATTCCAGCACACGCACCAGAGCATGCAGGACACGCGCGCGCGACAAGATTTCTTTCGGACGTAGAGTGGCGTCGGCAAAAAGCGAAAGGGCGCCGTCGCGAATCAGCATAGCGACGTCGGCACGGTTCGCCGGTGGGACTTGCTCGCCGTCGTGAAAACCGAGGAGATAGTCGGCATCCGCGCTGTTCAGAAGAGTATCCGCGCGGCTCTCACCGTAGACCGCTGACACCAGACCGGTACTAAACGCCGGCGGCTTCACCGCGTCATCCGGAGCCTTGAAAGATGCGTTGCGCGCCAGTCGAGCAGCGACAGTCAACCACCCCTTTACTTCTGAATCGGACACGTGCGCGGCCAGCCAGGAGCTGGAAACCTTGTCCGCGGGAAAGGCGAAACCGTTAATCGAGAGCACGGCTGCGTCACGCGCCAGGGCCAGGTCTTTTTCCTCTTTGATGTCGAAGAGATCGCGGGAACTCTTGATGGTGAACGGCGCGAAGGCTGCTTTTCCTTCAACGGCGCATTCGCGTCCGCGCAGATACGGCACTACGTCTTTGAAAATGTTCTCAGCGTCTTCAGTGCGTCCGCCACAGGTCGAGGTATACAGCGCGTTGATTGGTTCGCCATTGTAGGTGGCGACAGTTCCGCGCGTTTCATCCACCGCGCGCGATGTCAGCGGTGTCTCGCTCGATAAGCCCCGGTAGACCTGAGAGCGTGTGGTCGGTAATAGATCGTACCCTTCGGAGGCGAACTGTCTTTGATTCCTTACCGCATACGTTCGAGCTGCGATTGCCTGCGCTTTCAGTGCCTCAATCGCGGGATAAGAAAGCTCGTTGGGCACGACTCCCTTTACATAATCTTCCAGGCCGATCACGTTGACGACGGTGAGCGCGCCGCGCGTGTTTGCGAACACCTCGATCTTGCCGCGAAATGGTTTATCGTTGAAGCGAACCGGCGCACGCGCTTCGTCGCTGGAAGCAAAGGTGAGCGGGGCGCTGGTGTGAAAAAGCGGCGCCGCGCCGCGACTGAAGGCGATCAATTCCCGTCCGGGTGCGATCGCGCTGGCCGTAAGTTTTACTTTAGCCGCAGGCTTTTTGACAGTCGCTGAGATGGGCGCTTTGGCATCGCTCGCAACCGGAGCCGGCCCTTTGAGGTTCGTAGCCTGACCCGGCAACAGCACTTCAAATCCAGCATCTTCGAGCTTGGCTGATAAATCGTCAGCCTCTTCCGTCGATTTGCTGTGGACGAGTACTTTCCACTTGTCCGAAGCTTCGGGGAGAGCGCGGGCCTCGACGCCGGTTAACTCGCGAATCTGGTCGACCATTCGATCAGCATCAGCGCGCGGGAGCGATCGTCCCACTTCCAGATCGAACGGGTGATCGTCCGCGGACCGTGTTGGCGAAAGCATCCTTGATTCAACTCGGACTCGGGTGGTGTCGAGCGGCAGCGCCTGGGCATTGACCTCGGACGCATTAAGAAGTTGGGCGTTGGTTGAGATGGTTGCTGAGCGCGTGCCGGTAGAGAGCGCGATGCGCATGATCGGCTCAGGAGACAGTTGAGCCAGTTCCTTCGACTCGTTCGCCGTCCGAGTGATCGTGCTTTGATCAGCCGGCCATGTTTTCGGCTGACCTGTTTCGGGAGCGGCGCGTCGATCACGCTCCTGCGCGAAAGTAGAAGTTGAAAAGGTAAGCGGCGAGAAGAACGTGCTCGCGACTAGCAACATGATCGCGACGATGCGTATAAGTCTTCGCATTGGAACTTGAATCTCCGCGAACTAAAGGGAGTAAGCCGGGCGGGCTGTGGTTATCTTACTACAAAACGGCTGGCTTGGGCCGCAAAAGGGCCCGGGTGGGTTTTCTTAGTTTAGGGTTTGCCCCGCTCAGACAAGAACCACGACGACACGAAACGGCGAGAGCCATCCCACATTTCGCGTCTCAGGTGGAGTGCGCTGACTTGTCAGCGCTTTAGTAAGCGGCCGACTTGTCTTCGCACTCCAAAGATTACCGTCACGTCCGCGTCAAGGCATCCGCGGCCAGAGTGTGAAAGTCACGGCGCACCTGATTGATGTTTGCAAAGGGAAGTTTGCGATCATGCGTGCGGTTTGTCAGCAGGAGATAGACGCGTTCTTTCGCCGCGTCGATCCAACAACTGGTCCCGGTAAATCCTGTATGGCCGAAGGCGTCTGCCGGCAGGGCTGGTCCCGCGGTTGAATCCGCGGTTGCGGCCAATTGCCAGGAAAACGATCGGGCTTCATTCAATCCTGCGGTCATATTCTGACGAAACAGTTCGCAGGTTGTTGGTGTAAGCAGTTCCGAGATGCCGCCGATGAATTGATTGGCGAGGCGCAGGGCCTCTCCAGCGGTTGAGAACAAACCCGCATGACCCGCTGCGCCTCCCAGGAAGTGAGCATTGCCGTCGTGCACTTCGCCCCAGATGCTGCCCGTCCGCCAACTCGAATACTTAGCCAGAGCCGGGTCGTGTTCGCACATGTCCCGTTCATATTGGTTTCCCTGTTCGCAGGCGGCAACTTCAGTCTGGCTAGCCTGGGCGGGATTAAAAAACGTCCGATGCAGATCGAGTGCCGCAAAACTCTCACGCCGCGCCAATTCGTCGAACCGCATTCCGCTAAGCTTCTGTAAAATGAAGCCCAGCACAATAAATCCGAGGTCACTGTAGACGACCCGCTCACCGGGCTCGTAGGCCAGTGGCTGATTAGCTATTGCGGCAATCACGGCGTCGGGTTCGCCTTTAGCAACGATGTAGAGCGGCCGCCACGCGGGCAAGCCAGAGCTGTGAGTCAGCAGATGGCGTATGGTGGTGACCTGCTTATCAGGGCGATCGAATTCGGGCAGGTAGTGGGCGACGGAACTGTCCAGGGTCAACTGACCCGATTCGATCAGTCGCGCACACAGAAAGCCGGTCACCAGCGGTTTGGTAAGCGAAGCGAGATCGTAAATCGTTTCCAGGGACGCGGGGTAGGTCTTGGGTTGGCGAACGGCGTTACCGATGGCTTCGGCGAAAATCGCCTGGCCGTGTTCAGCAACGACATAAACGGCGGAAGGGAAGTCGCCGGCATCAATTCGGCCACGCAGCATCGTCGAGATGCTGGGCTCGGAATTACTTTCTAGACGGTTACGCACCGTCAAGGATTATACGTGAAAGCGCTTTAAGAGGAACCGCGCATTAGCCCAACTCTTCAGGGCGAGGAGCGCCGACATCCTGTACGCCAGCGGGCGAAGCCTGCTCAACCGCTCCTTAGGATTTACTCTTGGTTGTTCGCGCTAGGCGCTCAGGCGGACAGGATGTCCGCGCTCCGTTGTTTTAATTTGACGCTGATGCTGTCATCAGTGAGACGATCCACAAAATTACACGAAAACGATTTGTTGTTTTTCAGTTTCGTGTCGTTTCGTGGATCGTTTTTCTCGGAAACCGGAGAAATCAGTAAAGCGAGCTAGGACAAACATCCTGCACTTGACTCAAGGCGGGACGCGCGTGGCGCTTACCCACTGCGGCCGTTGCGATCTGCGCGGACGATGTCGATTAGAGCATCGAGACGGCGGTCCGTGTGCTTTCCAGACTCCATCAAATCAGCATGCCGGCGCTTCCAGTCCTCATCCTGTTCGCGCATTTGGGTGCGCGCACGTCTGCCCGCCTTGATCATCAGCTTGAGGATCCGTTCGTCGCGATCGAAGCGGTGTTCGGCCTTGCGAAACGATTCGTGGATCCGCTGAATCTCAATCTCGTTTTTCGCCTGCTGTTGGACAATGAAGTCCATCGCGCGTTGTCGCTCTTCATCGGTCATGGGTCGCTCCCTTGGCCGGGGTCTTTTCGTTTCTGCCTTCTCTGACAACGTCGATTAATGCATCGAGCCTTCTGTCCGAATGCGCAATTGATGCTTCAGTCCGAGTCTGGGCCTCGGCGAGTGTCGTCAGAGCATCCGTAAGTTTGGCGAAGCGTTGCTCGAACCGCTCATCCGTTTCGGTTACCTGCCGGCGTGTTCGCCAACCGGCGCTAATCATCAACTTCACAATGCGCTCCAGTTGAGTGGTTCGCTCTTCGCCCTTCAGTTGATTAACCGACACCTTCGCCTGCTGATCCACGATGAAATCCATCGCCCGTTGTCGTTCTTCATTGGTCATGCTTCGGATCGATCCCCGTTAGGCTGGGATGATAGCAACAAAGGAGAAGGGTGAAAAGCGCTTATTTCAGCAAGGAATTTGCAGATCAGCTCAAGCTTTTTGCAGAAAGGCGCTTACGCCTGACTTTGCGGTGTGCGCATGAATCTGCTCGAGGGTGCGGAGCGCCAGCGCGAGCGCGCGGCGGCCGTCTTCGCCCGATACAATCGGTCGCGAACGGTTCTCGGCGGCTTTCAAAAATGATTCGATCTCGGCCCTTAGAGGTTCGACGTTCTCGACTTCCAGTATCCTTGTATTGACACCGGGCCAGGGGCTCACCGTCGGCGGCGCGAGGTTGCTTATCGATGCATGATTGGTCGCGTAGTCCACGGCGATGTAATCACGCGGTTGGAAGAACCGCATCTTGCGAATTTTTTCAGTGCCGACGCGCGAAGCGGTGATGTTGGCGACAGCGCCGGTAGCAAATTCGAGGCGCGCGTTCGCGGCATCGACCCGATTGGTCAGGATCGGAATTCCGACCGCATGTAAGCTGGTGACTTCAACTTCTTCACCAACCAGCCACTGCACGATGTCCAGATCGTGAATCATCAGATCCAAAACAACGTCGATATCCAGCGAGCGAGCGGTGAACTGGCCCACCCGATGGATTTCGAAGTAGACCGGATTGTGCACGTGAGGACGCAGCGCGATCAGGGCGGGATTGAATCGCTCGGCATGTCCCACTTGCAGAATCGCATTGCCCTTCTCGCTCGCGGCAATCATGCGATCCGCTTCTTCCAACGTGCGCGAGATGGGCTTTTCAACCAGCACGTGAATACCTGCCTCGAGTAATCCGCAGGCGATCTCGGCATGCGATTCGGTGGGGACCGCGAGACTTACCGCATCGACCTTCCCGATCAGGGTGCGCCAGTCGCTGGTCGAACCTGCGTTATAGATGCTGGCGATCTTATTTGCTCGCTCGGCGTCGATGTCACAGACACTAATCAATTGCGACAGACCTTCCCCGGCCAGCGCCGCGTGAATGCGCGCGTGCTGCTGTCCCAAATGTCCGACGCCGATGACTGCGGTGCGTAGCATAGGAATCTAATCGGAGTGTCTAGTCGCTGTTTGAATCATTGAGATGTTTAGACGATACTGCCAAACGACTCGCTATTGCAGTGCTCGGTTTAGAGTTCAAGCTTTAGCTTGCGACTGTATCAGCAATCTAAAGATTGAACTCTAAACGCAAGCCAAAGGAATATACTTGCAACCTTCAATGCTTGCCAAGCGCGGTTGGCTTTTACTCTTCTTCAGCATAGCCGCTTTTTATTTTTGGGGCTTGAGTTCGTTCCCCCTGGTTGGCCCGGACGAGCCGCGCTATGCGGAAGTCGCGCGGGAAATGTTTGCCCGCCACGATTGGATCACTCCAACACTCGGCGGCCTGCCCTGGTTCGAGAAGCCGCCTCTACTCTACTGGTTGATGATTGCCGGCTATCGCGTGTTTGGAGTAGGCGAATACGCCGCCCGAGTCGGCCCGGCGATTTGCGGGCTGCTAACAGCGCTGTTCGTCTATTGGATTGGCAAGACCGTCGAGAACGCCGGAGCATCGATCAAGGCTTCTGAAGGCGAAGAGCACAGACGCGACGACCTTGGCCGCTACAGCGCTTTAGTCTGGTTATCAAGCCTTGGTGCGATCGTATTCTCTCGCGGCGCCAGCTTTGACATCCTGGTGACGATGACGGTTACCGGCGCTCTTGCTTGTTTCTTTGTCTGGCATCTTCATTACGGAATACCGAACAACGGCGCGGGCGTGGCTGCTTCGCGGCGCTGGCTGCTGGTTGGCTTTTACTTATTTATCGGGCTCTCACTGCTCGCCAAAGGGCTAATCGGGATCGTCATCCCCGGGGGTGTGATCGCTCTCTATTACCTGTTCAAGCGCGAATGGCCGCACCGAAAATTTTTGCAAAGTCTATCCTGGGGCATCCCACTCGCGGTCGCAATCTTTGCCGTGTGGTTTGGGCCGATGCTCGCGCGACATGGTTGGAAGTTCTTCGACCAGTTCATAATTCAACATCACTTCGCACGATTTGTAACCAACAAGTATCACCATCCGGCGCCCTTCTATTTTTATCTGGTGGTGCTGGTGGCGTTGGCTTTGCCGTGGACGATTTTCATGGGGGCGGGGTTCTTTTCATCGAGGCGTTGGCATTGGCGCGGACGAATGCCTGTCGATCGCTTGCGCGTGTTCGCCTTCTGCTGGATCGTCGTGCCGCTGGTCTTTTTTTCCATCTCTGAATCAAAACTGACTGCGTATATTTTGCCGGCGCTGCCCGCGGTTGCCTTGCTGGTCGGGGAACGCATTTCATGTTTCCTGCACGCACAGCGAGGCGACGTGGTGCTTCGCGTAACCGGCGCGCTGCTAATTGGTTTGGGAGCGGTTGGTGGTTGGTATTTGGCGCACAGTTCGAGTCTTAGCGTGGCATGTATCGCTGGAGGCATGGCTCCCCTTGTTTTAACTGGCGTGCTTACTCTGGCCCGTCCGCAAATACGCAAGGCCCTCTTCATCCTGATTTCGTTGGCGCTGTTGGTCACCTCCGCCGTCGGCCTCAGATGCGCAGCGCCACTGCTCGCGCGCCCCGAATCCGTCCGAGATCTCTTGGCGGCCGCTTCCGCGCGCGGTTATCAAACGACGCCAGTCGTTCAACTACACACGATCGAGCGCACAGCCGAGTTCTACGCGGCGAACCGGATAACTTATGGACCCGACGGCGAGCCGGTAAAGTTCGAGGGAGTCTCGCAAGTTGCGGACATTGCGCGGCAAAATGGCGGCTTAGTTTTGTGCTTTGTGCCGAAGCAATATGAAGGCCAGCTTACGTCTTATGCGAATGCTCGGACGGAAGTCATTGGCGACAACGGCCGCGTGTCGCTGGTGGCTCTACGGGTCAAGTGAGATTAGAGATGAGGTCAGTACTACCCGCGTGAGCAGGTGGATCGAGTAGTCAAGACTGACGTAGGTGTGTGTCTGGCCCACCCGCTTACGCAGGTGGTACTGACTTCCTTAACGCAGGGCCTTGTCGAAGAATTCGATCACCGGACGGTCGTAGGCTTCTTCCTGCTCTCCGGTTGCCGAGGGCAGAGAGACGCCGGTAACCTGCAGGTCCTTCTTCACCTCGACGGATGCCTTGAAGCAGCTGGCCAGGTCCAGCGTGGATGTGCGCCAGGGGTCGCCTTCCTTACCAGCCAGGAGCAGGACTCTTGTATCGCGGAGAGACCGGGCCAGTTCGCACGACGGCGTGCTCTGATACTTGCCGAAGGAATAAATCTTGAGTCCCCAGGATGCCAGCTTTTGCAGGACAGGATTATTCATTCCGGCATGTCCGCTGGCCGCGGAGCGCACCAGCTCGTCGGAAGAGGCCGGCGCTGAGTCCAACGCCAGGGCCCGAATCTCAGGATAACGCGTCGCCGCACTAAGTGCCGCATAGGCCCCCAGCTCCACTCCATAAACTCCGACCACGCCGGCCACCTGAGGTTTGCCGGCCGGCGTTTTCAGAGTATGCAAATAGTCAATTGCCGCCGTTACGTCGTCTCCGTCGACAGCCCCCAGCAGCGTTCGATTAACCGGCGGGTTCTCTCCGTGTCCACGCAAGTCCGGCCACAAAACCGTGAAGTTCGTTGTCTCGTTCAGCTTCACCGCCAGGTTCAGCAGCCAGGAGCGGTCCGCGCCATAGCCATGCAACAAGATCACTGTCGGCGATCCTTCAGCGCCCCGAATCAGCCAACCGCGTGCCTGCGTTCCGTCGTGGTTGGGCCAGACTGCATCGGTGGCCTTCAACATTGGACCGGTGACTCGCGAGAAGGTTTGCGGCGTGACCAGATAGGCCGCTCGAGGTGGTTTGGTAATCCCCCGCACAATCCAAACTGTGATGGCCGCGATCGCGACCACAATGACAAGGAGAATAGGAAGAAAGGCTTTTATTACCCGCTTGATGAGTTTGCTGCGTGATGACATCAGGCCGGATTATGGAATCAAGAGCAGGGAATTGCAAAAGGAAAGAGTCAGTACCACCTGCGTTAGCGGGTGGGCCAGACAGTCAGTCGCCTGGCTTGCGTCCTCGATCCACCTGCTCACGCAGGTGGTACTGACGTAGAACTCAGTACCTCCTTCGCCCGTTGGTAATCTTTCGGCGTGTTGACGTTGAGAAAGAAATCCTCTGCACCCGGCAAATCGGAAAGCTCATTGAAGGGCACCCAACGCGTTCGCACTTGTGCCAGCAACGTCCGCGGTTTGTGTTCTCCTTCTTCAATTAACCGCACGGCCGGTGTTGCACAGGATTCGCGGCGATACAAGGCACACAGAGGCTGCGGTCTTGCGTCAGGCTGAATTGGGACAATAGCGTCAAAGGCCTCGCCCTCAGCGGCGGATGCGAATTGCCAAATACGGCGGACAAGATCGGCGCTTATCAGCGGTAGGTCGCAGGCTACAATGACCGCCCATTCCGCGTGGCAGGCAGTCAGCGCCGCATGAATTCCTCCGAGAGCACCCCAGCGTTCGTGCGTGTCCGGAACATTTTGTAAACCACCGAAGGCGCCGTGATCCCTTGCCCCCACGACCCTAATCACGGGTGTCAGACTGCGTAATGCCGCCGCGATGTGCTCGACGGAGGTCCGGCGGCCGAAGACAAGCTGCGACTTGTCTGAGCCCATGCGGCTCGATTGCCCGCCAACCAGAATGAATGCTTCGACATCAAACATGCTCGACGACATGCTATTACTTTCGACGCAGTTGGGCTATAGTGAGAGCCGCATCCGGGTGATTGAAAGACACCGAAATTTGGGAACTAGAACTTATGAAATCAGTAACTATCGGCACTAAGACCCTCGTTCTTGCTTTTGCCGTCCTGTTCGGATCTATTAGCACTTTTGGCCAGGCGCGCGTTGCGAAGGCCAACGCCAAAGCGATCCCCCCGAGTCTGGCGCTATATCCCCTGGAAGATTTGCGCCCGGGAATGAAGGGCGTTGCCCGCAGCGTTTTCGCTGGCAGCGAAGCGCAGGAATTTGGCGTCGAGATTTTGGGCATTCTGCCGGGATTCACTGGGCCACGCCAATCGACCATCATCGCCAAACTGAGCGGAGCGAACGTAGATAAGACCGGTGTATTCGCGGGCATGTCCGGCTCGCCAGTCTTTGTTGACGATCGCCTGGTGGGAGCCATTGCTTACAGTTTTCCATTCTCTAAAGAACCCATCTGCGGGATTACGCCGATCCAGCAAATGATTGAGATCTTTCAGCAAGGCACCGAAAAGCCCAAACGAAATGCTGAAGCACGCGCGACCTCGTTCACTGAACTCGCCGGCACTGAATGGAAACCGCGGCTGCCGAAACCGTCGTTTACCTCGACTTCGTTAATCGCACAAGTGACGGCCGGGTCGCCACTCGCACCGCTAATGGGTCAACAGATTCAGCAGATCGCTACACCGGTCGTGTTCAGCGGGATTAGTCAGGAAAGTCTTTCGAGATTCTCCGCGGAATTGACCAGCAGCGGTTTACTCCCGGTTTCGGGCGTGGGTGGATCGGCCGCGATCGCGCCGCTCGAGCCGTTTGACGCCACAACGCTTTTGCCGGGCACGTCGGTTAGCGTGCAACTGGTGCGCGGCGACTATTCAATTGCCGCCTCCGGGACCGTCACATACCGCGACGGAGAACGCATCTACGCCTTCGGCCATCCTTTCCTCGGCCTCGGCGGTTCCGATATGCCGATGACCGAGAGTTCCGTGGTGACGGTGATTGCGAATTCGTACAATTCATTCAAGCTCGCGGTCCCCGGCCGCATGGTTGGTTCGATATCCCAGGATCGCGCCACTGGAGTGTTTGGCGAGTTGGGTCATGCTCCAAGAATGATTCCGGTCAAGATCAATCTTCACACCAGTCGTGATCGCGTCGAACAGTTTTCCTATGAAATCGTCAGCGATGAATTTCTGACGCCGCTGCTGGTCAACATAACCGTCTTCAACACGATTGCCACACGCGAGCGTTCGGTGGGCGATTCAACCATCGCGATTAACGGTTCAATCGTCGTTGACGGGCAATCGCCTATCGCAGTGCAGCGCCGCTTTTCGTCAGCTAATGCCGCGGCGCTGGCCGCGGGATCGATTGCCACGCCGGTATCGTCGCTGCTCAGCAGCGGCTTTGACGAAGTCAACATCAAGGGCATCGTATTAGATATAGACTCAAGCGAAGAAAAAAGCGCTGCGACTCTGGAGCGAATCTCTCTCGATCGGACTGAGGTCGGTCGCGGCGAGCAGGTCGAGATCCAAGCCTACGTGCGAACGGATTCGGGCAAGCAGTTCGTGGAAAGAATTCCGGTTCAGATTCCCGCTGACGCACCGTCCGGGCAGATGATTATCATGATTGGCGACGGCGCGACTTTGCAGGAGGCTTCCGCCGCCCGAACTTTTGTCCCCCGAGATCTCGGTCAGCTAGTGAGTGCGATCAATAAGACGAAAAAGAACGATCGATTGTACCTGCGACTGCTGCGTCCCGCGCCCGGGGTTGTGATCGGCAGTAGCGAGTTGCCGAATCTGCCGCCCTCAGTCGTGGCGACCTTGAATAACGATCGCACCTCAGGCGGCTATACGCCGACGATTCTGTCGCAGGTTTATGAAAGAGAATTGTCGGCGGCGGACTTTGTCATATCTGGCCAGCAGGTGATTAGTGTGACAGTTAAGTAGTCCTTCCGGACTATCACCTAACCCAGGCAATACGATCCACGAAGACACACGAAACGGAATCAGTTTTGTTTCGTGTGGTTTCGTGGATCGTTCTTATTGGCCTGGGAAAAAACACAAAAGCAATCAGGAGCTCCGTTCCGCGATAATCAGGAATCGCTGTTCGGAGCCGGCTATTAACTCGACCTGCACAGAGGGAACCAAGCCTTCGATTGTTTTCACCAGATCGGGCCCACCAAAAAAAAGCAGAGTACTCGCAGGCGGCGACCACTCGATCAATTTAGGCAGAACCGTTGGAAAGCGATCGAGGGCGCGACAAGTGACGAAGTCGGCTGCCGGGGCCGGCGCGTCTTCAAATCGAGTGACGAGCAAACGCGGCGGCTCTGGATGGTTGAATTGTCTTAGGGCCTCACGCAGGAAGACGGCTTTCTTTTGCGATGATTCAATCAGTGTCACGCGCAGCTCATTACGCACAATGAGACAGGGAACGATTGGGAGGCCCGCTCCGGATCCAATGTCGGTCACCCGAGCAGACTCGGTAAGATGAGGCAGTAGCAACAGCGATTCAAGAATGTGGCGGGTGGCAAATTCTTCCGCCGAACACGGCGCGACCAAATGCAGGCGCGGGTTCCATTTCAGCAGGAGCCGGTAATAGCCACCCAGACGTTCAATATCGCTCTCCCTGAGTTGAATACCAAAATCCGGAGCGTGCCGGCGCAGCGCCTCTCTGAAACTTTCGATCGCTGCTGGCATTTGGCTAATCCTTCTGTTTAGATCAGGCACGCTGCGAGTAAATTCTGACGGCCTGAAGATAACATGACTAGTGAATCATTAAGCGAACAACATAAGAAGCTTGGTCGTGCCGTGACAACCATGATCAGCGA
Source organism: Blastocatellia bacterium (assembly GCA_033857635.1). Lineage (GTDB taxonomy): Bacteria > Acidobacteriota > Blastocatellia > Pyrinomonadales > Pyrinomonadaceae > UBA11740. The sequence continues at coordinate 206,321 of JAWVDF010000029.1, forward strand.
CCACGCCGCGCGTCTTGAGTCGGCGCCGGTAACCTCGCGCGCCACGCCGGACGAACTCAAGCAACTCTTCAATGAACCAATCCCGATCGAGGGAATGCCGGCCGAAGCAATCCTGGAACAGTTTGCCCGCGACGTCGAGCCGCACGCGATGCAGGTTCCCAGTCCGCACTACTTCGGACAATTCAATCCCGCGCCTCTGGCAATCGGCGTCTGGGCCGACGCGCTTTGCTCGGCGCTAAATCAGAATGCCGGGGCCTGGCGCAATGGTCCTACATCGGCGCTGATTGAAGCACAGGTTATTGGTTGGCTTTGTCAGTTGATGGGCTATGGTCCGGACGCTTTCGGTGTTTTGGCGAGTGGCGGCTCAGAAGCGAACCTGATCGCGCTGAAGTGCGCGCGCGACAAGGCCTCGGTAGATATTTGCGATCGTGGCGTGGCCGCTGTCGACGGGGACCTGACGGTTTACACTTCCGAGCAGTGTCATTTTTCGGTTGAGAAAAGTTTGGACATTTTGGGCCTCGGTCGAAAGAGTCTGCGCAAGATAGAGACCGACGAGCGATTTCACATCCGCATCGATCAGCTGCGTGCCGCAATTGAAAAAGATCGCAGCGAGGGCCATCGCCCGATTTGTATCGTGGGCATTGCCGGGACTACATCGACTGGAGTAATCGATCCTTTGCCGGAGTTGGCCGCGATCGCGCGCGAAAATAATTGCTGGTTTCACGTCGATGCGGCCTACGGGGGCGGGCTGGCCTTTTCCGATAAGCACCGACCCAAGCTGCGCGGAATTGAACTGGCTGATTCAATCACGTTCGATCCGCACAAGTGGATGTTCGTGCCATTCTCCTGCGGCACAATTCTGGTGCGCGATGGCGGTAAAGTCTTGCGCGACTCGTTCGATATGTCGCCCGAATATCTCAATGAAGATCGCGGCTTTGCCGATGCTCAATACGATTTCTTTCGCTATGGGCAGATGGGCACGCGACGCTTTAACGCGCTGAAGCTGTGGATGGCCTTCAAGTCCATGGGCAAGCGTGGTTATGCGGAAACTACCGAACGCCATATCGAGCTAACGGGATACTTCGCCAGCCGACTCGACGCGCTCTCTGATTTTGAGCGCGTGGGCGAAATTGAGACCGCGGTTTGCTGCTTTCGTTACTTGCCTGGGTTTGTGCGCGCTCTGCCGCCGGAAGATCAGGATCGCGTGCAGCAGGCGCTGCAGCAGCGGGTCGAACAGAGCGGCAAGGCCTTCTTTCCATCGACAATCCTGCACGGCCGGCGCGCCTTGCGAGTAAATATCCACAGCTATCTGACCGAGCGCAGGCATGTCGACGATCTGGTAGAATTATTAGTCGCAGAGGCCGAGAAACTTTGAAGGGAGTACAGCACGAATGTCCGACGAGAAAATTATGGATCAGGCAAGGGAGCTCGCGAACACTCAGGCGACCTTCGTTGAGACAACCAAGGTCCTGATCGAGGGCGTAAACGTGCTGGCCGATCAGGTTGGCAATTGGACCAGCTACATGCGGGTCGTGAACGAGACGATGCGCGAATACTCGGGCCTGGCCAAAGATCTCCTCGATACGCACCGCGCGATGCTGAAGGCAGTGGGCGAGATGCAAGTCGCGATAAATGAGAACACCGCGCGGCTTGACGCCGTGATAGTGAAATTCGAAAGTTACTTTGGCAGCGGCGGCGGGCTCGAGTATGAGAATTGAGATTGATTACCCTTTGCACGGTGCTGGAACACGGGCGTCCTCTGCATCCCAATTTTCCTGAGTCAAGAGTGCTCGCGAGAACGGCCTCCCTCACGGTCGGGCTTCTGACACAGACTGTCTTCGGATGGAAACCGTTTAAACGGTTTCCGCTATGTCGGGCTACTGTTCATCGGCGAAAAGCGATGGTGCTAACGAGAGCGCCAGGGGCAAACTGAAGCAGACATGCAGCTATAAATATTTCGTCCCTACGGACTCATAAATCTGGACAAACTTAACTGTGACGAAGTATCACCAAAAAACAACGCTGCCGACCACGCGCAAGTCGACGCTCATTGCGCTCATCTTGTTGCTTGCATGTAGCTTTGTCTACGCGCAACGAGCAGCTCGACCGCAGTCTGCTTCATCAGGGCCGGACGAAGCGCGTTCGCTTTCGGCCGTGCAATCGCGCGCTGAGTTTGATTCGCTCGCTGTTGTCTACGACGCGAACACTCCCTACGCCCTGCCGCACGTCTTGTTCGCTATTGATCGTCAAAACGGAAATCGAATCTATTACATCAACACCAAGCGCTATAAGTTCCACAAGGATTTCGTTAATGGAACTTACCTTTCGCTCGAGCGCGGCGAAGTGTTCTTTGAAAACAACTACCTCAAGCCGAACCGGCGGTTCATTCTCGGCACGATCGCTTACCAGACACCCGTGCGGCGTTGGACCTTCGAATTTTGGGAGGGCGATCTGGTCCCGCCGGAGCAAATCAAACTAGCTTCCGAGATCATCAACAAATCGTTCTTTACCCCGGTTGCTTACAAACCAAACTCTTCGCGACAGGAGGACGTATCGCTGTCGCTCGGTTTGCAGCGCGTCCTGCAGCGCGACATATTCAAAGAGCAGGACTACCAGGCGCTGAACGTGGCCAAGGCCCTGGGTCGAATCCATGTAATCCCCAAGCTCGATGAGCACGTTGAGATTGGCTTCAACGAGATTCTGGTGCTCGACGAAGTCCCCATCCAACTGCCGCCGGTCGCGGGAATAATCACAGCCAAACCTTCGACGCCGCTGTCTCACATCAACCTGCTGGCGAAAGGTTGGGGCGTGCCCAACGTCTACATCAAGAACGCGCAGGAACTGTTCAAGCAATACAACGGTTGGTGGGTCGAGTTCGACGCCCGGCGTGAAACCTACACGATCAAGCGGGCCGACAATGACGCGCTGAATGAGTATCAGAAGCGTTTGAAGGAACGGCTGGATGTGATGACGCCGCGCTATGATCTTTCCGCAAGAGCGCTGGCCAGTCTGAGTCAGCAGCGAGCTTCGTCTTCGATAGCTTACGGAGCAAAATCTGCGAACCTGGGCGAACTAACCCGGGCTCGCTTGCCCGGCGTGATTATTCCGCCCGGCTTTACGGTCCCTTTCTTTTATTACGATCAGTTTCTGAAAGAGAACAAGCTCGACGATGCGATCTATCGGATGCTGAATGATCAGAAGTTCGTGCACGACCCGGCATATCGTCGCGACGCCCTGACGAAGATGCGCGAACGAATTCAAAAGGGAACGATGAACGCGCAGTTCCGCGCCGAAGTCCTGCGGCGGCTGCACACGGACTTTCCCGACAAAGGTGTCTTTGCCCGCAGTTCCACCAACAGCGAGGACCTGCCGAATTTCAGCGGCGCTGGATTGTACTCGACCGCGCCGAACGTTCGTGGCGACCAGCAGCTCGTCGACGCGATCAGGTTTGTCTGGGCCTCGGTTTGGAACTACGAAGCGTATGAAGCGCGCGAGCGCGCCGGGATAGATCATACAAAGATTTTCATGGCCGTTTTGATTCAGGAAGGAATTAACTCGGAAAGCTCAGGGGTCATGATTACCGCCGATCCATTCAATCGCGACAGCACCATCGCGAACCAGGGATCGATTTACATTAGCGCCAAGCGCGGCCTGGGTATCAAGGTCGTGGAAGGAAAGAAGGTCGCAGAGCAGATTGTCTTTCGACCGAAAGCCAACGCGGTGCAGGTCTTGACCCGATCGGAAGAAGACAGTCTGCTTACTTTCGACGCCAATGGAGGCGTGAAGGAAATTCCCATTGGGGGAGAGCGCGTGGTGTTGACCGATGATGTCATCCGCCGTTTGGCAGCGGCAGCAGCGGGGATTAAGCGAATCTTTGGCGGCAAGGATCAGGACATTGAATGGGCTTACATGAAAGGTCAAATCTACATCGTCCAGGCCAGGCCGTTCATCTCAGGCGGGTAGTGCGTAGCGCAAATTGTTAATTTGCGATTCGGTGGGCAGCATCTAACTTTCGACTCATTACCCAATTACGATTTGCGCTGTAGGTAACTTGTGATTCGTTTACGCAAATTAACAATTTGCGCTACATCTATGAAAATCTTTGCTGAGGGAATTCTGAAGGGCCGCGTTGCATTCGTGACCGGAGGCGGCACAGGCATTACCGGCGGCGTAGCCCGCGCGCTCGCTGAAGCCGGAGCCAACGTGGCGCTGGTTAGCCGCCGCATGGAACACCTCGAGCCCGCCGCCAAAGCAATCAACGAAGCCCGCAGCGCGGACCGGGGCACTAGCCCGACCGTCAGGGAGGGCTCCCCAACACCGAACGACATGGGCGAAGCCTTTGCCATCGCCGCCGACGTGCGCAATCCGGAAGAGGTTGAGCAGGCGATCGCGGCCACCGTCGCACGGTTTGGGAAAGTCGATATCGTCGTGAACGGCGCGGCTGGAAACTTTCTCTGCGCGGCGGAAGAACTCTCGCCGAACGGCTTTGGCACCGTCGTGGACATCGATCTGAAAGGCTCGTTCAATGTTTGCCGCGCGGCGTTCGAGCAATTGAAGCAGCACCAGGGTCAGGTCCTGAATATCAGCGCGACGCTGCATTACCTCGGCACGCCGATGCAGTTGCACGTGTCTGCGGCGAAGGCCGGCGTCGACGCTTTGACGAAGAACCTGGCAGTTGAGTGGGGACGTTACGGCATTCGTGTCAACGCAATCGCGCCCGGACCAATCGGCGACACCGAAGGCATGAAGCGTCTGGTTCCCGAACCCATCAAAGAGAAGCTCAAGAAGCGAATCCCTTTGGGCAGGTTTGGATTGATCGAAGACATCGAGACGGCGGCAGTATTCCTTTGTTCCGGCGCGGCCAGTTACATCAACGGGGCCATTTTGGTCGTCGACGGTGGGCATTGGCTGGCGGCGAACCGGCTCTTGTAAATGATCTTTTCCGCAGGGCTCCCTGATTTGTCCTTGAGGGCGACCGTGAGAATCCCGCGCGGAAAAAACGATCCACGAATCACACGAAACTGCGCCAACAAAGACTCGATTTCGGTTCGTGTATTTCGTGGATCGTTTTATCCTGAGAGTCCCAACTCTCAAAATAAGACACAACCTCGGGCCTTTACCACATACACGAACCCTACTAAAGTTGGTACTCTAAACAGGACCAATGCTCGATCTAACTCCAGCAACATTCGAAGACTTCGTACTCGAAGCGCAGGGCGGCAACGTTGTGCCTGTGGTGCGTAGCGTGCTCGCCGATCTGCAGACGCCGGTGGGCGCCTTTCTGCGGATTGCCCGTGAAGCGCCCCATGCTTTTCTCCTGGAATCAATCGAAGGCGGCGAGCGGGTAGCCCGCTATTCTTTCCTGGGCGCGAATCCCTGGATGGTGGCGCGTGGGCGTGGGGCTGAGACGATTGTCGAAAAGAATGGGAAGCGAGAAGTGCGTCAGCAGAATGCGGTCGAGTTTCTGCGCGAGTATTTTCGTGATCAAAAGCTGGCTCCGCGCGCCGGGCTCGCGCCCCTGGCGGGAGGCGCAGTTGGATATCTCGCTTACGACGCGGCTCGCTGGTTCGAGCCGGTCCTCGACTTGAACGGAAATGCACCACCGCCCCAGGGCAATGACGCCGTCTGGATGTTCTTTCGCAACATCGTTGCCTTTGATCGAGTGCGGCAACAAATGGAAATCACTTCGGTGGTGTTTACTGATGAAGCCGAGGGCGATCGCGATCGTCTGCGCCGGCTCTATGAACGCGCGCTGGCGGAAACCGCGAGTATCGAAAGCGAACTGAGCAGGGAATTAAGCCCCGCGCCTTCACCGAGCCGGCGCACCGGCGAGCAGAACTCTGCATTTCAATCCAACTGGCCACGCAGAGACTTTGAAGCGGCCGTCGACACGGTCAAAGAACACATCGTCGCTGGCGATTGCTATCAGACAGTGATAGCGCAGCAATTTACCAAACCGATAACGGCCGATCCGATTTCGATCTATCGCGCTTTGCGGGCCACGAACCCTTCGCCTTATATGTATTTTCTGCGCCTGGGCGATGAGACAATTGTCGGAGCTTCGCCGGAATTGCTGGTGCGTTGTCACGATCAGTGGCTGGACTACCGGCCGATCGCCGGAACGCGCAAACGCGGCGCGACTGAAGCTGAAGACCTGCTCCTCGGTGACGAAATGCGCAGAGACGAAAAGGAAGTTGCCGAACACACGATGCTGGTCGACCTTGGCCGCAACGACCTCGGCCGCGTTTCTGATTACGGATCAGTGAAGGTCGAAGAGTTAATGACGGTCGAGCGTTATTCACACGTGCAGCATTTGGTGACGAGTCTGCGCTCGCGTCTGCGCGACGAACTGGATCGCTTTGACGCTCTGGCGGCTTGCTTCCCGGCGGGCACGGTTACGGGCGCTCCAAAAATCAGGGCAATGGAAATAATCCGCCAGCTCGAACCGTCTCCTCGCGGGGTCTATGCAGGTGCAATTCTTTACGTTGACTATGCCGGAAACCTGGATTCCTGCATTGCGATCCGGACCATGTCTTTGCGCGACGGAATTGCGACGGTGCAGGCAGGCGCGGGCATAGTGGCGGATTCGGTGCCTGCGCAGGAGTATGAAGAGTGCGTGAACAAAGCTCGCGCGTTGTTCCGGGCGATTGAATTGGCCGAGAAGGGACTGTGATGTACGACAAACTTGAGTTTGTCGGATTGCAGATGGTTTAAAAGGGATGATGCGGGTAAGGAGTCAGTACCGGGAGCGGTAGCGACCGGGTCTTACATGGACCACGGACGATTATCGAATCGACCGGTCGCTATCGTTCCCGGTACTGACTTCACGAATCAGATCGACTCGCCGAGGTGCTTTATGCCAACTCAGAATGACAAACTGAAGTTTGTCCTACAGCTCATACTTGCGGCCCTGGTCTGCATGAGTAGTGCTGCGTTCAGCACCGCGCAGAATCCTGCCCCGAGTGCTGAGACTCAAAAGAAAGCTAACCCGCGGCCTACGGTCGCGGCGCCGCCAACTAAGGCGGAGCCCTTTGACGGCGCGACGGTTGAGAAGATGACCGGCCAGTGCGTGACGCTCGAAACTGAATCAGGCTCGATTGTGATTGAGATGTTGGCGGCGGTGGCGCCGGCGACCGTGCGCAGTTTTCTTAATCTGGCGGCGACTGGAGCTTTGGATACGACAATCTTCAGCCGCGTCGTTAAAGGGTTCGTGATCCAGGGCGGGAATCTCTCGACGAGTGAAAAATGGAGCGCCCAGTTAGCGGAGCGGATGTCTCGCCGTCTGCCCGACGAACCCGGCAACGTGAAGCATGTGCGGGGAATCGTTTCGATGGCCCGCGGTGATGAGCCGAACAGTGCCACGACGCATTTCTTTATCCTGGTTGGCGACGGGCCTCATCTCGACGGAGAGTTCGCAGCGTTCGGACGGGTGCTCACTGGGATCGAGACCGCCGACGCAATCAATCGGGCGCCGGCGGAAAACGAGACACCCGTGGTGCCGGTGCGGATCAAACACGCGGGCGTGGCTCTCTGTCCGAAGTAGGATTAGTTCAGAGTTCAACCTTTAGGTTGTTGTGAGCAAAACGGTCAGTACCACCTGCGTAAGCGGGTGGGCCAGGAACTCAACTGCGCAACGGGTCCTTGATCCACCCGCTCACGCAGGTGGTACTGACTCCATGTCCAGGCTTGAACTCTAAACTGGAAGGGAAGGACTGCTGGCATGCCTCCGAAGAAGTCTTTGTCGCTGGTGATCGTCGGACTGTTACTTTCCCTTTCCGCGTGCGCGGATCCGGAATACAGCCGGCCGACTCCCGAAGCGTCGAAACGCTTTTTGAAGTTGCGCGGGTACAACTTTGACGATCAATCATTCCTGGCGGCCGCCAACGCCGGCGACGAATTGGCAGTGAATGGGTTTATCAGCGCCGGGATCAATCCTAACGCGAAGGATCAAAACGACGACACGGCCCTGACGGCCGCGGCAGATCGCGGCGATTTGAAGATCGTAAACGCTCTGTTGCGGGGCGGCGCGGATGTTAATGCGAAAGGCCGAAACAACTGGACGGCGCTGCTGCTGGCTCTCGAGGACGAGCGGTTCGAGGTAGCAGAAGTCCTGATGGGGCAGTCGAGTTTGGATCTAAGAGCCGAAAATCCGAGCGGCATGACCGCTCTGATGCTTGCCGTCTGGCACAAACGCCCAGAGTTTGTAAAAAAGATTTTGCAGCGGGGAGCGGACCCAAACCATCAGGACAAAGATGGCGACGCAGCCGTTCACGGCGCCTCCTGGTTTGGGGAGGCCAAAATTTTGGACTCGCTTTTGGATGCCGGGGCTAATCCAAACGTGAAGAACAAACTTGGCGGCACCGCCTTGATGTGGGCCGCGGCTTACGGGCAGGATGAGGTGGTGCAGCTCCTGCTTAATCGCGGAGCTGATCCGCGCATCAAAGACATGGACGGCGTTACGGCAGCGGGATGGGCCACGAAGAATGGACGGAGTAATCTGTCGATGTTGCTTCGTGAAGCAGAGAAGAAGAAGCAGTAGGCAGTAAGCGTTGAGCAGCCCCGCCAAGAAAATCGGCAATTGGGTTCTTAATCGCTTTGCGCCTTCCGATCCCCTTTGCGCCTTTGCGTGAAACTATTTTGTGGTTTCTTTCACGCAGAGGCGCTAAGACATACTTAAGGCGCAAAGAAAATCAGATTAAGGCATAGGGGCATTCGGTAGTTAATATGCTTTTAGTAATCGATAACTACGATTCCTTCACTTACAACCTCGTGCAGTATCTCGGCGAGTTGGGCGAGGAAGTAGTGGTGCGCCGTAACAACGAAGTTACGCCGGACGAGATCGAGTCCGAGCTGAAACCGGCGCGGATCTTGATCTCGCCCGGCCCGGGTACACCCGACGACGCAGGCGCTTCAATAAAAGTAATCAGAGCCTTCGCAGGCAGAGTTCCGATTCTGGGCGTCTGTCTGGGCCATCAGGCCATAGGGCAGGTGTTCGGCGGCCGAGTAGTGCGGGCTCCGCAGCTCTGTCACGGAAAATCGTCACCAGTCCAACATGACGGCAAGACAATTTTTGCCGGGCTCGATCAATCGTTCAGCGCCGGTCGCTATCATTCGTTGATCGTGGCTGAAGAGGACCTGCCTTCATGTCTGGAGATTTCGGCGCGCACCTCGGACGGCATCATCATGGGATTGCGTCATCGCGAAATGAACGTCGAAGGGGTACAGTTTCATCCCGAATCAATCATGACAACTCAAGGCAAGACCTTGCTGGCTAATTTTCTCAAATTGTAGTTCTTAGGAATCAATGCCCAGAAACTTCTTGCGTGACTCTGTAGCCAGCCTGATGCGCGGCGAGGATCTCTCTCGCGCCGGCGCCGGACTGCTGCTCGACGCTTTGCTGGATAGCGCGGCGACTGACGCCCAAATCGCGGCCGCGCTGATCGCTTTGAAGTTGAAGGGTGAGACAGTCGAGGAACTCGCCGGGTTCGCTGAAGGAATGCGCGCCCACGCGGTTCGCATCAAAACGCACCACAGTGATTTCATCGATACGGCGGGCACTGGATCCAGCCGCGTCAAAACCTTCAATGTCTCGACTGCGGCCGCGTTCGTGATCGCCGGCGCTGGGTTACCGGTCGCTAAACACGGCAACCGCGCGGCGAGCAGCCGCTGTGGCAGCGCTGACGTGTTGGCTGCATTGGGTGTGAACGTGTCGCTGCCGCCGGCAGTTTCCGAGAAGTGTCTCAACGAGTTTGGCATCTGCTTCATGTTTGCTCCGCTCTATCACAGCGCGACCGCGCGCGTCGCCGGCATTCGGCGGGAGCTTGGCGTGCAGACTACATTTAATCTACTTGGCCCGTTGACTAATCCGGCGGGCGCGCCGCGGCAAGTCATCGGCGTTTGGGATCACAGCCTGATAGAACCGCTGGCCCGAACGCTCTCGCTGTTGGGGACTGAGCGCTCCTGGATCGTACACGGCGGTGACGGCCTTGATGAAGTTACGTTGGCCGACAAAACGTTTGTGGCTGAGGCAAGCAACGGCGATGTTCGCACGTTCGAGATTGAGCCAAAAGACTTTGGTTTAGAACGGGCGTCCCTCGAAGGATTGAGTGGCGGCGAAGCGGAAGAGAATGCCGCGATCATTCGTGCGGTGCTTTCCGGCGCGCGACGTGATGCTGCACGGCTCCTGATTGTCATCAACGCCGCGGCTGCGTTGCATGTTGGAGGCTTGGCAGACGATCTTCGCCAGGGCGCGCAACTGGCCGAGCGGAGCATCGACAGCGGCGCCGCGGAAGGGAAGCTGGAACACTTAGTTCGAACATCCACTCGGGCGCATCCATGAATTTCCTCTCACAAATAATCGATCAGAAACGCCGGCGAGTTGAGACTGCAAAGCTCTCAGTCTCACCCGAAGTTTTGGCATTGATGGCGCGAAGGGCTCGTGAGGCTGCGGCGCCAAATGTTTTGTCCGGTGCGCTCAAAGACGAGAGCGAGATCAATATCATCGCCGAGTTCAAGCGCAAATCGCCGTCGAAGGGAGAGATTCGGGCCCATGCCGATCCGGGCGTCATTACCAGGAGCTATGAAGCGTCAGGCGCTACGGCGGTTTCCGTGCTGACTGAAGAGGATTATTTCGACGGCTCGCTCGATGATTTGCGCGCGGCGCGGCAGGCGGTTTCGATCCCGATTCTGCGCAAGGATTTCATATTCGAAGAGTATCAGGTATATGAATCAGCGGCGGCAGGCGCGGACGCGCTGTTGCTGATCGTAGCTGCGCTGAACGATGACACGCTGGGGCGCCTACGCTCGCTGGCCGAAGATGACTTGGGCATGGACGCACTGGTTGAGGTGCACACGAAAGAAGAGATGATTCGCGCGCTCGAACTTGGCGCGAATCTGATTGGGGTTAACAATCGGAACCTGGCAACCTTTGAAGTATCGCTTGAGACTTCGGTCCAGCTCGCCCAAATCGCCGCCGACAAAGCGGTGCTAATCAGCGAGAGTGGGATTCAGTCGGTGGATGATATTCAGCGGCTGCGTGGGCTTGGTTATCGCGGATTTCTGATCGGCGAAAATTTGATGAAGGCAAGCGATCCGGGGGAGGCGTTGGAAGAGTTCACGCGAAGGCGCAAAGGCGCAAAGGAAGACAGTGGCTTAGTTTAGAGTTCGAGCTTTGGCGTGAAGTCAGTACACTCGCGTGAGCGGGTGGATCGAGGAGTCAGCGGACGAGGTGGGCATGGCCCACCCGCTTACGCGGGTGGTACTGACTGTTGGCTCACAGCAACCTAAAGGTTGAAAACTCCGAGCGTGGGAAAGCAATGACCTTAGTAAAAATCTGCGGCATCACCAGTCTGGATGACGCCCGTGCGGCTCTCGAAGCAGGTGCGGACATGCTGGGCTTTAATTTTTATCGCGAGAGCCCTCGCTTCATCGAACCGATCGCGGCAGGTGCGATTTTGGAAGTGTTGCGTGCGGAACGTAGTGCGCAGGCGGTCACAGCGGTCGGCGTGTTCGTGAACGAATCTTCGCCGGCGGCGGTGATGGAAATTGTCGCTACGGCGGGACTTGATGCGGTTCAACTGCATGGTGATGAATCGATCGAGTTTTGTCAGACACTCAAGAAGCTCTTAAGAGGCAAGTCTCTAATCAAGGTGCTGCGCGTTATCGGGCGATTTACGCCAACCGAGACGGAAGCGTACGACGCTGACGCGATCATGCTTGATTCGTTTCATGGCGAAATGCGGGGCGGCACCGGTCAGGTGTTTGACTGGGCTATTGCCCGCTCAGTGCGCGAGTCAGTGCCGCGCTTGTTTCTTGCCGGCGGCCTTTCGCCCGACAACGTCGCCCGGGCAGTCGCCCAAGTGCAACCTTATGCGGTCGACGCTTGCAGCTCACTCGAATCTTCACCGGGGCAAAAGGATGTCGAACGCATGAAGGCGTTTGTTCGAGCTGTGCGCAACGAGTAAACTTCAGTAGCGCAAGTTGTTAACTTGCGATTCATTTTCCGAAGGTTCACGCAAGTTGCCAACTTGCGTTACAAGGGATGAAGAGTTGTCGCCATCAATAACAGCACCGCCGATTAAGACTCCGGTTGAGGTCAGCGAGAAGTCCGGAACTAGTGCCGGCATGCCGGAAGAGCGTTCGGCGCGGGCGCTTTCGGCTGCCAATTTGCAAAAATCGTATGGCCGGCGGCGCGTTGTTGACCGGGTCACGCTCCACGTGGAGCCGGGCGAGGTGGTGGGGCTGTTGGGTGCGAACGGCGCGGGCAAGACGACCACGTTTTATATGATCGTCGGTCTCGAAACGCCTGAGGCCGGACGTGTTTATTTGGCGGGCGAAGACGTTACGCATTTGCCGATGTACCTGCGCGCGCGTTTGGGCCTGGGCTACTTGCCGCAGGAGCCTTCGGTATTTCGCAAGATGACGGCCGCGGAAAATATTCTGGCAGTCCTGGAAACGATGGGGTTGCGGAGACGCGAGCAACGAAAGCGGGTGGAGGAGTTGCTGCAGGAGTTTGGGATCGAGCACGTTCGCAACACACGCGGCGATTCTCTGTCAGGTGGTGAACGCCGCCGCACCGAAATCGCTCGCGCGCTGGCAACCGAGCCCCAGTTTATTTTGCTGGATGAGCCCTTTGCCGGAATCGACCCCAAAGCAGTTGATGATATTCAAAGCGTCATCCTCTATTTGCGCAGCCGGGGCATTGGAATTTTGATCACGGATCACAACGTACGCGAAACGCTGGGCGTTACCGACCGCGCCTACATCATGGCCGAAGGAAAGATTTTCAGATCGGGAGTACCGCGTGACTTGACAGAAGACGCGGAAGTAAGAAGGCTTTACCTTGGTGAAAAATTCCGCATGTAAATCCGGTGCAGGTCCGCGCGCGATAGGTTATAATCCCCTTCGTAAAAGAAACCCCCCGGCAGCTCAAGTTGAGTTTTTGTTTTAGCTTATGTCAGTCAGACTAACTACCAGCCTGTCTCAGCGTCTCGTGCTTACGCCACAACTGCGTCAGCGGATCGAGATGCTGCAGATGACCACGCTTGAGCTTACTGACCTGATTCAGCAACAGCTTACCGAGAATCCCGTCCTCGAGGAGGTGGCGACCCAGGAAGAGGCCCGCGAGTTGGCGGAAAAAATCCTGGATCACATGGCCAACGGCGGAGAGGTTGAGAATTTCGAAGCCCAGACGGTTGAAGCGTCTGCGCCGGGTTTGGGCGAGCCCAGTTCGAATGGATCGAGTGAGGGCGAGTCCGATGCATTTTTGCCGGAGTCGGAAACCGAATTTGCCGCTAACGCCGATGCCGAGGGAGCCAGTATTGAAGCGGGCGAGGAACTCGCCCCGGAAGATTCGCGGGATTCGTTTGAGGAAGTCGATTTTGGCCGCGAGTTTCAGGACTATCTCGATCCCGGATACAAGACGCAGGAATTCGAGTACAAGGAAGACGCGCCGACCTTCGAGCAGTTTCTCACTCGCGCGCCTTCTTTGGCGGAACACCTCGAATGGCAACTGCACATGGATAGTGCGGAAGGCGATTTGTGCAACGCAGCGGAAGCCGTCGTGGGAAATTTGGATCCTGATGGTCGACTGAACGCCACCAATGAAGAGATCGCGGCGCAGGGTGGTTGGTCTGAAGAATTGGTTGAGCGGGCCCGTGGAACAGTCATGCGGCTCGAACCCGTCGGTTGCGGGGCGCGCGACGTGCGCGAGTGTCTCCTGGCGCAGCTTGAAAGTCGGGGCGAGATGGAGCGGTTGGCAAGTCGTCTGATTCGAGACCACCTCGAGGAGCTGCAGCAACACAAGCTGCCTCATCTCTCGAAGCAAATCGGGGTCGACATCGAAACGCTGGCAGCGGAACTGCAATTCATTCGCACGCTTGATCCGTTTCCCGGCCGCCGTTATTCGTCGGAAGAGCCAATTCTGATTTCACCCGAGATTTATATCGAGAAGCTTGATGAAAACGGCGAGTATGTAATTTATTTCGCGGACGATGGCAGCCCCAGACTACGGATCAGCCCGAGCTATCAAAGCATGCTGGCGCAGGCGAGCGTGACCAAAGAAACCCGCAACTTCATCAAGGAAAAAATGCGCTCGGCGGTTGATCTGCTGCGAAACATCGAGCATCGCCGCCAGACAATTTACCGCGTGGTCGAGTCGATTGTGCATCGGCAGCGAGAGTTCCTCGATCACGGCGTGCAATTCATCAAGCCGATGATGCTCAAAGATATTGCCGAAGATATCGGCATGCATCTTTCGACGATATCGCGCGTGGTTAATCGAAAATACGCGCACACGCCGCAGGGGGTGATTGAACTGCGCCGCTTTTTTACCGAAGGCATGCTTAATGAAGATGGCGAAGAGGTTTCAACGCGCATTATCAAGCTGAAGATTAAAAAATTGATAGAAGAAGAAGACTCTCACAACCCTATTACAGACGATCAAGTGGTAAAAATTCTCGTGAAAGATGGAATCAAATTATCGCGCCGGACCGTGGCAAAATACCGCGATCAGATGAGCATCCCCGGCTCGCGCGAGCGACGCGCGGTCGTGTAACAGGCGGGAACTCGGGAGCCAGCGGGGCGTGCGTTAGATCAGGAAGGTAGAACCCAGAATGACGTTTGAATATACCGGAAGGCACGTCGAAGTTACGCCGGCGATTCGCCAACACGTTGAAGAGCAATTCAAGAAGTTGGAGCACCTGTTTGATGGCAACGGTGCGAACGCGCATATAATTTTGGCGGTTGAGAAGAACCGGCAAACGGGTGAAGTGATCGTTCACTGGCGTGACCACACGCTAACCGCCAAGGATACTAACGCCGACATGTACATGGCTTTGAGCCGGGCAATCAGCAAGATCGAGAAGCAGGCCACCAAGCTCAAGAAAAAGATTATCGACCGCAAACACAGCTCGCCAAAAACATCGATCGCCGTGGCGAGTAGCGATGGACAACTGAAAGCCGCGCCGCTGCCGGTGCGAATTATCAACGCCCGCCGTTATAACGTGAAGCCAATGACGGCGGAAGAGGCCGCGCTCGAACTGTCCGACAGGACTGATAACTTTGTGGTCTTTCGCGACGCCGACACCAGTCGCGTCGGCGTGCTCTACAAACGACAAGACGGAAACTTCGGCTTGATCGAGCCATAATGAAATGCTAAATCAAGACGTTGGGAGGAGCGGCATCCCCGGATGTGGCTCCTCCTTTCTCTTTTGAAGACTTGTCCTTTCACGGTTGTTAGAACTAAATTCAGTTGTCAGCTTCCAAAGTACGACAAACTTTAGGATGCTCTGAACAAGTACTTTCGACGCGTAGCGTCGGTATGAGTTTAGCCCGGCCTTTCAAGGCCGGGATCGGTTGGTTGCGGGTTCTCGTCGCGTAGCGACGATTGAATTCACCTTGGTTCAGGCGTCGCTATGCGACGCGAAGACTTCGTGCACCCTTTACCCGGCGTTGAAACGCCGGGCTAAATTCATCCCGACGCTACGCGTCGAAGACACTTAATCAGAGGTTCCTTTAGTTTGTCGTTGCTCGCAAATATCGACAAACTGAAGTTTGTCGCACACTTATATGCCGAGAATGCCCAGGGCGAAAACCCAAAAACCCGTTCCTCCCGATATCGTAATCATCACCGGGCTCAGCGGCTCGGGAATGACCTCAGCCACCAACGCCTTCGAGGACCTCGGCTATTTTTGCGTCGACAACATGCCGTTGACTTTGCTGCCGACGTTTGCGCGCCTGGTGAACGCCAAGGAGGACGACGAGCGCGGGAGGATCGAGCGGGCGGCCCTGGTTATCAGCTTTCGTGAAGGACGCTTTCTGTCTGACTTTGCCAAGCAGCTAAGGGTTCTGCGCAAGAACGGCCTGGCCGTGTCGGTAATTTTCTTCGAAGCGTCGGACGAAATCCTGGCCCGCCGCTTTAGCGAGACCCGGCGACCGCATCCCGCGGATCAATCCAAAGGACTCTTCAATGCGATTCAGGCTGAACGCAAGGCGATGAAACCGATTCGCGCTCTGGCTGATGAGGTCGTAGACACTTCAGATCATACCGTTCATTCGCTGCGGAAAGTTTTGCTGGATCGCTTCAGTCCCCGAGGAGAAGCAGCGCCTTTGCGCGTACAGGTCCTGAGCTTCGGACACAAGTTCGGTACGCCGCGAGACATGGAGCTGCTTTTCGATGTGCGTCATCTGCCAAATCCTTTTTTTGTAAACGGGCTGCGAGAGTTGACCGGCAGCGATCGGCGAGTGGTGAAGTATCTCAAATCTCAACCGGAAGTGGACGAAACGCTGCAGCGGTTCAGTGATTTGCTCTATTATCTTTTGCCGCAGTATCAGCGTGAAGGGAAGTCTTACCTGACGGTCGGGATTGGCTGCACGGGTGGCCGCCACCGTTCGGTGATGATGGCCAATGCCATTGCGGATCGACTGAGGCGGGCTGGCTTTGAAGCGCAAGCAGTACACCGCGACATGCGCAAGGGCGCGCCCGCTCGCAAGAGCGCTAAAAACAAATCTCGTGTTGAGAAACCGAAATGAAAGTTATTGATGCGCAGCCGAAGAAACCTGAGCCGGTCCGTCTGGTGGGTGGAGTGATTGTCACGCACGGTCATTTGGCGGGCGAGTTCATTGCGGCGGCCGAGATGATCGTCGGCCCGATTCCGCACGTTACGCCGGCGTCGATAGACTGGCACGACGACATTGACGTGGCACGGCAGGAGCTGGAGCGGGCCATCGCGCGTGTGTCCAAAGGCGGTGGCGTGTTGCTGCTCACCGATATGTTTGGCGGTGCGCCAACCGACATTGCCTCGATGTTTCTCGGTGACGAGGGGATCGAAGTCGTTACCGGCGTCAATCTGCCGATGATCCTCAAACTCGCAGAGGCGCAGCCCGAACAATCGCTCGCTGAAGTTGCCCGCCGGATCCGCGACAGCGGTAAAGAAGGAATCCATCTCGCCGGCGAACTACTGACGCCGCCGGGCAAGAGTGCGTAATTGTCAGAAGCCCGCGCATAAGCAAGGGCGACGTTCGACAGAGTCGCCTGTGGGCTCAACACAACACTCCGCGCCACTTTCTTGAATCAAGGGTGCGCAACGGGGCCCTCCCTCACGATCGGGCTTCTGACACGCCCTCTGAACTCCGGGGATATTATCATTCGTCCGCTTTGCAGACTGATCATCCTCCCTTTCTTCGCCATCTCACTACTTCAGCCCTTTTCGCGTGAAAACCCGGATTTTTCCTGAAATCGGGGCCTTTTAATCCTTTATGGAGATCGAGAGCCCGCAGTCTCGTGCGGGCGAACGAGTAAGTGGTTCGCCATCCGTGCCCGGTAGGCGAATTGCGCTGGCCCCAATGGAGACGAGTGTCACGATGAAAAGAACCACAATACTGTTTGCTGTGCTCCTGGCTTTGCCCGCCCTAGGCGCAGCTCAATCCCGAACCCCGGAGCAAAGCTCCAACGATTCCACTGCTGTGCGCCAACGCGTTGTAGGCGCGACCCGCGTTGCTAATCATGCGGAGAAGCAGAAGCCCCCCACATCGAAAGACAAACCAGCCTCAGTCAATCAAGACAGCCCCGCACCGAAGTGGGGGAACGCAGCGGTAGTCGCACGCCCCGAGCCAAACGACCGGGTCGCGATACGGGCAAGCGTAACTGCAGAGAGGCAGCTATCCGCCAACCAGGACAAGCAGCCGGTGAAGAAGCTGGTTCAGCAGACTTCGATGGTTACTGACGCACCCAGATCTTCTACAGTAATAGGCTACGCCGGTTCGCCCAGAACCTTGACCGCGCGCCCCGCGGCTCCGACGGTCGTTTATAACGTTGGCGTTGGAGACGTGCTTGATATTCGCTTGTCAAACCTGCCTACGAGGGAATCTACTCTTTACACTGTTTTGAAAAGCGGTCAGCTCGAATATCCTTTGCTCAACAGCCCGCTATCCGTTGCCGGTATGACCACCGATGAGATTGCGAAGCTCCTGAGTAATGAGATCAAAGTGATCAAGAGCGCGCGCGTCAGCGTCAGCGTCCGCGATTATGCGAGCCATTCGATCGTCATTACCGGATTGATCGATAGTCCAGGAAAGAAGACTCTGCGACGTGAAGCACTGCCGCTATTTGCGGTGGTCGCAGAAGCTCTTCCGCGACCCGAGGCATCGCTTGTCACCATAGTTCGGAATGGCAACAGCCAGACCATCTCGATTACTGATGAGCCTGCCATGGCGACGCTGGTTTTACCGGGTGACCTGATCAAGGTTTCCGGAGGCAATAGTGTTGCGGCGCGTTTCGTCTATGTCGGCGGCGATGTTGCTTCTCGAGGCGAAAAAGAATTTCGTGAAGGGATGACCTTAACTCAGGCGATCTTGTCGGCCGGTGGAGTCAATCGCAGCGCTAAGACCAGCGTCAGAGTTGCGCGTCGCGATTCGAAGGGCTTCCTGAAATCAAATGAGTACAACCTTCGCCAGATTGAAGAAGGTAAGTTGCAGGACCCGCTGATCGAAGCTGGAGATCGCATCGAGGTAACGCAGGGCATGTGATAAGCTGGGCCTATGTGAGCAAACGGCAGAGAGGGCGGACCGACGGTGCCGCCCTTTTTCTTTGTCCGTATGGTGGGCACACTTTACTGAAGGACTCTTTCTCGCTTCCGCATGAAAACTCGTTCGCGATCAAAGCTTATTCATCTCCTGATTTCTAAGTCCATGGCCGAGGCCCTGCTGGTCACCGCCGTCGCCGTGGGCTTTTATTTTGCCACGACCAATCGTCATCTAACCGGCGTTTTGGATAGGGCGGACAGCCAGACTGTTAGCGGCTGGGCTGTCGATGCAGGGCAACCTTCGGCGCGAGTCGAGGTGCAATTGTTTCTCGATGACAAGTTCATGGGTGACGCGGTTGCCGACCAGTTTCGTCCCGACGTTCATGAAAGCCGCCGCGCTGAAGATGACTGGCATGGATTCCTTTTCCAGGTGCCGACGCTGCCTGCCGGTGAACACGAGGCGCGAGTATATGCGCTGCACTCGAGCGGATCGGGAACCAGGCGAACTTTGCAGTTAATCGGCAAACCGTTTCGTTTTCGCGTCGATCAGCAACTCAGTAAGTAAACTTCTTCTTGGGGAACCTCAGTGAATCTATCCGAATCGAATCCTGGAACCGAAGTCGTTGCCGTTATCGGAGATCGTACTTTGGCGGCCTGGGAAATTACCTCGGTTGTCTCGTCAATTCTAATCGCCGAGTGGATCCTGTCCGCGGCAATGGGACGAAGCAGACTGGTAGTTTCCATTCCCATCTTGCTGGCATTCGTATTCATGGTCAGTTCGCATCGGTTGCGTAGCGAATCCCTTCGTGATTTGGGCTTTCGATTCGATAACTTCCTCGTGACAATAAGGCTCCTGCTGTTACCGATGATCGTGATCGCTGTTCTTTGCTTATTTGCGGGTTGGTTGTTTGGAGGCGAGATGAATTTTCGGCGGTGGCACGCGGGGCGTCCCATCGCGGGACAATTGTTGCTGGGCTTCGGCTGGGGTCTGTTGCAGCAGTACGTGCTGCAGGGTTTCATCAACCGCCGGGCACAGCTCAGTTTGGGCGCCGGATGGATTAGCGTCCTTCTGGTCGCGACTGTCTTCGCAGGTCTACATCTGCCAAATCCGTGGCTGACGCTCGTGACCTTTGTAGGCGGTTTGATTTGGGCAGCGGTGTATCAGAGAGCACCCAATCTGTTTGCGCTGGCCGTATCGCACTCGCTTATGACCTGGGTCCTGGTGTCGACTTTGCCCGCTTCAGCTCTAAACCACCTCCGCATCGGTTTCAAATACTTCGGTTAGCAAGCACCGCCAAACTTTTGCTGAAGACTACAGGGCTCCAAGTTAAAAGATCGATAGTTCGAGCTGTACCTGTTGAACAGCCTTTTGCTATACTCCAACCGCCTTGCAAAGAGAGCAAGTCGGGTGATCGCTGCTTCGCAGTTTGAGATCCATGTTTCGAATCTCAAATTTGAAATACGGATTGAAAGCACGAAGGAGAGGAAAGTCCGAACACCAGAGGGCAGCGAGCCCGCTAACGGCGGGGCGTTTGATGAAGTTTCAAATTTCAGATCTCAAATTTGAGATCGAATCTGAACTTCTTCGAACGACGACAAGTGCAACAGAGAACAGACCAGCCGACCGTGCTTTCGGATTCTAAGATCTGGGATCCGAAACGCGGGGTGATGGGTGAAACGGTGCGGCCCGCAAGGGCTTAATGTAAGAGCGCACCGGCGCGTGTGGTGACATGCGCGGCCAGGCAAACTCCTCGCGGTGCAAGACCAAATAGGGAGGCGTCAAAGGGCTGCCCGCCCAAAGCCCTTTTTGATTTTCAGATCTCAAATTTGAGATTTGAAATTTCATGGAGGCTACGACCTTCGGGTAGGTTGCTTGATCCGGCTGGCAACGGCCGGGCTAGAGGAATGATCGCCACTCCAAAAGATCTCAGATTTGATTTCAAATTTGAAAATCGATGGGGTACAAAATTCGGCTTACAGACTTGCTCTCTTTGTCTGGCAAATTTCTTGAAGAATTGCTCTTTCCCAATACGCGGTCGGTTCTCGTCATTGCGGCGCTTAGCAGCCTGAGGATGGACCCATCACAAGTCAGCTTTAGGAATTGATTTCATAAGGAGCCCCCGAAAAAATGGTCAATCGTAAAGGCGTGTTCATCGGTGCTTATGTTCCCAATGAACTGAAAGAGTCTCTCCGTCGTCGCGCCGCATCTGAGCATCGCACCCTTTCCCAGGAGATTACGCGAATCCTCACCGAAGCAATTCATGGCCGCGGCCTGCCTGCGGGAAGTATCGATCGGCGCGTAAACACATCGCCTCCTCGCCGCCGTGATGACGATCCGTTGCCGCGCCGTCGCAAAGACGATCTCCCCTATTCCGGTAAGAGTGGCGGCGAGCGTAAAGAGGACAGCTAACAAGCCCCGAACCCTGGTCTCTGGAATCAAGAGCCTTCTTATCGGCGGACATACGACTTGAAGTACCTGGTAGTTATTGCCCTGGTAGCCCTGCTGCTGCTCCTACTGCTGCGGCGGCTGCGGCCGTACTTGCGGCTGGTCCAGCAGTTCATCAAGACCCTTCGCCAGGTTCAGCAGATGAGCGCGACGGGCATCCCTCCTCGTAAACCAAAACCTGAAAAGCTTGTGCGCTGCGAAGCCTGTGGAACCTGGGTCCCAGTGGGGCGCGCTCTCAATGCAGGTTCGACGGATGCTGTCTTTTGTTCGGCGAATTGTTTGAGCACAAGGAAGCGCCGAAAGCAGAGCGCCTGAAGCAGCAGCGTCTTGTCATGCGGCTGAAGTTTTCCGCGCGCCCCAAAAAAAGAACACCGCCGAGACTAGCAAGCCTGCCGGAACAACCAGCAACGCGGCGGTCAGATGCTCTTGAGTCGGATCTATGCCGAGCATTCTCGCCAAGCCGGCGATTAAACTGGCGTTACCTCCGGCTAGAGAGTCAGACAGCTTTCCCACGCCGAAACGCGAAATCACATCACCGCACACATGAATAGCGACGATGTTAAGGGCCACGGCGGAGGCGCGAATAGCCGGCGGTACGCTGTTTACCAGGATCGCGTGGAAAGGCGCGTTGTTAACAAACAGCAGCACCACCGCGAAAAAAATCGCCGGCAGAAAAAACAGCGGCCGGTGAGTTATTAAAGCAATCGCCGCGGGGATAACCGCCAACAGGCTGCTGGCCGCGCACACCAGGAAATAGCCATTGCGCCGTTTGGCCACGACTCGGTCGGCAATCCATCCGCCGCCGAAAGTACCCAGGGCTCCGGCCAGCAAAGTTACAGTGCCAAGAACTACGGCCGCGCCGGTCTCGCTCATGTGCTTGTCACGCGCCAGCATCAAGGTCGCCCAGGTAGCGAAGGCTCCCAACACAAACGTCAAAGCAGTGTAGCCCGCTGTCGACAAAAGCCAGTCTCGCGTCATGACGATCTGTTTGGTTGTGTGCCACCACGATTGTCTCTGCTTGTCTTCCTGGGCCGCAGATCGTTCAGGCTTTGCGTCGTGCTCTCCGCGAATCGGCTCACGTAACTTCCAAACAAAAATAGAAATGATGACGCCCGGCAGTCCCACGATCAGAAAAGCCAGCCGCCAGCCGAAGTAATGAGCCAGCACCGCGCCGAGAACGTAACCAAGCGCGAAGCCCATGGGAATGGCAGCCTGAAATACTCCCAGCGCTGTAGCGCGACGTTGCAAAGGAAAATAGTCGGCTATCAGGGCTGGCGTGATCGTCGAAAACGATGATTCGCCGATACCGACCAAAGCGCGCACCGCGCAAAGCCCCAAAGCCACGGATGAAAGCGCCAGTACGCCAAACAGGGGAACGTTCAAATGCATTGACGGAGGCAGGACCGGCGATCGATCAACCCAGGCGGTGAGCCCGGTGGCGATGCTCCAGGCGACGGCCGCGGCGGCCATTAACTTTGTGCGCGAGTAACGATCGCCCAGCCGTCCAAACAATGGCGCCAGGACAGTGAACGAAAGGAGCAGCGCCGCTTCCATCGCGCCCAGCTCAGTGTCCGACAGGCCGAGTTCTCTCTGCATGGCCGGAGCGACCGCCGGCAACGCCTGGCGATCGATATAGTTGAGAAAATTGACGAAGGTAAGAACTGAGAGCGCATAGTAGGAATAGCGCGAAACCGTCTCTACCCCTGGCTTGGCAGCGTTGCTCGACGCTTCGAGGTTGGACTCAGTGTCCATCTATCTGTGATCCTTTCGTCAGGACATCGATGATCCCAGGAGTAATGTCGGTCAGACTCTTGATCCGAGCGGCCAGCTTTTCCCGATGCTCGCCCCAAATAATCGTCGGCACCTTATTCAGTGTGTGATTCCGCAAAGAGAGATCTTCAATATTGCCATGGTCGCTCGTCAGCACCACCGTCGTGCTGCTTAGATCCAGTTTAGCCAACAGGGAACGGATAAAGAGCGCCAACGAACGCAAGACACGACTGGCTGCTTCATGATCCTGCGCGTGGCCTATCTTGTCCGTAATGAAATATTCGTAGAGCGTGAATCTGTTGTCGGCGACAATGTTGGCGAGCACTTCGCCGGCTTCCTCTGGGCTGCGCAGATCAACCGGCTCGCCGCGTTCGATCAACATGGCATTGCTGTAGTCCTGAAAAATCGCGCGCCCCGCTCTTAAATCTTCCAGCGTATTGAAACGCAAACCGGCAGCTTCCACCGCGGCCGTCGTAGCCGAAATCCAACGCGGCCGGCTCTCAAAGAATCCTTGCGTGTAAGTATTGGCGAAGGTGATCTCGTTAACACCAGAGCGCTTGAGTTGAAGAAAGATCGAATGCTCGCGAATGATCTCCAGTAGAGCCTGATTTGGAAACCCCTGCTTGTGGGCGCCGATGGCTGCGGCGGCATTAATGCCTGTAAGAATTGTCGTCTGTCCCGAAGCGCTCTGCGGCCGTCCCTCAACGCCCAGGCATGCATCGGTCGGCGCCAGGAGGCCTGCGAAAGGAATAACCGGAAGCTCACCCTGAAAGATTGCCAGAGGCTCAACGTCCGCCAAGCGATCGAGAGGGTTATGCGGACCCCTGGTTCCGATTCCCAAACCATCAATAAAGAAAAGGAGCACAGACACAGGCGCGATAAATAACATTACGCGGTGAGCGCTGGCAAGCAGAGGCTGATAATGGAGCACAGCGCTAACCGCTGAACCTGCTACGCACCGCTGGCAGACAGGATGTCTGCGCTCCCGGCAGCGCGGCAGCAGGTTTATTCTGTCGGATGTTGTGATAATGCTGCCCACGGCTCGTTCGAATCGGATTGTGCACCAGTCCTCTTGGGTCGGTTTTGCGGGTATGAGGATTGCCAACTGTTTGGAGTTCCGCCTTAGGCGGCAACCCGTACTTAGTTATGAAAACGCGCAGCACAATAGTAGCAGTCATCGTCGCGGCGTTGCTTCTGCCGCAGATAGCTCCAGGTTTTGAAACCAATCAGTACGACCTGCCGCGTCAGCCTCTAGCGGATATCGGCTATGAAGTCACCGATCACGTCGCGCGGAAATTGCGCATAGCGCTTGAGAAGTTAAACCATGAAATCGCCTCTAGAGAAAAATGCATTGCCGCTGGATCCGATTACCGCAGCCTGCGCGATTGCGGCGAGCTAGGGGTCGAACGGAAGCGGCTCGAATATCTCCGCTCGGAAGATGGAGTCGCGCAGGCAGCTTTCGATCAACTGGGCGCCGGCGTGCCTCCTTTCACCAGCATGGGAACGTGGATGGACTCGCATCGCTTCGTGGCTCAGCCGGCCCGCTATCGCACCAGTTACTTGAAGTCGATCTTCATCCTTAATCCTGGAGTTGCGCTGACGATCAGTCCGACGGTGAAGCTTTATGGATCCGAGTTTGGCACAGACAAGATTGCGCACGTCTTTCAGCAGGGCTACACCTACTACAAACTCTATCGTCGGGCCTTGGCAGACGGCGCCACTCCGGCCGAAGCCATCGCGAGGGCCGTGCGCTGGGGACAAAAATCGGAACGAACCTTTTACGGGACCCTGGTCGCCGGAGTCTATTCAAACGGCGATTTGGCCGCGAACTACGCAGGGTTGAAGTTCTATCAGGGGCTAACTAAACCGATCGCCACTGGCGAGTCTAGTCGTCCGGCTGTGTTCGAGCTTCATGAAGGAACGTGGAGGTTCAGTAGCCGCAGCGAAGAGCTTCTGCTCAAGCCATTCATCTCAGATCATTTCAATGAAGCTCTCAACCCGTCGATCTTTTCCAAGTTGCTCGGTTGGCGATGGTTCATTCGACGATCGGTGAGAAAGCGAAGCTGCGATCAGTGGCGGCAAAGGTATCCCAAACTTTCCCGGAGCTCTTTGGAAGAAAGGTCGCGGGGTTTACAGCTTTGGCACGGCGAGGACTATGGCTTCACCGACAGCGAAGATTTTGTGACGATCGCAAATACGTGTTTTTAATTGAAAGCGCCGGAGGCGCGCCATAAATCCACGCCCAAACGAACCGTGGGCAATCCAACGCGGAGAATCTGGGTCGCCATCTTTGAGATTGTGGGCGACAACGGTAAAGCGATCCACGAACTCACACGAAATAAATCAAACCTCTGTTTGGTTCCGTTTCGTGTGCTTTGGTGGATCTGCTTGCCCCGCTTTTTCAATTGATAGAACGCAGTGGTCACTTCTCGTCCCGCTTCGCCACCAGCCCTCGCGCCCGGTAAGCATTCAGCTTGTTGTGCAGCGTCTTCAGGCTGATGTCGAGCAGTTCGGCGGCTCGGGTCTTGTTATTTCCGGTCTTATCCAGAGTGCGCAAAATCATCTGCCGCTCGATTTCTTCCAGAGGCGTGCCCACCGGAAAGGTGACTGTGTCTTCCGCCCTCAACCTTTGCCGCTGTTCGAACGGATAGGGAGCGAAGTGATGCCGCTCGATCTGCTCTCCCGAGCAGATCACGACGGCCCGCTCGATCACGTTGCGCAACTCGCGCACGTTGCCGGGCCACGAATGAAAGCGCAGCGCATCCAAAGCGCCCGGGCTAATGAATCGCGCCGGGCGATTATGCTTGGCAGCCAAAGCCGTGACCAGATGCTGTGCCAGCAAAGGGAGGTCATCCATTCGCTCTGCCAACACCGGCAGGTGAATCGAGATTACGTTGAGCCGATAAAGCAGATCCTCGCGCAGCGTTCCGTCGCGGACCGCGCTGTGTGGCTCTTTGTTAGTCGCCGCCAGGATACGGATGTCGATGGGGATGTCTTTGCGGCTGCCCAGGCGATGGACCACCCGCTCTTCGATGACGCGCAGCAGTTTGGCCTGTAGCAGAGCAGGCATTTCGCCAATCTCGTCGAGCAGGAGCGTGCCGGTGTTAGCTAACTCAAAGCAGCCGTGCCGCCGGGACGCGGCGCCGGTGAAGGCGCCTTTCTCATGTCCGAACAGTTCTGACTCCATCAAAGTGTCGGGGATCGCAGAGCAGTTAATCGCGAGGAAGGGCGCATTCCGGCGCGGACTCAGATTGTGAATCGTGCGCGCGACTAACTCTTTGCCGGTACCCGATTCGCCGGTAATCAAAACCGACGCTGACGAGGATGCGACCTGTTCGATCAGCAGATAAACCTGCTGCATCGCTTCCGAGTTGCCGACCAACTCGCCGAAGGCCCCGCGGTCACGCAACTGCCTTCGCAGGATTTCATTTTCCCGCCGTGTCTCGGCGAGTTCAACGGCCCGTTCCAGCACGACCAGGAATTTCTCAACCTCGACGGGCTTTTCAAAGTAGTGGTATGCGCCTTCGTCCTGAATAGCGCGCATCGCGGTTTCAATTGATTTGCCCCGCGCGGTCAGGATGATGGGCGTGTGCGGCTGGCGGGTGCGGAGTTCCTTCAGCAGGATAAAGGGATCGACACCGTCGGCAAACGGATCCGTGATGATAGCGATGGGAGCAAACGTTTCCGCGACCGTGACTGCCGAGGCAGTCGACGGTTCGATTAGTACCTCGTAACCGGCGCCGACCAACTCGTTGCCGAAATCGTCTGAATCTTCAGGATTGCTGTCGATTATGAGGACGCGGCCTTTCATCGATTTCAGTTTAGCATACGGCGGTGTAGCGCAAGTTGTTAACTTGCGAAGGCCGGGAGCGCGGACATCCTGTCCGCATTTAACCCTCATAAAGAGTGTTCTTAGGTCATGTAGCTCTTATTACATTAATGGTTCGCGCTGCGCGCGTAATGCGGACAGGATGTCCGCGCTCCCGGCCGAAGGCATCACTTGGATAGGTAGCGGTGGATTGCTTCCGCGAGGGCTTGCGGCTGGGCATCGGCGGCGGTGAAATCAGTTTGCAAACCGAAGTCGGCAGCCAGGCGCAAAGCGCTCAAATCAGCGCAGACCACTGGGGTCTCAGCGAGAACTCCGGACAGATCGCCGGCGCCAAACAAGCGCGCAAAGTCTCGCATTTCAGACGAGCTTTTGAAGACAAGGCAATCGACGCCCCCGCCCGCGAGCAGGGCGTTGATCTGGGCCAGGCTGGAGTCGTTCGCTGCAACTGTACGATACGCTGCGACTATATCTACGCGAGCGCCGGCTTCGTCCAGAAGTTGCTTGAGCCCCTCACGCGCGTTGGCTGCGGCCGCAATCAGAAAGTTGAGGCTCTGAAGAGCGGAGCGCCCACCCGCGTAGGTTGCCAATGCTTCGAACACTGTCGCAGGTGTAGGACGATCGGGAATGACGTCGATATGGATTTGCGATTCTCCGAGTCTGGATACGGCCTCTGCACTCACACCGCAAACACGCACAGGGTCCAACTCGCTGATGTCACGTCCAAGATTCAGGAGGCGTTGGACAAAGAAGTCAACCGACTCGACTGTCGAGAAGATCACCCAGTCGTATCCGAAAAGATTTTCGATCGCTTCATCGAGAGATTGATAGTCTTCGGGTGGGCCAACGTCGAGGACCGGCCAGGCAAGCACGCGCGCGCCCTGGCGAGTGAGTTGAGTTGCGAGTTCGCCTCGCGCTTCGTTGGGCGAGACCAGGACGGTAGGACTACTTGGCAGAGATACCATGTTGAAGAATCGGCGAGGTCAGTACCGGGAGCGCGTTTTCCGAGCGCGGACATCCTGTCCGACAGCGGGCAAAGCCCGCTCTAATCCTGTCTTGAAAAACTCCTGTGTTAGGACTGTTCGCGCTGCGCGCTCAGGCGGACAGGATGTCCGCGCTCCGTTATTCGCGCTCTAAACGGAGCCAAACAATCACAGACTAAAGTCTGTGCGACTTACTTACTCTTTCGATGTTTTTGTACACGCCAGATAACGATGCCGATTACGATCGCGGCAACCAGCATTATCGTGCCGCTGCGTCCTACCCATTTGATCAGCAGCGGCAGACTCTGACCGAACAAATAACCAAGCGTCGTGATGACAACGGACCAGAGAATTGCTCCGGCCACGTTGTAGATGAAGAATAGCCGCCAGGGCATTTTTGAAGCGCCAGCCAGCAAGGCTGCGAATACTCGCAGACCGGTAATGAAGCGCGCGACCAGAATTGTCTTGTTGCCATGCCGCTTGAAATAACTCTCCATGTGCTCGAAGCGTTTCGGCGTTAGAAAAAAGAAACGGCCGATGCGCAGTAGCACATTGCGGCCGAAGTGATGGCCGATCGCAAAGCCGATATTGTCTCCGATAACGGCGCCGCTGGCGGCAATCAACATAACCAGCGCGATATTAAATTTGCCGGTCGAAGCGAAGTAGCCTGCGATTAGGAGAATCGTTTCTCCTGGCACAGGCACGCCGGCATTCTCGAGCATTACGCCGAAGAAAACGGCCCAGTAGCCGTAGAGCAGCATGTAGTGCTCAATCAGTTGGAGCGAGTTATGGAGAAAATCCATGCGGCAGCAACTTTACAGGATTCCGTCAGGGCAATCTAACGGAGCGTGTTTCCGGAGCGCGGACATCCTGTCCGCCAGCGGGCAAAGCCTGCTCGGATATGGTCTGAACTGAACGCTCATGGGATAGGACCGTTCGCGCTGCGCGCTCAGGCGGACAGGATGTCCGCGCTCCGTTACGCAGTCCAGTTGGCATCCCGCGGTTAACCGGCTTAAAATGACCGCGGTTCTCCCCAAGACCTGACGGAGTCGATTCGATCGACCGTCGCCAGCCGCGGAAACGCAAACTCGAACTCATCGGAGCGTCATGAAAAAACTGACATGGACAGTTGCTGCTGCGACCCTACTCGTATTTGCGTCGCTTGCTTTGGCGCAGTCGCCGAAAGAGGCTCAGCCTGGAACTCAGCAGAAGCCCGCCGTCACAAACTCTGCTCCACCCGAAGTCCCGCAAGACGATGTCGAGAAATTAAAGATCGATACCAATCTCGTAACGGTTCCGGTGATCGCAAGTTCAAGGACCGGCCAATACATCACCGATTTACGTAAGGAAGAATTCAAACTATCCGAAGATGGCGTGCCGCAGGAGATCGCGTTCCTGGCTACCGTTAACGCGCCGTTTTACGTCGTGCTCTTGCTCGACACCAGTGAAAGCACTCAGGATTCGCTGCCTCTGATCCGCCGCGCGGCAATCTCTTTTCTCAACCAGTTAGGTCCGCGCGATCGCGTGAAGATCATTTCTTTTGATTCGAAGGTGAGGGACTTGAACGACTTTACCAGCGACAAAACAATTCTGCGTGGCGCAATTGAGAAGACGGTCACGGGGCAGGGGACCAGAGTTTACGACGCGATGCAGACCGCGCTGGATATGCTGCGGCCGATTCAGCAGCGGAAGGCCATCATCTTGTTTACCGACGGCGTTGATTGGCACAGCGAGAGTTCTACTTTCGAAAGCACCAGCCGCGATCTGGACGAGTCTGGCATCATCGTGTACCCGATTCGCTTCGAGACGCGGGCTTTTACCGAGCAGCTCGCCAGGAAGCAGGCACAAGAACAGACAGGTGGACCGTTACCGACGAGTGGGATTTTGCGTCAGCCGCCGACGGGGACCACTCAGACCACTTTCCCGAGCGACGATCCGTTTCCAGTGCCGGCCCAAAAGAGATCGTCTCTTCCTATTCCGCCTCCCTCAGTGCTTCTCGGTGGCGGCAGATATCCGAATCCGCCAAATAGTTCTCCAACCGATCCTTTTCCCGACTCGGGCCCGCAACCATCCAGACGAACCCTTCCCGATCCGGAGAACAATCGTACGAACAGCGACCGGCGCCCGAATGACTCGATCAGCGGCATGCTGAATAACCTTTACCTGATGGCCGACAGCTATCTTAAGGAGATCGCCGAACGATCCGGCGGGCAGGTTTACCGCGCGGACAACGTGGGTTCGCTGCCGCAGGCCTTCGCCGCGATCGCCGACGAATTGCGAACGCAGTACCTTTTGGGCTACTACCCGATTAATCGAGATCATGACGGATCGTATCGAAAGATCCAGGTGAAGACCTCGCGCCGGGATATCGCAATTCGCGCGCGGCCGGGTTACCGAGCTAGGAGCGGTGGCTAATGTTGGAGGGCGCCGGTCAATGTACGACAAACCTCAGTTTGTCGTTTCTTCTTGCGAGGACAAACTTTAAAGTTTGTCGCACTCCACAAACTTGTTTCGCCGCGTAAAGCCGTGATAGTTTTTCCCTGCAATCCAAACAACCTTATCTGAATTGGTGACTATGCCTGATCGTAAAGAAGCGTGGGACTTATTGTGCGAGTACACAAAGGGCGACAGCCTGCGCAAGCACGCGCTCGCGGTCGAAACGGCCATGCGCGCCTGTGCCAAACGTTACGGCGCGGCCGATGCCGACGTGGATGAATGGGGACTGGTCGGTTTGCTGCACGACTTTGATTATGAAATGTTTCCGGCGGCGGATCAGCATCCGTTTACCGGCTCGAACATTTTATGCGGTCGCGGTTACCCTGAGCGGATCATCAAAGCGATTCTGGGGCATGCGACTTACACGAACGTGCCGCGCGATACCGACATGGCAAAGGCCTTGTTTGCGACGGACGAGTTGTGCGGGTTCCTGGTCGCCTGTGCGCTGGTGCGGCCGTCACGCAGTCTGGATGACATGGAGGTTTCTTCTGTAAAGAAGAAACTCAAGGACAAGCACTTCGCCCGCTCGGTCAATCGCGATGACATTCATCAGGGCGTGGCTGAGTTGGGCGTCGAACTGGATGAGCACATCCGATTTGTGATCGATGCGTTAAAGCCGGTTCAGAAAGAGATTGGTCTGGGACCGAAGGAAGCAATCACAGCTAGTGAAGCTCCGCTGACGTAACTTTAAAGAAGGTCCTTTAGTGCAG
Source organism: Blastocatellia bacterium (assembly GCA_033857635.1). Lineage (GTDB taxonomy): Bacteria > Acidobacteriota > Blastocatellia > Pyrinomonadales > Pyrinomonadaceae > UBA11740. The sequence goes on from JAWVDF010000029.1 coordinate 237,073, forward strand.
CTTCGGGTGATTTCGTGGATCGAATCTTTTGGGGCACTAGCCCGACGGTTAGGAAGGGCTCACTCACTGGTGTGGCTAACATAGGAGCCCTCTCTAACGGTCGGGCTAGTGCTCCGTTGATTGATTTCGTAAGAACGAGGAATGCCCAAGCCTCTCAGGAAAAGCCTGCGACGCAGACAGGTAGGTTCCCAGGGTCAGAAGCAGCGCGAACAGTACGGTAAGAGTAGCCTGAGTTTTTCGTCGTCGCGCCGTATGGCGATACACGAAGACGCCTGAGTAAACCGATATCGCCGCCGGCAAGACTATCGTAGCAAGCAGCAGCCAATCGTTTCGTGCGAGCGTCCGGGCATTGCCGAAAATGCCGATTACCAGGGCGGACCAGAGTCCGCAACCAATGAATGCCGCGGCAAGAGAGGCTATGATGAGCAGTTTCCAGCGCATCGACGTCTGACCATAGAACCTTAGCTGTTCAGGGATTTAGAAGACGACGCAAGGATATCATAGCGAGTAATCATCACCGAACAATGGTAACGCGAAGCGCGCTGATCTACCTGTCTCGACAGGACTGGCTGAAAGAGTTTGCCGCGAAGTTTGGCCTTTTCAGAAAACTCACCACTCGCTTTATTGCCGGGGAAACAGTCGACGAAGCGGTCGCCGCTATTCGCGATCTAAACGCGCACGGCTGTAGCGCAACCTTCGATCACCTGAACGAATCAGTTGGCGCCGTGGCTGAGACCGAAGCCGAGGTCCGGGAGTATCTCGACGTCCTCGCGCGCATTGCTGAAACCGGAATCGACTCGAACGTCTCGATTAAGTTGAGCCAGTTTGGTTTGGAGATCGATCCGGAACTCGCCTATCGCAACGCTCGCCGGATTGTCGCAGACGCTGTCAGCCGCGGCAATTTTGTTCGGGTCGACATGGAAGGATCAAGCGTCACCCAGGCGACGATAGATATTTTCAAAAGGCTGCGAGCTGAGTTTGGCCTGAACGACGTAGGAATCGTTGTTCAGTCTTACCTATATCGCACGATGGACGACGTGAGGGACTTGCTGCAGATACCGGCGCGCATACGCTTATGCAAAGGCGCATATAACGAACCGCCGGAGGTTGCTTATCCGGACAAGAAAGATGTGGACGACAATTACGTGCGCCTCATGCAGGTGCTCTTAGCCAGCGGCGTCTATCACGGGATTGCGACGCACGATCCGAAAATGATTGACGCCACGATCGCGTTCGCGCAGCGCGAAGGCGTCGGCAAGGACGCATTTGAGTTTCAAATGCTCTATGGCATTCGCCGCGATTTGCAGCTTCAACTGGCGCGTGACGGATATCGAATGCGGGTCTATGTGCCCTACGGGAAACACTGGTATCCTTACTTCATGCGGCGTCTGGCAGAGCGGCCGGCGAATATTTGGTTTGTCTTGAAGAATATGCTGAAGGGTTAGTAGCACAGACTTCAGTCTGTGTAATCGTTCTAGAGCTAATCAATCAATCACAGACTGAAGTCTGTGCCACTAAATGGAAAACTACCTCTGGATCGTTTGGACGATTCTCGGCGCAGTGCTGATCATCGCTGAGATATTTACCACGGGCTTTGTCCTGCTGTGGTTTGGAATCGGCGCGCTGGCGGCGGCGTTCGCAGGACTGCTTGGAGTCCACAGCATCACAGCTCAATTTCTAATCTTTGCCGTGGTGTCAATCGCTCTGACCGCCGCGTCGCGGACGATCTTCGTGCAATATTTCTCCCGCGAAAACACCGGTGGCGATCTGAAATCAGGCGTCGAGGGACTGCCCGGTAAGATCGGAACGGTGGTGACTTCCAGTCGCGGATCGCTCAACGAAGGCGCGGTCAAAGTATTCGGTTCAACCTGGACGGCTTATCCTGCCGAGGGCGAAGAACCTTTGGAAGCCGGCGACCGCGTCGCAGTCGACCGCGTCCAGGGCGCTTCAATCTACGTCAGACGAGTGGAGGCGAATCCGAGCCGTGATTGGCGAGGCAAAGAGCTGCCTGAGAAAACGGTTTGAGCAACGCCGAGCACAGTGAGGCAGGGCGGTGGTGGTTTTGATTGGAAGCATGCGTAGGCTCTTGTCAGTAAAGAAAGGCGGAGCGTGGCGAAGCTGGTTGATAGCCGCGAGTGCTCTCGCGAGCTTGGTCTCGCTGCCCGTCCGCGCACAGCAGGCTGATCCAGGAACGCCGGTCGTGGTGCAGCCTGGGGCGCCGGGTCAGCCAACCCGGACACTGCCGCCATCGACGCGGGCGACACTGCCGCCACGTTCGCCGGCAGATGTTGAGTTCATGCAGGGCATGATCATGCATCACGCGCAAGCGGTTGAGATGACCGCGCTAATCGCGTCGCACACGGAGAACAAGGATCTCCGGTTGCTGGGGGCGCGCATTAGCAGCTCGCAGTCAGACGAAATAGAATTTATGAAGCGGTGGCTGCAGGCGAGGGGAGAGCCGAGTTCGCCGGCGATGCCGGATATGCCAGGCATGGATATGCTTCGGCAACCGATGCTCATGCCCGGGATGCTTACGCCAAAGCAGATGGGGGCTCTCGGAAAAGCACGGGGCGCCGAGTTCGACCAACTGTTTTTGATCGGGATGATTCAGCACCACAACGGCGCCTTGATCATGGTGAAGGAGTTGTTCGAAACTGCCGGCGCGGGACAAGATGCTGAACTTTTTAATTTTGCGACCGACGTCGACAGCGGCCAACGCGCTGAGATTCGGATTATGCAAACCATGCTGCGGGTAGCGCCCTAGTGTGGGGATGAGTTCAGTACCGGGAGCGGTAGCGACCGGGTCTCCCTCGCGATTTCAGGCACGTCGCACAACGACCCAGTCGCTACCGCTCCCGGTACTGACTCCATGCTGTCTGTGGACTGTGCCGCTGCAAGTTAGGACAAACTATGCGGGAAAAATCTTTGGAGGAGAAACGATGAACCGAGTAACCACCGTCACTTTTCATTTGCTGGTAGCTTCGCTTGCCTTCTGCTTGTGTTTAGCAATCAGGACGCAGGCGCAAACGCCCTCGCCGACGCCTGGGCCCTCGGCAACACCGGCCGCTCCGCAAGCCGCGAATCCGTTTGCTCCTCAGCCGGCGCCGCCCTTAGCGGCGGGCATGACAGGCTCGGACGTGAACGACCCGCGCGCAAAATTGTCGCCGGGCATGTACGACGCAGGCGAAGCAGCGATGGGCATCAAGCACCTCCTGCTGCTCAAAAAACCTGACGCGTTTGAGCTTGGCTCCAACGATCCTAATGATCCGAAAGTGAACAAGACACTCGGTAGCGTACTCGGCATAGCTGACCCTTCGAAGATGCCAGGCGCGATGAAGTTGGTGCTTGCCGGGCTTGGCTTTGCGAACTCGGACATTGCGTTCCAGGGCAATCACCTGTTTATGGGAAATTTCTACGGCGTAAACATCTATGACATCTCCAATCCGGCGAAGACGAGTCTAATGACCTCGATGATTTGTCCTGGTGGGCAGGGCGATTTGTCCGTCTATAAGAACCTGATGTTTATGTCGGTTGAGATGCCGAATGGCCGCCTGGATTGCGGCACGCAGGGGTTTCCTCCGAACCCGCCGCCACCCGCAGGAGCAGAGCCCGGCCCGCCGGCAGCGCAAAAAGATCGTTTCCGCGGCGTGAGAATTTTCGATATTGCCGACATCAAGAATCCAAAGCAGGTGGCCGCGGTGCAGACTTGCCGCGGTTCGCACACGCATACTCTGATCGTCGATCCGAACGATAAGAACAATGTCTACATTTACGTTTCCGGCACTTCCTTTGTCCGTCAAAACGAAGAGTTGGCCGGGTGCTCAGGTGAAGCACCAGAGAAGGATCCGAATACAGCGCTGTTTCGTATTGATGTGATTAAGGTGCCTCTGGCCACGCCGCAGAATGCGCAAGTCGTTTCAAGTCCCCGGGTATTTATCGATCCGAGGACGGGCGCGATGAATGGCCTGAGTAACGGCGGCACTCATGGCAAGAACGGTTTGGAAAAGCCTTCGGACACCAATCAGTGCCATGACATCACCGCATACTCAGCAATCGGTTTGGCGGCCGGGGCGTGCTCCGGAAATGGAATCCTGCTGGACATCAAAGATCCAGTTCATCCGAAGCGCGTGGACGCGGTCAACGATCCGAATTACTCGTATTGGCACTCGGCCTCATTCTCGAACGATGGAAAAAAAGTCGTGTTCACCGATGAGTGGGGCGGCGGATTGGGCGCGCGCTGCCGGGCAAACGATCCGAACAAATGGGGCGCTGATGCGGTTTTTAGTTTGAAAGATAACAAGCTGAAGTTTGCCAGCTACTACAAGTTGCCGGCCGCCCAGGGCGATAGCGAAAACTGTGTAGCACACAACGGCTCGCTCATTCCGGTTCCCGGCCGTGACATTGAAGTGCAGGCCTGGTATCAGGGCGGCATCTCCGTCATGGACTTCACCGACGCAGAGCATCCGGTTGAAATCGCCTATTTCGATCGCGGGCCGATCGATCCCAAGACGCTCGTGCTCGGCGGCGACTGGTCCGCCTACTGGTACAACGGTCATATTTACGCTTCGGAGATAGCCCGCGGCCTGGATGTCTTTGAGCTGACGCCGACGAAATTCCTGACCCAGAACGAGATCGACGCCGCGAAAGCGGTTCGCGTGGCTGAGCTCAATGTGCAGAACCAGGAAAAAATTCAGTGGCCCCGACAGCTGGTGGTGGCGAACGCGTATGTGGATCAGTTGGAGCGGACACAAGGTCTGCCCGCTGATCAAATCGCAGCCCTGCGGAAGGCGATTCAAAGTGCGGAAAGTTCAAACATGAAGCGAAGCGAGCTCGCTAAACTCAAAAGCTTCGCACCCTCCCTGGAGAAGAGCGCTGCCACGACGAAGAGCGCAGCAGACTCAAACCGTCTGCGGGCGCTGGCGGAAATCCTGAAGCGACCTACACCTTGATCTTTAGTTGAATATGCGGCGCTTTATATGGAACCAGGACGAATTAGTGCCATCTTTCGTTACCCGGTTAAGTCAATGGCCGGTGAATTACTGGATGTTGCCAGGCTAAGTTGGCATGGCATTGAGGGTGATCGTAGGTTGGCTTTTCGGCGACTCACTGACAAGAGCGGGTTCCCCTGGCTGTCAGCTAGCCAGTTACCGCAGTTGCTCCTCTATAAACCAGTAAGGCTCGACAGCAACGCCAGTAGCAAGAATGGCGAGCTACTCCCGACGCACGTTCGCACGCCGGACGGGAATGAGTACGAGCTCCGAAGCAATGAACTACGGGAGGAAGTTTCGAGCCGATATGGCAGTGATGTCGAATTGATGAATCTCAAGCATGGCATCTTCGACGAAGCCTGTGTTTCGGTAATTAGCCTCGGCACAGTGCATGGCGTCGCGAAAGAATCAGGCCGAGGCGTGGATCTTTGCGACCTTCGCAGATTTCGACCAAACGTTGTGATCGAAACAAATAGCGTTGAGCCGTTTGAGGAAGACGAATGGGTGGGCCGGACATTAATGTTTGGTGAAGGGAACAGCGGGGCAGCCGTCAGAATTACAATGAGAGATGAGCGATGCGTCATGGTTAATCTTGACCCAGACACAGCCGAGCGAGATTCTGAAGTGATGAAGACTGTGGTTCGGCTGAACGAGAATTACGCCGGTGTGTACGGCACTGTGGTCAGGGCGGGCGAGCTTCGCGTCGGTCAAGTCGTGATCCTGGCAGAATAGGCCTGGCGAACGCGCATTAGCACTGGAACGCCTGTCAGGATTAATCAACGCGAGGCGGTATCAGCCTCGGTCTCATCAAGTGTCCTGTCTTCCTCGAGCGGTGGCAGCTCAACCGTAATTCGATCTTCGCCGGCTGCGCTCAACTCGTCGCCGGTGAATCGGGCCAGCACGACAGTGATGTTATCCTCGCCGCCGCGATGGTTCGCCTGATCGACCAAAGCCGTACAGGCCGCGGACAGATCACCGTTTGATTCAGCCACAATCTCGCGAATCTCTTCATTGCGCAGCTTCCCGGAAAGTCCGTCACTGCATAGAAGCAACATATCGCCTTGTCGAATCTGAATGCGCGCCGTCGCCGGAGCCAACTCAGTCTGCGCGCCCAGCGCTTGCAGGATCACATTGCGGAACATGTGCGTCTCGGCTTCTTCTTCGCTGATCTGTCCCACATCGACCAGTTGCTGCACGAGCGATTGGTCCTTGGTCGCGAGCCGGATTTGCTTGCCGCGCATGACATACGCGCGACTGTCGCCTACCTGCACCAGATCCAGCTTGTCACCCATGATCGCGGCGCCGGTTAACGTCGCGCCCATGCCGCTGCAACGGCTGTCTTCCAGGCTCTTATAATGGATGTTCCGGTTGGCCTGCATCGTCGCATGTTTCAGGCAATCTACCAGGGAAGAGCCGGGCTCACAGCCCGCGCCGTCAACGTGCTTGCCCATCATGACGTCGCGCACCGCCTCGATCGCCATGCGACTGGCCACGTCTCCGGCCAGGGCGCCGCCCATGCCGTCAGACACGACGAGCACCAGACCCAGTTCGCCGAGCGGGAACTGATTCAGGTCGTCAGGGTTCTCAGGTCCGTCCGAGCCGCTCCAGGTACGCGGCTTGGTGAGATCCAGCAGGAGAAAGTTGTCCTCGTTACCGCGACGCACGCGGCCAACGTCAGACTTTGCATGCAGCTCAATCAGCATAAATGGGGATCGTAAGTGCCGATTCCGAAAGACTATGGGTACGTCAGGATTTTATCTTGTCGACCGTCAGTTGTCACTTGTTACAGAGCTTAAAGCTTGATCAAGATCGGCGATGATGTCGTCGGTGTCTTCAATACCCACCGAAACTCGAACCAGCCCGTCGGTAATTCCCAGACGTTCACGCACCGCGGGATCGACCGAAGCGTGCGTCATCGTGGCCGGATGACAGACAAGGGTTTCAACTCCGCCCAGGCTTTCTGCCAGAGTGCAAACTTTCGTTGACTCTAGCACACGACGGGCATTCTCGAGCGAACCAACATCGAAGGAAACCATGCTGCCGAAGCCCTTCTGTTGGCGCTTGGCGAGCTCATGCTGTTTGTGCGACGGCGAGCCGGGGTAATAAATCTTTCGCACCTTAGGATGATCTTCCAGAAAAGCCGCCACAGCCCGTCCTGATTTGTCGTGCTGTTCCATGCGCAGCGCAAGGGTCTTTGTGCCGCGCAGCACCAGCCAGGAGTCGAACGGCGACAGGATCGCGCCCGCGCTGTTTTGGATGAAGGCGATCCAACTGGCATCGTCTTCATTGTTCAGCAGTACCGCGCCGCCAATCCCGTCCGAGTGCCCGTTAAGAAACTTGGTCGTGGAATGCACTACGATGTCCACGCCAAACTCCAAAGGCCTCTGCAGGTAAGGCGACATGAATGTGTTGTCGCAGACAACACGCGCGCCGGCAGCGTGGGCCACATCCGAAACTGCCTGGAGGTCGGTCACGATCATCACCGGGTTCGTCGGCGTCTCGACAAACACCATGCGGGTATTTTCTTTGATGGCTGCTTCGACATTGGTGACTTCGGAGGTATCTACAAACTCGAACTCAATCCCATAATTCGCCAGGACGCGCTTGAACAGGCGATTGGTGCCGCCATAAGTATTGTCCGAAACGATTACGTGGTCGCCGGCTTTCACCAGCCGCATGGTCGCGTCAATCGCCGCCATGCCGGACGCAAAAGCATATCCGAATTGCGCGCCTTCCAGGGCCGCCAGATTCCGTTCCAACGCCAAACGCGTCGGATTGCCGGTCCGGGCATATTCAAATCCTTTGTGCTTGCCTAAAGCCTCCTGCGCGTAGGTAGAGGTTTGATAGATCGGAACAGTGACAGCACCGGTAGCCGAGTCCGGTTCCTGACCGGCATGAATCGCAGTTGTCGCAAAACCCATAGAAAGAATCCAGGAAGTCCTTAACTCAGAATGCAAGGGGCGGAATCTGAAAGAACGGATAGTAGCTTGTGCATGATTTTAGTGTCAATTCAAGAGAGCTTGCTAATTTGGTCCTGGGCGTTTTCAAACGCAATTTGCAACCGAATCGATCCCGAACCCATGATCTAATCGTAAGAAAGGCTGAAGAACATTACTCATTTTTTCTTTTCAGGATCCCCCGAAAGAAGTCTGCCGCTCTCCAGTGCGGTAAGGCTTGCCTTACCGAGTAAGCGACTTCTCATTGAGGCTGCGCCTCCTCCGCTTGTCCATCTCTGAGGCACAGCGTCACGAATCTGGAGTTGAACTGCCGTGAGGCAGAGCCTCACCGCAGTGGGGAGCGACAAGCCGCATGTCTGGAGCCCATGATCGTTACAACTCGTCTTCTTTGGGAAGGTATGCCTGGCCAAGGCCTGCGGGCGAGGGCGCCCGCGTTCCCAGCGACAAGCACCTCGGAATCTCAAACTCACCCACTATCAGTCCTCGCCCAAGGTTTCCGTCACCAGCAGAATCGAGTATTATCTGGGGGCGAAATGACCCATTTTAAGAAGAGCCGTCATCGGACCATTAGCGATTGCTAAGACCTACCGTGGTTCCCAGAGACGAAAACCACAATGGCTGACGAACATCAACCCGACGAGATTTCTCCCGACGAACGACGCCAGTTCGATCGGGCGCGCTTGATTGTGGACGTTCATTTCGATGGCGCAGACTCGACCGGAGTGGCCGGCACCACGGACATTAGTCTGGGCGGACTCTACCTGAACACTCAGCTTAACATTCCGGAAGGATCGACTTTGACGCTGCGAATCCCTTTGGGCAGTGAACACGTGGTAGTAAAAGCCGACGTGGTTTACAGCAATCCGGGCCACGGCGTGGGCGTGAGATTCCATCGGCTTTCGGACGACGCGCGAATCTTAATGCAGCGCGAACTGCCGCAACCTTAACGATAACGCTTTTGTTTAGAGGCGGGACTTGTCCCGCCCACGCCGGACAAGTCCGGCGTCTAAACCACTACAGTATTTGTTTAGAGGCGGGCGTCGCCCGCCGCTTGTCCCAAAAACCTATGTTCGATCAATTCACCCTTGGTATCGAAGAAGAGTTTCAGATCGTCGATCCCCAGACACGTGAACTGCGCTCGCATGTGTCGGAGTTTCTGGAAGAAGGCAAGATGATTCTCGGCGAGCAGATCAAGCCCGAGATGATTCAGTCGATGATCGAAGTCGGCACCGGCATCTGCCATAACATTCAGGAAGCGCGGGCCGATATCTCGAACCTGCGTGGGGTCATTGCTTCTCTGGCTGAGAAGAATGGGCTTCGGATCGTGGCTGCTTCGACTCATCCCATTTCGCGCTGGCAGGATCAGAAAATTTTCGATGACGAGCGATACGAGCTGCTGGTGCAGGAGCTGCAAACGGTCGCGCGTTCGCTGCTGATTTTCGGTCTGCACGTTCACGTCGGCATTCCGGATCGCGAGCGTCAGATTCATATCATGAACGCGTCGCGTTATTTTCTGCCGCACATCCTGGCGCTGACGACCTCGTCCCCCTTCTGGATGGGCCACAACACCGGCCTGAAATCGTATCGTTCGGAAATCTTCAAGCAGTTTCCGCGCACGGATATTCCCGATCACTTCGATTCTTATCCGGGCTTTCAGCGTTACGTCGAACTGCTGGTAAAGACCGGCTGCATTAACGACGGCAAAAAGATCTGGTGGGACTGTCGCCCGCATCCGGTGTTTCCCACGCTGGAGTTTCGCATCTGCGACATCCCGACGCGCGTGGACGACACGGTCGCCATCGCGGCGCTGTTCCAGGCCATCGTTGCCAAGCTAACAAAACTGCTCGACAAGAACCTCGGCTTCCGTCTTTACCGGCGCATGCTGATTCAGGAGAATAAGTGGCGCGCAGTGCGTTGGGGCCTGGAAGGCAAGATGATCGACTTCGGTAAACAGAAAGAAGTACCGACCCGCGATCTGGTTTTGGAACTTCTGGATTTTGTCGACGACGTGCTCGACGATCTCGGTTCACGCAAAGAGGTCGAACACATCCACACAATTCTCCAGCGCGGAACCTCAGCCGAAGAGCAGCTGCGTGTCTATGCTGAAACCAATGATTTGAAGGCCGTCGTCGATCGCCTGATGGAATTGACCATGGAAAACGTGCCGCGCGATGTGGATATGAGTATTGGGAAATTTGCGACCGCGCCGTCGACGATTGCGAAGTGAGAGAAGTTCTCAGTTTAGCTCAGCGCCGCATCCAAGAATTCGCCAGCAACCCAATTTTGTTAGGCTAAACAGCGCCAGACGGAATTGCCTTATCTCGATTAAGGGAGCTTGACGCTAATACCTGAATTTGGCTTGACGAGTTGGCTCTTGAAGCTATCCTTTGTCGCTCTCAGTTGCGATTCGAGTTCATCGATCGAAAGCCTTGTACCAATCACGGACTTTGATTCTTCTCTGGGATCGGCTCTTTCCTTAGCGCGGTAAACAACTAGATGTGAAACACCTTCCGCCCTAGCCCGCTTGCAAAGACCCAGAATTTGATCCAGGGTTGGTTTGTTAAGGAGAGGTCTGCGGCCCTTGAGGCGTAGGTGTTGACTTACTTTCTAGGTTAGTTGTCAGAGGAAGAGCGGCTTCTTTTCGATGGAGAGTGAAAGCAACAACGCCCAGAATCAGCGTTACCACAACCCATCCCACCGTTATCCACATGGCCTGCCGTTTCACCTCACTTGAGATCGCTGCGATCTTGTCGTCGTGAAAGATTTGGCTTAAGTCTTCGAGGTCTAGAATGCCGGAGTATTGATCCTTCAAACTTCGATAGTTGGCTTCGTTGTGTTTTCGCTGCCGGCTGAGGATCAGACGCGAAATGCCGAGATAGACTATGGATCCTGCAAGAAATGCATAAGTTAAATAAGTAATATCGGTGGTGAATATTCCCGTCAATCCCCTCCCACCCATTGCACTCAGAATCATCGTGCTGATGAAAAAAGTGATAAGAGCGCCAAGTGTTCCCCTGAGGGCGTCAATGTATTTGTCGACATCTCCGGCCGCTCGATCACTCAAGGTTTGAAGAAACTCGGCTAGCTTATTCTTTACTTCGATATATTGCTCTACGTTTCGTTTAAGATAGATTGCAAATGCGGAGCGCACTGATCTATAAACGTCTTCGTCGTAGCGCGGTAGACCCTTGCTGTCGAGATGCAAGCTGAGCACATTGCGGAGCAACCCCACCCTGTCGCTTATTGAACCTTCCTCATACGTCCATTGATAGATCTTGAAGGCCGCTGTCCAATTGGCTCCATTGAGATCCGCAGAATTGAGACTGCCCGTCAGCGTCTTATATCCATTTAGTTTGAAATCCAAGTTATTGTCTTTAGTGAAGGTCGCGTAGTCTGCGGTAAAAGCAATGGTCAGCACGTTTGTCAGTTCTGCAAAAAGCCCCTGCCACCTCGTGTCGGCCCCTGGCTCGATTAGGTTGAAATCTTCGGGAACCAATTGGTAGCCTGCGCCATTTACAAAGTGAGCGACGTCATCTCTCTTTGCCAAAATCGGTTTTCGCTCGAGCTGGTCGTAGGACTTAATGGGCCCGCCGTCCGTAACGAACTGGACCGTTCTTGAACCAAACCGCGCTAGCGGCTCATCACAAGCAAGTTTTACGGCCCCGCTCTTCTTTACAAAATCATTAAAGACGCCTAGACGATCCCCGATGGAGAGCGTTTCAAGATGCGTTAAGAAAAGAGGGGGCGAATACAACGTCACTTCGCCATCTTTCAGACCCTTGGTAATTGTCACAGTAAGCGAGACCGTATCGCCAACGTCTGCACTCGAAAGTCGTAGGCGAAGTTGATCGAGTTGCGCCTGGACGGCGTCGATGTCTCCAGTTGTAATGATCGTGGCGTCGCCGCCAGCAATCACTATGGAGACGGAAACCGAGTCTCGCGTCGGGAAACCGTCAAGATGACCCTTTAACTCCTGGGCCTCGGGCACGGTAATGGGAGGCACCCTAGCCACGGTAGTTGAAGGCGCAACATATGTACCTGTGAACGCTTCCTGCGTTTCACCCTCTGTCTGAGAGGGGAATTGCGCGGAGAACAACGTGAGCAATTTGCCAATACGTGGACTCATCTAATTGACCGCGGCGCTGCGATTGAAGTGCTCCCAACCGATCTCGGTTATGATCTTTATGCCTTTCACTCCCTTGTCATTGAAGGGTTGAATCACGGTGTTCAGGTCTGGCACATTTGCCTTCATCAGTAATTGAAGATTGGGTCCCAGCTCAATCACATTCTTGTATTTTCCTTCATTCACACCCTTCTGAATGTTGAACTGCTGATCGAAGTTCTTCTTTTCTGGGAGCTCATCAGCCTTCGCTGTCAGCGCGGCGACATCAATGGTATCTACGCTTGGAGCGTAGTTGCCCAGGATTGTTTTAACGAGCCTCTTATGACTGAAGGCTTTGCGAGTACGGAAATGTGAAACCAAGTCATTCCGAAGAGACGTATAGTCGGCCTTTGATTTTGGCTTAACCTGCGTCGCCAGCAGATGTTCGAACGCATAGAATGCACTTTGTGTGTTGTGCTCGTCCGTTCTCTCTTCTTGAAGTTGGAGAAAGTCCTTCCACCAGTACTCGGCGATTCTGAGGTTAGTGTCATAGATGGTCGCTCGCTCAAAGCTACCATCGGACGCGACCGCCACGAGGCAGGCCTTCAGGACCCGCAGGACGTCTTCTTGGTAAGGCATTCCAACATGTTTCGTAAGATCCGCTTCATCAAGGAATGCGTGGTGATCGACCTTGGTGATTAGGACATACTTCTGCCTGTTTGTTGTAAAGCAAGCCTGAAGCAAACTACCCTTCAGCAAAGTAGTAATCTGCTGGTACTGCTTCTGTGTGGTTTTTTCTGTACTGAGCAGCCGGTCCGCGATCGTTTGAGGCGAGGCCTTATAGTCGCCGCGTGCGAGGTCGTCTATCGAACTGCGCATCCCGCTTGTGAGCCCAAACTTGAAAATGCGATTCGTTTCGTCCTTCAGAAGCGTGCCAATGAGGTTCTGAGCATAGTCAATTATGCCTGCCGTCTTTGGAACTTCGATCCTTTGAGCAGATGATTGGGTTAAGTCGATTGGGTAAAGGCCTACAAAATGCAGTTGAGCGCTCATCTGGATTTACCTCCGATGGGTGAGTTCAATCCCTTCCAGAGCGGCCAAGGGCGGTGGTTGTCATGCACTTCCCTGGAAGCGGGATTAAGTGAGTTCGTTGGGCCGAAGCTGCATGATGGCGTGAGGTTAACAGAGCCCTTGGGTTTTAACAAGAGGAAAGGATCAGCCGATCATATGCAAGCGTAACTGTGATGAAGTTGCCCTTTTCAGCGAACATACGCAGGCATCTACCATTCTTCCTTCCCAACCGGCTCGCCAAAACTTTCTTCAGTCGCCTGGTGGTCTTCGGCCAGATCAAGCTTCTTCCCCCTTGTCTCTTTCTCGAATTCCGACGCCACAACATGAACCTTGGCTTTTTGCCCTGTTCCTTCAATGAGCAATCTGTCGAGAAGCTCTAGCAACTCTTGCTTCTCATCAAGTGAGAGTTGCTTCACACGCTCGACTAATTGGGCGAAGGTTTGACTCATATCATTACCATCTGACGGCGAAGCATGATGAGTCTCATTAGGTTGTTCTGCGAATGTTGGGAGACTTGTCTTTAGAAACTCGAATCAGAGAACGCAGGGCCTCGTTGACTGAGTCCGCATTGGGAAACGCTTCTGCAACGTCAGGCTCAAGACGAACGACGTCACCGAAACTCTTCCTGCCGGGACCGAGCTTCCTGACCTTCAAGGTCTTCAGGTCGTACTCCGGCCTGAGTTCATCATCCTTATCTGCGTTGACCCTCTTCATAAGCTTCTCGTTCACCCCGCGTGACTTCTCACGCGTTAATCACTCGAATCGCATCATCACGTTCAGCGTATGACGCAATCAGCAAACGCCCTTCCTTCGAAAGTCCAATAATAATATAGCGATGCTCGTCTTGGGAATGGTCGGGATCGTAGAAGTCAACATAGAGTGGATCGTCGAAGACTGTCTCGGCTTCTTCGAACGTTACGCTGTGCTTCGCCAAATTGGCCGCGGCCTTCTCTTCATCCCATTCGAACTTCATTCAATTACCTAGGCTTCCGCTCCCGTTTCGCCAAATAATACTGCCACAACATCCTCGCAGCAACGGAGCGATACGGACGCCAGGCTTCCGCGATCTTTGCTAGCTCAGGGAAGGATGGCCGCGACTTCATCTTCCATAATCGGCCGACAGCGCTTGCCAAAGCGATGTCGCCATCGGGCCAGATGTCCGGACGTTTCAGGGCCATCAGTAGATAGATGTTTGCGGTCCAGGGACCGACACCTTTGATGCGCACGAGCGCGGCATGAGCATCATCGTCGTTCATCTTCGCAATCTGACTCAGATCGCCGTTAGTGAAAGCCTCTGCCACCTGCACACAGTAGTGCGCCTTCTGGCGGGTTACACCGAGCGTACGCAAATGGTCTTCGCCGGCTGTGATGAATCCAAATGCGTCAAAGGGCTCGACGTTTGATTTGAGACGTTCGAACATGGCGCGCGCTGACACGAGCGAGACCTGCTGCTCGAGGATGATCCGTAAAAGAGTAGGGAAGCCAGGGCGCCTGGCCCACATCGGTGGCGTACCGTGGGTTTGATGGATGGTTGAGAGGTAAGGGTCGCGCGCAGCCAGCACAGCAGCCGCCGCCGCAAGACTCTCGCGGTTAAGGACGACTGGGCGATCTTTAGCGATGCTCTTCAAGTAGGCGAGCAGAACTGATCTCCAAAGGTCCAGGGCGAGAGGACCCTGGACCTTTGGAAAGTCGATGTCTGCTATTAAGGAGTAGCGGTTATTGTAAACCGCGAAGCCGGCACGTTCGATTTCAGATCGTAGCTGGCAATCTCAAGGTCGGCGAACGGTTGACCCTGCAGCCGGGTGATGATGTGGAAAGGCAACATCATGCAATCAGCCCGTCGATAATCGCTGCGGTTCTCTTCGATCAGGACCTGACTGCGGTAACGCGTCGTTATCTTGTCGATCAGAAACGACTGCTTGTTAATCCAGTACCGCACGGTATCGTCGGCATTGAACTTAACCTCAACCACATAGTCATTGCCTTCATCTGCTTGCCGGGCGGTGACGAGTTGGCCTTCGATCGCGCGGTTCAGCGTGTCGAAGCCCATCATGGCCCAATGGCGCGAGACGGCGGTTTCGCGAACCCGAAACTCATTACCGAACATCATGCCGCCACCCTGGGCGCCGGTGAAGACGAGATAAGTCGGGCCAGGTCCCAGCACGGCGGTGGGCGCAACATCCAGCCGGCGACGCATCTGCTTGTCCTGATAATCCGTGATCCTCAGCTTGACCTCAGCCATCGCGCCGAGTGGATTAGCGGCCAGACCTCCAAAGGCAGCTGCGTTTACAAAGCCGCTCGCCTGAACGGTGACGTTTTGCAGGCCGGCATAATCGGCGCCGCCGTGGGCAATCCGCGTGACGCTCAGAATTTCGCGGCCGCTAAACTCCGCTGCCGAACCTGGTATGGTTGCGGTGGTAATCACCAATGCGATCGCCGCCAGGCAGCAAAAGGCCAGCAGCGAAATCTTTCTTGCAGTCAGTCGTCGTAACATATTTGAACTTCCTCCCGAAAGTGTTTGCAGGTTTGTAGCACGCACCCTTATAACAGAGTTCCGCACCACGTCAATAGGGGAACCTTATCAAGGGTCAGCAGTTTGATCGCCAAGCGACCGCTTTCTTAGTTTTGGACTAGTTTTAGTGAAGGTTAACCACTGAGTCAATTTATGGCTATCAACTATTCGCCATGTACTGGACGCCTGGTCGACGGCCTTTTTGCTTAGGCGACCCATGCGGGCTCTAGGGACTTCCAGTTGTGTCTCCGAAGTTCTTGAAGAGCGCCTTTGTTTTAGCAGTTAGTTTTGCGCAGCCAGAGCTAGCCGCAGAAAATTCTCGAACAGGATTCGTCCGTCACGAGACTCGTTTGGATGTTCCCAACGGGTGCGACTCTTGTTCCAGTCTTCGAAAGACTTTTCCAAATGAAACTGGACGCTGTAAATCATCTGGCCTTCCGAGCGCTTGACCATCATCTGGTTGCGGCAGAGGTATGAAGTTGCCAGCAGCTGGAATCCGGCCGGAACCTGATGGAGTTGCAGGCCGTGGTTCTGCCAGACGCGCAGGATTCGGCCTTCCCTCGTGTAGTCCTGCCAGAGCCCGGTTTGCGGGTTGTCGATCTCTTCAAAAATTGGATCGTCTGGCTCGATGATGCGAACCAAACGGTATTGATATTCCGTGACGCGGTTGTCGCGGCGTTCGCTCTGCTCCTGTAAATCGAGCGTGACTACGCGTGCGCCGAAACTCAGGCCGATCATCTGATGCCCACCGCAGATCCCCAGCACTGGGATACCTGTCGACCGAATGAACTCACCAAAGTCGGTGAGGATTTCAGGCTTGTAATAATCAAAGTCGCGCAGCGTGCCGCTGAGCACGATCGCGTCGGGGCGGAATTCTTCGGCAGTGGCGGCGAGTTCCGATACGTGGACAATGCGAGCCTCGGGCTCTTTCACCAGGCGCTGCACGTTGCTGACGATATTCTGCATGGCCATTTCAGCAATCTGGCGTTCCCGCTTCAGATGCGTGGATGATTCCTTACCCCAGGCAGCCCGCGCCACGTCCGATAAATCGCCTTCGTGGCGCAGGAGGTTATCTACAATCAGCACGCGCGCTGCGTCGATCCTTTTTTCGATGGGCTCGTAGCGACAAAACGTGCGCTGGTTGAAAGGGAAGGGAAGCGATGACTCGACCGGTTCCCCAAGGTTGGCGTTGTTCAGGTCCATCTGATGAATTTCTTGCGACATCTCCTAATAATTCGACAAGGCGAGTGTCTTACTTATCGTCCTTGCTTCGTGCTCTGCTTAAATTCCGGAATCCGTGTGCCTGCACCTGCGCGAGCGATTGCATCTCGTACTTTACCAATTAAGAGGCCGCGAACGCGAGTTGCAAAACTTTCACCGCGGCCCTCTGCCACACTGTCAGACAAGAGCAACATGCGATGCCAGGAGCTTTCCAGCTCATCAGCCAGATGTGAAATCCGAGTGATGTCATACGGAATGGCGACCGCGGCACAACCGACGCGGGCAAAGACCGCCAAATAACGCGCGGTGGCCAGGTCAGGACAGAGCATTCGCTGGCGACCAACCTTTAACTCAATTCCGAGGAGGGTGTGTTGAATTTCCGGTGCCGAACGTTTTCCTTTTGGTTTGACGGCGACAGGAAAAGCGTATGACCGCGTACGTAATTTGAGAATTCGATCGCGATAGATAGTCGGCAGCCAGGACTCACCCATGGTGCTTTCGATCTCAACCAGCACCTCTTCCGCTGATCGTGCGCGCACCTTGGAAGTCCGCTTTGCTTTCGGAGTTGGCGGGACGGGCGGATCGATAGGCGTGCGAGAAACCATGCCGATTGGATTAGCGGAGAATTGAAATAGTCGGTCGCGCACCGAAGGCTTTGATCACGCGCTCGGGAAAAAGGCCGAGATAAAAGACGCCGACGATCGTAATGACGAGCGCAATCGCAACACTGGTCGGAATTCGCGGCGACTCCCAGGGCGCATTTCGCTCACGGAAGAACATGACCACGATTAAGCGCAGGTAATAGTAAGCGGAGATGGCTGTGTTCAGAACTCCGATCACAACCAGCCAAACGTAACCCTGGCGGACCGCAGTGGTGAAGACCATCACTTTTCCCATGAATCCAGCTGTCAAAGGCATGCCCAAGAGGCTCAACAGAAATAGTGAAAGTGAAAAGGCCAGAACCGGAGAAAGAAAGCCAATGCCGTTATAGTCGTCGACCGCGTTGTGACGGTCGTTGCCTCGGGCGATCAAGGTGACGACAGCGAACGCGCCCATGTTCATCACCGCGTAAGTCAGCAGATAAAACGCCACCGAAGTCAGCGCAGCGCTACGCTGTTCAGCGTCGCTTGCTGCGCCCGCCGCGACGAACCCAACCAGGGCATAACCGGCATGAGCGATCGACGAATAGGCCAGCATCCGTTTGACATTGTTCTGAGCAATCGCGACTACGTTACCAACAGTCATGGTCAGGGCCGCCATGACAGCCAAAGCACCCAACCAGCTCTTGTGCGCGTACCCGCCGGTGCTGGCCAGAGCAGTCGCTACGGGAAAACCAAAAACAAAGACGCGCATGAACGAGGCGAAGCCGGCAGCCTTTGGACCGGCGGCCATAAACGCTGTGACCGGCGTCGGTGCGCCTTCGTATACGTCCGGTGTCCAGACATGAAACGGGGCCGTGGCGATCTTGAATCCGAAACCAACCAGCATCATTGCCGCTCCCGCCAATAACAGAGGCGGGTACAGGGAATGATTCAAGCGGCCGGCGATCATGGCAATGTTAGTCGTGCCCGGCAGAGTTTCAGTCGCAGTGGCTCCGTAGACCAGGGCGATACCGTAAAGCAGAAACGCGGACGCAAAGGATCCCAGGATGAAATACTTCAGAGACGATTCGTTCGAGCGCACGTCCGTTCGCCGGAACCCAGCCATCACGTAAGTTGCAATCGATAGAATCTCGAGACCGAGAAAGACGATAACCAAATCACCGGCCGAAGCCATTAACATCATGCCGCAGGTAGCGAACAAGAGCAGCACGTGAAACTCGCCGGCCGGCAGCTTCTCGGTATCGATCCAGGCAGATGCAATCAAGACAGTGAGCAGAGAAACGACGACAAAGATGAGAGTGAAGCTCAGTCGCAACTCGTCAAGCACAATCATTCCGTTGAATGCGCTGTGCGGCCCTGTCCATTCAGTGCCCAGCCAGATCGAAGCCGCCCCAGCGGTCAGCAACGCCGCGATTGATAACCCGCCGGTCAACCAGCGTTGGCCGCGGCGCGCAAATGCGTCGACCATCATCGCCAGCACGCCGGCGATGCCAATGATCAACTCAGGCGCGATCAGCGTCAGGTTGATATCGGGATTTGTTGCTTGAAATGCGATTAGCGACATTCAGTTTATGTACCGCAAATTGTTAATTTGCGATCGGGCTGTTTATTTGTCATGTCAGTGTTGGAGGCGGCAGCGCCCGTCTTAAACTCTGCGCAAGTTAACAACTTGCGCTACTTCAGTAACTTGTTAAGCCGCGCGCGTATGTCGGCCTTGTAAGCTTCAGCGGGCGAGCGCATGCCGAACTGCACCGGCGCGTCAACCCGTCCGTCCTTCCCCATTAAAACGATCATCGGCAGGCGCACGCGCGGCGAAAATTGCGAGAACACCATCTTGGCTGTATCCCGCAGAACCGGGAAGGTCACCCTTCGCTCTTTCGCGTAGCGCTTCAAGACTCCGTTGCTGATCTGCTCGGGACTTTCAATGCTGACCCAATAGAACTTTACCGGCTTGTTGCGATATTCAGTCAACAGTTCTTCCAATGCTTTTAATTCAGTGCTGCACGGCGCGCACCAGGTGGCGCCAAACGAAACCAGCACCACGTTGCCGCGCAAGTCATTCATGTCATAGATGCGACCGTCGAGCCCCTCTAACTTCATGTTGGGCCCAGCGGCCAGGTCCTTAACCTGACTCGAAACCGGAGCCAGCGTGACGCCGAGAATGGCAAGCGCCATTAGCATCATCACAAATGTTCGAAGCAGTGTGCGCAGATTCATAATGATCAAGTGGCACAGACTTCAGTCTGTGCAAAGAAACATCCCAGACTTAAATCTGGGCCACTTCAAAGTCAGCGAGACTCAATTGTCTTTGGCGCGGCGGCAACCTCCGGAGTGCGGTTCACCTGCGGGCCGGCAAGCACGCGCCGCGTCGCTTCAATACTGGCGCGCGTGCGACTCAGGAACGGACCGGGGTACACGCCCATAAAAAGCATCAACACGAGCAGCGGTAATACCAGGGCAAACTCGCGCAGATTCAAGTCGGATAGTTTGGCGTTGGCGTCGTTGGTCTTGGTGCCGAACACTACGCGCTGAAGCATCCAGAGCATATACACCGCTGCCCAGATGACGCCGGTGCCGGCCAGCATGGTCACGATCCAGGGATGCTGTATCGCATTCGAAGTCCAGGCGCCCAGCAGGATCAGAAACTCACCGACAAATCCGTTCAGGAAGGGTAGCCCAATCGACGATAGCGACGCGATTACAAAGAGAGTCGAAAACCATGGCATCGGCCGCGCCAGCCCGCCAAAGTCGCTGATCATTCTGGTATGACGCCGTTCGTAAATCATCCCTACAAAGAGAAACAACGCGCCAGTCGAAACGCCGTGACTCAACATTTGATAAAGCGCGCCCTGCATGCCCTGCTCGGTAAACGAAAACAGCCCGAGCACGACAAAGCCCATGTGGCTGACCGATGAATATGCCACCAAACGTTTGACGTCCGGCTGAACCATCGCCACCAGCGCCCCATAAATAATTCCAATTACAGCCAGAGCGATCATTAACGGCGCAAGTTGCCTTGAAGCATTTGGGAACAGACCAAAGTTGAAGCGCAGCAAACCGTAAGTGCCCATCTTCAAAAGCACACCCGCCAAAATCACTGACCCGGCAGTAGGCGCTTCCGTGTGCGCATCCGGCAGCCAGGTGTGCAGCGGCCACAAAGGAACCTTGATACAAAACGCGAGGGCGAACGCCAGGAACAGCCAGAATTCTGTGCGCGGCGAGATGGTCGTCAGGCCGCTGCGTAAGGTTTCTACCAGAACCGTGTAGTCAAAGGTCCCAATGCCGGTCGCGTTCTGATGAATGAAGTAGAGAGCAATAATGCCGACAAGCATCAGCAGCGAACCGACCGCTGTGTAGATAAAGAATTTAATCGCGGCATATATCCGTCGTTCACCTCCCCACACACCGATGAGAAAAAACATCGGCACCAGCGATGCTTCAAAGAAGAGATAGAACAAAAGGAGATCGAGCGAGACAAAGACGCCGATCATTGCTGACTCGAGCAGAAGCAAGAGGACGTAGTAGGTGAGTTGACGCTTGGTGACTGAAGTCCAGCTTGAGAGAATCGCGATCGGCATCAAGAGAGTTGTGAGCAGTACCAACCAAAGGCTGATGCCGTCGACTCCCAGATGATAGCGTGCGCCAATTGCGCTGATCCACGAGTAGTCCTCGGTAAAACGAAACGCCGCGAGGCCGCTGCCGGCGCCCTGGATCAGCAGCAGCGAAACGAAGAATGAAAGAGTGGTGAAGCCCAGGGCGATCCAACGGTGATGCGACTCACGCGCCCCGGGCGTCAGGCTGTAGATCACCGCTGTGCCCGCGCCGATCACGGGAAGCAGAATGAGAATGGTTAGTAGATGTTGCATCAAGTGTACGACAAACTTCAGTTTGTCGGCTTTCTACCTGACTGGACGCGAGTCGTATTCGACAAACTTTAAGGAACCTCTGATTAAGTGTCTTCGACGCGTAGCGTCGGGATGAGTTTAGCCCGGCGTTTCAACGCCGGGAAAAGGTGCACGAAGTCTTCGCGTCGCATAGCGACGCCTGAACCAAGGTGAATTCAATCGTCGCTACGCGACGAGAACCCGT
>JAWVDF010000030.1:0-88470 GCA_033857635.1 Blastocatellia bacterium
ATTGAATTCACCTTGGTTCAGGCGTCGCTATGCGACGCGAAGACTTTGTGCACTTTTACCCGGCGTTGAAACGCCGGGCTAAATTCATCCGACGCTACGCGTCGAAGACACTTAATCAGAGGTTCCTTCAGTTTGTCGTTTTCAATCTGATTCGAAAGAAAGGAACGACAAACTGAAGTTTGCCGTACCCAAAGCGGTATCGCGCTTCGCTTGCCACGGCACTCCAAACTCCCCGGACATTTGCTGTACAGCCAACCACTCGTGGAGTAAACTCTCCCCAAGCTTACAAAGATAAATCTCAAGACTTCCGGGGAGACAGCGATGCCAGATCTTGAAATTACTTGTGCCGAATGCGGAGATACTTTCCCGTTTAGTGAACGAGAACAGGATTACTATCGGGAGCGTGGCCTGACCCATCCCAAACGTTGCAAGCCCTGTCGCGACGCGCGCCGGCAAAACTTCGGGGGACCGAGGCAAGGCGCTGGGGAGGAACGCGAAAAGTTTGAGATTATCTGCGACCAGTGCGGCAAGCCGGACACCGTGCCTTTCAAACCGGCTCCCGGCCGGCCGGTGCTCTGCAGTTATTGTTTCAGCGCCAGTCGCGCCCAGAATCGCGGGGCCTGAAGTAGCGCAAGTTGATAACTTGCGTCGCTGCTCCTATCAGATCGGAATCACAGTTCGACGTACTCGGCAAACTTGTGAGCTCTGGAATTACTAGCCCAATCCCGTCGTAACGCAGGTTCAACTCACAGCGTTGTTCGCACCGTAGGTGCGAAATGTTTATAGCCTGATCCAACTATTTGATGTTAGCAGTTCCGAAGGAACGAAGTCCGACTTCGCTCCTTCGGAACTGCGGCGCCAGGCAGGCTTCCCTACTATAAACATCACGCTCCTACGAAGCCTCAATCAACATCAAACCCCGCTCACGCCGCGGCCGTAATAATCACCGCCTGAATTCCCAGCAACTCCGAAAAATCCTTCGTATAGATCGCGTCGATCTTGCGCGCGTTGCCCACGCACTCAACCAACTCATCCGTCGAAACAAATCCATCGCTGACTGCTTCGATCGCCCAGAGCGGCAGGTGCGCGGCGGTATGCAGCAGGTCTTCGATCAATCCGAGATATTGTTCTTTGGTCTCGACATAAGCATCCAGCTTTCCGGTGCGGTCCCTGGCCAGCTCACCCCAAAAACTCTTGCCCATGCGCATCCATTCTTCGCGCCACGTCAGGACGCGTGCATTGCGGCTGTCACTGGCGCGAGTGGGGCGGGGAAGTCTTAGGAACAGCAGGTCGGTGTCCTGCGTCTCCGCGAGAAAACTTCTGGCCGACTGATTCGAACTACTGTTCTTACGTTGGTTATTGAATGGGGGCGCGACCGTGTGCCACACGCGACGAAAAACGCTCGAAAGGGAAAGCGGCTGGCGCAGATCGCGGGTGTCGAGATTGAACGAGAAGACGTAATCCCCCACAGCCATGCCGAGGGCCAGCGCCAGCGCGCGCTTGTACGGCGAGGTCAAGCGATCAGCATTCGCCCGCACATTGTCGAACCACCAGGCGTCCGTTTCATTAAACCAGGTCAACAACGTCGGATTGCGAAAATAGTTTCGCGGTACGTAGGCGTCATCCAGAAGGTTGTCGAGATCCTGCTCAGTCAGTGTCTCGCCATTGTTTTCGACGAAGGCCTGTGATTTAGTCCAGGCCCACTGGGCCGGATCGTTGGCGGCCACACGAGCGTTCCAGCGTTTCAAATAGAGCCCGAGGTTTGGCTCGCCGACCAGCGGCAAAGCGACGGAACGAAACTTCAGACGGCGCAGCACGCTCAATTCAAAACCGAGCCAACCAATGCTGCCGCCACTCAGACTGTTTTGTGTTTGCATAAAATGTCAGAACCACCTGCGGTAGCGGGTGGTTTTACTGAGAAGTCCGACAAGCTGCGATCAACCACCCGCTACCGCAGGTGGTTCTGACTCATACGCCGAGTTGCTCCAATCGAGCCATCATTTCGTCGGCGATGGCCGGTATATCCGGCGGCGCCTCGGCTTCCGGCGCGTAACCTTTGAGTTCTTTAACAGGCTCAAGCGATAACAACGCGCGCACCACGCGTGGGTCGAATTCCAGGCCGGTCCATTCAAGCAGATGTTCGCGCGCCTGCTTTTCCGTGAATGCTTTGCGGAATGGACGCGCATCCGTCAAAGAAGAGTAGGAATCGGCGACCCGAAGGATGCGCGCGCCCAGCGGAATCTGTTCGAACCGCAGGCCGTCCGGATAACCATTTCCATTCCACCACTCATGATGCCAACGCACCAACAGTTGCGCGCCGCGATCGGCGCCTGAGCGGGCCGCTTCGCGCTCGCCCAGCAAAGGATGACGAGCAAGATCAATTCTTTCGTCGTCACTCAGGGTTCCGCGCCTGCTGATATAGTCACGGTTCATTACGACTTCGCCGAGATCGTGCGCCAGCGCGGCAATGCGAAGCGAGAAACGATCGCGCGTTCCCAAATTGAAGGCTTTGCCGATCTGATCGGCAATCACGGCAATTCTGTTGGCGTGCGGATTCGCATAGCCTTCAAACTCGTCCGCGCTCGAGCCGAGGTCGCGAAAGACCTCGATCGCGGTAAGCTGTTCACTTTCGATGACATCGATTGGCATAAGATCTGGTTGCTCGTTTCAACGCGTCAAATTGTAAGACAAACTTTTTCGGTTTGTCGTCTTATGTTAAGGAATGACAAATCAAAGGAACCTCTGATTAGGTGTCTTCGACGCGTAGCGTCGGATGAATTTAGCCCGGCGTTTCAACGCCGGGTAAAGGTGCACGAAGTCTTCGCGTCGCATCGCGACGCCTGAACCAAGGTGAATTCAATCGCCGCTACGCGACGAGAACCCGTAACCAACCGATCCCGGCCTTTGAAAGGCCGGGCTAAACTCATACCGACGCTACGCGTCGAAAGTACTTGTTCAGAGCATCCTGAAGTTTGTCGTACATCAGCAGTTCAGGATCTCTGGGTCTTACCTCTCAAAGTCAAAAGCAGTGAGCGCGCCGCTTCGTTCCTGGGATCGACGGCCAGCGCGCGCTCTAACTCACCTTCAGCTCGCTTTTGTAGCCCCAAAGATTTATATAGCTCAGCCAACATCACTCGGTAGTTCGCGTTTTCAGGTTCGATGGAAAGTGCCGCCTGCAATTCTGTCTCAGCGATCCGACGGGTATTTGATTGCCGGATTAGCGCATGTCCGTAGTGCGCGCGATAGCGGGCTTCGCGCGGCGACAGCATGGCAGCTTCAGCCAGGAAACGTATCGCCTCGTCCGGGCGGTTGCGCTTCAGTGCATCCAGGCCATGCTGGAAACTCGTTTCGGCGCGGGCCGCATCCGTTCGTCCTCGTTCGCTGGATTGCTTCGCGCCGTTCGAGTCCCTGGCCGGCGCGGCTTTCGGTGCGCTGGTTGCTGCCGGCTTCGAAGAGCGCTTGGCATCGTAATCGGCGCGCCTGATCTGGTCGCTCAACGTCTCGTAAGCGTGGGCAATGCGAGCGAACGCCGATTCGACCCGAGCGCGCAGTTGCGTGTTGCTCTGATGAAAACGGTCAGGATGAAAGCGTCGAGCTAAGGCATGATAAGCGTTTTTGATCTCGTCAATCGTGGCCAACCGCGCCACCTCGAGCACGTCGTAATGGTCCCTGGCAATGTCTAGTCTCGCAAACAGAGCTTCGACGTCGCCGTCGTCGTCGTCTTCAGCCACCGCGACGGCCTTGGTCCTGGCTGGAACGTTCGGCGTGGCCTTGACACTGGGACTCGCGGCGCTCAAAGCCGCCGGCCACGCGTTGCTCTGCAATAGACCGGACAATAACAATGCATAGACCGCGCTATAGGCATCGTCACCTGCGCCTGGTCCGATCAGCTCGTTCAGAGTCACAGAAGCCGATGCCCGCGAGAGCATTAACGCCTCGGTCGGGGGGAGATTGGCTGCGGCGGTGTCGGCTTTCCTATAGGCAGTTCCAGTTCTTTCTAAACGTGAAGTTACGAATGTTGCGGGCAGGTGCCGAGCGCACTCGATCAGTAAACGGCCGACGTCGATTTGAACCCGAGTCTCCTGAGCCAGTCGGACGCGCGATTCAAACACCCAACTTCCGTCGGTCCACAACAACGCCAGACGCAGCACGTCGCTCACCTGTTTAGCCCGAATGGCCGCTAGCGTTTCGGGTTTCAGTAGCCCGGTTTTGAGCATAGCGGCAGCGATTTCTTCATCCGAAGCCCGGACAGGGAACTCGGCAACGTGCGCTTCGGTTAAGCCGTTGCGCTTAACTACTTCACGCAGACGGTGCACCCGCAGGTTGGACGTAGCAAAAACCAACCGGCCGCCTTCGAAGTAGGCGGCTACCTGGGCGCGTCCTCGCGTGAGACGCAGAGCCCCTGTCAGTCCTGCCGCAACGATTTCGCGAATCAGCTCGGCCAGAGGATGTTCGACCAGTTGTCCTTGCATGTCATGCTACGGCCTTGCGGGGTTGCACCTCTTCTGTGACACGCTTACCGAATTGGTCTTCAGTGATGTCCATGTCATAACTGCTTTCCAGGTTTAGCCAGAACCGCGGACTTTGCTTGAAATACCGGCCCAGGCGTAATGCCAACTCCGCTGTGACTGGGCGCTGCCCGCGAACTACATGACTGACGCGCATCGCAGTAACTCCGATATCCTGTGCAAGGCGATACTGCGAAAGCTCAAGCTCGTCGAGTATCTCCTTCAGGTAAGTGCCCGGATGCACCGGAACGATTTGCTTTCTAGCCATATTTATCCTCAATCATTTCTACATGCTCACCGTGGCCGGGTCAAGACCAGCGTGGATGACCTTCAGTTCGACTTATTTCGTGTGATTTCGTGGATCGTTCTGCTCATCTTACCAAGGCTGAAGTCTTTCGTTAGCTTCAAGCTTTCGGATGAGCCTTGTCATAGACTTCGATCAGCTTTTCCATCGAAACGTGAGTGTAGATTTGGGTGGTAGAAAGACGAGCATGGCCCAGCAATTCCTGAATGTCGCGCAGGTCTGCGCCGCTGTCGAGCAGGTGCGTGGCGAAGGAATGGCGGAGGGCGTGCGGACTAATGTCGTGGATGCCGGCGCACAGCCGAATATATTTTTCAACCAGTCGGCCGACTGAGCGAGCAGTCATCCGCGTGCCCTGGTAATTCAGGATTAGAGGTTGAGCGTCGCGCTTACTTACCGGTGCATTCATCAAAAACCTTTGGCGGATATCGAGGTAGTCCTCCAAGGCCCGCGCGGCCGGATCCCCAAACGGGACGATGCGTTCCTTCCGGCGCTTGCCGAACACGCGCAGCAACTTGTTTTTGAAGTCGACGTCGCGGAGATCGAGCTGGACAAGTTCTGAGACGCGAACGCCGGTAGCGTAGAGCAACTCTAGAATTGCCCGATCACGCTTACCAAAATCGGTTTCGGTGTCGGGAGTCTCAATGAAGCGCACGGCGTCTTCGATCGACAGGTGAACGGGGAGCTTCTTTTCTTTGCGCGGAGTCGCAACCAGTTTTGCCGGATTCAATTCGATGGCGCCTTCACGCACCAGGAACTGAAAAAACGTGCGCAACGCGGCCAGCTTCCTGGCAATCGACGTCTTCTTCTTTTTGTCCGAATGAAGAGTTGCCATCCATTCGCGAATCGTCAGGTGATCGATCTGTTTGAGGTTTGGTTCGGCTTGTCTGTTTGGTAAAGGTTTCGTGGCGTTTGGTTTGGACTGCGCATCGAATGGCGCGAGGTACTCGAAGAACTGGAGCAGGTCGCTTTCGTAATTGCGGAGTGTATGCGCGCTTACGTTGCGCTCGTAGCGCAGGTGATCGAGGAATTGAACGAGGAGTTGATCGAGCATTCACCTACCGCGTAGACGTTCTACGTTCCATTTGACCAGCAAAGCGAAAGACAGGATCAAGCCAACGATACAAAGTACAGGGACCAGCACCATTCGATTATCCAGGAAGGTCTTGAGACCGATAAAGGTCACCAGGATCATCGGAACGACCATGAGCTTCATCTTTGTCAATGCTGTCATTGCACCCTCCCAGGATAGTGCCGCTGGCAACAAAACTGTTGGCCTTGATCAAGCAGGCCACACCCACGCAAGGTGGTTGGGGAATTGAGCAGGAGTTGACCGGGCACGACGTAAGGTTACCACGCTTAGGTGCGGAACCGCTTGCGGTAGCAAGCGGGTCTTGTTGGCAAATTGCCCGTAAGACGATCCATGAAATCACCCGAATGAGTCTTATTCGATCAGTTTCGTGTGATCGTCCTGCTTCGCCGCGAAAGGCCAGCCAAGGCTGCGGTTCCGATGGCAACGTTACCCACTCGCTATTGAGGGTGTGTCAAAAGTCGATTTCTGAACGCCGAAGGCGTTCCATAACTCAGCCCAGGGTAACACCCTGGGACTTGGGCGAGCATTTGAGCCTACGCTGAAGGCGTTGAATAGTCACCGGATGCAAAACCCGCAAGAGAATGAATTTTTAAACCCTTACAGGGTAATAAATCCTTCGGGATCTTTGGTCCCAGGGTGTTACCCTGGGCTGAGTTATGGAACGCCTTCGGCGTATGGAGCTCGCACCTTCACGTGTCATCGACTTTTGACACAACCTCTACTGCCGAGTGGTTCTGTACCTCTAGACCCGATCGCGGTTCTTAACTACAAACCCTTTGCGGGCGCGCACGCGCGCGGTCGGCTTCGTCTTTACCTTGACGGCGATTAGATGATACTTGCCGTCGCGCTTATCTTGATCCGGGTAGTAGCTAAGGATGTATTGCTGGGCCAGGTCGGCGGCGATTTGAGCGAAGGCATCGTCGAGATCGTCGGCGGACTTGGGAACATAGACAGCGCCACCGGTCTGCGCGGCAAACTCCTGCATGCGACGCTCGGCGGCCAGCGCCCGCAGGTTTGCGTTTTCATAAAGGCCGGTCTGCACGATGTAGATTTGGCAATCGTCTGCTAAGGCGCGCTGTATGGTGGTATCGAAATCGGCGCGGCTGGTGGTATCGACTCCGTCGGAAACGATCACGATGACTCGACGGCCCTTGTAAGGGTGCAAATAGGCGCCGGCCTGAATGATGCCGTCGAATAGAGAGGTGGCCCCTTCGGGTTTGCCAAAAGAATCGATCGTCAATTCCAGACGCCGCGAGTCATTCGTCAGCGGCTCAACCAATGTCACGTCGGTCGAGACGGAGAACACCGCCGCCTGATCCACGGGTCGCAGAACGTTGCGAAAGAATTTGATCGCGGCCCGTTTTTCAAAGTCGCGCGACTCAGTCAGGCTGCCGCTGTTATCAAACAGCATGGCCATCCGCACCGGCGTATCGGCGCGGCTGATTTCACTGATCGTATGCGGCTGACCATCGACGCGCAGCTCAAAGTCTTCGAGCTTGAGGTTGGTTACGGCTACGCCTCGGCTATCGACTACGGTGGCCGGAACCGCTACAAGATACGAAGAGACGCGCACCACCTCGTCGTCAGCGACGTTGTCTTTCGCGTCCGACTTAGTCGAGGTATTGGCGGGAGGAGTGGATGTTGTCGGGCGCGGACGCGTGTTTGTGTTATTTGAATTCGTCGACGGTTTTTGCCGACCTGATTGGGAGAGGGTTGGCAAAGGCGAGGCGGCGAGCAATAACGAAACGATTATCAGCGGAAGTCCAGTCAAACTAAGTCGCAGGCAAGCGTTTCGACTAATGCCTAACTGAAGACCTGGACGCGTGACATCGAGCTGGTCAACGAGCCTTCGAAGACGGCGGCAGAGTGTAGCCCCGGGCGTAAGCCAGGGGTTGACGATCCCTTTTGATCGTAGCAGCCCCGTAGGGGCGACAGATACTTCTGTAACCTTCCAACGATCGTAACCATTAATGCTGTCATCGGCCGAACTCGCGCCGGAACTTTCTGCTATATCTCTCGCTGATGCTTCCTCGGTAAATCCTCGTGACTCAATTTCCTCGACCCGATGGACCTTTCCGATTCCAATCTCTAGCACTGACTCAGCCGCGGGAGTTCGTGGAACGGGCTGAGGTTGTGGGGCAATGCCAATCATGTTGCCGCCGCCAGAACTGGTTCGCTTTCTTTCCATGAGGTTTGCAGCCACTGATCCCACTCTTCCAAAGCGAGTTTGACTTGCAGCAAGTGGCGGTCGCGCTTGCGGCGCACCGTGCGTGCCTGTTCGGGACTAAGCGGTTCGAGCAGTGCGAAGGTGATATTGACCGGCTGATAGTTCTTTGTTTCCGCGCCCGAAACGTATCGCGCCAGCGCGCCAATTGCACTACGCGGCGGCGCCAGCAAAAGTTCTTTCCCCTCCAAATGCCGCACGGCATTGTTGCCGGCCAGCCAACCCATCGCTACCGATTCGACGTAACCTTCGACTCCGGTAATCTGTCCGGCGAAGAAAAGGTTTGAGGCGGAACGCATCTGCATGGTTGCCGCCAGCACGCGCGGCGCGTCGATATAAGTGTTCCGATGAATCTGACCGTACTGCAGGAACTCTGCCTGCGCGAGACCCGGGATCAAGCGCAGCACGCGAGCCTGTTCGCCATAACGCAGATGGTTCTGAAAGCCCACCATGCTGTAGGCGTCGGCCATCAAATTTTCCTGGCGCAGCTGTACAGCGGCGTAAGGCTCGCGACCAGTCCGCGGATCGATCAAGCCGACAGGTTTCATTGGCCCATACCTAAGCGTATCAACGCCGCGACGCGCGAGTTCTTCGATGGGAAGGCAGGCTTCAAACCAGCGGGTTTCTTCAAAGCGCTGCAAAGGAACACTGTTGGCTTCGGTCAGGGCTTCGTAAAAGCGAGCGTACTGCTCTTTGTCAAACGGACAATTCAAATAATCGTCGCCGCCCTTATCGTAACGCGCAGCTAGGAACGCTATCGATCGATCGACTGAATCAGCGGCAATGATGGGTGCGATGGCGTCGTAGAAATAGAGTTGATCGTTTCCCGTCAACTTCATAATCTCCCACGCCAGGGCATCTGAAGTCAGCGGCCCGGTGGCAATGATAGTCACGGCATCGCGCGGGATGTCAGTGACTTCTTCGCGCACGATTTCAATCAGTGGATGCGATTCGATGCGCTCAGTGATGTACTCGGCAAACTGTTGGCGGTCGACGGCCAGGGCAGCGCCGGCGGGGACGCGGGCGACGGCAGCCGCTTCCATAACCAGCGAATGCCCGCGCCGCAACTCTTCCTTAAGAAGATGAGAAGCAGAGCCCTGCTCGTCTGACTTCAAAGAGTTCGAACAGACGATTTCGGCGAGTTTGTCGGTGCGGTGGGCGGGTGTCTGCTTTACCGGGCGCATTTCATAAAGACGGACGCGCGCCCCTGCCTCGGCCGCCTGCCAGGCAGCTTCGACTCCGGCTAAACCACCGCCGATAACAATTAGTTCGTTCATGTGTAGCGCAAATTGTTAATTTGCGTTCTTTGAAACACTGCGCAAGTTAACAACTTGCGCTACATTGCGGTAAGGCCGTGCCTTACGGTGCTTGTTAGAAATATTTTTCCGGAGGCTGTGCGCCCACAGAGCTTTACCGCACTGGTGAGCGGTCGAAGCGCGGAAGCCAATACGCAAATTAACAATTTGCGCTACATCTACCGTTTCTTCTTTCGGCGCAGAACTTTCTCGTGGGCCAGCTTTGTAACCTCGGCGATTCGCTCGGCTTTGGTTTGGACTTTGCCGGTGCTCTGTTCCGGATTATTCTCATGATGCTCGCGCATCTCGCCCTGATTCTTATGAAAATCGAATTCGTTAACTCCCTTTGCCCCGACTTTAAAAGTATCTATGTTCCTTGTCTGACCTTTCATAAGTTCTCCTCTTTTTGTTATGCGCTTGACACTCAAAACAAGCGATTCGTATAGTCAGAGCTCAAGCGGGCCGGCTTAGCTCAGTTGGTAGAGCGTCTGATTCGTAATTAGAAGGTCACCGGTTCAACTCCGGTAGCCGGCTCCATTCCCCAACCCCTCCGTACGACTTTATCTTAGACTGATTAACTCCAACACTGAAAGTGGCCCTTCGGTACTGGTTCAGTTCAGCTTAGACAGAAAACGCTGAAAGCGTTGGTTAATCCCAGCCCAGGGTTGGAGCTTGCGACAACCCTGGGATCGAGCGCCTCCCAAGTTGGTCCCCAACGCTGAAAGCGTTGCATAGTCGTACCGCGGGTTCGTCAACGCTTTCAGCGTTAGGCGTTTTTTCATCCTTCTAACCCAGGGTTGTCGCAAGCTCCAACCCTGGGCTTGAATTTGACAACGCCTTTGGCGTTTTCACTCCAGGATTCACGGGTACAAAAAAAGAGATAGTCGCGCCAGTCACCGGTTTGGTAAACTTTAGGCCACACTTGCCCTGGTGTCCTTTTCCAGTTTTCATCCCCTACGAGATTTGAAATGACTCTGAACAAAAGAATTTCTGATAATCACCGTCGACGATTGTCGGTTTTGTTTTCCCTGGGGCTGGTTTTGGCCGCGTTGGGTTGGCTGCCAGGACAAGCGTCCGCGCAAACCGTTTCTGGTTCAACCGACATCGTCATCAGTCAGGTCTACACCCGCGGGGGTGAGCCTGGCGCCGCTTTGCGCAATGACTTCGTCGAGTTTTTCAATCGCGGCACGAGTAACGTAAACCTGGCTGACTACTCTCTGGTTATTTCAACAACAGGACCGGGCGCAACTCCTGACGTGACGGTGAGCTTCGTTTCCTCTTCAGGCATCCTGGTCGTGCCCGGTGAATACCTATTGTTCCAACTTGGCAGCAGCGGCAACAACGGTTCCTTCTCGATAATCTCGCCCGAGTTCAGCGACTCGACTATTAACCTTGGCAGCACTTCCGGCAAGATTGCTCTGATCCAATCGAAGAGTTCGGGACCTTTAGGTTGTCCGGTCGGCCAGGATTCAGCGCTCGACGACTTTGTCGCGTACGGCCCGGTGAGTTGCGCTGAAGGTGCTGCGCCAGCGGCTGCTCCCTCCGCGGCCAATGTCGGCCTCGTAAGAAAGTTTGGCGGGTGCGGCGATACGGACAATAACGCCGCGGACTTCACCAGCAGTGGACCGTCGCCGCGTAATGAGTTTTCGGTGAACCAACCGTGCACTCCGCCTTCTCCTACTAACACGATTCAATTTGAAGTTAATCATGTTGATGTTGTCGAGGGGCAGGGAAGCGTTGAGATATTTGTGACTCGTTCGGGGACCACTACGGCAGCGGCAACTGTTCAGTACGCCACCGTCGGTAATCTACCAACCAGGCAGAACGGTAAAGCCACCGACCGTTCGGACTATACAACCACCCTGGGAACTTTGAGATTTGCGGCCGGAGAAACACGGAAGAGCTTTCGGGCAATCATCACTGACGAAGGCTACCTGGATGGATCTCAGAACTTTATAGCAAGGCTGTCTAGTCCGACGGGCGGCGCCGCTCTTGGTGCTTTGAGCACGATGACAATAAACATCGTCGACAACGACACTGCAGTAGCGTCTTCAAACCCGAACGACGCGAGCGACCTTTTTGTGCGCCAGCATTACTCGGATTTCCTGGGGCGCGATCCGGATACTTCGGGGCTGAACTTCTGGACGAACCAGATCGAGAGCTGTGGCACGGACAAACAGTGTCGCTCGATCAGACGGATCAATGTGTCGGCGGCGTTTTACCTTTCGATCGAGTTTCAGGAGACGGGCTTCCTCGTCTATCGGCTCTTCAAAGCTGCGTACCCTGACAACGTTTCAAGGCCCCGCGGTTTTCCTACCTATCGTGAATTTACGCATGACACACAGGACATCGGCCGCAATGTGATTGTCGGCCAGGGCAGTTGGCAGGCTCAACTGGAAACCAACAAGCGTCTGGCCGTGGATGATTTCGTCGAGCGACCTGAATTCAAGCTTCGTTATCCCACGACCCTGACAGCGGCGCAGTTTGTTGATGCCCTGAACTCAAATACCTCGGGCGCTCTTTCCGCTGCTGAACGAGACGCGCTGGTGAGCGGACTGCAGAATGGCACTGAGACGCGGGCCACGGTTTTGCGGAAGATCGCTGAAGACGAGGATTTTCGAGCGGCGCAATTCAACCGCGCGTTTGTCTTGATGGAATATTTCGGATACTTGCGGCGGAATCCTACCGAAGCACCCGATTTGGATTTCACCGGTTTTGACTTCTGGCTCTCCAAGCTCAATCAGTTCAACGGCAGTTTTATTCAAGCCCAAATGGTCGAGGCCTTCATTGCGTCGTCGGAATATAGGGTTCGCTTCGGAAGCCAATAGGCTTGGATCCATTGGCTTGGCGAGCAATCCGACCGCGGCGGCCTTGCGACTCTAATCACTTGCCCCGCGATTCAAGTCGCTCGACCTGCGACCTAAGTCGCTCAACCTCCAAGTCAAGTCGCTCGACCTCCAACTCCAGGGTAATAAATCCTTTCGGGATCTTTGATCCCAGGGTGTTACCCTGGGCTGAGTTAGGGAACGCCTTCGGCGTATGGAAGGCGCACCTTCACGTGTCATCGACTTTTGACATGCCCTCCGATGCGTCGAGACTGGGATCGGCCGGAACCGAGCCACACGAAAACTGCTCGGGTCGGATTAAAGTTGTCACAAACTCGCCTTAGGCGGTGTTCTTACTATTGAACGCAATGAGCGAACAAGCACAAGCCTTGATCGACTTCACGCCAGACCAAATCGCGACCGCGGCAGCTTCGGTCAGTTTCGACGAAGCGTTTACCCTATATCACCGCGCCGTTTTTCGGACGGCGTGCGCGGTGGTGCGCGATTCCGCCCTGGCTGAAGATGTGACCCAGGAAGTTTTTCTCAGACTCTATAAGAACCCTGGCGCAGCGCCACACGGCGAGCTCTTGCGGCCGTGGTTATTGCGCGTCGCCATTAATCTGGCGCGAAATGCTATTCGGAGCGAGACTCGTTCGCTGGCTCGCGACACTGCCTATGAGAAGGATGCAAACAGCGCCGAGCGGATCGTCCCGGCGGAAAGCTACGAGCGTCGCCTGAGTTTGGAACAAGCACGGCGGGCGCTGGATAAAATAAAGGAGCCCATGCGAAGCTGCTTGCTGCTAAAGCAACAGGGTCTTTCGTATCGCGAGATTTCGGAAACCTTGTCGGTAAGGGAGACCAGCGTTGGCAGCCTGGTCGCGAGAGGGCGCAAAGAATTTTTGAGGGTGTACGGTAAGTTCGGAGGAAGCCGATGAAGGAATGTTTAGACGAAGGGATGCTCCAGGCTTATACGGACGGTGAGCTCTCGGCTGAGTTAGCCGAGAAGGCGGCCTCGCATCTGACTTCATGCGTTAGCTGTGCTGAAGCATCGCGCGAAATGCAAAACGAAATGATTCTGCTGGCTGCGGCGCTCGCGCCTGAGTTCGCGGTCAACGTGCCGACTGAGCGTTTGCGAAACCGGATTGAAGGCGCCATCGCCGAACTGCAACCGAGTTCTGTTGATGCTTCTTCCGGCCATTCCTGGCTGCAAAGGTTTAGTGATTTGTTCGCGCGATCGCCGCAGCGCGCATTCGGCTACGCCGCTGTCGCAGTGGTTCTGCTCGTGTTTGTTACTGTGGGAGTTATTTACTTGAAGCGTGGCACCGCCTCTCGCGGCCCCGAGATTGCAAACCGTCAGGACCCGTCAAAGAGCGTGACGCCGCTGCCATCGTCTATTTCGGCGCCAGTTCCGTCGCCTGTCGAAAAACCTGAGCCGGCCATCATCGCGGCTAACCCGCCAAAAAAACTTCTGCAACGCCGTCCAAAGGATGAAAGGGCCCCAGTAGTCATCCCCGGCGAACAGGACTATCTCAAAACCATCGCGGCGCTCGACGCGACAATCAAGTCCGATGTTCGTGAGATGCGTCCTGCTTTGCAGGTCGAATACGAACAGAATCTGGCGGTCGTGAACCAGGCCATTGCGAACACGCGCGGAGCGGTGCAGAACAATCCTCACGATCCGGATACGGCAAAATTCATGTTCTCGGCTTATCAAAGCAAGGTGGATTTTTTGACGCAGGTGGCCGACGCTCGGCTTTTTAACGCGCAACGAAAATAACAGCGATGAAGTATTCCAAAGTTCTCATCATGCTTTTACTGGTGGTCTGTTGGGCCGGCGCCCTGGCTCGTCCCGACAAACGCGACAAGAAGCCTGCCGGGCCGCAGATCGAGCGCATCGTTGCGGCAGATCCAAACGTTTCGATTTCGGTGTGCGTGGCATCGGGCGACATTAGGGTTCACGGTTGGGACCGCAACCAGGTGCGAGCACGGTCGAGTGACACTCCTGAAATTGAACTGCGGCGCTCAGGCGCCCGCGATTCTGAATTAGCCAAAGAGATCGTCGTGCTGACTTCGGACTATGAACGCCGCCAGCCTGCTTCGTGTCTTGCCGACGTTGATATTGAACTCGACGTGCCCCGCGGCGCCAGCGTGAAAGTGCAAACTCGTGACGGTGATATTCATATGACCGACGTGGCCACGGTGCAGGCGAAGACTATGAATGGCGACATCAATCTAGAGGGTATGAAGCGCGCGACCGAAGCAGACACCATTGGCGGCGACGTCTCGTTTAGAAATTCGACTGGCTCTGCCAAGCTTCACTCCGTCGGCGGAAGCATCGCCGTGAGTGGAGTTGGCCCAGGCGTTTCCGGTGACACTCTTGAGACGGCCACAGTGGGTGGTGAGATCACGATTGATAAGAGCGACTACGTGAAAGTGGACGCGGGCTCGATTGGCGGTGATCTGAACATCAGCGGACCGTTGGCGCATAGCGCTCGCTATGAATTCAACACTATCTCGGGCGACATCCACCTGTTCCTGCCGGCTGATTCATCGTTTCGGTTAGACGTGAAGTTCTCACGAAATTCTGAACTGGTTACGGATTTCCCGCTCAAGCTGACGACCGGGACATATCCGTCGACGGCTTCGGCCTTAAAACCACACTCGCCTCATAACAAAATATCCATGGGTCCTGAGCCCGACGATCTTGCCAAGGCAGCTGGCTACGGCTTGCAGCATATCAGCGGAGTCTACGGAACCGGCGATGCAATGTTTACCATTTCGTCCTTCAGCGGCGCTGTTTATTTGCGGAAGAAGTAGACGAAGAAGGTTTGCAGCCCGTGAGGGCTGCGAAGATAGTAGCCGGTGGTCGGAGACCACCGGAACACGATCAATTGATCCAGAGCACCCTGAAAGGGTGCGAGTCGTTACGCTTCGCCAGTGTCAGATGCTGGCACCCCTCCAGGGTGCAAACCGATTAACGCAGGCCCGGAGGTCTCCGCTTCGCTTCGACCTCCGGCTACTCTCTGACAACCCTTCGGGTTGCATATCATCTGCTTCGCTATTGAAGAGCAGCACCTCTCGGGTTAGGTTAGCCAAGTATATTATTCCCCCGAGGAAGCCTTCTTTGCGTGCCTTTGCGGAAAGCCTCTGCGCCCTTTGCGTTGAAAATCAACCTCTGGTCACTTTACTGGCAAAGATTCCAACACTCAGAATTCTGGCCTCAGGTGGGATTTTTCTTGCCACAAAAGCGCGGCCTCCGGTGTTCTAAGCATAAGAACGGCAACAAGTCAGAAGTCGGCTCGGGCAACACAGAGTTCGCCGGTTTCGACGGTCAGTGAACTGAAAGGAACAAATCAAGAATGCAGAGAACAATGATCGCAATCCTGGTTTTGACGGCTGCACTAACGACCATAGCCAGCAACCGCGGCGCGCGCGCTGATTATGACAAGCGCGCTTTGACCGCCGGCAATTCTCTTGTCGTTGATGGGCCGCAGACTACCAGTTACGAACAAACTGAAGATTTCCATCAGACCTATCCGCTCAGCCCAACTGGCCGCGTCAGTATCTCGAACATCAATGGCAGCGTCCGCATCTCGGTCTGGGACGGGAACGAGGTAAAGGTCGACGCGGTAAAGCGCGCTTCAACAAGAGAGGGACTGGAGGAAGTAAAAGTTGAAGTCACCACCTCGGCTGATAGTGTCAGAATCAAGACTGATTATCCGGATATGAATTCTCAGTTCGGCGGCCGCGAGACGCGGCGATCGCATAACCTGGCGAGTGTCGATTACACGTTAACGATTCCGCGCAAGGCGCGTATCGATTCGGCCGAATTGGTCAACGGGTCGCTCGATATTGAAGGCGTCGAAGGCGACGTGCAGGCGGCGTTGGTGAATGGCACTGTGAAGGCCCGCGGCTTAACCGGCGAAGTGAAACTCTCAACCGTCAACGGCGGAGTCGATGCGACTATCACGAGACTTGACGAGTCGAAACCAACCTCTCTTAGTTCAGTTAACGGCAGCATCGTCCTGACGATTCCAGCGAACGCAAATGCGCAGGTGAGGGCCAGCACGATTCATGGCGGTATCACCAACGACTTTGGTCTGCAGGTCGACGATGGCGAGTTTGTGGGCCACAACCTCAGCGGGCAAATCGGTAGTGGCGGAGCGCGCATCCGTCTCAATAACGTTAACGGCTCGATCTCAATTAAGCGCGGGTAGCTGCGTAGTTCAGAGTTCAAGCTTTAGCTTGCACTCATGGTTGTGTCAGAAGCCCGACCGTAAGGGAGGGCCGCCCCCGCGAGCACTTCTGATTCAAGAAACTGACGGCCAACTGTTGTTGATCCGAAAGACGAATCGTCGCGAGCATTGCCCTAGCTTAGGCGCGGGCTTCTGATCCAGCGAGGTGCGAAATGAGTAACTCACTAAACTGGCCGGCCGAACAATTATCAAATCTTTCCAGAGATTCGGCTGCTCCTTTTGAAAAGGCATTCGATGGTGACCGGATCGATGAGCTGAGGGATCTCGTGTTGACCTTGTTGAGAGAGTTGGAGTCTCTGCGGCCTGTGCAGCCTTCCAGGGCCGAGGGTGACCTGCAGACCCAGGTGCAACAATTTGAGACCGATCTGATTCGCAAGGCGTTGAGACGAACCGCCGGTAATCAGGCACGCGCGGCGCGATTGCTGGGAGTAAAGCCGACAACCCTGAATGCCAAGATCCAGCGTTACAAGATTCTAATACGCGATCAGTCGAGAGAATGCGAAGGCGTCGTTTCTGATCACGCGATTGTTGCCTGATAACGAGCCCGTGATTGCATTTTCACAGGGAAGACCCTCATGAGAAATATCTTTCTGTACGCGGCCATACTGATTTGCTGCGCGACTGCGGCGCTAGGGCAATCCGGGCCCGACGCAACTCCCTCCCCGGGAAGCTCGACGAAACCAACCTCGACAAAACCGGGAGCGCCCGCCGCAAAGCCTGCCCTGGTGCTGCCCCCGGAAAAGGCCCAGCCGATCCGGATGCCTAAGTTTGACAAAGCGCCGGTGATAGACGGCAAGCTCGACGACGAGATCTGGCAGCGGGCGGTCGTACTCAAGGATTTTTATCAGGTCCAACCCGGCGACAACATCGCGCCTTCAAAGCCGACCGAGGTCCTGCTCGGCTACGACTCAAAGTTTCTCTATATCGCGTTTCATTGTTACGACGAGCCCGACAAGGTGCGGGCCAATATTCCCAAGCGCGATAACATCTTTGACGACGACTATGTCGGAATTCTCTTTGACACCTTCAACGATCATCGCAAGGCATACGAGCTCAGTTTCAATCCGCTCGGCGTACAGGCCGACGGCATTTGGACTGACGGCCAGAATGAAGACTTCAATCCTGATATCGTGATGGAATCGAAGGGCACGCTGACGACCGACGGCTGGACCGTCGAAGCGGCTGTCCCGTTCAAATCGCTGCGCTATGTCGCCGGCAAGGACAAGTTGTGGGGCGCGCATTTCTGGCGGCGCATCAAACGCTTCAATAACGAACTGGACACGTGGATGCCGCTCAACCGCGACATTTCCAGTTGGCTGGCCCAGGAAGGTCACCTCGCGGGGCTCGAAGGGATTTCGACTGAGCGAACGCTGGAATTGATTCCGAGTTTGACTCTGTCAGAGACGGGCAAACGGAAGAGTGCGCTCACACCGGCCCAGATCAACTCCGGCCTGTTGGATCCTGGTCGCTTCGTTAACGAGCCGATCAAGTTCTATCCCGGACTGACAGGCAAGTACACGATCACGCCGAACATCACGCTCGACTTCGCCATCAAGCCTGACTTTGCCCAGGTCGAATCCGATCAATTGGTCGTCAGGGCCAACCAGCGGTTTCCGATCTTCTTTGACGAGAAGCGCCCCTTCTTTCTCGAAGGCATCGACATCTTTCAGACCCAGATCAACGCAGTGCATACCCGGGCCATCATCGATCCGCTGGTCGCGGTCAAACTAACCGGTAAGATCGGTCGCAATACATTTGGGCTGATGGCCGCCAGTGACAACGGTCCCGGCAACCTGGCGGAGGAAGATCGCGAATTTATCAGGGGAGATCCCGCGTTTCTGCTGGGCGTGCCGAGTCCCACGGCCAGCCAGATCGCTTCGCTTCGGCAGTCACAGATGCAGCTTGGCCGGCTGCTCGACAAGAATGCCCTGGTGGGAGTGCTGCGTTTGAAGCACGACATCGGAAAGAAGGATTCGTTCATTGGCTTGCTGGCGACTGCGCGCCGGTTCGTCGATCAGTACAACTACCTGGGCGGCGTTGACTCGCGTTTCCGGGTCAATCCCCAGACGACCTTCAGCGCGCAAGTCCTGGCCACGGTGTCGCGCAATGATTTCTTTTTTCCGGACGAGGGAGCGACCTTCAACCGGAAGCGCAACGGATTTATTTACGCGCTTGACTATAACGACAATGCGCGGCATTTCGGTTTCGATCTCTCGGCTGTAGGGCGCACCCGCTACTATCGTTCCGACGTGGGATTCAATCGCCGGGTCAATACGAATAATCTCAACGGCTTTTTCCGCTACAACTCAGAACCAAAGCCCAAGGCGAGGCTGATCTCGTGGCGAGTCTACAACGCCATCTCAACCAACTTTGATTGGCAGGGACGTTCACAAGTCGCCAACGATGAATCGCAAATTCAGTTCAACCTTAGACGTCAGACCTTCCTGGGAGTTGGGTTCGACAAAGGCTATGAAAGAGTTTTTGAAGAAGAGTTCGGTCCGAAGCGAAAGCCGGGATCGAATTGCGCGTTGACCAACACCTGTACTTTCTGGGGCGAGGACAACGAGCGCTCAGCCTACAGCAAGGGCCTGTACATGTTCGCCGGGTCGACGCCGACGAAGAAGATTGATTTTCAGATGTTCATCAACCGTATCGCCGGCGCGCTTGATTTCGATTTTGGCGCGGGCCAGCGCTTTCCGCGAGTGAGCATTCCCGCCGTGACCGCGCGCAACGCGGAGGCTGCCGGCCTCTGCAATCGTTCACCCACGCCCGCGGTATGCTTCGCTCCGCGCGATCCGGGTCCCGGTGCTTTCCTGCACTTCGACACCCAGGTGAACTACCGCCCCTCCGGGCCGCTGAATATCAGTCTGAGCTTTACCAAGGAACGTCTCAGGCGATACGACACGGGGCTGTTGGCCTTTGACGAAAATATTATTTCATTGCGCAGCACCTATCAGTTCACTCGATTCATTTTCGCTCGTGGGCGCATCGACTTTGATTCGATCGCTTCGAACGTCAAGGGGCAGTTCCTGTTTGGCTGGACGCCGAATCCGGGGACGGCCTTGTACATTGGTTACAACGACGACATGAATCGCCGCGGCTTTAATCCTTTCACCCAACAGCTTGAGCCCGGCTTGCGCCGGAATGGGCGGACCTTCTTCATCAAGATGTCTTACCTTTTCCGGAAGAGCTTCGGATAGTCTTCGGAGCGCGGACATCCTGTCCGCCTGAGCGCGCAAGCGCGAACGGCCCTGCCGCACTAATCCGTTTAAGGAAGATCTGAGCGG
This sequence comes from Blastocatellia bacterium, assembly GCA_033857635.1. GTDB lineage: Bacteria > Acidobacteriota > Blastocatellia > Pyrinomonadales > Pyrinomonadaceae > UBA11740. Next base: position 19,790 of record JAWVDF010000030.1, read on the forward strand.
GCTTTGCCCGCTGGCGGACAGGATGTCCGCGCTCCGTAGCCCGGGTTAAGGAAAACCCTTAGTCCCTTTGTGTGTTAACGCACAGACCCGTTGAGCTAACTACTCTAAGGTTCCGTCCGCCACCCCGAATTCTTGTTCCAACCGCCCCCTGAACACCGAATTATCGTAAAAAAAAGCGGCATCGGAGATGACCTCTGAGAGAGAGCGGCTTCTCGCTGAACTTCCAGAGGTTTTCGAAGGCCGCCTTCACTTTCTTTCCGCTCGGAGGTGTCCTTTATGTCCCATTATTCACCGTCTCCAATAGCGCCCAATTATGCATTTCAGCGCAGACTGTTTCGGCACGCTGACACCGAGCCGCCCGTCGTGTTGATGGTCGAGGACCGTCCGGATGCAACGTCAGAACTAACCGAGATCCTGGAACTGAATGGGTATCGTGTCATTGAAACCGACAACGGACAGGATGCGGTCAAGCGTGCTTTGTATGTTTGTCCCGATCTTCTTCTGGTCGATCTGAACGTGCCGCTGCTTTATGAAATGATGGCGGCGCGTCAGATAATCAAGAATGCGCAGTTGGGAAATGTGCCGGTGGTAATTGCCGCGCACGAAGACGTAGTAGACGCGGCCACGTTTATGGAACTGGGTGTTCGCCGCAACGAGTATGTGACCAGACTGTCCAACTACCAACAATTGGAATGCCTGCTCGACTACTTACTGACCGTGAAACCGCAGGTAGCTTAAAAGCGTTCGATACAGAACCCGGAGCGGTGGCGACGGGGGTCACGCCACATACCCGGTTGCTCGAACAAGTTCTCGCGTGCGCTCTCAAAGGCATCGACCACCGTGAGCGCCGATGGAGCGCGGACATCCCTGTCCGCCGGCGTGCGCAACACGCTCATCAGCGGCATCGGGTCTTCGTTCAGCCGCTGTTCGCGCTTCGCGCTCAGGCGGACAGGATGTCCGCGCTCCGTTTACGGACAAGAATCGCCGGGCTAACACCATCGTGCTAATGGCTCGTGAGCTGGACTCTGGCGAGAGCTCCGTTGCCGGCTTAGTTTATAGCGGCTCCGTACGGTTCGCCGGCATCCTGCCGGCGTCTTAAGCTTGGAATGCGAGCAGGATGCTCGCGACCGCAGACAGGGATGTCGGCGTCCATAGGTCATTTCTTTTCCGGAAACAGCATTACCTCAACGTAAGATTTCGTGTTGAGATAAGTCCTGGCCGCCTGCTGAATCATCGCCTTGTCGATCTTGTTGTAGTACTCCGGGATGTGCCAGATGCCTGCGGGATCTTCACCCAGCCGGTACTTTGCCGTGAGCTGAGCCAGCAGATAGTTGTTGAGTTTGCTATTGGTTTCAAACTCTCTCAGCAGGGCTTCCTTCTCGTCGGCCACTTGCTTGTCGGTGGGGCCGTTCGTCTTGAAGAGCTCGATTTCCTGAAACACTCTTTTGATCAAGTTCTCCGTGCGATCCGGTGAACTTCCAAAATCCACGGTAATTGAGTAGGTCGGATTTGGCATCTTCTCGTACGACGGGCTGACGTCGACTCCGTAGGTGCCACCCAGGTCTTCGCGAATGGTTTCGAGCAATTTCCTTTCCAGTATTTCCGACATGGCGCGAATCGCGACGCGCTGTTCCTGTTCATACTTGAATGGTCCGCTAAACACGATCGCCGACTCGCTCTTGGGTTCGATGCCTTTCTCAACCTTCTTTTCGACGATGCCTTCCGGCGTCCGCACGCCCACGTCTTTCCAGGTTTCTTTGCGGCGGATGGAGGGCAGTGATCCCAGATAGCGTTCGACCAGCGGTTTGATGGTGGCCATGTCAAAGCTGCCGACGAAGACAAAAGTGAAATCGCTCGCGTCCGCAAAACGATCCTTGTAAAACGCCAGAGATTTTTCCAGGTCCCATTGGTCAACCGTCGCCGAGGTGGGCAGACGCCTCCTCAGATGATTCTGAAATCGGGTGTTGTTGAGCGTGTCGAAAAAAGCAAACTCGGGGACCGCCGCCTGGTTCGCGAGAAAGGTCTTTGCTTGTGCCGCCTGCACCGCGAAAGCATTTGGGTCTGCTCGCGGCTGAGTAAACCTGAGATAGATAAGCTGGAACATCGTTTCCAAATCTTTGCGCGAGCTAGTGCCGCTCAGTCCTTCTTCTAACTCGCCGATGATCGGACTTGCCGACGCCACTTTCCCAGTCATGAACTTGCGCAGATCGTTCGCGCTGAACTTGCCCACGCCGCCGGCACCTATTACTTGCGTGGCGGAACTCGCCGGGATGTAGTCCTTGTCGCTGGCCAGCGAGGTTCCTCCCGGACTGGTCGCGCGAAACAGGATTTCATCCTCTTTGAAAGTGGTCGGCTTGAGAATGACCTTTACCCCATTGGAAAGTTGCCACTCGGTAATGCCCTGGGCCTCTTTGGTCGCCGTGCTCGCTATTGTGCCCGGCGCCGGAGTTGAGTCGAGCAGGGTTGCGCTGCCGACAGTATCCACGTACGGCTTTAGCTCCTTCGCCGCGGCGGACTTAATCACGGCGACGAGTTTTGCCTCGTCGGGGATCACCAGGCCGCTCTTCGCCGGCGCTTCAACAACGACTGTGCGGTTGCGATCTTGAAACCACTCGCGGGCGAGCTTGTTGATCTCATCGAGAGTGATCTCTGGCAGGAAACGCTTATGCAGGGCGTATTCATCGTCAAGCGAGGGCAGGGTCTCGTCCTGGAGGAAGTTTCGGATGTACTCGGCAGCGCGATTGGCGGAAAGAATGTTCTCCTTTTGCAGAGCACCCCGTTCGTAGTTTCGCAACACGCTCTGTTTTTGCCGATCAAGCTCGGTAGCGGTGAAACCAAAGCGCGCTACGCGTTCGGCTTCGTTGAGCAGCACCTCCAACGCCGGCTCGATGTTGCCTTCTTTGACCAGCGCGCCGAGCGAAGCCGAGTCCTTTGTGCGAGCGAAGAAACGGTTGCGACCCGCAAAGGCCACTGTGAATGGCGCGTCGGATTTTTGCGCGATTTCCGCAAAGCGAGAGGAAAGCATGCCTGAGAAGAGACGGTCCACGGTCTTCTGCCTATAGTTGCGAACTGTCCCCTCAGGGCGAGCAGGCAGGACGGTGTCGACTTCGACGAAAGTGATGTTCATTTCCTTGTCGGTAACGATCGCAAAATTCGTGTCGGAGTGATCCGGTACGTCGTAGGCCTGTCGTGGGCGGGGTTTCGTGGCTGCCGGAATTGAAGCGAAGTGAGTGGTGATCATCTTCTCGATCGCTGCCTTATCGAAATCCCCGACGGCGACCACGGCCATCAGATCGGGGCGATACCAGTCGGTATAGAATTGCTTTATTCGCTCGGCCTTTCCACCCTGAATTATCTCGGGCTTACCAATGGGCAGCCGATCGGCGTAACGCGAACCCTTGAGCAACACCGGAAACAACTTGTCCCGCATGCGCGCGCCCGCCCCGAGTCCCAGCCGCCATTCCTCCATGACCACGCCACGCTCTTTTTCGATTTCGATCGGATCGAAAGAGATGTTGTGCGCCCAGTCTTCAAGCACCAGCATGGCCCGATCAATCGTCTCGGGTTTGTCGGTCGGCACCGTGAGCATGTAGACCGTTTCGTCAAAACTGGTGTAGGCGTTAAGGTCGGCGCCAAAGCGCATGCCGAGGGATTCGATAAGTGAGATTATCTCGTGTTTGGGAAAGTGCTGGGTACCGTTGAAAGCCATGTGCTCTACGAGGTGGGCCAGACCCTGCTGATCTTCATCTTCCAGAATCGAACCGGCCTTGACCACGAGTCTCAGCTCCGCCCGCTTCTCAGGGGTCTTGTTGGCGCGGATGTAATAACGCAAACCGTTCGGAAACTTGCCGATCGTAATCTGTGGATCGACGGGCATCGGATCTGACACGGCCTGCGATTGAATCGGTTGCAGCGAGCCGGCCAGACAGGTGGTAAGAACGACGGCTGCGGTCAGCAGTAAGACACGAGAGCGTTGGCGAATAGTCATGATTTCACTCCAGAGGTTTGGTTGAGTTTCAAGTGAGAACTCCTAACGGGTACGAGGTAAAGGGAAGACGCGGCATTTATAACACCGGCGAGCAATAGAGGCAAATGGAAGAGAACGCGAGCCTTTCGGCTGGGAGCGCGGATATCCTGTCCGCAGATGCGAGACAAGCTCGCGTCCCTTTGGGTTCGCAGGTACTAGCAATCGACCATCGGTTCGCGCTGCCGCGCTCAATGCGGACAGGATGTTCGCGCTCCCGGCAAGATGGGCCTACAGTAACCTTAATTCCTGCGTCACGATCTTGCCTTCATTTCTCCCGGCAATCTCCGGGAGTCCAGCTGGTGAGCGAATACTTTTGTTTGAGATTCTTGTAGACCACCACGGTGACAGTCTGGGTCTTGCGCTTGACCTTCACTTTCATGCAAAGCCGATAGTTGAGCCCGGCGACAACTTGAACTTCAGTCCGCTGAATTGAAACAAGCGAGATGCGGGTATGCAGCTTCCGGCTCTGCTCCTTGATTGCGAAGCGTGCCGCGGCCAGGGCTTCAGGGTCATCTTTGGCAGTGTCTCGATAGCCGCCGGCCATTGGTTCCTGTTGGGGTGCTCTGAAAGGCCTTACTGCCGACGCATTGCTAATCGTCGTGATTGCGATCACCGCGATTGCTACCATCCGAAAAATATTCTTCATCTTGATCTCCTCCACGAGCGCAATAATGCGGGTGCTGGCAGTCTATCCTGCGAGTTTCGTAACGCAAAGCCCTGCGGTCGGGAGCGCGGACATCCTGTCCGCCAGCGGGCGCAGGCCGCTCGGATCTTGGAGAAGACTTGCCGGCGAGTTTGTTCGCGCTGCACGATCAGGCGGACAGGATGTCCGCGCTCCAGACCTATGTGGCGCGGCGAAGCCGCGACGGCTGGGATTACGAGGAGGGATATCGATCAGCACGCGGGCGCAGCCCTGACAGGGTTCAAAATCGCCCATAGTCCCAACGTAGCCGATGCGCGGCAACGTCGGGCTGGAGGCCGGAACCGCTTTGCGGTTAATTAGGCTTGATCGAAATCTCACAATGCCCAAGAATGCTGGACTCATGACTCTTAACTCAGATCAACTCGCCGCGTACGAGCGCGATGGCTTCCTGGTGCTTGAAGACTTTGTTGATGCCACGGCATGCGATGGCCTGCGCGAACGGGCCGCTCAACTCGTAAGCGACTTTGATCCGGAAGGGGTCGTGTCGATCTTCTCGACTCGAGAGCAAACCCGCACCAGCGACGACTATTTTCTAGACTCGGGAGATAAGATTCGCTTCTTCTTCGAAGAGAACGCATTTCATGCTGACGGCACGCTGCGGCAAAGCAAGCAACGCTCGATTAATAAGATCGGTCATGCGCTGCACGACCTCGATCCGGTCTTCGATTCGTTTTCACGCACGCCGGAAATCCGGCAGCTCGTCTCTGATTTAGATATCGGTGATCCGCTGCTGCTCCAGTCGATGTATATCTTCAAGCAACCACGGATCGGAGGCGAAGTCACTTGTCATCAAGACGCGACATTTCTGTTCACAGAGCCTTTGCGTTTGGTCGGTCTCTGGTTCGCGCTGGAGGATGCAACGACCGACAATGGCTGCCTGTGGGCGATTCCCGGTGGACACAAACTGGGATTGAAATCACGCTTTGTCAGGGCCGAGGGCGGCGGCACACGCTTCGAAATCATCGATGACACTCCCTGGCCGGAGGAGAAATTGCGGCCGCTCGAGGTTAAGAAGGGAGCTGTGATCGTGCTACACGGACTACTGCCACATCTCAGTCACGAAAACCGATCGCCAAGGTCGCGCCAGGCTTACACACTGCACATCGTCGACACTTGCGCCACCTATCCAAAGAATAATTGGTTGCAGCGATCGCCGGCGATGCCTCTGCGCGGATTTTGAGTCCTGCCTCAGATGGAGCGCGGACATCCTGTCCGCCAGCGGGCAAAGCCCGCTCATATCTCAGGAAGAAACTAGCTTTCGAGGCCGGTTCGCGCTGCGCGCTCAGACGGACAGGATGTTGGCGCTCCGTTTCACGGAGTGGCGGGACGAATAGTTGCTCGCGTCCAAGTCGGCAAGTTGGTTCTGGCGAGGTGATGCAGGCGATCAGGATGCCAACCGATAAATTACTGGACGGTAGGTTGGTTCGGGAATGGGCTTGCCCTCAGCGCGCGCGACATCGAGCCATAGTTGCTTTGCAGTTTCAACTTCGGCCAATGCTTCAGCCGCCGTATCCCCGAAGGCAGAGCAACTTGGAAGGTCAGGAATATCTGCGATGTATCCTTCATCTTCGTCGCTAAAGAAAATATTGATGTGGTAATCCTTCATTGATCTTCTCCGAGTTCGAGATTGTATTTTTCCACAAGTTTCAAGAACTGGCTAACCTGATAAGGCTTTGCTTTGCCTCGGACATCTTGAAGATTCAGCAACTCTCTGACTTTAGGATGAACTAATATGTGATGGCTTCCACTCGATCTCGATAGCCGGAATCCAAAGTTCTCAGCCAGCCTCAGCATATCGCTGAATCTCAAATTATGGGGCGCGGCGAGAGCCCGTTGAAGCAGTTTCTTGCTCATTGGGACTTATTCAACCGTGACGGACTTCGCCAGATTTCGAGGTTGATCGACGTCGCATCCACGGCGCACCGCGATGTGATACGCCAGCAGCTGCAGCGGAATGATCGAAAGGATTGGCGTGAGCAAATCGCTGGAAGCGGGAATCTCGATTACATGATCGGAAACGACCGAGGACATCGAGTCGCCTTCAGTCAAAACAGAAATCACAATGCCTTCACGCGCTTTCACTTCGACGATGTTCGAATGAGTTTTTTCGTAGCGCAGCTCGGAAGCGCGATTGCCGGCTTCGCGGGTGTTGATGAACATTACCGGGAGCCGTTCGTCGATCAGGGCGTTGGGACCGTGCTTCATCTCGCCCGCCGGATAGCCTTCGGCGTGGATGTAGGAAATCTCTTTCAGCTTCAAAGCGCCTTCGAGTGAAACTGGGAAGTTGATGCCGCGGCCCAGGTAGAGAAAATCGGTGACGCGGAAGAATTCCTTCGATAGCTCTTCAATCCCGTCTGCTTCGTTTAGCAGGTGCTCCATCTTGACCGGCAACTCAGCCAGTTGTTGAGCGTGAGCTCTGCTTTGTTCAGCCGAGAGCGTTCCTCGCAACTGACCCAGGTACAACCCCAGCAGGTAGAGCGCGATCATCTGGGACGTGAAAGCCTTGGTTGACGCGACGCCGATTTCCGGACCCGCGTGCGTGAGAATGGTGCCATCCGCTTCGCGCGTGATCATCGAGCCCTGAACGTTGCAGATGGAAAGGACTTTGCCGCCGCGTTCTTTCACTTCGCGCAGCGCGGCGATGGTGTCGGCGGTTTCGCCCGACTGAGAGATCACCAACAGCAGAGTGCTTTCGTCCAACACCGGATCGCGGTAACGAAATTCAGAGGCGTAATCGACGTCGACAGACAGCCGAGCGAGTTCTTCGATCATGTACTTGCCGGCTAGTCCCGCGTGCCAGGACGTGCCGCAGGCGGCGATCTTGATCGAGGTGAAACGTTTGAAGTCTGCCTCGGTGATGTTCGTCATCTCGTCGAGAAAGACCCGGCCGGTGTCGAGCGAGATGCGGCCTTCGACAGTTTCGCGGACGGCGCGCGGCTGCTCGTAAATCTCCTTGAGCATGAAATGCTTGAAGCCGCCCTTTTCAGCCTGGATAGGATCCCAGGTGATCCTTTGCATTTGCGGCTCGACCTGAGTGCCCGCGAAATCCGTGACGCGGACAGAGTCGCGGGTCATCACGGCAATTTCGCCGTCACCAAGAAAGAAAACATCGCGCGTGTGTTCCAGGATCGCGGGAATGTCGGAAGCGACAAAGTACTCGCCGTCGCCGACACCGATTACGACAGGAGGTCCAAATCGCGCAGAGATGACTGTGTCGGGTTCATCGGCCGAGAGCATCGATAGCGCAAAGATGCCGCGCAGTTCACCAACCGTATTGCGCACCGCCTGTTCAAAACTACTGCCCTGCTTGAGGTGCTCTTCAATCAGGTGCGCTACGATTTCAGTGTCGGTCTCGGTGACGAACTGATGGTCCTTTTTGCGCAGGTCGTCTTTTAACTCCAGGTAATTTTCGATGATGCCGTTGTGCACGACGACTACGCGGCCGGTGCAGTCGCGATGCGGGTGCGCGTTTTCCTCGGTGGGGCGGCCGTGGGTGGCCCAACGCGTGTGGCCGACGCCGTAGGTGCCGTCGAGCGGTTGTTGGCGCAAGACTTCTTCGAGGTTGCGCAGCTTCCCTTCGGCGCGCCGAATTTTTAGATGATGGCTCTCGTCGACGACGGCAATGCCGGCCGAGTCATACCCGCGGTATTCGAGCTTGCGCAGGCCGTCGATTATCAACGGCACCACCTGTTTGTTTCCGACGTATCCGACTATTCCACACATATTAGTGAGCAGTGAGCAGTGAGCGGTGAGCAGGCCCGAAGGGCCGACATAAAATAGCCACGACCGCAAGCACGTGGACCGGAAGTCTGTTAAGAGAAAAGGTAACGACCGAGCCCCTCGCTGCTGGGAGCGCGGACATCCCGTCCGCAGGCTCGCGATGAATGAGCGCTGAAGGTACGGTACAACGAAGTGACTGAGGGGAGCGTCTGGTTTCGAGTTCCCGCCCTTCGGGCCTCAAGATTAATCGGAACGATCGCGACCACTTCGTGACGGGCGTGACGATTTCATTTGGGTACTTCGGGCCTGGGCTCAAAGCGGCTGTACCAACCCACTTCCACTTCATGATTTCGGTTCCCCTTCGTCCAGGTTCTTTTTGATCTTCGCCGGTACGCCGGCGACCAACGTGTCCGGCGGAACGTCTTCGGTGACTACTGAGCCGGCTGCCGTCACAGCGCCATCTCCGACAGACACCGGCGCTATCAACATCGTGTCAGAGCCAATTCTGACCCGGCTTCCAATCACCGTCGCATGCTTGTATTTGCCGTCATAATTGCAAGTCACCGTTCCGGCGCCGATGTTTGTGTCTTCCCCAATCGTGGCGTCACCAAGATAAGTCAGATGCATCGCCTTTGTGCCGCGGCCGATTTGCGATTTCTTAACTTCGACAAAATTTCCCACCACGGCCCGCTCTTCCAGGCGCGCGTTCATGCGCAGGTGGGCGAACGGTCCGACGGCGCAATCATCGGCAATCTCGGAGTCGACGATCAAGCAGTGGTCCTTAATTGTTACCCGATCGCCCAAACGGGAATCTTTGATGCGCGAGCCCTGCTGAATTTCGCAGCCTTCGCCGATTACCGACTTGCCTTCGATGTGCACGTCTGGGTGAATAATACAATCACGGCCGACCTGCGCTTCACTGCTGATGTAGGCGTGCGAAGGGTCTATGAAAGTAACTCCGCCATCGGTCATCAGACGCCGCACGGCGTTGCGCCGCATCAGGTTTTCGAACTCAGCCAGTTCCGCGCGTGTGTTCACGCCGGAGACTTCCCGGGCGTCGTGATGCTGGTAGACGGAAACTTGCTCTCCTGCATCGCGCAGGATCCCCGGGACATCGGTGAGATAGTACTCGCCCTGGCTATTCGTCGGGCGCACCTGCTCAAGTGCCTGAAAAAGTTTCTTGCTGTCGAAACAGTAGATGCCCGCGTTGATTTCCCTGATCTGCCGTTCGTCCTCGGTGGCATCTTTTTGCTCTACGATCTTCAGGAACCTGCCGGCCTCGTCTCGGGCAACGCGTCCGTAGCCAGTCGGATTTTCAAATCGCACGGAAAGGAGAGTGCAGGATGCCCGGTCGGCAAGATGCTGATCGATTAGTGTCTGCAAAGTTTCAAGACGCACCAGCGGAACGTCACCCGATAGAATCAAGACAGTCGATTTTGCATCCGCTAGAACGCCCTGTGCCGTCATCACTGCATCGCCGGTTCCGCGCTGTTCTGTTTGAATGAGAAAGCTGGCCGCGTGTTTTCCGAGTTCGTGCTCAACCGCGGCGCGCACAGCGTCGGCCTGATGACCAATGACGACCTGAGTACGACGAGGTTCCAGCGAGAGCGCAGTGCGGCAGACGTGCGCGATGATGGGGCGGCCACCAAGCTTGTGCAGGACCTTGGCCATTCGCGATTTCATCCTGGTTCCCAGGCCGGCTGCGAGAATAAGAATGTCCAGCGTGATGGGAGGTCGTGTTTGGATTGTCTCTTCGGTCATTTGGCGTTTAAGTGAGGGACTAGATTTCCATGCCGGCCAGGGCCCGCGAACGTGCTCGCTCGGCGCAGGTAATCACGACCTTGGCCAGACGTTCAGAATCGTGACGCACCATTTCGCCCTGATCGAGCAAGTCGGCGCGCATGACCTCAGTTTGCGATTCGAGACTATCGAGCTCCGTTTCATTCAGACCTACCTGGAATGCACCGTCGGCGGCATACACGTCAGTCTGCTTAACGCTAATTGGCCGATCATTGAGCACCGCGTAGTCAAAACGGATTTGCGGCGCGTACTTCTGGACTGCTTCCAGATGCTGACTGATGTCGTACCCATCAGTTTCCCCTGGCTGCGTCATCAAGTTGGCGATGAATATCTTGGTTGCGGTCGATCTACCGATGGCGTCGGCCACCCAGGCTACAATCAGGTTCGGAATGATACTGGTGTACAGAGAACCTGGCCCGATAGTAATAACGTCGGCAGCTTTAATAGCTGCGATTGTAGCGGGCAACGGCAGACATTGTTCAGGCTCAAGTCGCAATCGCTTGATTGGAGACCGGGCCGCGGTGATTTGGGTTTCCCCATGGACCACGCGACCATCCTCCAGTTCGGCTACTAAGCGCACGTCGTTGAGCGTGGCGGGAAAGATATGACCTTTGCTCGCCAGGACTTCCGACGACAGCCGCACGGCCTCGACAAAGTCGCCGGTTACATCCGCCAGTGCCGCCAGGAATAAATTCCCGAAACTGTGCCCGGCCAGCTCGCCTGATCCGCGAAAGCGATAACGAAATAAGCGTGAAAGCAGGGTTGAATCTTCGCCCAACGCAATCATGCAATTTCGAATGTCGCCCGGTGGCAGGATCTGCAGTTCATCACGGAGCCGTCCAGAACTGCCGCCGTCATCGGAAACTGTAACGATCGCCGACAGGGAATCCAGCCATAAGCCATCATCGCGATCACCAACAAAACGCTTCAGCCCGTGCAACAGAGTTGACAGACCAGTGCCGCCGCCGATAGCTACCAGCTTCAGGCTGCGGTTCGCGTCTTGAGTTTGCAAGTAATTGCTCCGGTGTGACCCTGCGGTGATTACCAAGAGAGAAATAATACCTGAAAGCTGAGAGCTTTCAAAACAGAACCCTTTGCCGGAGGTGAAGGCAGCGCTTAGGATTATTCGCGGGCAGCAAAGACTAATTGATCGAATTCAGGATCGCTGCGCAGAGCATTGAGATCCTGATCGCGTTGAGCGCGGATTCGCAGCTTAGGTTGAATACCCAAAGCGCGACTCAGAGATTTGAGAGCGCTATCGATCGCTCCCAAACGCGCTCTGCTGGCGGCCAGGCCATAATGAATATGAGCGGCTTCGGGTTCGCGTCGGAGCGCGCGCTCAAAAAGTTCCTGCGCGGCGACATACTCGCCTCGGTTCAGTTCAATCACGCCGCGGTCGTACAGTGAGTCAGCGTCCCGGGGCAAGGCAAGTTCGGTGCGCAAGCGCGCCTCAGCCACCGCCAGGTAAGTACGAGAGCGGGCGGTAACTTCAGAAACCGTGGGGTACTTATCCACCAAAGAGCGAAACAGACTTCGTGCTTCCGCGAAACGACCGTTAGTGAACTCTTTGTGCGCAGCTTCGAAAGCTCGAAGAGCGGCGGCCTCGTCATGCGTTGGTTGAGGGCGAGGCGTTAGCGGCTCGGGCTTTCGAAATACTACGGGCGTCCGAGCTGTCGCGGGCTTAAACAGAGGAGGCTTAGCTGCCTTCCCAGGGTGGCGTACAGCGCTTGGCCGAGGCGCCTTCGCCGGCTTACTGGATTTGGTCAAGGTTTTCGCGCTCTGCTGCTTCTTTGCCGCAGTTGGCGTCGCCTTCAGCTTTTGTTTGGCTGACCGGGTTGGCTTCGTAGCGCCAGCCTTTGCCGCTTTCCTGGCCCGCGCCTTTCCGGCTGGCGAACGTTTGGTGGCCGGTTTCAGACGCGTCGACTTACTCGCTACCAAACGCCTGCGAGTAGATGATGTCGCGGATGATTGGCGCGAGGAAGAGCGCGATGCAAGCTTCTTCACACTCTTGGCGATGGGACTGCTCATGCGCAAAGCCCTCGATTCACAGACGATTCACCACAAATATCGCCGCAAAAAACAAGGCGGAGCTTAACATAGCTGGTGGCCTAAATTCAACGAAAGAGTAGGGTTTGCGGCTGCAATTGGGCGCGTTGTTGAACGATGATGGCCAGCGGCTGGCGAAGGATAACACTTGATGGCCCTCAGTTACCGTGTTAATGTGACTCGTGAGGTTTGGCGACCCGCGGTTTCGACTGGCCGAACCTTAACAGATTTGGTGGGCCGCGAAGGCCTTCGACACAGAAGATCGAAACTCTTCGGCTCCAACTGATGTTCCGGAGCATTTGTAAACCTTTTTAGCCTGCCTCCTCGCCTGCTTTTGGTTCAAAATCCAATCCGAACTTGTGATGGCTAATAGCCCAATTCTGATTCGCGAACAGCGATACCACCAAATAAAGGCGGTCCTGGCCCGGCTGCGGATGGACTCATCTGCGCGGGTGGTGGTGCTGGTCGACAAGGACGGCCAACAGATCGCGGTCCATGGCGAATTGGGAGGGTTGGATACGACCAGTCTGGCGTCTTTGGCAGCAGGCAACGTCGCCGCTACGGGCGGGATGGCCAAGCTGATTGGAGAGCGCGAGTTCCCGACCCTGTCCCATGAAGGAGAGCGGGAAAGTATTCACATCAGCGTAATTGGTCGAGTGTTGTTGCTGGTAGTCTTCGATGATCGCTCGAGTTTGGGCCTGGTTAAACTTCGGTCCAGGCAAATATCTCAGGAACTGGCATTGGCTTTCGCCGAAATCGAAAGGGAATCGCAGTCGTCGGCTGCGAATAACTCGCTACCATTCTCGGAGATTACCGACGAGGAGATTGACAGCCTTTTCTCAAACCGTTAAGCGCACTTGATACTCGCCTTCAGTCGCCCCGATAATTACCGGTCGAGCCTTATGACATTCATCAACTACGCATCGCGAGAGATAAACTGCAAGATCGTTTACTACGGGCCTGGCCTGTGTGGCAAGACCACGAACCTTCAGCACATTTATGATTCGACTGCCCCACAGTCAAGGGGAAAGCTGATTAGTCTGGCGACTGAAACCGACCGTACGCTGTTCTTTGATTTCATGCCCCTGGAACTGGGAACAGTTCGCGGCTTCAAAACCCGCTTCCATCTCTACACAGTTCCTGGACAAGTCTTCTATGAAGCTTCGCGCAAGCTGATTCTTAAAGGCGTCGATGGCGTTGTATTCGTTGCCGACTCGCAAGAAGAGCGGATGGATGCCAATATTGAATCGCTTTATAACCTGGAAGAGAATCTGCAGGCTTACGGCTATGAACTGATGAAGCTGCCCTACGTTTTGCAGCTTAATAAGCGCGATCTTCCCAACGTAATTCCGACTACCGATTTAGCTTCTGAGCTGCAAAGGAAAGGCGAGCCCGTTGTCGAAGCGGTGGCTTCGACCGGTGTAGGCGTGTTCGATACGCTGAAGGCTGTAGCCAAACAGGTTCTAACCGAATTGCGCAGGAGTTAGGAATAGGTTAACCGATCGGCTTAATCATCAAGAGACCGTCGCCGCCGTTCGAGTAATACTTCGGCAATCTTTGCGTTACGGAGTAACCGAGGCTCAAATAAAGTTTCTGGGCTGAGGTGTTACTGGCGCGCACTTCCAATCGCACAATCCTCACATCTCGCCGGCGGAAGCCGTCTTCGATTCTCTCCATCAAGCAACTTGCCAGGCGACGTCGCCGGTGTTCGGGAGCGATTCCGACGGTCGTGATGTGTCCGGTATGGTCCGGCTCCAGCAGCCCGATCACAAACCCGGCCATCGCGCTGTTTTGAGTAACTACGCGGTACGAAACAGATTCAGGCGCGGTCAGAAGATATTCGAACGTGTCTCGGCTATATGCTTCGCCGTCTACGAAACAACGCTGATCCAGCCGCCAACACTCGTCTATTTGGGAAATGGTGAGCGGGCGAAGATCGTAGCGCGCGTTGATGGGCGGCACCAGAGCAATGCTGGCGTGGCTTGGCCTCTCAGTTGATTCGCGGCCGTTGAGCCACCACCGAGGGCGAAATTTTTTCAGAACTGCCATAACCGTTTTGCCAATCCGACGGGTACCGAAAGTGCGTGGCGGAGATTATAGCCTGTTACCCACGCTCGCTTACAAGTGTCTGGCTGGCCGGTCCTGTCCCTATTTGGCTTTGCGCCTTTCGATTTCACTCTGCGCCTTTGCGTGAAATTCATTCTTGCTCGACTTTGTTTCGCGCAAAGGCGCAAAGCAAATGAAATTAGCACCCTCGCCGCTAACCCAGGGCCGAGAGTTAGACTATGAGCATGCAGTCGCCGTAACTGTAAAACCGATAACCCTCTTTCACTGCGTGGCGATACGCATTCAGGATCAAGTCGCGGCCGGCGAATGCGCTGACGAGCATTAGCAGGGACGAGCGGGGCAGATGAAAATTCGTCAGCAGAGCATCGACCGCACGAAACTCATAACCCGGTACTATCGTGAGATCGACAAATCCCGTGTGAGCTGTGACTCGATTGTTCGCCGACGCAGCTTCGAGCGCTCGAGTAGTTGTCGTTCCAACTGCGATCACGCGTCGACCGTTGGAGCGTGCATCGTTGATTGCTTCAGCGGCTTCGTCCGTGAGCGACAACCATTCCGGCCCGACGCGATGGTCTGCGATTTCGTCCGCGCGCACGGGTTCGAACGTCCCGTAACCCACGTGCAGGGTAATTTCATTAATCGAAACGCCCCGGGCTTTGACCTCTTCGAGCACTCGCGGAGTGAAATGCAGCCCGGCCGTAGGAGCAGCGATCGCCCCTCTCTGGCTGGCATAAACCGTCTGATACCGATCTTTGTCGCTCGTCTCGCCGCCGGCGATTCGTTTGATGTAAGGCGGCAGAGGGGTCTCACCCAGTTCGTCGATGACCCGGTCCAAAAGCTCGCTCGATTCAAATTTGATCAGACGCCTTCCGTTGTCGAACAACTCAATAACTTTCGCCTGCAGCCTTGATCCGCCAAAGACTATCCGAGAGTCTTTTCGCAGCCGTCGCGCGGGTCGCGCCAGCGCTTCCCAAACGTTCGTCTCGATTTCTCGAATCAGGAGTAGCTCCACCGCGCCTCCCGAGGGTGACCGTTCGCCGGTGAGCCGTGCCGGAAAAACGCGAGTGTTGTTGAGTACCAGCGCGTCTCCTGCTCGCAAGTATTCCGGAAGCGCAGTGAACTTTGAATCAGACCATGTTTGGCTCGCTCGATCGACAACCAACATGCGCGAGGCCGCGCGCTCAAGCAAAGGCTGTTGCGCGATCAGCTCGGGAGGAAGCTCGTAATCAAAGTCGGAAATGTGCATGCTGAAATTGATTGGCCGAACGGAAGATCCGATCAGGAGAATGAAGCGGAAGGAACGTTGATGCCGGGCGCCGGCACGGGATGTTCCATGTGCTCGCGATGGAAGACGCCGGTTAGCTGGGCGCCAAACAACAAGACGAGGCTCGAGACATAACCCCAGGTAAGTACTGCCACGACCGCGCCGACCGATCCGTAAATCTGATCGTAGTGAAAATAGTTCAAGCCCCAGGCGAAAATGTATTTCGCGGCTTCCCACAAAAGGCTGCCAATCAAAGCGCCCGGCAGCGTATCGCGCAACGGCACGTGGGCATTGGGCATGAATTTGTAGACGAGGGTGAAAAGCGTGAAGGTAACCAGGAGACTGACTAACGCGAACACGATTTGCCAGAAGAGACTGCCGACCGATGATAACAGCCGATAATTCTCCAGCTGCCGGGGTGACAACCGTCCGGCGATCTCCTGCAACGCAACCAGAATTGAAGTGACGAAGACCGAAACGGAAAGCAGCGCGCCGACGATTCCAATCATTCCCAGAGTCAAAGCCCGTCCGTGCAGAAAAGTCCGAGGCGTCGTACCCCAAATGCGATTCAAGGCGCGTTCGACCACAGCAAAAACCCATGAACCTGCCCAGAGGACAAGGATGCCGCAGGTAATCATTACACCAGGACTGATGCCCGAGAGGGAGCTGATAGTTGAGCGCAGAAATTTTCCCGAACCCGGGTAGACCTGGAGTACGTGGGCAATCATTTCATTGCCCGCCGCGATTCG
Organism: Blastocatellia bacterium; assembly: GCA_033857635.1. Taxonomy (GTDB): domain Bacteria; phylum Acidobacteriota; class Blastocatellia; order Pyrinomonadales; family Pyrinomonadaceae; genus UBA11740. The sequence goes on from JAWVDF010000030.1 coordinate 36,166, forward strand.
ATTGCTTAATGCCAGCAATAGAAGCAGCGCCGGAAACAGGGTCATCAATCCGAAGTAGCTCATCGCCGCCGCCGACGTAAACAGATCGTTTTCGTGAAATTGATGAACGGCGTGCGAAATCATTCGCCCCCAGGGTGAACGATTGCGGACTCCAAACGAATGACGTGAAAAACCCTTCATATGTAACGCAAAATGTAACGCAAATTGTTAATTTGCGATCTGCTTATTCAATCCGACGTTAAATTGCTAACTCAATCGCACGGCGGGACAAGTCCCGCTTCTAAACGACCATTAGCAGCGGGACAAGTCAGACACTCAGACAGAATCAAACAAGCTCGGCCGCTGTTGTCCGGTCTTTATTCCGAAATGTTGATACGCAAGTTGAGTTGCCATGCGGCCCCGAGGAGTGCGATTGAGGAAGCCTATCTGAATCAAGTATGGCTCGATGATTTCTTCGATCGAATCTTTCTCTTCGTGGATCGCCGCCGACAAAGTGCCGACTCCGACGGGCCCGCCTTCAAACTTTTCGATGATCGTCAGCACCAGCTTGCGATCCATTTCGTCGAGGCCGTAGGTATCAACTTCCATCCGGTTGAGCGCGTCATTCGCTACTGCATGAGTAATGCGCCCGTCGTAATCGACTTCGGCATAGTCGCGGACTCGCCGCAAGAGCCGATTCACAATTCGCGGAGTACCGCGCGCGCGTTTGGCAATTTCCTGGGACCCACCCTCGTCAATCTCAACCCCAAGAATCCCGGCCGAACGTTGGCAAATTGTTTCCAGGTCCGCGTGTGAATAAAAGTCCAAATGAAAGCCGATTCCAAACCGGCCGCGCAGCGGAGCAGTAATCAGGCCCGCCCTTGTGGTGGCCCCGACCAGGGTAAACTTTGGCAACTCCAACTTGATCGAACGCGCTCCGGGACCCTGTCCGATAAGCAGATCGAGACTGAAATCTTCCATCGCCGGATAAAGTTTTTCCTCGAGCTGAGGCATCAGGCGATGAATCTCATCGATGAAGAGCACGTCGCCTTCCTGCAGGTTCGTCAGCAAAGCCGCGATGTCGCCGGTCTTCTCAATCGCCGGTCCGGAAGTCGAACGCAGTTGCGCGCCCATCTCGTTGGCAATGATGTGCGCCAGCGTCGTCTTGCCTAGTCCCGGCGGTCCGGTCAACAGAACGTGATCGAGCGCCTCGCGCCGCTTCACCGCGGCCTTGATGTAGACGCGCAGATTTTCTTTGGCTTTGGTTTGCCCGATGTATTCGGTGAGGTGCGTCGGACGCAGAGACAGATCGTATTGACGATCTTCATCTGTCGGCGTCGCGCTTAGGGCCTCGGCTGCTCTGGTTGCTTTTGCCATGAACCGCTAGATTCTGAACGCCTAGTGAGGGATTGGTCAACCAGTGGCACAGACTTCAGTCTGTGATGGATCATCGAACCACAGACTGAAGTCTGTGCCACTCTCTCGTTTAGATGCGGGACTTGTCCCGCGGCTTTGGATTGGCGGACAAGTCCGCCATCTAAACGAGACTGTTATGTCTTAGCCAGCGAGCGCAGGCTTCGTCTCAGGATCAGCTCGACCGAGAGTTCTCCGCCTTCATCCATCGCCGTTTTCACGGCTTTCTCAGCCGCAGATCTTTGGTAACCCAGATTTGCCAGCGCGGACATCGCATCATTCCGCATCCCATCTTCCGTAGTAGCTGGAGGGGCGCTGCCGGCTTGTGCCGCGAATTCTTCTTCCAATGCCGGGGATGACAACGCCGCCATTTTTTCGCGTAGATCCACGACCAGTCGCTCGGCCGTCTTCCTGCCAACTCCCGGTATCGCAACCAATCGGACCAGGTTGTTCGTGCGAATGGATGCAATCATTTCGTCGGCGCTCATGCCTGACAATAATTTAATAGCCAGGCCCGGGCCGACGCCGTTGACTGAGATTAGTTGTAGAAACAACTCGCGTTCGCGCGTGGTCTTGAAACCGAACAGTTGAATCGCGTCTTCGCGCACGTGCGTGTAAATGCGCAGCTGCACCGGCGAACCCATCTCGCCCAACTCATAAAAAGTTGAAAGCGGAATCGCGACTTCATAGCCAACGCCGGCAACGTCGACGATAGCTGACGTAGCCTGTTTCGAAAGCAATATGCCTGAAAGATGAGCAATCATAAGGACCGGAGCGCCGATGGAGCGCAGGCATCCTGCCTGCTCTTTTCTAGTAGCGCGCCGATTATCGCGTAACGAATTTTTAATCGCAAACCACGTAGTATCCTAATTTCGCTTTGCGCCTTCCGATACTCTTTGCGACTTTGCGTGAAATGTATTCGGGTCGGTGATATTTCACGCAAAGGCGCTAAGAGGTACTCAAGTCGCAAAGAAGACCAATTTAAGACACTGCCTTATCCTGGTTTCCTCAGTACCACGTACTGCGGTGGGCGCCAGCTGGCAGCTTGCGCTACATCAACTTTCCGGCAAAGCCTCCACGGCGTTATACTTTGCGGGTGGACCCCCATCGTATGAAGCGAGAAAAGATCTCTGAGCTGACAACTAATCGCTTGAGCGTATACCTGCGTTGTCTGAATGATCTGGCAGCCGCAGGCATCAAGACCGTCTCGTCGCAGGAGCTAGCCGAACAATTCAATTTGAACTCAGCGCAGATTCGGAAAGACCTGGGTTACTTTGGCGAGTTCGGCGTACGCGGCGTCGGTTACCTAATCGATGATCTCCGACAGCATCTGACAAAGATTCTCGGGCTCGACAAACCGCATCGCGTCGGCATCGTCGGCGCCGGAAGATTAGGGACCGCGCTGGCCAACTATAACGGCCTCTCGAAATCAAATTTCGCGGTGGTGGCTTTGTTCGATAACGATCAGGAGAAAGTCGGTCAATACGTCGGCCCCGATCAGATTCCAGTTTATGACGCGAGGAAAATCGCCAAAGTTATTCGTGAAGAGGGAATCGACGTCTGCGTGATAGCCGTTCCCGCCCGCGTAGCTCAAAGAGTGCTGAATCAAATCATGGCTGCCGATGTAAAAGCGGTTCTGAATTTTGCGCCGGCGCTTTTGACCGCGCGCCTGGGCGTAAAAGTGAAAACAGTTGATCTGACTACATCGCTTGAGTCACTGTCATACTTTTTGGCGCGACCCCAAGCTCCGCGATCGACCAACGTACAACGCCGCCACTCTCACGCAGATAAGATTGAAACCAGCGACAGCAAAGAGGTGTAGTTGGTTGCTGAAATGCCTGTGCTATGCTCGGTAAAAGGAATGCGATCCACGAACTCACACGAAACGACAACAAACACAAGCCTTAATTCGAGTTAATTCGTGTAAGTTCGTGGATCGCTTTTCTATTGATTTCTGGAAAGATAAGGAAGACGTAGATAGTTGGACGAACAAACCGCTAGACGCGACCTGATAAGCATTTGCCATTTGATGTACGAGCGCAGCTATGTCGTTTCGTCAGACGGCAACGTAAGTATGCGTCTGGATGATGGACGGATCCTGGCAACGCCGACCATGACCTGCAAAGGACGCATGACCGATGAGCTGATCGCGGTCACGGATATTGAAGGCCGACAGTTGAATCAGAGCCGCGCCTCGAGCGAGTTGGCCATGCACCTTTTGATTTATCGCGAGCGGCCCGACGTTAAGGCGGTCTGTCATGCGCATCCGCCGCATGGGACCGCCTTTGCCGTGGCCGGACTGGCGATCGACCAGCCGATACTTTCTGAGGTGATCTTAACTCTCGGCTGTGTGCCGCTGGCGGAGTACGGCACGCCTTCGACCGCGGAGCTGACCGATGCAATGCAACCTCTGGTTAAGCATCACAACGCTCTGCTGATGGCGAATCACGGAGCAGTCGCTTACGGATCGGATCTTTGGCAAGCGTTTGATCGTCTGGAGACACTGGAGCACACGGCTAAGATTGCGATTCTTTCGCGGATGCTCGGCGGCTCGAAGAATCTATCACCGGACGCGATCGAAAAATTGATCAATGTGCGCGAAGCTGCGGGCTACCTCGACTCAGGCGCGCGTTGTCAGGCTTGCGGTTACTTACACGAGACGACCCTGTCGTGTCCAACCGGTGACCGTCCGGCCGCGCGGACCCAGTTTTCCTCGAGTTCAAATGGGTCAGGGAAGGTCTCGCTGACAAGAGAAGAGTTGGTTGAGCTTCTGAGCCAGGCAGCGCGCTTACGAGAATGAGGTAGTGCACGCTGCCAGCGTACACAGCCGGCGTCGGCAGTGCCACATTAGTAACTCTGGCGAACTTGTCCTATTCTAGGTTAGCCGTAAACTTCTTGTTGTTAGGAGAACCCAAAATTGAACAATCTCGCTGTGTATCAGAACAAATTCGCGCCGAGTGGGTGCCAGGTCTTTGAGCGCGCGATTGAGGAATCGCGTCGCCGAAAACAGAATTACGTTTCGCTGGGACATCTTCTGATTGCTTTAGATGCTGAGGACGGCGTTTCTTTCAGGTATCTTGTTGCTAAGTTGCGTGCGGATCATGGTCTGACGGCGGATTTGGTTCCGGCTGATATAGCTATCGAGAAGCTCATGGAGTGGAGCCCTAAATACGAGGGCGAGGGAGTACGCATTGGGCCTGAGACGAAAAAGTTCTTGCGGAGAGCTCTTAAGATCACGCGATCTAACCACCGTGAGAAAATCGAGGCCGCTGATCTTCTGTCGGCATTTCTAGAAATAGCGCCGATCCCTTATGTTCGTCCTGATCAGAGAGCGCGCCTCTGATTCTGAGATTGATCTTACGATTTACTAACGGTCCAAAATACAGGAGAAACTGAATGCAAGAAGCACTCGGAATGGTCGAGACCAAAGGTCTCGTGGCAATGATTGAAGCGGCCGACGCGATGGTCAAGGCGGCCAACGTTACTCTGATCGGCTATGAAAAGATCGGCGCCGGATTTGTGACGGCGATCGTCCGCGGCGACGTCGCGGCCGTAAAAGCCGCGACGGATGCGGGAGCCGCAGCCGCCCGGCGCGTCGGCGAATTGGTCAGCGTGCACGTGATTCCGCGCCCGCATGGAAGCGTCGATGACGCGATGCCGATCACTGCCCAGAGCCGCGCATGATCATCGCCCGCATCGTAGGCACAGTCGTGGCATCACAAAAGGATCCGCGGCTGGAAGGCAAAAAGCTGCTCATTGTTCGCCCGGTTAATCTCGACGGCACGGACACGAGCGGCTATGTCGTCGCGGTTGATACCGTCGGCGCAGGCTTTCATGAACGCGTCCTGGTCGTGGCCGGATCCAGCGCCCGCCTGGCGCAAAACATGAAAGACACGCCCGTCGATGCGGCGATCGTGGGAGTGATCGATACGGTGGATGTGCACCAGGGAACTTGATCCGGAGTTAGGTAAGATGACTAACGAAGAAATCGGTCAAAGAATTGAGTTCATCATCGAGCAGCAGGCGCAGTTCACCGCCGACATACAGATTGTGCGTGAGATACAAGCGGCGGATACTAAGCTGCTGAAAGAGCAGTATCGGAATCTTTCCGATGCGCTGGTCGCCGTCGTGGGCTTGGTGGGCAGAATAGCAGAAGCGCAGGAGCGGACAGATAAGCGCGTTGCTGAGTTAGCTGAAGGATTGGCGCGCACGGACGCAAACGTCGCGGAACTTACGGAGCGCCTGAACATTTTCATTAACGTGGTTGAGAAATACATCAGCCGAAACGGCAACAATGGTTCCGCCGGCTCGTCATAGGAAGTAGTGATGCAACTCGCTCGCGTCATCGGCACCGTCGTCGCGACTGTGAAAAATCCTTCCCTCGAAGGACGCAAGCTGCTGGTCGTTCAATCCCTCAACAAAGATCTGGCGCCGCAGGGCAATCCCTTAGTCGCTGTAGATGCGGCCGGGGCCGGCGTGGGCGAATTGGTTCTGTGGTGCCGCGGTAAGGAAGCGAGCTTCCCCTTCAAACGCGAAGATACCCCGACTGACTGCACGATTATCGGGATCGTTGATTCCGATAAGCATGTCACTAGTGTGTAGCGCAAGATGTTATTTTGCGACCGTTACGTTACTGGTTCGTCACGAAGAAAAGACGCAAGTTAACAACTTGCGCTACTGAAGATTGCGCTACAAAAAATGATTCTCGCGAAAGTACTGGGTAACGTTGTAGCGACGCAGAAGAACGCACGATATGACGACGCGCGGATCATGTTGTGTGAACAAATCACTCTTGAAGGCGAGGCGACGGGCCATACGGTGATCGCCCTGGATTCGGTTGACGCCGGCGTGGGCGACACTGTTCTGATCGTTCAGGAAGGATGGGGCGCGTCAACGGCAGCGACCGGAAAAATAGGCGCAGCCATTGATTCGGCAATCGTGGGCGTGGTCGATTACATCGACCTTCTGAAAGACGAGTGAGCGTTTAGTTTGAAATTCGGGCCCGCCAGTGCTGGGAGCGCGGACGTCCCGTCCGCACTGAGCGCGAAGCGCGAAAAGGTTTCGTCGAACGCTGGACCCGTGAAGAAACATTAACGCATGAAGCGGGCGGGGCGCCCGCGTTTCCAGTGATGACGACGTTCATACATGAGCAGCAATCAAGATCAGGCAAGGTTAGTAGCTGAACGCGTCGCCCGCCGAATGGCCGAGTCTCGCGGTGATGGGCCGCGCCCGCTACAAGTGTCAGAAGCCCGACCGTCAGGGAGGGCACGACAATCTAACGGCGCGCGTGAAGAACTATCCGCAATCCGAGAAGGCCTGCACGATCTCGAGAACAAGCTTGATCGTATTGAATCCAAAATTGTTCACAGCCCAAGCCAAGCTGCCGAACCGAGTCGGGCTCGGCTGATCGACTTCGTTTCTTCGGGACCGCCTCTGCCAGTTTCGCCGTCGATAACACGAGGTCGTGAGGCCGTTGCCGCCTCAACCCAAGCTTCAACCGACACTGCGCGTTTTGTTCCGGCCACTCGTTCGCCCTGGACCCGCGACTTCAACAGCCCGCCCGATCATCCCAGCCAGGAACGCTTCGGGATCGAAGAAGCTACCGTGTCTGAACTGGTGGAGTTTTTCGAAAGCGAAAAGAAATGTTCGGTCGAACCGGGCGGGAAGCCCTGCGATCATTGTTCGATGTGCAGCTCGCGCGGGTTTTGAGGTTACACACTTGCAGAAAAAAATAGCGGGAAATGGGTTTTACCGCTTCGCGGTTGGGAACGCGACTACTCTTTGTCCCACCCGCTCACGCAGGTGGTACTGACTCTACTGCTCACCTTGGAATCAGCCGATGCAGCAGATAGAACAGCGCCACTCCGGCAAACACCACGATTGAAACTATTGGGTTCTTGCCTTCAGACCGGTTAACTTCGGGAATGAGATCGCTCGAGGCGACGTAGAGAGTAACTCCCGCGGAAAACGGAAGGGCATAAGCGACTGAAGTCTGGAAGCGGCTGTTGAGCAAGGCGACACCCACCACGCCGGCGAAGGTGGCTGCGCCAATCGCGAGAGCGGCGGCGGCGGCCTTCTTCGAGGAGCGACCCGACGCCAGCATGATCGATGCGACTGTGAATCCTTCAGGCACCTTGTGCAGCATGATCGCTACAAAAACCAACAGACCAACCTTGAGATTCGACAAGAAGGCTGCCGCGATCGAGACGCCGTCAAAGAAAGTGTGAATCGTAAGACCGCCGATCGCTGCGTATGCGGCTGAGGGCTTTATCAAATGTTCAGGATGAGTTTCTTCTCCGAAATGAAAGTGTGGGGCGATCGTGTGCTCGAATAATTGAATCAGCAAATAGCCGCCGAGCAGTAGAGTCATCGGCACCACCGCTGCTTCAGCACTGGTCGAGTCGATCAGTTTAACGTCCCACAAGCTGATTGACTCAGGCAGCATCTCGATAAAAATCGCCGCCAGCATGAAGCCTGCTCCCAGCGCGATCAGATACTTCAGCAACTTCGTCTCGCGATGGTGAGCACCAGAGGAGGCGAGCAGCAACCCTCCAGCCAGGTTAGCCAGAGCCGCCAAGGCTCCCAATAGTAGTAGGGCAGGTATTCCGTTCATCATGAATCCAGTTTGCTGTCCGACGAATCGCGTGCAAAACAAGTGGGGGACTATACATCATTGAGCAGGGAAGTCATCCTCTTAGCTCTAAAAAAGGCGTGCCCTAAATTCCCATGTGTGTTTAGAGTACCAACTTTAGTTGGGTTCTCCTTAACAGTAGAGCCCGACTAAAGTCGGTACTCTGAACGCCGCTCAATCAAGGTGCACACTACCAAAAAAAACTGTGAAAACTCTTGACAGGCCCGAAATACGGGCGTAGGATGCGCCAGTGGAGCGAAGTGGAGTGAGGTGGCCTCAACGACACGAAACGAATCTGAAACTAGCGCGAACCGCAGAGCCGTCTCTATTGCTCCTCCAAACCGGACCCCATGTTGCGAGGCAACTACACAGCTCGAATCGATTCCAAAGGCCGGCTCAAAGTGCCGACTCTTTTTCGCCGCTATGTCGAAGAGAAGTATGGCTCAGCTTTTTATCTTACCAGCTTGAGCGGCGATTGCGTCCGGATTTATCCTATGCCCGAGTGGGAGGCGATCGAACAGAGGCTGTCGTTATTGCCTTCGATGGATCCGGCCAGACGAAAGTTCCTTGACAGGACGAACTACTACGGACAGCAGTCGTCGATGGACACGCAGGGCCGAGTCCTGATTCATCCGTTGCTGAGAAAGAGCGCCGCGGTGGTAGGCGACGTAGCGGTGCTGGGTTATTTGACTTACCTGGAAGTTTGGGAGCTGGAGAGATTCCAGCAAAGGTTGCTGGCTGATCCTTATTCAGAGGAAGACGAAGCGGCAATAGCGAGGTTGGGTATTTGATGTTGTGGCACAGACTTCAGTCTGTGTTGGCCTTCGAGAATCACAGACTGAAGTCTGTGCCACTTAGAAGTTCTTTGAACGAGATCACGGGGCGGTGGTAATGGCGGAGCCTTTGGGGGGCAGGGGCGCGCTGGCCCATCGCCCTGTGTTACTTCGAGAGACGATCGAGTTACTCGCAGTGGCGCGGGGCGGGATGTTTGTCGATTGCACGGTAGGCCTGGGCGGGCATAGCGAAGCAATTTTGGAAGCATCCCGTGAAACGCAAGTGCTGGGTATCGATCGTGACGAAGAAGCGCTCGGGAAGGCGAGGGAGCGTTTGGCGCGGTTTGGGTCGCGCTTTCGCGCCGTGCATGCCGACTTTCGCGATTTGACGCGGGTCCTCGCGACTGCGGAGGTCACGCAAGCGCGCGGTATTCTCGCCGACCTGGGTGTTTCGTCGTTGCAGTTGGACTCGCCACAACGGGGGTTCAGTTTCCGGCACGACGCGCCGCTCGATATGCGTATGGACGCATCGACCGGTGTGGAAACTGCAGCAGAGTTGCTCGGTCGTCTTTCCGAAGTAGAGATAGCGCAGATAATTTTTGAATACGGTGAAGAGCGCCGGTCACGCCGCATCGCTCGTTGGATTGTAGAGCGGAGAGAGCAGGGCACACCGGTCGAAACGACTCGCGACCTCGCCTCATTAGTAGAACGCGCAGTCGGATTTAGTAAACAACGGAGGATCCATCCCGCCACGCGCACGTTCCAGGCGTTGCGCATCGCGGTCAACAGCGAGCTCGAAAACCTTGATCGTTTCGTGACTGACGCGGTTGACCTATTAGAGCCTGAAGGGCGTCTTGCGGTAATCAGTTTTCACTCGCTTGAAGATCGAATCATCAAGCGAACTCTATGGAAGCTTTCGGGTCGTTGCCAGTGCCCCCCGCGCTTACCAGAATGTATGTGCGGCGCCCGGAGCACGGTAGAAATTTTGACGCGGCGACCGGTTGTTTCCAGCGAAGCGGAAATGGCCGCTAACCCCCGGGCCCGCAGTGCAAAATTACGAGTTTGTCAGAAGCTCTCTAACGCCGAACTAACAGAAAATTCTCTGGGGAGTTGAGATGGTCAGACGAATCCCATCAAGACAGCGAAACGCACTGGTTGCTCGTGAACGAGATCATGGAGCGCTTTTCCGTTTGGGATTGCTCCTGGTCTGTGGCCTGACCCTGGCGGGCGGTTTCGTGTATGCCGGCGAGCAGCATTTTGCTGCGCTCAAGCTCGGATATGAAACCGAGAATCTTCGCAAGGTCCGGAACGATCTGGCGGCAGAGCAGCATCGTTTTCAGTTGGCGCACGATGCGGCGGTCAGTCCGGCGCGGCTGGAACAAGCGGCTCGCCAGCTGGGAATGCAACCAATGCAGGCCGCGCAAATCGATCCGCTAAAACGGACGGCTAAGACTGCAAGCGAAAAGAATCCCCTGGAGACAAGCACCCCCGATGCGCCTGCGAGCCAGACGCAAGCAAAAGTGATCCGGCAGCCTAAACCCCCTATGAGCGAGACCCGCTAACCAATCTGATTTCGGCGCGCAGGCGCTAACTTTGACCGCAGTGTTGGGAATCTCTAATGCCCCGTCGTTCTACTGCCATCGAAACGCCACGGGCTGGTAACTCGCACCGGCGCGCGCTGCTTGTGGCAATGGGGTTATTGGCCTGGATGCTTTTGATCGGCGCGCGATTAGTTCAGCTTCAAGTCAGCCAGCACGACAACTTCACCGCTCGCGCCCGAAATCAACAACTTAGTTCGATCGAGACTAGCGCTACGCGTGGACCGGTGCTTGATCGGCAGGGCAAGGAACTGGCGCGCAGCATCGAGACTGCGTCCTTCTTCGCAGATCCGCGCGAAGTTCTGGACGCCAACGAGACAGCGAAAAAAATCGCCGCGATAACTGGTCAGGATCGCGACGACCTGGCGAAGCGATTGGATACCGCGATCGACGCCAGGAAGCAGTTTATCTGGATAGCCCGGCGCGTCGATATCGAGGCAGCTAAAAAACTGGACGCGATGGAACTGAAGGGGATTTATTCTCGCAAGGAGCCGAAGCGCTACTATCCGAACGATTCGCTGGCCGCTCACGTGCTCGGTTTCGTGGGCTCAGAAGAAAATGGGTTGAGCGGAGTCGAGCAATACTATAACGAGAAGATCCGCGGCGAAGCGGGCAAGGTTTTTCTCGAGCGCGACGGGTCGGCCGAGCGGCGCATCTTCGACAGCTACGAAGTTCGACCGAACCCCGGCCAGACAGTTGTACTGACTATTGATCAGACGATTCAGTACCGGACGGAGAGGGCTCTGGGCGCGGCAGTCGAGCGCGCTCATGCAAAGTCCGGCACGGCGATCGTGATGGATCCGCGAACCGGAGAAATTCTGGCTCTGGCTAATGCACCCTCATTTGATCCAAATCAATCGCAAAAGTCTTCTGACGAAGCGCGAGTAAACGGGGCGCTGCAGTCTATTTATGAACCCGGCTCGACATTCAAGATCGTTGCCTATTCAGCTGCGATCGAAAAAGGTCTGGTCAAGCCGGAAGACAAGATCGATTGCCAGATGGGTCAAATAACAGTTGCCGGCCGATTGATTCACGATCATAAACCGTTCGGTCTGCTGACGGTCGCGGATGCCCTGGCACAGTCGAGCAACGTCGGGGCGATCAAGCTGGGACTTTTGGTGGGCAACGATTCGATGTACGAATACATGAAGCGTCTTGGTTTTGGCTCACGGACCGGCATCGATCTGACAGGCGAGTCACCCGGGATCTTGCGCTCGTTGAATCGTTGGCAGCCTTCGTCGATCGGATCGCTGGCTATAGGTCAGGAGATTGGCGTGACGCCTTTGCAGATGGCTACCGCTTATTGCGTGCTGGCGAACGACGGCATGCTGGTCAAGCCGCATCTCGTGCGCGAGTTGCGTTCGCCTGACGGGACAGTAATGTTCCAGGCCAAGACGGAAACGCGGCGCGCGCTAAAGGCGGAAACGACGGCGGCCTTGCGCAACATGCTTGAGGGAGTGACGCTGCACGGCACGGCTCGCAAAGCGCAGTTGGAGGGATATACGGCGGCCGGCAAGACCGGCACGGCGCAGAAGATCGATCCCAAGACGCGAGCTTATTCGGCGACCAAATATATCGGTTCGTTTGTCGGCTTTGCTCCGGTCAAAAATCCGGCGGTGGTGATCATCGTCGTGATCGATGAGCCGCAGGGTTCGTATCATGGCGGCGACGTGGCCGCGCCGGTGTTTCGCGAAATCGCCGAGCAGATACTCCCCGATCTAAGTGTCTCGCCCGATATCGAGACCCCCGCAGCACCTGAAAAGATCGCGCAGGCATCCAGGCCTTCGCCCCAGCAACTAAAAAATGAGCAACTGCAAACTGAGGCGCGCGAGGCAACGTTGCCGAAAATAGCAGCGCGCAGTTTCAGCGGTCAGACGAAAGAAGTGGTTTTTGCGATGGCTACGAAACGCGCGGCTTTGATGCCCGATCTGCGTGGCCAGAGTGTTCGCGACGTGCTGCGAATGTGTCAGCAGCTGGGCCTCCGTTTGGAGGCGCGAGGCGAGGGTCACGCGATGCAGCAGAGTCCCGCGCCAGGCTCGGAAGTCGATCCTGGTCTGGTGGTTCGTGTCGATTTTGGTCGCGGAAATTAGTTTTGCTGGAGCGTGCGGCACCGTGGCTTTAGCCCGGTGATGAGCGAGTTGCTCTGGAAATGGAAACCGTTTAAACGGTTTCCCCGTTTCGCCGGTCCTGTGAAGCCACCGCGCAAAAGCGGCGGTGCTAATGAGATTGGGTGAGATCAGAAGATGAGTCATTCCGGATGAGCACACGTGAACATTAAGACGGCGGCAGGTTTGATGGGCGCTACGACTGACAGTCTCCGCGCTGAGTTGTTTGACAAAGAAATAGGAGACTTCTCGATTGATTCCCGAACTGCCGGGGAAGGTGAGCTTTTCTTTGCCTTGTCCCAGCCCGACTATGAACGGGCCGGCTTCAACGGGACGTTCGCGGATGCGCACCGGTTCATCTCGCAGGCATTAGCGAACGGGGCAGTCGCCGCAGTGGCGCGCCGGGCGAGCGTGACCGGCGAACTAGAGATCTTGAAAGACCGACTCTTGCTGGTCGATGACGTGATCGCCGCGCTGCAGACGCTGGCTCGCAAGGTGTATGAACAATGGGGGCGCCCGGTTATTGGCATCACTGGCAGCGCTGGGAAAACGACCACGAAGGAGTTGACTGCGCATGTGCTGCGCGAGACCGGCAGTCGAATACTTAAGAGTGAGCGCAATTATAACAACGGCCTCGGTCTGCCCCTCTCGGTTTTGCAGATGGTGAGTGCGGGCCATCGTCCCGACGATTATGATCTGGCTGTACTCGAGATGGGCATGTCCTCCCCCACGCACGAGATCAGACGTCTCGTGCAAATCACGCCGCCCGACATCGGCGTTGAGCTAATGGTGGCCGCGGTCCACCTTGAGCACCTGGGCACAATTGAAACCGTGGCGGCAATGAAGGCCGAACTAATAGAAGGCCTGAAACCCGGAGGAACCGCGGTCCTAAATGCGGATGACGATCTCGTTATGGAAATGAAGTCAAAAACAGTTGGCCCGGTGCTCACGTTTGGCCTTGAGAACCAGGCGGATGTCACCGCGACCGCCATTGACACCGCGAAGTTCGGCTCGATCCGCTTCTGTCTGCGAACGCCCCTGGGTGAAGCCGCGGCCGAATTGCCGATGACCGGCCGGCACAATCTAATGAATGCACTGGCGGCCTCGGCCGTAGCGACGGCGCTGAAGATCAAGCCTGAGTTGATCGCCGATGCGCTGCGAACGGCCAGGCCGCCGCGCATGCGGGGCGAGGTCCTGAATTTTGCCGCCGGGTTCACCGTCGTCGACGATTCCTACAACTCCAATCCGAAGTCTTTGATCGGCATGGTGCGGACGCTGGCCGAAGCGAGCGGGAACGTGAAGCGGCGTTTTGTGATTGCGGGCGAGATGATGGAGTTGGGTCCTGAGGCGCCCGAGCTGCACCGCGAAGCGGGCCGGGAAATCGCCCAGCTCGGCATCGACGTTTTGTGGGGCGTGCGTGGAATGGCAACGGAAATTATTTCGGGAGCCAAAGAGAAGGGAATCGCTGAAACTGAGTTTTTCGAAGACTCAGAAGCCGCGGCCACTGCGGCGATTAGCGCCGCGCGCGAGGGCGACTTGATTCTGGTTAAAGGGTCGCGCAGTGTAGAGACGGACAAGATCGTGAAGGCTTTGAAAGAGAATTTTCCGCTGATGGGTAAACCGTAGAAAGCGGCTGTGCGGGCAAGGATGCCCGCGAACCGCACGCAGGATGCGTGCGCTCCTAAGCATGATCTATTACATTTTTTACGAGCTGATCTTTAACCACTCGAACCAGGATTGGTGGCTGGTAAAGGCTCTGAATGTTTTTCAGTACGTCACGTTTCGCACTGCTTATGCCTCGGTAACGGCCCTGTTGATCTCGCTCTTGTTCGGCAGGAAAGTAATCAATGCGCTGAAGCGTTGGAACATCGGCCAGCAAATTCGGGAAGAGGGTCCGCAGGCGCACATGGCCAAACAGAACACGCCGACCATGGGCGGGTTGCTGCTGATCTTTTCAGTCATTACTTCGACTTTGCTTTGGGCCAAACTGTCGAGCTTCTATGTTTGGGTTGTGATCCTGGCAACGCTCGCGTTCGGCGGCGTGGGATTCGCCGACGATTATCTCAAGCTGGTGAAGCGACGTAGTCTGGGCCTGACTGGACGTCAAAAGATCATCCTCCAGCTGATAATCGCCTTTGGAGTTTGGCTCACGCTCTATATCTCGACGCGCTACTTCGAGACGAAATATTCATGGAACGTCAGCATCCCGTTCTTTAAAGATACTGCGATTCCCAACGGCATCAGCACGATTGGGCCAATCCTGTATTTGGTCATGATTGTGATTGTGCTGTTGGGAGCAACGAATGCGGTAAACCTAACTGACGGGCTCGACGGGCTGGCTATTAGCGTGACGTTCATCGCGATGACTGCGCTGACGGCCTTTACTTACTTGAGCAGTGACGCGCGTTGGGCGAAGTACCTGGATCTGGCGCACCGGCCTGAGGCGGCCGAGCTGACGGTATTTTGCGGAGCCATGGCCGGCGCGAGCCTCGGCTTTCTCTGGTTCAACGCGCCGCCGGCTGAAGTTTTCATGGGCGACGTCGGCAGTCTGGCGATCGGCGGAGCCGTCGGCACGATCGCGGTGCTGACTAAACAGGAATTCATGCTGCTGATGGTGGGCGGTGTTTTCGTGCTTGAAGCGCTGTCGGTCATGCTGCAGGTCACGGTGTTCAAGATGACGAAGAGCACGAGTGGAGTGGGGCGGCGCGTTTTTAAGATGACGCCTTTGCATCATCATTTTGAAATGGTTGGATGGAAGGAATCGAAGATTGTCTTTCGCTTCGTGATCCTGGCCATACTGTTTGCGTTGCTGAGTCTGACGACTTTGAAACTGCGGTAATTGATGTTTAGAAGCGGGCTACCGCCCGCCATGTTTGGGCAATGAAGACGCCGGGCAGTAGCCCGCCTCTAAACGGCGAGAAATTATTTAGACGGTTAGAAATTATTCAGTCGACCCAGAGGTAATCGAGTTCTTTGGAAATTGCGGGCAGGAAAGCTTTAGTCGTCGGCGCGGCCCGTAGCGGCATCGCGAGCGCGCGGTTTCTCGCGCAACGCGGTGCGATTGTCGCTCTGAATGATCGCAAGCCGCTGGTTGAATGGCCGGCGGAAGCGCTCGAATTGAAAAGCATCGGAGTGGGCCAGGTCGAAGGCGACCCGCCGTCCTGGCTGCTCGATCAGATCGATCTGGTGGTCGTCAGTCCGGGCGTTCCGACCAAAGCCATTCCAATTCGTTACGCGGATCGACGCGGCGCGGAAGTGATTGGCGAAATTGAGTTGGCCTCGCGCTTCTTACGTGGACGCACGGTCGCGGTGACGGGAACGAATGGCAAGACGACTACGACGAGCTTAATCGGAGAGATGCTAAGAGACGCCAAACTAAACGTGCAGGTTGGTGGCAACATCGGCAGGGCCCTGATCTCACTGGTCGACTCATCGCGTGACGACGGTTGGAATGTCGTGGAGGTTTCGAGTTTTCAGTTGGAGACGATTGTCGATTTTCATCCGGCGGTAGCGGCCGTGCTTAACGTCACGCCCAACCACATGGATCGGTACGAATCGCTGACGGATTATGCTGCGGCCAAACATCGAGTGTTCACCAACCAAACACCCAGCGACATGGCCGTGCTTAACGCTGACGATGAAATCGTTTCGTCGTGGGCGAAGGGGTTACGCGCGCACGTGGTGCAATTCAGCGCGAAACGTGAATTGGATGAAGGCTTGTTCCTGCGCGGAAGTGATTTGGTTTCCCGAACGCCGCACGGCGAACGCGTTTTGGTAACGCGGGATGAAATGAAACTGCGAGGCACGCACAACGTCGAGAATGTTCTGGCTGCGCTCGCCGTCGGATTGGCCTGCGGCGCGGGGCCCGAGTCGCTCCGCGAAACCGTGGAGAGCTTTCGACCGGTCGAGCATCGTCTGGAAGAAGTGGCCGAAGTAAACGGCGTTCGGTTCTTTAACGACTCGAAAGCCACCAGTGTGGACGCGACGATGAAAGCCCTGGAAGCCTTCGCCGGCGATCGCGGAAAAGTCATTTTGATTCTCGGCGGGAAGGGCAAGCAGGCGCCCTATTCACCGCTGGAACCTCTGATTCGGGAACTCGTTCGGAAGATGATCTTGATTGGTGAGGACGCTCCTGCAATCGAACGTGAACTAAAGTCAGCGGCTCCATTTGAGAATGCAAAGGACATGAAGGATGCGGTGGCTCGGGCCTTCAGAGCGGCCGAAGTAGGCGATGTGGTTTTGTTGGCGCCCGCCTGCGCCAGCTTCGATATGTTTGAGAGTTTCGAGCATCGGGGAAGAGTATTCAAAGAAGAAGTCAGGAATTTGCGATTTTAGATTTTAGATTTGTGATTGAAATTCACGTCGCTGGAAAGACAATCGCCAATCAAAAATCTGAAATCAAAAATCTTACAGATGCCGCCAAAGCTGCAAATCGACAAGTGGTTGTTCTCCGCGACGGTGGGGCTGGCGCTGTTCGGCGTCGTGATGGTGTATAGCGCCTCGGCCGTGATCGCGCAGTCCGAAAACCACAGCCAGTTCCACTACGTCTTCAAACAGGGTGTGTGGACGACGCTGGGGTTTGTGGCGATGTTCATGGCGATGCGCTTTGACTATCAGCGTTTGAATCGGCGTTGGATCGTTTACGGCGCTTTACTGGTTACTACCTTTTTGCTGTTGGCGGTGTTTGCTTTCTCGCCGGTTAACGGAGCTCGGCGTTGGATTAAGTTTGGCGGCTTCTCGGCCCAGCCTTCGGAAATCGCCAAGCTGGCTTTGGCGATGTTCCTGGCTTACTTCCTGGCCAAGCGCCAGGGCGAAGAAGGCTTATTCTGGAAAACTTTTTTGCCGTGCATGATACCGCTGGGAGTCCTGGCCGGCCTGGTTGCCAAAGAACCCGACCTGGGAACAGCGCTGATGCTGGCCATCATCAGCATAACGATGTGTTTCGCCGCGGGGGTTCGTCCGCGTCACGTAGTTTACGCAGTGATACCTGGACTGCTGTATGTGGGGAAGATGGTGATCTTCACTCCTTTTCGCATGCGCCGCATGGCTACCTTTATTGATCCCTTCGCCGACCAGCAGGGCAGTGGGTATCAGGTGGTGCAATCGCTGATCGCGGTCGGCTCGGGCGGACCGCACGGTCTCGGATTTGCGCAGGGTCATCAGAAACTTTTGTTTCTCCCATTCGCGCATTCGGATTTTATCTTCGCAGTCATAGGCGAAGAGTTGGGTTTGATCGGAGCGCTAATCGTAGTCTCGGTCTTCGCCGTTTTCTTGTGGCGAGGAATGCGAGCTGCCCTGAGAGCGCCGGATCGTTTCGGCATGCTCCTGGGCATTGGCATTGTCGTGGGGATCGTGGCCCAGGCCCTTTTGAATATGAGTGTGGTACTGGCGCTGGTGCCAACTAAAGGGATCCCGCTGCCTTTCATTTCTTACGGAGGTTCTTCTCTGGTGCCGACTTTGGCCGGAGTCGGAATCCTGCTGAACATTTCTCAGTACGCGGCGCTGGGCAAGCGGGCCGGGTTTGACGAAGACGACTATGAAGATGATTGGCAGGAAGAGAAGCGCCCGAAGAAGCGGCGCGCTGTCCGGCAGCGAGGGTCGGGGGTTCCGCGCCCCCGGTACAGTTGAGCGATGCGTGTGCTAATCGCGGCCGGCGGCACCGGCGGGCACATCTATCCGGGCATCGCGGTGGCCAAAGAGATCATGCGCCGCGATCCCGCTTCGGTCGTAAGGTTTGTGGGGACGGCACGCGGTTTGGAAACGCGTTTGGTGCCGCAGGCAGGATTTGAACTTTCGCTCATTGAAAGCGCTGGACTGAAAAATGTCAGCTTGATGGCCAGGATTCGCGGTCTGCTTCTGCTGCCAAAAAGCATCTTCACAGGCCGCCGGGTGATTCGGGACTTTCATCCTGACGTGGTGGTCGGTGCGGGTGGTTACGTTTCAGGGCCCGTGTTGTTGGCGGCTTGGTGGCTGGGGCTGCCGACGATGGTGATGGATTCAAACGCGCTGCCCGGGTGGACCAATCGAGTCCTGGCGCGGTACGTCGACAAGGCCGCAGTTTCGTTTGCTGAAGCCTTGCCTTACTTTCGCGGCAAAGGCGTCCTGACGGGGAATCCGGTCCGCAGCGAGTTCTTTGATATTCCGGCGAAGCAACGCGATGGGGCGCACATTTCGTTACTCGTCTTTGGCGGTTCGCAGGGAGCGCGCGCGATCAATGAAGCGATGATTGCCGCTTTGCCCGGGCTCGCGTCACAGAAGGAGTCGTTACATGTGACACATCAGACGGGCGAAGCGGATCTTGAAAAGGTGCGTGGCGGTTATGAAGCAGCCGGCTGGCGGGACAATGCGGATGTGCGACCGTACATTGATGACATGGTAGACGAGTTTGCCAAAGCTGACCTGATCATTAGTCGCGCCGGCGCGACCACCAGCGCGGAGCTGGTAGCGGCAGGTAAGGCGGCGATCATGGTTCCGTTTCCGCTGGCCGCGGATGATCATCAACGAAAGAATGCGGAGGCTTTGCAGGTTGCGGGCGCGGCGCGGATGATTCTGCAAAAGGACTTGAGCGGTGAACGACTAGCTGGTGAGATTGGTTCTTTGCTGAATGCGCCGGGGGACATTGATCGGATGGAAGTGGCGAGTCGGAGATTGGCCCGGCGAGATGCGGCGAAGGTCACGGTGGATTTAATGGAAGAGTTGGCAGAGAAACGCAGGCGGTAGAAAGCGGGTGAGGGGTTGAGCGCGCTTAAGCGCGCTGTGGGGGCAGGGATGCCCGCGCTCCAGATAGGCGCTCCAAAGAAATGTTTAGACGATTCCAACATGTTCATTTTATCGGCATCGGCGGCATAGGCATGTCGGGCATCGCTGAAGTTCTGGCGAACCTGGGCTTCCGTGTTTCCGGCTCTGATCAAAGAAAATCGGAAGTGACCGCGCACCTGGAAGAGCTGGGCGTCGAAGTCACCGAAGGGCATGCCGCGGAGAACGTCGGCGACGCTCACGTCGTCGTGCGATCGACGGCCGTACGCGACGACAACCCGGAAATCTTTGAAGCGCGTCGCCGCTCGATTCCAGTGATACCTCGGGCTGAGATGCTGGCCGAACTGATGCGCATGAAGCCGTACACCGTGGCGGTGGCCGGTTCGCATGGGAAGACAACCACGACTTCGATGGTGGCTACGGTGCTGGGAATTGCCGGCTTGGACCCGACCTTTGTAATCGGCGGCATCGTGCGCACCTATCGCGCGAATGCCCGGCTGGGGAAGAGCGAGTTGATGATAGTCGAGGCCGATGAAAGCGATCGATCGTTTCTAATGCTGACTCCGACGATTGCGGTTGTGACCAACATCGATCGCGAACATATGGATTACTACAACGACATGGAAGACATGCGGAAGTGCTTCGGAGATTTCGTCAACAAAGTTCCGTTTTACGGCGCCGCGATTCTTTGTCTTGACGATCCCCACGTGCAGGCTGTGATCCCCAAGGTGGCCCGTCGTCGCATCACTTATGGTCTGAGCGCGCAGGCCGACGTCTCGGCGCATGAGATCACCTACGATCATCAATTCGGTTCGAGCTTTTCTGTCTGGCGTGGGGTCGAAGTGCTGGGCCCTGTTACTTTGCGGGTCCCGGGAAAGCACAATGTCTACAACTCGCTGGCGGCCATCGCGGTGGGACTCGAGCTTGAAGTCCCTTTTGAAAAGATCGCGCAAGCACTGGGGGAATTCAGCGGCGCCGATCGACGCTTTCAATTCAAAGGTGAGGAAGCAGGAGTCACTGTGGTCGACGACTATGGCCATCATCCAACGGAAATCAAAGCGACCTTGAGCGCGGCCCGCATCGGCGCGCCCCACCGGCGGATCGTGGTCCTGTTTCAGCCGCATCGATACTCGCGCACCGCGGATTTGATGGATGAGTTTGCCAGCGCTTTCAATAATGCGGACGTGCTGCTGGTTACCGATATTTATGCCGCGAGCGAAACGCCGATCGACGGGATTAATGCGGAAGTGCTGACTGAACGAATTAAGAGTTATGGACATAAGAATGCGGAGCACGTTGGGGCGGTCGACGGCGCCGCCGAAGCGTTGCGTGGGATCGTGCGCGAAGGCGATCTGGTGATCACGCTGGGCGCGGGATCCGTAAACCGCCAGGGGGATCGCCTGCTGGCACTGATGCGTGGCGAGGTGTAGTGGCACAGACTTTAGTCTGTGTCGCGAGGACAGAATCACAGACTCAAGTCTGTGCCACTTTTACGATGATTTCAGTTGAAGACATTACCAGGCGCGATGCGGCGATTGAAGAAGTCGCAGCGCGCATCGCCGTGCGCGCTGAGCGAGGCCGCCGGTTCGCTGAGTTGACCAGTTTGCGTGTAGGCGGTGCGGTTGACTGGGTTCTTTCTCCAGGCTCCGAGGAACAGGCCGCCGCGCTTGTACATGAGTTGGAACAAGCCGGCGTGGCCTGGAGACCGCTGGGTTCCGGCAGTA
The DNA here is from genome assembly GCA_033857635.1 of Blastocatellia bacterium. Lineage (GTDB taxonomy): Bacteria > Acidobacteriota > Blastocatellia > Pyrinomonadales > Pyrinomonadaceae > UBA11740. The sequence goes on from JAWVDF010000030.1 coordinate 57,145, forward strand.
ATGTTCTTGCTGACGATGGTGCTCATCATTACGTGATTGTGAGTTTGAAAGATTTAAAAGCGGAGCCGGTCTTTACAGACGATCGAGTTTCGGTCAGCGCTGGTTATTCATTACCAAGGCTTTGTATTGACTCGGCGCGCCGCAGCCTTTCCGGGATCGAAGGACTAAATGGAATCCCCGGCACCGTCGGGGGCGCTTTGTGGATGAACGCCGGAGCGTACGGTCAGGAGATCGGAACCGTCGTTGAAACTGTGCGAGTGGCGCGGGGCGGTCGAGTGGTAGAAATTCCCGGCGCTGAGGTCAGCTGGAACTATCGTCACACGTCATTCCAGGAAGGCGAGTTGCTTCTGGGAGCGACATTGTTGCTTAAAAAGGGCGACGCGGCAGAGATTGCAAAGAGGATGGAAGCAGCCAAGAGCCAACGGATGGCGACCCAACCGCACGGCACTCGTTCGGCCGGATGCTTTTTTAAGAACGCGCCGGCCAGCCCGATCGGTACAGGCAAAATGATCGACGATCTGGGGATGAAGGGGACGCGTCGTGGTGGCGCCATCGTCTCGCCCAAGCACGCAAACTTTATCGTCACCGAAGGCGACGACGCGCGAGCGGAAGATGCGTTGGCCCTGGCCGAGGAGATTCGGCAGCGCGTTAAGCATGAACATGGAATCGATCTGGAATATGAAGTTGAGCTCTGGAGTAGTAAGTAGCACAGACTTCAGTCTGTGTTAATCGACGGAAGGAAAGTCACAGACTGAAGTCTGTGCCACTCATATGAAAGAACAAGTCATCGCAAATAGAGGCTCGCGAAGTTCACGGAGCGCACCTGCTCAACCCCGAGGTTTTGTGCAGCGTCCGGCGCGTCGTGACGGCACGGTGGGCGGCAAAGCGAGAAACTTTTCGCCCCGAGCGCTATTCGGGTACGTGCCATCGGCGCTGAAGTTCGTCCTGGTGATCCTTGCCCTGGTTGCTTTGTTTGTCGGATACCGAGTGGCGGCTTCGGCTTCACTATTCCAGGTGCGGAGCGTCGATGTAACCGGAGCGTCGCGCATTTCCGCCGCCGAGATCGAAGTCCTGACCCGGCGAGCTGCGGCGCGGACCGGAGTTTGGCGCGCCGATCTCTCTGCGATCAGTACTGAGTTGCAACGTCTGCCCGGAATACGCAGTGCGGTTGTCAGCCGTGTCTTGCCGGACGGCCTGCGCGTGCGCGTCACCGAACGCGTTCCCCTCGCCGTAGTGCGCACCAGTGCCGGTCACTTCTTCTGGGTTGATGACGAGGGTGTGGCGCTGGGCGAGATGAAGAACACAGACAACGTCCCGTCGTTTTTCATTCGCGGCTGGAACGAAGAAGGTACCGAGGAAGCGCGCAAGGACAACGCGGAAAGGGTGCAGAAGTATCTGGAAGTTGCGCGCGAGTGGGGTGCCCTGGGTTTGTCGGAACGCGTCAGCGAAGTAAACCTGCTGGATCTGCGCGATGTGCGAGCGCAACTCGCCGGGAACGATTCACAGATCGAAGTCAGGCTCGGAGGACAGGAGCTCGGTGAACGTCTTAAGCAGGGCCTCGACGCCCTGGACAAGTATCGACAGACATTACGGGGCTCGACTATTACCCACGTTGATTTGCAGACGGGACGGATCGTGATTGGCACCAGTTCCGGCAGCAAAGTCTCAACCGCAACGGATGCGCCCGAATCCGCTGCTAATAGTCCCGACACGAACGGGACAAGCGTGAGCGTTGCGAAGCCGCCAGCGACAACTAAAACAGACCAGGGTTCCGGGTCCGCTGACCAGCGGCAAAAACCGCCGCGTAATAATGTGGGCCGCGAGGTTAAGCCCTCGAACATTTCTCGCATTCGCATGCGATAGGCGACCAGAGAAAGCTAAATGGCAAAGCGCACAAATCACACGATCGGTTTGGACATTGGCACAAGTAAGGTGACGTGTATCGTCGTGGGCGCCGGTGAAGAAGGCTTGCTCGAAATTATAGGTCTCGGCGAAGCCGAAGCGCGCGGCCTGCGCAAAGGTGTCATCGTTAATCCCGATGCGGCCGTCGAATCAATCAAACGCGCGGTTGAAGAAGCCGAGCGGATGAGTGGCGTGCAAGCGGAAGAAGTCACGATCAATCTCGCCGGTTCCCATATCATGGGGTTCAATGGCCAGGCGATCGTTGCTGTGGCCGGACGCGATCGCGAGATTACTGCCGACGATGTTCGCCGTGCGATCGACTCGGCCTGCGCGATTCAGCTTCCCGCCGGCCGCGAGATTGTCGATCGTTTGCCACAGGAATTTATCGTCGACGATCAGGACGGCATAAACGATCCGGTAGGCATGACCGGCGCGAGATTAGCGGTCAAGGTCCACATCGTGACCAGCCCGGTGACTGCACGACAAAACGCTATTAACGCTGTAAATAGGGCCGGATTGATCGTTGCGGACATGATCCTCGAGCAACTTGCGGCGGCGGAAGCAACGCTAACCGATGATGATAAGGAATACGGATCGGCTCTGGTTGATATCGGCGCCGAGACCACTGGGCTGTGCGTTTACCAGCGCGGCGCCGTCCAACATACGGCGGTGTTTCCTCTGGGCGGGGCACACTTTACTAATGACATTGCGTTCGGCTTGCGTACTCCGATCCCGGAGGCTGAAAGGATAAAGCGCACCGTTGGTTGCGCGTCGAGTGCCTCACTCAGTGACGATCAGCGCGGCGAGATGGTCGAGGTGCCATCGGTCGGTGGCCGTGCTCCGCGACAACTGTCGCGACAAATCCTCTGCGATATTTTGCAGCCTCGCGCCGAAGAAGTTTTGATGCACGTCTCTGATGAGATCAGGGATTCCGGATGGAACCGTCAGCTATCGAGCGGGGTGGTGTTGACCGGAGGCGGGGCGCTGCTCGACGGCATGATCGAAGTCGCTGAACAGGTTTTTGATGCGCCGGTCAGAATCGGTTATCCCGAGCGCGATCGCTTTGGCGGGCTGGTTGAAGATGTGCAAAGTCCGGCCTGGGCGGCCGCCGCCGGACTGGCCCTGGTCTCTCAACGAGCGCACGCTCTCGAACAGCGCGCGGGCGCTGCAAGACGCGGCGGTTCCGGTCGCCTAACGCACTTCGTTTCGAAGTTTCGCAATCGTTTTAGTAGTAGTATTTTTTGACCAAGTGTTGTATGCTGCGGCCCCGATGGCACAATATATTGTCCGCAAGATATAGAGGCCCGTGGTTCAGCTAGCCCAAAATAAACGAAAGAGGGAGTAGAAGACTTCCCGGTTTGGAAGAGAGGAAAAACCCATGACACCAGAGGTACGCGAACCCGGCAAAGGCATTAATATTTTCATTGACGACGAACCTCCCATTACCGGAGCGCGCATAAAAGTCATTGGAGTGGGCGGTGGCGGCGGTAACGCAGTCAATCGAATGATTGACTCGGGCATTGAAGGAATCGAGTTCGTGGTCGCGAATACCGATCTGCAGGCGTTGAAGCGCTCGCGCGCGCCGGTCAAGATCCAACTGGGCGGCAGATTGACTAAGGGCTTGGGCGCCGGAGCTGATCCCGAAGTGGGGCGACAAGCGGCGTTGGAAGATACCGACAAGATCATCGAAGTGCTCGAAGGCGCAGACATGGTTTTCGTCACGACCGGTCTCGGCGGCGGCACGGGAACCGGCGGGGCCCCGATTGTAGCCTCGCTGGCCACTGAACTGGGCGCCTTAACTGTGGCGGTAGTTACTAAGCCGTTTCTGTTCGAGGGCCGGCGCCGATTGCACCAGGCTGAACATGGACTGAGCGAGTTGCACGAATCGGTTGACACGGTCATTACGATTCCGAATGAGCGTCTGTTTGGCGCGGTACCCCAGGGTGCATCGTTTGCCGACGCGTTCAAGGCCGCCGACGATGTGCTGCGTCAGGCAGTGCAGGGAATCAGCGATCTGATAACCGTGCCTGGGCTGATAAATTTGGATTTCGCAGACGTGCGCACGATCATGCAGGGCATGGGCATGGCCCTAATGGGTACCGGGTACGCGCGTGGCGAGAACCGAGCCGTCGAAGCGACGCAGGAAGCGATCTCGTCGCCCCTGCTGGAAGAAGCATCGATCAAGGGCGCGCGGGGCGTGCTCATCAACATCACCGGCGGCCACGATCTCACCCTGTGCGAAGTGAACGACGCCGCGTCAATCGTGCGCGAAGAGGCGGACGAAGATGCCAATATTATTTTCGGACATGTAATCGATGAAACGATGGCCGACGCAATGAAGATCACGGTAATTGCAACCGGCTTTCGCCGCGAAGTTGTGGCTGCTTCACTCGGTGCCGGAGCCCAGATGCCGGTAACTTCAGCGCCGCGGTATGCGCCGAGATCGCCGGAAGAATTCCCTGCATCGCACGGCAGTTCAAAGCGGATTGACGATCTCGATGTGCCGACGTTCATCAGGAAAAAGGCAGACTAATAAGGCTCATGTAGTCAGTAAATGCTGTGAGCGGTGAGCAGCGAAGAAGAGCCTGTGCTCTGGTCTGCTGTTACTTCAATCCCGCTCCTCTTCATGCTTTGCGTTTTTCTCCTCGGTCGTGTAGCATGTCGCGCATTCCCTGAAGAAGCAACTTCAGTTACTAGGATTCAAACGCGCATCCTCTCCTCGGAGGGCCGCAGCCTGTGGATAGCTGTTTATTTCAACTACATCTAACCCGGGGCAACAGGCAGGGCTCGTAGAAAATTGTCTTGTTAAATTTTTGTTGGAGGAAGTACCGTGAATCGCAAACTTATCAGGACGACCCTGGCAGACGTTAAGGCGCGGCGCGAGGCCACTCATCAGCGTGATCGAACCAACGATCGAGCCAATGGAGGCGGCGCGCCGCGGGGCGGCCCGCAACCTCGTCCGCCGCAACCACCATCCTCGATTCAAGTCAGGAAGCGCCAGCCGCCCCCGGCTGAGACGCATGCTGAAATCTACTACTATAAGAAACAAATCGATGCGCACACTCCGATGGTCCTGGTGCTGCAGGACGGTGAAGAGATCGAAGGAACAATTGAATGGTACGATCGGGGCGCCCTGAAGATTAATCGCCGCGGCGCACCGAATCTCTTGGTTCTCAAGCGCAACATTAAATACATTTTCAAGGCTGAAGAACGTGTGCCTCAAGGGAGCGTCGAAGACACAGAGCCTGCCACCGTTGAAGCCTAAGCCCCTTCCTGGCTCGGCGCTTTCGGGGCGCAGCGCAGCCGGCGCGCAGGCAGTCTTCGATCGATGAATAATTTGTCGCAGCGTTCGTCTGACTCCGGTCGCCGTGCTCTCCCGCGCATAGGTATCACCATGGGTGACCCGGCCGGAATCGGCCCGGAGGTCGTGCTCAAGGCAGTTGCGGAAGAAGAGGTGCTGGAGGTTTGTCAGCCGATCATCATAGGCGACGCCCAGGTGCTGACTCACAATGCGCGGACCCTCGACTTACAGTGTGGTTACGAGATCGTTCGCCGCGATGAAAATATTCCCGACGAGATTACTGCTCCCTTAATCTTCCATCTCGATAATGTTTCTGGTTACGTCGAGCCGGGCATCGAGTCAGGCGCCGCCGGAAAAGCTGCTGCCGGCTACATCGAAGCAGCAGTCGAACTTTGCGGCGCCGGACAGATCGACGCGATCTCGACCGCGCCCATCAACAAGCGAGCGCTCTTTCTGGGAGGTTACAGTTTTCCCGGCCACACGGAGTTTCTGGCCCACCTGACCGGAATCGACGACTACGCGATGGGCTTTGTCGCCGCCAATCTTCGCATCGTTCTCATTTCAACTCACGTTCCGCTTTCAGAAGCGATTCGGCTGGTCAGACGTGAACGGTTTGAGAAGACCATTCGTCTTGCCCATCATGAACTCCGGCGTTGGGGCATTGAGCGACCCCGAATTGCGGTGGCGGCTTTGAATCCCCACGGCGCGGAAGGCGGATTGTTCGGAATCGAGGAAGCCTCAGAGATCATGCCCGCCGTCGAAGCCTGCCGCTCGACTGACGACATCAACGTGCGCGGTCCATTCTCGGCCGACACAGTTTTCCTCCGGGCGTCGCACGGGGAGTTCGACGCGGTGGTGGCGTGCTATCATGATCAAGCGATGATTCCGGTCAAGTGCCTTTCCTTCGGCGAAGCAGTAAATATCACCCTGGGCCTGCCGTTCATCCGCACTTCGGTCGACCACGGAACGGCTTTCGACATTGCCGGAAAGGGAATCGCCGAACATTCGAGCATGGTTGCCGCCATCAAACTGGCGGCCGAGTTGTCGATGAGAGCCGGCGAAAGCGGGCGAGCGATGGAGGCAGCATAGGACAGAATTGAGCAGCGCCGAAAACACTAACAAAGGACGAGTTCTGGTCGCCGACGACGATCCGGCCATTCTTCGTCTGGTCACTGCCATCCTTGAGAAGGAAGGTTTCGCGGTTGTCGGCGCGCGCGATGGCCGCGAGGCTTACAAAGCGTTGCAGGAAAATGCGAATTTTACCGCCGCAGTGTTTGACGTGGTCATGCCGCACATTCCCGGGCCGGAACTGGTTCGGTACATGAGAACTGAAAAGCGGTTCAACAAGATCCCGGTGATGATGATGACTGCCGAACAGGATCCAAAGCTTTCATCCGACAGTTTTGCGGCCGGCGCGGTCGTCTTTCTTCCCAAGCCATTTACTACGGTCCAATTACAAACAATGCTGCGGATGCTGGTCGGCAAAGCAGCCCAACAGGGCTGAGTCAAGTGCGACAAACTTAAGTTTGTCCTACACGCTGCCCGCTGTGTTCAGAGTTCAAACTTTAGTTTGCTGATCATCAGTTCAAGCTCGAGCTTGGACTCTAAACCATTGCTCGATTGCGTTCAGCATTCGATCTTGTTTCGGGTGGTTCGTGGATATATTCTTTCCTAGGCCGGCCTGAAGGGGCATCGTAACGTCGAATCCACAACCGGGTCGCCGTTTGTAGCGCAAGACATTATCTTGCGTTACGCACGCAAGTTAACAACTTGCGCTACTTCATACAGGAGTTCGATCATGACCAAGCGAACCACGCTGATTATTTCTCTGTTGGCTTTGGCATTTGCCGGCGCGATTCTGGTTGTCAGCCGGACACGAGCCGCGGGCGATCTGTCGCCTAAAGAGGCGCGGAAATTAATTGCGCGCATGGCGGGAATCCAACTGCCTTCGGACGCCGTGCGCGTGAAAGAGATTTCCACTTCCGGCAATTCAGCGGTGGTGGTGGCCCAAGTCGAGACGGCTTTTCGCTTGCAGAAAGATGATAAGGACCAGTGGCGCATCGCCGAGATTCGTACCGGAGATCGGCGTTGGGAAGATCTCGATACTTTGATCAAAGCTCTCAATGCGGAGAAGACTGCGCGCGCACGCGCCGAGTTGGAGTCAATCGCCACGGCCCTCGAATCATTTCGTCGCGAGCGCGGAGCGTACCCTGAATCAAAGAGCGAAGCCGACCTCATCGACAATCTGAGCCCGCGCTACCTCGCCCGAGTCATCAGGGTGGATCCCTGGCACCAGCCTTATGAATATGAGGGCGCACGCACAACCTTCGTCCTGCGTTCCAACGGCCCGGACGGCAAGCCGCAGACGGATGACGATGTGACGCTGACACGTTAAGCGTTCCTTCATCGAGCCTGCCTTATCTCACGCCTTCGGCGTGAAGAGCGGACGGGACGTCCTCGCTCCCAGCAGTTACGCGCTCATTACCCCAACAAAACTTCTTGACGCGCTTTTCCCGCGAATGCTAGGTTCGGATCAGGCACTGTGCCTGCTCAGATCAAACGCCGAACTGAGTTGAGAATAATTACCGCGCGTAACTACGAAACTAAGGTTGCCCCTTGTTTGTTGGACGAAAGCTCCTGATTGCCGATGACTCGCCTTATTACCGAACCGTGATTGGCCTCACCTTCACTGACGAAGGAATGGAAGTCACGACGGCCGACGATGGCGGGCAGGCTCTCGAAAGCCTTGAGCGGTCCACCCCGGATGTAATCCTCGCCAGCGTCTCAATGCCGGGAACCAGCGGTTATGAACTGTGCCGGCTGATCAAACAAAGTGAACGGTTCGGCCATATTCCTGTTATGCTTTTGACCGGCTTGCACGAACACTTCGACGCGGCCGAGGCGCGTCGAATAGGCGCCGACGACGTTGTGACGAAACCATTCAAATCAATTCGCCAACTGGTAGACCGCGTCGGTTCGCTGTTGGGTGGTAAAGCGGCAGGCACCGAAAGTACTGGCGGACACGGATATTCCACACTGGGACTCGAAAGCTCGGAGCCCTCTGAGTTAAAGCCCGAGTCGGATCAATTGGCAGTTGCTGATGAATCCGTGACTGATACGAAGGCCCTTGTTTCCGAGGCGAATGAACCGGTAGTCGCTAATGAAAATAACATGACAGATGTGAAGGTCTTTATTGAAGCGCCGTTGATGGCTGAACACGAAGAGATCGAGCCGGTCGTGGAACCGGCCGGGAGCACTTGTGCGGCCGACGTCGAACTGCAGACCGCGGATACGCAGAGGCTCGAACCGATTGATGTCGGGCTCGAACCCACTGCGCCAATTAGCTACGCTCAAGACGATACGATGGAGATGGAGCCAGCGGCGCACGAACTCGCGCCGGCGGCTCAAGTCATTGCGCCAGCGGTTCAAGGAGAGCAGACAACATTTCAACGAGAGGAAAGCCCTGACGCGCCGACTGAGGTTGCCCCCGAACCAGACGCATCGCGAGATGGTATTCCGGAGATGAACGAAAAGCCAGACACTCAGTCGCCACAGCCGACGATGGCAGTATTTAATGAAGCACTTTTGGATCTCGGCGACTTTGCCGGCCTGAACCAGGTTGCCGTAGACGAAGATCTCGTTTTGGATCTCGACGACGAAGAAGCTGTCAGCGCTTCGACAATTCCGGAAGGGGTTCCCGAATCAGTTCCGGCAGCTGCCCCGGTGTTCGAAGCCGTGTCGGCGGTCGAAGCGGTCGAAGCGATCGCAGTGGAACCTGAAGTCGCGTACGAACCCACACCCACTCATGAAGAGCTGCACCTGGCTGAACTTCAGGAATGGGCAATCGTCTCCGAGCCGCCGCCCGTGGCAGCGGGCCCGGTTAGCCAAGCCGAAGAACAGAAACCAACTGAAACGGTTCAGGCTTTGTCGCCGGCGGTCATTGATGCGATCGCCCGCCGCGCAGTCGAACTCCTCTCTGAGAAGGTCGTGCGCGAGATCGCCTGGGAAGTGGTGCCGGAACTGGCTGAATTGTTGATTAAGAAGAAGCTCGAAGAGCAAAGATAGTCAGCGCTGTAAGATTACGTTTTGCGTTTAGAGGCGGGCCTTGTCCCGCCTTTTTGATTTGTAGTGTCCCTACGGACAGTGACGAGCTCGGATGATGTCGGGTCATGGGGTCAGTACCGGGAGCGATAGAGGTTGTGTCAAAACTCAGGATGTGCGATCTCAAAGAGGATCTTAACGCAGAGGACGCAAAGGTTTTCGCAAAGGCGCGCAGAGAAGTGCCTTACTTTGCGTACCTCTGCGAAAACCTCTGCGCCCTCTGCGTTAAAAAAATGATTACCTTAGGCGCACGTCTGAAGTTTTCACACAGCCTCGATAGCGACCGGGTCCACCTCCCTCCCATATAAACCTCTTGAAAGTGGACCCGGTCGCTCTCGCTCCCGCTACTGACTCCCTTTTCGGAGTCATGCTGATATGAAAAGCAGCGCTGCTTGATTTACAATCGAAGCAGATAATAAGAAGAGATGACAATAGGGCGGGACAAGTCCCATCTCTAAACGGACATGTTCCGTGAATCGGGCGGGCAGTAGCCCGCCTCTAAACGCTGAGACGTCTTTATTAGAAATGATTGAAATCCCAAAAACGTACGATCCAAAAGAAGCCGAGCAGAATCACTATGCCCGTTGGGAAGAACGCGGCTATTTTGCGCCTGAGATTAATCGCGATCCGGATGCGCCTGTATTCTCGATCGTAATTCCGCCGCCGAACGTTACCGGTTCGCTTCACATGGGCCACGCCCTGCAGCACACGATGATGGACGTGCTGACCAGACACAAACGCATGTCCGGGTTTCGCGCGCTGTGGTTGCCGGGAATGGACCACGCCGGCATCTCAACCCAGTTGATGGTGACCCGCCAACTCAAGAAGGAAGGTTTCTCGCGCCACGATTTAGGGCGAGAGAAGTTTGTCGAGCGAGTGTGGGCATGGAAGCAGGAGTACGGCGGGCAAATTCTGAAGCAGATAAGACGCGAGGGCGCTTCGGTCGATTGGTCGCGCGAACGGTTTACGATGGACGAGAGTCTTTCGCGCGCAGTGCGCGAAGCGTTCGTGCGGCTGTACGAAGACGGCATGATCTATCGCGGTAATCGGATTGTGAACTGGTGCCCCAACGATCAGACCGTGTTGTCGGATCTTGAAGTTCTGCGCGAACCGCAGAAGGGCAAGCTTTACTATCTTCGCTATCCATTTAGAAACCGCGAAGGCTCGATCACGGTGGCGACCACGCGGCCTGAGACGATGCTGGGAGATACGGCGGTGGCCGTGAACCCAGGCGACGAACGATACAGCGCATTAATAGGCGAGGCATTGACTCTGCCGCTCATGAATCGCGAGATTCCCATCGTGGCCGACGATTTCGTCGAGTCTGAATTCGGCACCGGTGCAGTGAAGGTGACTCCGGCCCACGATCCGAATGACTATGAAATGGGCGTGCGCCACAACCTCGAGCAAATCGCCGTCATCGATCAGTTCGCGCGCATGACTGAAGCGACGGGCCCGGAATTCGCGGGCCTGGATCGTTACAAGGCGCGCGATCTGGTGATCGAGAAGTTCACCGAACTCGGTTTGCTCGAGCAGGTTGTCGACTACGAATTTGCCATTTCCAAGTGCGAGCGGTGCAAGACCGTAATTGAACCTTTGACTTCGACACAGTGGTTTTGTCGCATGGATCAATTGCGCGATCTGGCTCTGGCAAAATTGCGCAAAGACGGGACGCCGCATTTCGAGCCCCAAATTCCCTATGAAAAGGTTTACTCGGACTGGCTTGAGAATCTGCGTGACTGGACCATCTCGAGACAGCTCTGGTGGGGGCACCAGATTCCGGCCTGGTACACAGCCGACGGGCAAATTATCGTGGCGCGCTCTTTTGAAGAAGCTAAACAAAAGGCGGGCACAGATGAATTGACGCAAGACGAGGACGTGCTCGACACCTGGTTTTCTTCGGCGCTGTGGCCGTTTTCAACCCTCGGTTGGCCCGACGAGACCGACGACCTCAAGACGTTCTATCCGACTTCAGTACTGGTGACGGCGCGCGACATTATTTTTTTGTGGGTGTCGCGCATGATGATGACGGGCCTCAAATTCATGGGGCGAGAGCCCTTCGCTGATGTCTACGTCACCGGTACTGTGCTCGACAAGCATGGGCAGCGCATGTCGAAGACCAAGGGCAACGGGATCGATCCTTTGGAAGTTTTTGAAAAGTACGGAGTGGACGCAACGCGTTTGACGTTGGCTTCAGTGGGCTCGACCGACACGCGATGGAGCGAGCGCCAGGTTGAATCGTATCGTAACTTTGCCAACAAGATTTGGAATGCCGCCCGCTTCTGTCTGATGAATTCTGACGGCGCTGAATCTGTCGCCGATCCCTTTGCCGGCGAACTTCCGTTGCACGATCGCTGGATCCTTTCGCGGCTGAACAAGACTGCACGTGAAGTTAATGACAGGCTTGGGCAATATGACTTTCACGGGGTGGTGCAGACTCTCTATCATTTTTTCTGGGACGACTTTTGCGATTGGTACATTGAGCTTTCCAAAGCAACCGTGACCGCGGAGACGGATTCGCCGGAGCGCAGCACTGCTCGGGCGCGCTTGATCGCGGTGCTGGAACAGTCTCTGCGCCTGATGCATCCGTTCATGCCTTACCTCACCGAAGAACTATGGCAGAAGTTGCCGGTGCAACACGCGCAGCTCTTGCATGGTGCTTATGCTGGGGCCGAGCCAACGATCATGCTCGCTTCTTTTCCTCAGTGCGACAGCGCGCTGGTGGACGAGCGCGCCGAATCGGAGATGCAGGCGGTTATCGATTTGGTGTCGCGGGTCCGTAATATTCGATCGCAAATAAATATCAAGCCGGGTGAGCGGATTCAATTGATGATAGCCGCGAACGCCGATCTGCAAGCGGTTTTCCGAGCGAGCTCCGATCAGATCGCCCGGTTGACTCGCGCGGCAAATGTTTCGATCGACGGCAACGCTGCGATGCCCAGGGCTTCCGCGCGAGCTGTGCTGACGGGTGGCGCCGAAGTAGCCGTGCCGCTCGAGGGCCTCATTGATTTTGCACAGGAGCGGGAAAGACTGCTGCGTGAGAAAGAGAAGTTGCAGAAGGAACGCGAGAAGCTTGATGCTCAACTCGGCAACCAGGATTTTGTCCAACGGGCGCCGGCTGAAAAGGTCGCGGGGCTGCGCGCGCGGCTGGGGGAGATTGATCAGCAGGTGGCGGCGCTTGAGCAGATGGTGGAGGCGCTTTCATGAACCGTAACGTTCTGAGCGCGCTTTGCGCGCTGTGCGGGCAGGATGCCCGCGCTCCGAGGGAGGCGCTTTCATGAATTGGCTTGACGAAGGTGCGCTCTACTCGAGCATAGGACTTTTTCTGCGCGAGGATCTTGGGCGCGGTGACATCACGACCCAAAGCGTGCTGGCTCGCAACGCCCGCGCGCGGGGGCGTTTCGTGGCCGGCGAGAAGATGGTTGTCGCCGGCTTGGAAGCGGCGGAAGAAGTTTTTGTGACGCTTGATCCGCAACAGCAGCTCGAGGCCTTTGCGTCTGATGGCGAAGAGGTCGAAGCCGGAAAAGTTATTGCGCGCACCAGCGGCTTTGCGGATGTTCTGCTGGCGGGCGAACGGGTGGCGCTGAATCTGCTTCAACATCTGTCGGGCGTGGCCACGGTCACGCGACAATTTGTCCGCGCGGTCGAGGGCACGAACGCAAAAATTACCGATACCCGCAAGACGACTCCGGGGCTGCGGATGCTGGAAAAGTACGCGGTGCTGCTGGGTGGCGGAGTGAATCATCGCTTTGGTTTGGACGACGGTGTTTGCATCAAGGCCAATCATGCGGGGATTGCCGGCGGCCTGGGCCCTGCGGTCAAGAAGGCCCGTGACATGATAGGTCACGTTCACGTGATCGCGGTTGAAGTAGCCAATCAGGCTGAAGCTAACGAAGCGATCGAAAACGGCGCGAGTGTGCTGGTCGTTGATGGTCTGGCCGCAGCAGAATTCGCTGAATTGGTCGGCCAGGTAAAGGGTCTTTCTAATCAGGTAGCAGTCGAGGTCTCGGGTCCCATCACATTGGAAAATGTTCGTTCATATGCTGAAGCCGGAGCGAATCTAATCCGCGTCGATGCTTTGACCCAGTCAGTTAAAGCCATGGCAATTGGATTTCAGATTCAGCCGGGGTAAATTAGTCAGGGAACGAATTGGACCGGGCGGCGTGGAACAGTTAATGTCTTTATTCCGGTTTGTGTCGTTTTCGGCCCAGACAAAACGATCCACGAATTCACACGAATTGAACGAACCAATTGTCTCTACTTCGTGTGATTTATTGATCTTGTGAGGCTCTTAAGGGAAGACCCTGGTCAAGGAGGCTTGCAGCTTAAAGATCTGGGATTGATCGGTTCCTTAAAACCGGCAAGGAGGTTTTTGATGGAGAAGAATTCTATGCGAAGGTTGTTGACGGTGCTCATCGCGCTCGTCCTGATGGCAGGGTTTCTGCTGGTCGATTCTAATGCTCAAAAACGGAGACGCCGCCGGCGCTCGCCGCGCATCACCAACCCGGCAATCTACCAACCGTCCCCGACCGACAACAGTTCGGGCGATACCAGCAATACTGCCGATCCAAATACAACGGACGCCCAATCCGGGCGTCCGAAGAGCGAGCAGGATCCGCAGGAGATGAAGAAGACGATTCGCACTCTTTCTACGCAAGTAGATAAGCTCTCGGACAAGCTGAATCAAATGGAGGAAGGTCAGCGGTCGCTGGCGGACCTGGAACGTTTGTCCCGAGCTGAGGCTCGATCGGCAGCGCTTCGCGCCGAACTGCGTGATGTGCAGTCGAAGGAATCCGATCTCGAGGCCAGAGCGGAAGAAATAGACTATGCGTTGAAGCCGGAGAACATTGAACGGTCGACCGCCGGTTACGGCACAACGCACCCCGAAGAGCTGCGCGAACAGAGGAAGCGTCAGTTGGAAAGCGAAAAACTTCGCGTTCGCAAACAGTTGGACGGGTTCGCCATCAGCCATACGCGTCTCGACCAGGCGATCGCCACGTCGGATGCGGAAATAGAGCGCCTGCGCAAGAAGCTGGACGCCGCCGATGAAGCCGCGATTCAGAACGCTAAAACGAAGGCGCAGTCGGAAGGCACGACCTCTGCCGAACCTGGTTTGCGGCCGACACCGACACCGACTCCACCTCGATAAGTGGCCCAGATTTTAGTCTGTGTTGATAACGTTGGTTGAGCGGCCCTCTCACAAGGGAGAGGGAATCACAGACTGAAGTCTGTGCCACTGATTATGGGTACCATCGCTCAAAATGATCTCTATCGTTTGATCCGCGAAGCCAATGCTCGCGGTGAGCGGGTCGTCGTCGCCACGGTCGCGCATACTCGCGGCTCAACGCCGCAGCGACGCGGGGCCAAGATGCTCTTCTTTCAAAATGGACAAACGGCAGGCACGGTAGGCGGCGGATGCGTGGAAGCAGAGGTTTGGGCCGAAGCGCGCGAAGCGATGCACAAAGGCGAACCCGGCCTTCACCATTTTGCGCTGACCGCCGATGAAGCCAGCGAAGAAGGCATGGTCTGCGGCGGGACTATGGATATTTTCATTGATGTCTGGGAAGATGATTCGGAGCCACAGCGAATGATGAACGATGAATGAAGATGAGTTGCTATCCAGAATCAAGGGTCTACTCTTATCGACGAGATATCGTGTACGCATCCATGCCGTCCGGCATATGATTGAAGATGGATTCACCGAGCAGGACATCATCACGGCGGTCGCCGGTAAGAGCCGAATCCTGGAAGATTATCCGGAAGAGAGTCGTTGTTTGATCGTAGCTATTTTCACTTGAGTGAGAAAGTTCGCTGCCCACTTCACATAGTCTGTGATTATTCGAATGCTGGGGTAATTGATATAGTAACGGCCTACATTCCTGACAAGCCCTGGTGGAGTACGCCGACTAAGCAGAGTTGAATCAATGAACGAACTTATGAAAGCGCCTTGTTCAGAGTGTCAGGGCAAGTTGCGTAGAAAAACAATCACGCAGGAGTTCGAGAGAGGGGGAGTTAAAGTGCGAATCTCAGGCATCAAGGCCTGGGTTTGCTCTCAGTGTGACGAAACTTATTTCGAACCGGGCGGTGCAGATAGGGTGACTCAGGCTGTGAATTGTCTCTTCGCACTGGCGGTTGCTGAGGGGCGGCACAAAGGCAGATTGAATGCCCGGGTCTCTTAATTCTTGCTAGGTTGTGAGAGCGATGGCGTTCATCGCGAAACCTTTGCCGAGGAGTTTTTAACTTCTTCCTTGCTTTAATGTTCTGTCGTCGAAGTGTATATCACCTTGATTCGAACTTATGACGAACTCATTCGTCGACAACTACAAGTCCAAACATCAGCATCCGCTGAACCGACTCTCGCACTCGATTGGCATCCCGATGATTGTCGTATCGCTGCCGCTGTTTTTTGTTAGCTGGCGATGGGCGCTGGCGTTGTTTGTGTTTGGGTGGGTACTCCAGTTAGTCGGCCACTTAATCGAAGGTAATCAGCCGGCTTTTTTCAGCAATCCTTTCTATCTCATGGTTGGGCCATGGTGGCTGGTGCGGCGTGCTGCTGAAGCCGTCGGGCTAAGAAAGTCAGTACCACCTGCGTGAGCGGGTGGATCGAGCACTCAATCCTGGCCACGCAGCTGTTTGCCCCACCCGCTCACGCGGGTGGTACTGACTTCAACCCTTACATGAGCGACCAAAACATCAAACGCGAAGTTCAACTTCTCACTCGAGCCATCAGCCAAATGCTGGATGACGGCGCGGCGGGCGCGCTAGTGACCCTGATGAGCTTACCAAAGGAAGCAGGTCAACTGCGCAGCGGCTCAAGAATGCTGGCGAGAGAATCAGTTGAAAGGGTCGGCACGCTGGGCGCGAATGATTTGGATAAAGCGGCTGCCGCACAAGTGCAGGCGTTCCTCTCATCGCGGGCTGATGCGACATCGATGAAGGTCGAAGAGTTCGCTGCTGACCTGACCATGTTTCATGGAGCGCAATTGTTGTTCGAACGGATCGAAGCTGAGCCGCGGTTGGTTATCGCGGGGGCCGGTCACGTGGGAGCCGCTTTGGCGCGGCTCGCTGCGCTGGTTGGTTACCAGGTGACTCTTATCGATGACCGCGCTGAATTCCTCGGACGAGAATTGTTTTCCTCACCAGAAGAGCAGGGAATTGATTTGGTTGTTGCCGACGATTGGTCAGACGCTGTGCGCGAAGCTATCGCCATGGGTCGGAACGTTTCGGTTGCAATCGTGACGCGCGGACACAAGCAGGATGAAGACTGTCTGCGCGCCGCCATCGCGGCCAAGCCTTCCTATATCGGAATGATTGGCAGTAAGAGACGGACGAACATTGTGCTCGAGAAATTGCGGGAAGAAGGCGCTGACGAAGAACGGCTAAATAAGGTGCGAGCCCCAATCGGCTTGAACATCGGTGCCGTCTCACCGGAAGAAGTGGCACTGGCGATCCTCGCTGAGATTGTAGCTGAACGCCGCGGCGGTTCGGGTGCGCCGCTGTCGTCCTGGCGAAGAGCCTAGCGCCGGGAGCGCGGGCGTCCTGTTCGCGCCGCGTGCGCAACACGCTCAGTTAGCGCTCACTGCGGACAGGATGTCCGCGCTCCCGGCAGCGACTAGTCCTTGCCCTTTAAATCCCGACCATCTGAAAATCAAATCAGCCACAACTAACTAAGACCTCTCTCGTGACCGCGAAGGCTTTCCGTTACGAATCACAGACTGAAGTCTGTGCCACTTTGGCCCCCTTTGGCGCGATGATGAAACCAATGGTAGAACTTAATACATGCCCAGTGAATCTGAATTGGAGGAAAGGAGCGGTCGTGGTGTGAGCGAAATGTTTCGCGCGCTGCGGCATCGCAACTTTCTGCTGTTCTGGTCAGGTGCTTTCCTTTCCAACACTGGAACCTGGATGCAGGCGGTCGCTCAGGGCTGGCTGGTTCTGCAATTATCGGACTCGCCCTTCTGGCTCGGCTTTGATGGATTCATGGGGACGGCTCCCGGACTGCTGCTGACATTAGCCGGCGGTGTGTTTGCGGATCTGATGGACCGCCGGCAACTTTTAATCTATACGCAGATCGTAGCGGGCCTGGCCGCTTTGACTCTGGGTATTCTGGTCGTCACGCACGTCGTCCAGGTCTGGATGATTCTGGGGTTGTCGTTCGTCACTGGCTGTTGCCTGGCGATCGCGGGGCCTTCATACATGGCTCTGGTATTTGACCTGGTCGATCGCAGGGATCTGGCGAATGCGGTCGCGCTTAACTCAACTCAATTTCAACTCGCGCGTGTGCTGGGGCCCGTATTCGCCGGAATCGGGTTCAAGCTCTTCGGCGTGGCGGGCTGCTTTTTTGCCAACGCAGTTTCGTTTGTGTTCGTTGTGATCGGGCTAAAGATGGTTCGCTTTGATCGACGGGAGAAAGTAGAGGGCGCGCCGGTCAGGTCGATGAAAGACAAAGGAGCTTTCATACACGATCTGGTCGAAGGCTTTCGCTATGTCGGCAAGCGGCCGCGCGTCTCAATCCTGCTGATAATCTCAGCGGTGACGAGCATGTTTGGGGCGCCTTACATTTCCATGACGCCCGTCTTCGCGCGTGACGTCTTTCATCTGGGAGCGACAGGTCTCGCGTTGCTGATGGGCACGGCCGGCGCCGGAGCGCTGGTTGGCGCGCTGTTCCTGGCTTATCTGGGTGACTTTCGTCGCAAAGGTTGGTTCGTGCTGGGTGGTGATTTTGCGTTTGCGGTGTGCCTGATCTGCTTTTCACTTTCGACCAGGGTGGGAGTGTCACTGATATTTCTTTTCCTGCTCGGCTTTGGGATTGTCTGTTCAGTGGCGGTCAGCAACACGCTGCTGCAGAAGCTGGTGACGGACGAAATGCGTGGTCGAGTGATGAGCATGTTCATGTTGTCTTTTATTGGGGCGATGCCCATCGGAAATCTGATCGCGGGGGCGGCGTCGCACCGGTTTGGAGTCCAGCATACACTGGCAGCGGGCGGGGTGATCATCGCGGTTTTTGTGGTGGTAGTTGCGGTTAGCAATCCAAGGTTGCGAGAGATCTGATAACACGAAGCAAATCACCAAACAGGGCCCGCGGTCTTTCCAGTATTGGAGCGAATAACGTGGTGTTGCCCCGTTGAGTGGCGATGCGGGGCACTAGCCCGACCGTCAGGGAGGGCTCATTAGGTGCGCCGCGGAGCCCTCCCTAACGGTTGGGCTAATGCACCGGTGATTAGCAACACACTTTTATTCCACCACTGCGCTTTTGTTAAATTAAGCCGGCTGTGCAAGACTTTCTCAACCAATGATGAACTGGAAAGAAGAGTATCGACGTCTCGTCATGGTCGCGGGTGTTTTGCTGCTGGCCACCGTGATCTGCCAGGCGCAGAGCGGCTGGACCACCGGGCGGGTCAGCTCGGGCGGCAAAGACCTGAATGCGGTCTATTTTGTCGATGCCAAACGTGGGTGGGTAGCGGGCGACGGTGGCTTCTTCGGCTCAACCGAAGACGGCGGTAAGAGCTGGGTGGAACGACCGCTGGGAATCGACCACGCGATCAACGATATCTACTTCGTGGGCAAAGATACTGGATTCGTCGTGGCAGGCGGCAGCATTTTCGAGACCAGCAACGGTGGCCATTCCTGGCGCGAAGCACACAAGTTTCTGCCGGCGGAATTCGACGGCGCCACGCCTGAGCTTTACAGTCTGCGCTTCAATGGCAAGAAGCGCGGGTGGGTCGTCGGTTCGGCGAGCCGCGGCGACGTGATCACGAATAGCATTCTCGCGATTACCCGAGACGGCGGCGCCACTTGGCAAGTCCTGCAGGCGCCCACTCGGCAGGAGCTAATCCATATTGACGTGGTTGACGAAAAGCGCGCCTGGATCGTCGGGGCCGGCGGCGCTATTCTGCGCACCGAGGATTCGGGCGAGTCGTGGATCAAGCAGGTTTCGAATACGACAGTCACACTTTTTCATGTGGACTTTCGCAACGAAAAGAAAGGTTGCGCGGTTGGAGAGCGGGGCACGATTCTGGTCACAGAAGATGGCGGCCGCACCTGGATCAAAGTTGCGTCGGCGGCGCGCTCGACATTATTAAGCGTGCAGTTTGTCAGCGATGATGAGGGCTGGATTGTTGGGCGCGGCGGCGCGATTTTGCGATCGAGCAACGGTGGACGAACCTGGATCGAGCAGGAGAGCGGCACCAAGCAAAATCTGTTCGCGCTTTTCATGACGAAGAAGAACGGATGGGCAGTAGGGAGCAACGGCTTGATTCTCCGATACGAGCGGTGAGGCTGTTGAGGGAATGAGGTCAGTACAGGGAGCGGTAGCGACCGGGTCCTCAATCGATGCAGCGGTCGAGTTCCCGAAGGAAGACCCGGTCGCTACCGCTCCCGGTACTGACCTCAATTTGAAATCAATTCTGTTACGGATAATCTTATTAACATGGGATTCGTTGAGCGTTTAAAGCACAAGTTTGGGATCGCCAGCCCCCACTCCGGGCGCCACCCGATTCGGATATTTTTGTTGGAGGATGACGAGCGTCGTTGCGACTGGTTCGCGAAACGATTCAAAGGAGATCATCTGGATATCGCTTGTGAGGTCTCGCAGGCGAAAGAGCTTTTGAGCACCCGCACCTATGATTCGATCTTTCTTGATCACGATCTGATGCCCGAGCATTACGGCGCGACTGAATCTGACGACGAACGCACCGGTTACGCAATAGCTTCTTTCCTGGCTTCGAACCCGGAACTGCAACGCGCCGCGACAATCATGGTGCACAGCTTCAACGCCGACGGCGCGATGCGCATGGTTGAGGAGTTGCGCGCGGCAGGCCGGCAGGTCGATTACGTTCCCTTTCATTTTCTCGAAGAGCGGATCAGAAACTTCTGGCCGC
Source organism: Blastocatellia bacterium (assembly GCA_033857635.1). Lineage (GTDB taxonomy): Bacteria > Acidobacteriota > Blastocatellia > Pyrinomonadales > Pyrinomonadaceae > UBA11740. The sequence continues at coordinate 77,329 of JAWVDF010000030.1, forward strand.
GGTAAGCCGGTCAGAACCGCCTGCAGTAGCGGGCGGTTGAACTGACAGCACCGCATACCTGCCGAGATCAACCGCCCGCTACCGCAGGCGGTTCTGACATTTCACAATGAAGTAATGGTGGCCAGGGACGGACTTGAACCGCCGACGCCGGCCTTTTCAGGGCCGCGCTCTACCAACTGAGCTACCTGGCCAGTGGCGTGTAAGGACTGTGCAGTATAGAAACCCACCCTGAAGAGTGTCAAATCAAGAAGCAGGAATATGAGATTCAATCTCCACGAACACGAATCAACTTAGAAATCTCAAAGTCAGGAAGGGGGGCAAGCCCCCGCTTCCGGATGATTTGAGAGGATACTTGCCGGCGGTGATTCTTTAGGGAGGAAGAGCGGGGGCAAGCCCCCTTCCTGACCTTTGAGGTGCATTCCGAGGCCGCTACGTGGGTGAAGCTTCACCGTATGTCCTTAATAATCCTGCAAAAAACCCTGATAGTGATGCCCTTTGCTTAAACCCGTTGACTGATTTGTTCACAGGTGTATAATTCCGCTCGTTGGATGGGGCTGGCCCCAAAGTCAGCCAATCGCAAGAGCCATTCGACGTTTGAAAAACCGACACCCGCCAGTGCCAGCTCGGCCGCCTATCGCGCCCCCCGTGATTGCTACCTTCGAGCTGGCACACGTTTTTCTACTCAACTTAAAAACGGTTAGTGTCTTGGTTTGGTTTAATTGTTCTTGCGTTCCGAAATGAACGATCTACGAAATTACACTAACTAACATCTGCTTCGTGTACTTTCGTGGATCGTCTTACCTGGACAGCGTCAACCTCTCAAAAGAAACACTGCCATTAAAAGAGAAGAGCGGCTCCGATCAAATGATCGAAGCCGCTCTTACTTTGTTGAGGGTTGCGCCCGGGATTACATACCCATGCCGCCCATACCGCCCATGCCGCCCGGCATTCCACCGGGAGCGCCCTTATCCTCGTCAGGAATTTCGGCAATCATGGCTTCAGTGGTGAGCATCAGTCCCGCGATTGACGCCGCATTCTGCAGCGCTGTCCGCGTGACCTTGGCAGGATCGATAACGCCGGCCTTAACCAGATCCTCGAACTGCTCGGTCTGGGCATTGAAGCCGAAGCTGTCGTTCTTGTCGGCGCGCACACGCTCGACGATGACCGCGCCTTCTTTGCCGGCATTCTGAACAATCTGCCGCAGAGGCTCCTCCAAAGCACGCCGCACGATGTTGACACCGATCTGTTCGTCGCTATCACCACCATTGGCTGTCACGTCGAACTTTTCGAGGGCCTTCGCCGCTCGCACCAAGGCTACGCCGCCGCCGGGAACAATTCCTTCTTCCACGGCCGCGCGGGTTGCATGCATGGCGTCTTCAACGCGTGCCTTCTTCTCCTTCATCTCAGTCTCGGTAGCCGCGCCGACCTTGATGACTGCGACACCGCCGACGAGCTTGGCCAGACGTTCCTGCAACTTCTCGCGATCATAGTCGGAGGATGTGTCCTCGATTTGCGCGCGAATAGTCTTCACGCGGCCCTCAATGTCAGCCTGCTTGCCGCCGCCTTCGACGAGCGTGGTGTTGTCCTTGTCGATCGTGATTTTCTTGGCCCGGCCGAGATCCGAAAGCTGAACGTTCTCGAGCTTGATACCGAGATCCTCACTGATTACTTTGCCGCCGGTGAGCGTCGCGACGTCTTCCAGCATGGCCTTGCGGCGATCGCCAAAGCCCGGGGCCTTAACGGCTGCGACATTCAGCGTACCGCGCAGCTTATTGACCACCAGGGTGGCCAGTGCTTCGCCGTCAACGTCCTCTGCGATAATCAGCAGGGGCTTGCCCAACTTGGCAACCTGCTCGAGTAACGGGAGCAGATCCTTCATCGAGCTGATCTTCTTTTCGTGAATCAGGATCAGCGCGTTTTCCAGAGATGCTTCCATGCGCTCGGCATCAGTCACAAAGTAAGGACTGAGATAACCACGGTCGAACTGCATTCCTTCGACAACTTCCAGGGAAGTTTCCATCGTCTTGGACTCTTCCACTGTGATTACGCCGTCTTTGCCGACCTGATCCATTGCCTTGGCAATGATGGTGCCGATGGTGGCGTCGCCATTGGCCGAAACGGTGCCGACCTGGGCAATCGCATCGCCCTTGACCGGCTTGGCCATGCGATGGATTTCCGCGGTGGCGCGCTCGACTGCTTTATCAATGCCGCGCTTGAGCGCCATTGGGTTCGCGCCGGCCGCAACCGTCTTCACGCCTTCGCGAAAGATCGCCTGGGCCAGAACGGTCGCAGTGGTAGTGCCGTCGCCGGCCACATCGGAAGTCTTGGAAGCGACTTCCCGAACCATCTGCGCGCCCATGTTCTCGAGCGGGTCTTTCAACTCGATTTCCTTCGCTACCGTCACACCGTCTTTGGTGATTGTGGGCGAACCAAATTTCTTGTCGATCACGACATTGCGGCCCTTGGGGCCGAGCGTGATCTTAACTGCATCGGCGAGCTGATTGATGCCGCGCAGAATTGCCGAACGCGAATCCTCGCCATGAACTACTTGCTTTGCCATTTTTGTTTCTTCTCCTATATCTCTGTACGACAAACTTTAGTTTGTCGCTATTATTCGATGTGGGTTAAAAAGAGCGGCTTAGTCGTAAGGACTATTTGCCGCCTTTCTTGCCGGCGGCGGCGCGCTGAATGATTCCCAGAATCTCGTCTTCGCGCATGATCAAAAGCTCTTCGCCGTCGAGTTTGATTTCTGAGCCGCTGTACTTGCCAAAGAGAACTCGATCGCCGGCTTTAACGTCCAGCGTTTGACGAGTTCCGTCTTCGCGATACTTGCCTTCGCCAACGGCCACAACTTCGCCCTCCTGGGGCTTCTCTTTCGCGCTGTCCGGAATAATGATTCCGCCGCGAACCTGTTCGCCTTCTTCGATCCGCCTCACAATCACGCGGTCGTGAAGCGGCCTGATATTTACTGCCATACCGAAAATGCTCCTTTTCTTTTCTTGTTCGTGGGCATAACTCTACTAAAATAAAAATAGCTGCTCGACTTCAGTCGTAATTGGCACTCCAGAAAGTTGAGTGCCAAGAATATAATGAACGCGCGGGACGCTTGTCAACCAGTTAACGCGATGTTCATATGCTCTCTAAGTGTCGGAGCCGCGCTCGAGTGGTTCGGGTCATGAAGTCGCCACCGGCAGCGGTAGCGACCCGGTCGTCACGGAACAGTCGTGAAATACAATAGCCGGGACGACGACACCGATTAGCGGACAGCAAGCGATTTCGACCCTGAAGGACGTTCGTAACAACCCAGAGCGCCATCATTTACCGAGGCCCTGTCCAGCTATCACGAGCCACGAAATAACCGACGCGCGAGCAATGACAGTTGCCGCGTTGCCTCTGGGAGTCTCCGCGCGGGGAGCGACAGGCGCCGCGAGGCTGTGGGCAGACTCCCTGAGGAGGGTTTCAGGATCCGTGATGAGCGTGACAAACCCCAAGATTTTCATGGCAGATCCCATGACGAGCCTGACAAACTCCGCGAGGGCCGACACAGCCTTGCTGAGGAGGGCGACAGACTCCGCGAGGAGCGTGACAGACTCCATGAGGAGCGTGACAGACTCCGTGAGGAGCGTGACAGACTCCGTGAAGTGCTGTAACGATGTCTTAAACACGGCGTCAGGCGATAACAGACGCCCATCTCATTTGATACGCTCCCAGGTTAATTCATCCTGATTCTCAACCGGCCGCAGGATCAGTCGGTCACCCGAAGCAAACTCATAGCGGCGCACGACATCAATGAGGGAATCCGGATGAATGTTGCCCGTGCGGTGATGCGTTACAGTGCGCGCGCTTTCGTCGATGGTGTAGGTGCCGAAGTAGGCGGTATAGCCAGTCATAGCTGCCTTCGCCTCGTCGGGTGTAGGTTCCGAGCCCGCGTATCCGCGAACTCGGTCTGGCATAATCTGGACAGCCATGTGTCCGGTGCCGTCATATTGGATTAGCCCCGTTGGGTGCCGCCCACGATTCGGGTCGGCCTTGCCCTTCCTTGTAATTGAGACGAGTCTCCAAGTCCCGATCAAGCGCTTCGCAGTATCTGATGAGGAAGGCATCAGCCCAATGCCTCCGGTACAGAACCCGGAGCGGTAGCGACGGGGTCCCGCCACTTACTGTGTGGGTCGAACAGTTCTCGCGTTGAAATCTTCATGAACATGTCTGCTCATCTGGCTAGCATAGCGAGCCCGATGAACACGAACAGCAATCGATATCTTCGTTGCATCCATAACGCGGTCTCGAATCCCAATCCACGCTGGAGCGCTCGCAGAGACCAGGCGACATGCAAAGGCCACAACATAGTGCTCCAGAGCAGCAGCCTTGGCAGGATGCCAAGCGCGGCTAAGCCGGCGAGCATCGCATAAGCGGCCGTAAAGGTGAACAGGCTCGCCAGAAACGTTCGCCGACGGCCGAACACTACGGCACTAGTGCGAATCCCGTTTAGAAGATCACCCTCGTAGTCACGCACCTCCTGGTTGAGGTGGCCGCCGGCAAACACCAAACCAAAGAAAAGACTGATCACGAGACCGCTTGTGTCGAGGGGGCGGGATAAGGTGTAACCAAGCAAGAAGTGCAGCGCGCCTCCGAGCAGGTGATTGATCGACGCCACGATTGGCGTGCTCTTGCCGAAACTCGGCGAACACGAGTACAGAACGCTGAGGGCTGCGATCGCGGCGCCAAGCAGTAGGGCCGGGCCGCCGACGGCAGCGAAGGCGACATTCGCGAAGATGAGGAGAGCGGTCGCAACGCGCGCGACCTGACGCCTGCTAATGCCCCGCCGAGCAAATACGAGTGTGGCCCGCCGCGGATCACGAATGTCGCTGCTGTGCCCAGCCCAATCATTGAAGACAAAGACGTGGGCCGTGAGCGCGAGGCTGCCGACGAGTAGTAAACCCAGCCGGATCACGGCGGACCGTTCGAGGCTGAAGCCACCGAGGAAGCTACCGAGAATCGGCGACGCTTGAAGCGCAAACACCTCCAGCGCTCGAGTGGAGGCGAAGTGTTGCATGACTCGCCCGTAATGCCGAAAAGCCGATTGAGAAGTCATGGTTAGTGAAGTTGTCCGGTTTCGACGCCAGCTGCTTCGTAAAGCCGGAGCCACAGTGCGTAACCAAAATCCTCGGACCAGTAAAATCGTTTTACGGTCGCGCTTAGATCGTTGTGGTAGAGCAGCGGCGGCGACCGCCGAAGCTGGGCAAAGTCGTCGCTGCCAATGCGCCCAAGCAGACTGCCAATCGCCTGTCGCACTTTCGCGTCCGGTGGCGACGCCGTCGTTTCAGCGAGCCGGCGCACCGCCTCGCTCCAGATTTCCTGTCCCGCAGCGGGAAGCGCCAGCCGCTTCGTTGGCAGCGGAATTGCGCAACCAAGCTGCCGCAATTCGGCACTGCGGAGGTAGGGCACCAGTGGAGCTTTGGCGTAGTAAATCCAGAGATCCCCGTCCCCGAGGGAGCGTTGGAGCGCTTTGCAAAGGTTCTGAGCGGCAGGCGGATCAAGTTGGCGCAGCATTAAATACACGTGCATCTGGATGGCGATGTCTGTCGGATTTGGATCGCGTCCGGGATCTAGACTCTGATATTTCTCTTGTGGGGCGAGCCAGGTCCGGTATAAGCCCCTCGCGTCGCGATAACGAGCAAGCTCTCCCAGCATGCGTTGCAGCCTCGGGTCACCAGCGCCGGGGGCAGCGATTCTCCACGCTAAAGCAGTGTCGTCAGCGTCCGGAGTAATGACACTGCCCAGCGTGCCAATGGTGGGTCCGTCGGGCAAGCCATGATAGCGCACTAATCCGTCGCTTTCGATCTGTGCCGCGAGATGCCGTCGTGCACGCTCCACCACGTCGTCGAGACTTCGCCGGCGTGCGACTGGCGAGAGCAAATCCACTAGCATTGAAGTCAGGAATGTGTTCATTTCTTGTTGCGGAGCTTCGTAACGAGGTTCCTTCGTATACGAGGTGAGCCAAAAGCCGTACCCGCTCTGCCGTTCCCGCAACAACGCCGCCGCGCGCTCTGCCATCGCATCCAACTCAGGCCCCGACGCCGGCTTCTGGGGCTTCGCGGCGGTCTCTGCGGCCGGCTCCTGTGCGATCACGAATACGCGTTGTTCACGAACAATGCGGATATCGCTTCCTGGCTCGATGTTAACAGCGAGCTGAAGTACGCGCTCCCCCGGTGAAACGCCCTGCGTGTTGGCAGACATGCGCCAGCCCGAGGGCGAAATGGTGTGCTTCAGTTCATCGATGTCCACCCGCGGTAGAAAATCCCGCGTCGAACCGATCACGACCCCGTCTATCAACACCAACAGTTCGGCGGGCGCGTGCCCGCAGGCGAGCGCCCCTCCTTCGAGCACCGCTCCGGGTTTCAGGTCAGGGACGTCTCCGGCGCCGTGAAGCAACGTCGCCCCCACACGATCGATCGAGCCGCTCGCGTCGCATTGGAGATCGCCGCGCGGGCGTGGATGACGTAGCTCGGTGAGGAAGGGAACATTGCGAGGATTCCACGCAGCGCGCATGGATCCCGGACTTCCAGCGAAGATGCGTGCGTCACTTGCCTTCGTATACCAGAAAGCTCCGACCGCCTGTACGCCGACCGACGCCGCCATCGCCAGGATGAGCAGGCCGCGTGCGAGCGGGCGCAGCACGAGCGGAGCGGGCGCGAGCATCCACACCAGGATCGGCAAAAGGTCCGTTAGCCAACGCGGACCCCATGACACTCCGGCGCGCCAGTCCGCCTGCGAGTAAAGTAAGAACTGGGCGGCGACGGCAAAACTAAGCGCCACGGCGAGCCCTCTCGATCCTGGTGCTCGCAGCCGCTGAATCAGCCCCACGGGAATGAAGACAAGGAACGGCGAAAAGACGAGCAGGCCGCGCGTCGGGCTGACCAGCAACCCGGCCACCCCTGACCAGTTCAGTTTGAAGAACTCGTTATTAGAGTTCTTTGCTAAGGCGTAACCACCAGCAACGTGGCCGATAAAGTCGAGGTTGTAGTAGAGCAGTGCTGCCAGCGGGACAGTGGCGCCGGCGAAAAGCCACAGCGCGCTGCGCCTGCGGCTCCAAACAGTGAAGAGTACGATAGCACCGGCAATCAGCGCGTCCGGCGGGCGATTCGCCGCCATGAAAACACACACCGCCCCGAGTAGCGCAGTGCGCATGGGTGAGGCAGGGGCGACGACCAGCAGCAATGCCAGGGCGATCAGGAGTTCTCCAGTCCCGTGCTGCCAAAGTGCCTGGCTGGAGATCATCCATGTATTGGTCCCGAAGGCGAACACCATGGCGAGCGGGAGGCCCCACCCGCGGCAGTCGCGACGCAGCAGCAGGTACATAAGGACACTTGCGACCGCGGCAAGAAACGACGCCGAGAGCTTCTCCATTAATTCCGCCACGCGGTCAATCTGCGGCTGCTGCCAACCGTGTGCGTTGAGCCAGATAACGGCGGGAAAATAGAGTGGCGCCACGAGCAATGGAGTCACCACGGGGTACAAGGAAGCGAGCTGATGCTGGCGAGTGTGGACCATCCAATAGGCCCACGGCTCGAAGTAGATGACCTTACCGTCAGCGCCCGCGGGCCGGTCTGCACTCATCGAATGGCCATGCGCAACCAGGCGCGCGTTCGCGTCGAGATCGAGCGTGCCATCATGCCAGAGAATCAGAGGCAGATATCGAGCGGGCACTGTATCCCCCGCGCCGATCTGCCGCAGGTTCGCGTTGTAGACTAAGAAACAGAACAAGCCAAGAAGGATCGGCGCTGTCAAAGGTCGCAGGTAAAAGCGGATCGATCGTCTGGACGACGGGGAAATGCGAGCGTGGCTGATCAATTCCCCTCCTTAACAGGTACGTTCTGGCGCCCCAACGCTCTTGAATAATCGTGTCTGGAAACGATAGCTCGCGCCCAAGCGTTCCATCGGCGATCGATTCGGAGCAAACTGATTTGACGACCGCTTGATTGTTTCTTCCAACTCATTGCAGAATCCTGCGGATCTGGGCACCCCTGTGCCAGCCGGTGACTTCCAAGAACTTTTCGAAATTGAGGGTGAGGTTAGAGCCTAAATCTGCGAAAATTTCTTTCTTTTTTTCAGGTGAGCCGTTCTCAAATTCAAATTTAGCTGTCTGTGCAAGATTTAGATTCTTAGCGAGCCACGGAACGCCCTGGCAGCGTAGTACGATTCTGCACCGTTGTGATATACGAAGACACGACCGAAGCGGTAATCAGCAAAGATGGCGCCGCCGAGTTTTCTGATCTCAGAAGGTGTTGTAATCCAGCTCGACGTTTTCGAATCGAAATTTCCAAGTTTCTGCAGCTCCCGATATTCCTCTTCCGTTAAAAGCTCAATGCCCATGGCAGCTGCCATATCAATAGCGTTATTTGCCGGTTTATGTTCTTTCCTCGACTCCAGCGCTTGACGATCGTAACAAAGACTTCTGCGGCCTTTGGGACTTTCCGCTGAACAATCATAAAAAATGTATTCGCCCGTCTTCTTATCAAACCCGACAACATCCGGTTCGCCGCCGGATCTTTCCATTTCACCCAGCGACCACAGTTTTTCAGTATTAGCTTCCAGCTTTGCTTCTACTTTGCCCCATTCAAGACCCTTATGGCGGCTCATGTTTTTCCCAAAACGGGCTTTTAATTCGCTGAGTAGTTCTTCACGGTGTTCTGGTGACAACTCTTTTTTATTGCTCTTAGTATTCTTCATAGTTGTTATTACCTCTGTGGGATGGGCATGTCAGGCGTTGCCGTTGCACCACTCTAGAATTGTTGGGTTGCGCCACTGCGAATAAAGCGTTCGGTACAGAACCCGGAGCGGTAGCGACGGGGTCCAACCACTTACTGCATGGGTCGATAAGTGCTCGCATTGAAATCTTCTGAGCATTGGTGCGTATGATTTGCGCGTTGTGCCGAAGGTTGAATGTTTGACCCGGTCGCTACCGCTCCCGGTTCTGTACCGCGAGTAACCCATCAGCTTATTCAGGCGCCCGTCATGCTGTTCCCTTAGCGATGAAGGCTTCGAGATCGGGGTTGACCACCTCGTGATGAGTGGTGCATAGGCCGTGCGGCAAACCGGGATAAACTTTCAACACCGCGTCTTTTACGATCTTAGACGAAAGCATTGCCGAGGCGCCGATCGGGACGATCTGGTCGTCATCGCCATGCATGATCAGAGTTGGCACGTCGAACTTCTTAAGGTCTTCGGTAAAGTCGACCTCGGAAAATTGTTTGATGCAATCGTATCCGCCCTTGAAGCCGCCCATCATTCCCTGACGCCACCAATTGTCGATAATGCCCTGAGAGACCTTTGCACCCGGACGGTTGAATCCGTAGAACGGGCCGGAGGCGACGTCCCGGTAGAACTGCGATCGATCGGCTACGTACGCGGCGCGAAATCCGTCGAATACCTCGATCGGAAGGCCGCCGGGGTTCTTCTCAGTTTTAACCATTAGCGGCGGCACTGCGCCTATGAGCACCGCTTTGGCCACCCGGCTCGTGCCATGTCGTCCGATATAGCGTGCCACCTCGCCGCCGCCGGTCGAGTGGCCGACGTGGATCGCATCCTTTAGATCGAGGTGCGCGGTCAACTCCGCAAGATCGTCCGAGTAGGTATCCATATCGTTACCTTCCCAAGGCTGACTCGAGCGCCCGTGTCCCCGTCGATCATGTGCGATGCATCGAAAGCCGCGCGAAGCAAAATAGAAGACCTGAGCATCCCAGTCGTCCGCGCTCAGGGGCCAGCCATGGCTGAAAACGATGGGCTGCCCTGCTCCAAGGTCCCTGTAATATATCTGTGTTCCGTCTTTTGTCGTGATAGTAGACATTGATTTCTCCCTAAAATAGATGGGTCTCTTCCATCGGCGGAGTAGACCCTCGATAGCAATCGTCAAAATGACCTTCGTAAAGTTTCAAGGTCTTATCCGTACAGCCTGCGTGGTCGTAGAAGTATTGGTACTCTGAAATCAAGTGAGCTTATATCTGCTTAGAATTTCTTTTCTCCTTTGGTTTTGGCTCGGGTAATTCCACTAAAGATTCTCCGATAGCATTCAAATCTTCAATTGCAGAATCGGTCCATACTATTTTAACCATTTGCGAGGTCTGTGGTACAGAACCCGGAGCGGTAGCGACGGGTCCCGCCACTTACTGCGTGGGTCGAAAAGTTCTTACGTTGAAATCCTCTAAGCACGGGTGCGAGCGATTTGCGCGTCGTTGACGAAAGTTGAGTGTTTGACCCGGTCGCTACCGCTCCCGGTTCTGTACCAAGAGCAACCCAACGTTTGAGTAGACGCGGCGGGAGACAACCACGTTAGGGACAAGTTGTCGCTGACAGCCCGGGTGGGCCCCCTCGCGTCCAACGAATTATTGGGTTGCGCCTCGGCGATAAAGCGTTCGGTACAGAACCCGGAGCGGTAGCGACGGGGTCCCGGCACATACTGAGTGGGTCGAACAGTTCTTACGTTGAAATCTTCTAAGCACGGGTGCGAGCGATTTGCGCGTCGTTGACGAAAGTTGAGTGTTTGACCCGGTCGCTACCGCTCCCGGTTCTGTACGCCCGGTCTCAGACGTTATTTGCTTATGGATATTCTTATGAATGAACCTAACGAATCCAAACAACGTCTGAGTTGACCGGGCGCGGCGATTACATTCAACCTTCGATTCCGTCAATCAAGTTGCGAAACACGCCCCCGCGCCCCGGTCCAACGATTTGTTGGGTGCGTCACGTTGGTTTACGTGAGCGGCAAGATGCGAGAAAAACCAAGAGACCGATGACGGTGCCGAGGAACCCACCAAAGACGACGCCTTCGCCGGCAAGATAGAATGCCATCGCGAAACCGTCTCCGAAGAAAAAAAGAATAACAGCGCCCGCAAGAGCCCCGATCAAAGCGCCGGCCGCGATTTTTCCTGCACCGCTGTTCAAGGTCAATTGCTTCAGGACTACCTCCAAGACTGATGTTAGCGAAAGCATCCAACGGTGGAATTGACCGGGCGCATACGCAACCTCGATAGGCGCAAGTTGTGGATGAAAAGCCCTCTGACTCGCGCTCCGGTCCAATGACTTGTTTGGCGTCACGCCCCGCGCTGATAGTTCGTCGTTGTCACGAGGTGCTCACTTCGCACC
>JAWVDF010000031.1:0-44746 GCA_033857635.1 Blastocatellia bacterium
TATCAAGGACTTCTTCGATTAGCGCAAGCATCCGATCCTGATCGAAATGACCATCGCGCAGATAGGCGTCAGCCCAGTTGCGTAGCTCGAACTGACCGCTCTTTTCCGCCGCCTCCACATCGATGCCGGCCGACGCGAGTCGCAGGGTGTGCCCCGCACGCAGCTTGGGATCGACGATGTGGAACGCCTTCTCGCCCCGCTCGAAACCCTCTTTGATGAACGGAAGCAGCACCTTGTATTCTTCGTCGGCGCTGTGAAAGAACGCGCAGATATGACGTTGCGCGCCAAGCACCGAGCCCGCGAACCGAATCGGTTGGCTGCTCTCACTCGATGCTCGCCCACGAAACTTGGCATTATCATCCGTCGGATTCATAGGATTCTCCTTCTAAGACTTGAACTAACTTTCAAACCATGCATCGGCGTCATTCCACATAGTCTCCTGGTCGGCGCGCTTCATGTAGCGCGTGCTATGGCAAACTCGATTGTCACACCAAAACCACTGTTTGGACGATCCTTCGCAAACCGCTGAAGGTGTCTCGAATCGCAGCCTCATAGAGAGGAGCGAGGTTCAGATTTTCACCGTCGCTTTGTGCGGCTCTTTCAATTAGATCGATGGGACTTGGGGTACTACCGATAGGCTCGGTCGATATCATGATCGATGTAGGCTTAGCAAATACTTTATTGTTGTTGGGTGGCCCCATGGTTATCCTCGGGACAATTGCCTGTTGGCCTCATTCTACGACGGCGGTCTAAGCAGTCAAAGTCATATTCACACGTCATGCGTGTGCCTCGACTCTGGTTGGCAGAGCGATGTGAAAGGTCGCGCCGCGCGGCGAGTCGCCGTCAACCCACAAGCGGCCGCCATGCGACTCAACGATCGATCGGCTAATTGATAATCCCATACCGGTACCGTGAACCTTCGTGGTAAAGAACGCATTGAAGATCTGATCTGTTTGCGGGGGCAGCCCGACGCCGGTATCGCGGACGGACACCAGCACCTGCTCGTTTTCCCATCGCTCGGATTTGATAACGAGTTCGCGCTTATCCTCCACATACTTCATCGCATCGATTCCATTGAGCACCAGGTTCATGAAGACCTGCTGCAATTGCACGTGGTCACCTCTGGTTTCGGGCAGTTCTGTCTCCAGCTCCGTTCGGACCGAGATTGAATATCGCGCTGCCTCGCTTCGCAGAAGCATGACTATCTCTCGAATAACTTCGTTTATGTCAACCGGTTCCCGTACCGGCCTCCCCTTCTTAAAGAGCAGTCGGATGCGGCCAATGATGTCCGCCGCACGCACGCCATCTTTCGCGCTCCTGATCGCAGCCTCCCGTGCCTCCTGAATGTTGGGGGTGTCGCCAGCGAGCCAACGCGCACAAGTATTGGCGTTTGTTATGGCTGCCGTAATGGGTTGATTTACTTCGTGCGCCAGTGACGCGGTCAATTCACCCATCATCGTTACGCGGCTGACGTGCGCCAGATCTGTCTGTGCCTGATGCAGCGCCTCCTGGGCCTGGTGACGTTCTATGTTCTCCGTATGCAGCGCCTCATTGGTTCTTCTTAACTCCTGGACTGTTCTTCTCAAATCGTCACGCGCGGATCTAAGCGACTGCGTGGCGCTCCTTTGCGCGGAGCTGAGCGACCCGACAAAAAGAGCGGCCACCAAAAAAATGACGACTCGAGGTATCTCATTGATCGGAACGTACAACGAATAGATCGGCGTCACGAAGTAGTAAACGAACCCCAAAAGGGAGATCGTCACGGCGAACAATCCCGGCCTGGTTCCCCCGAACCAGGCACTAAACATGATGGCACAAAGGAAAAGCGAAGCCGGGGCCCCAACCAGATGAGTCTCGAGCAGGTTGGCGATGATGAGCGCGATCGCAACCGACAGAACAGCCACCCCATAACTCAAAACCGCAGATGGCTCGGACCACCAGAGAAGTCCAGGCTTCAGTAGATTCTCTGGGATATTGCCAATTGGCTCGCTGGGTATGGCGATTTGGGTAGGAAGACGATCTTCGCCCGCCGTCGACCGATAGGCTTTACTGTTGTTGGTTGTCCCCATGTGACCTCCGACAATTGCCTTAGGGCGTGATTGTACGACGGCGGTCTACCGAGTCAAAACACGATTCTCTGCGCTTTTTGCTCATCAACCAGAAAAGCGGCGTGATCTGGTCTGTGACTCTCCCGTGATAAGAGAGATCCTGGATTAGAACCTGACGCGCCGGGCCCATGGCTATTGCCTTTGCGTCGATTGTTCATCTTGTCGCATTGCTTGCAAAGTTCACGATTGGGAGGAACAAACTCAACCACATGAAGCGCCGCCTTAGCTGCGATCTCGGCGCAGTGTTTCTCAGCCCTGAATCCGCATAGTGTGTAATCCTGGTCGGGATAAAGTAGATGGTAGACACTGCTTGATCCACTAATGGCATATATTGAGGAATGGCCCGGTTGTCGCATTGTCGTCCCTGCTCCCTTCTGCTCCGTAGCGCTGGTTGAGGCTCTCTCGCTTTTCCACTTCTCCGTCCTTCACCTTCACGACGATCAATGTGATGTCATCATGCTGTGCGGCCTCTGCCTGCCATCGCAATACCCTGGCGATGATCGCTTCGGCCAATTCGCGCGCCGGCAACTGCAGCGACTCAGTTACAATCGATCGTAGTTTCTCTTCGCCGAATTCCAAACCAGCCGGGTTCAGGGCTTCCGTCACGCCGTCGGTGTAAACGACGAGAGTATCTCCACTCTGCAGCCGAATAGTTTCCTGCTCGTAAGGTCCTTGCAGGAAGGTGCCGATGATCGGCCCGCCCACGGTCAGGCGGCTGACCACTGGTTCCTCTATCACGGACACGGCCAGGGCGGCCCTCGTTCCCATCGCGTTGTTTGACCAGACTCGGGGAGTTCCCGGTACGTCAAGAAGCGTTCCGGCTGCTCCCAAAGAAGCAAGTGCGCCGCGCACGAGCATAGGTGGATTGTGCCCGGCGTTAACATAGGACAAGCCACGCGTCGCTTTATCAAACTGAGCCAGAAAGAAGGTCGCGTAACCGCCATCGCTGGTCGAGCGCCGCAGCAGGCTATTCATCGCCGAGACAACATCGGCTAAGGATCTGTCCGCAGAAGTAAGCTGGCAACGCAGCGAAGCCTGAACCGTGGACATCAGCAGCGCCGCGGCGATTCCCTTACCAGCAACATCGGCGATAGCGATTCCCGTGCGGCGATCGTCGATGTCAAAATAATCGTAGTAGTCACCCCCAATCCCGAGCGCCGGGAGGCAGGTGCCGTAGATCTGCAGGGCGTTATCTTCCAGCCCATCTGCGGGGAAAAGATGTCGTTGCACTTCGGCTGCCATTTCGAGCTCGCGCGCGGTGCGCTCTTCCTCAACCATGCGGCTGAGCAACTCCATGTTTTCAATGAACGAACCCATCTGGTTGGCCACCACCAGCAAGAGGCGCCTGTCTTCTTGCGCATAAGGCAGATCTGAGAGTCGCTGGCCCAGTGAAATGAGTCCATGTAAACGACCGTTGGCGGCGATAGGAATCAAGAGTGTCGAGCGCACTGCGCGTAACGTTTGGCTTTCGTGATCGGACGGGACACTATCAGCCTCCCGGCGCGGGCCATACGACGAGCGATCTCCTTCGATAGGTTCTACCGAAGACTTTCTTAACTGGTCAATGGGCCATTCGTCATAGTGCAATACGCGGCCGTGAAGCCGCGTTGGTACTGCCCTTGGCGCATCGGACGAAAATGCGGCGACGTAGGCATGCGCCTCCTCGTCGTCCAGGAAAATAGTTACATTTTCCGGATGGAGCGCGTCGCTGATCTTGTTTGCTGCTAATTCGACCAGTTGCCTGGTTTTCGAAAGAGTGGGAATCGCCTCGCCAAGTTCCGTTAAGATTAGCTCAGCATTGTATACCTCGCGGAAGAAGCGTCGATCAATAGCGGTCATCACCCGCCGGTTTAGCAAGGTCAGCAGCGCCATGGTCGCGACGGTGACGAAGATTGAAGCGACTATGTCCGCACGGTTGCCATACCGATCGATGAGCGCGATGCGACTGCCCGTCAGCACAAAGCTCAACGCTGCCAGGACGACTACGGCCTGGAGGAGGCGAAACCCGTGCGAGACGAGTAGATAGCGCACGCTCCGACGAATCAGGAAGCTGACGGGAGTGGTCCGGAGTAGTGTCATGCCTTCGACCTCGGGTGTTTGCCACGGCGCCTCTTACAAGGCGCGCAAGAACGCGACCAGATCTGATTTCTCCCGCTGCGACAAGTCAAGTTGTTGGATCAGATTGAAAAACTCCACCACATCTTCGAGCGTCAGTAGTCGACCGTCGTGGAGATACGGCGGCGACTCCTTAATGCCTCTCAGCGGAAAGGTCTTGATCAGACCCTGCGCGGTCATCATCATGCCGCCTTCCATCCGGGGCTTAAAAAATCTTTCGACTTCCAGGTCGTGCATCTGATTGTCCGTGTAGAAGGGCGGCGTATGACATGAGCTGCAATTGGCTTTGCCGAAGAAGAGGTCTTCACCCCGTGCTTCACTCTCAGTCGCTTTCGTCCGGTCGAGCTTTCCGTAGATATTGAGTTTTGGCGCGGGCGGAAAATCCATTATTTCTTCAAATTCCGCCATGAAGTGAACCTGCGAGCCTCGCTCCAAAATGTTCACGCCCTTCTTGGTGGCAATCACCTCATCGCCGTCGAAGTACGCAGCACGTTGTTCGAATTCGGTGAAGTCCTCGACCGTTTTGAGTGCCCTTTGCGATCCAAATAGCCGTTGAATGTTCACGCCGCGCAAAGAAGCTGTCTCAATCCGCCGGCGATTTTCCTGCGGACGAATGTCTCCGACCTCATGGAAAGCTCCGTCGGTGTGACCGTTGACGTGGCAATCGAAGCAGGCCACACCAAGCATGCCATCCGGTCGCTCTGTTTTCCGATCAGCCGTGGCGTTGAATTGTTGCTGCGGGAACTGGGTCACGAGCAAACGCAAACCCTCGAGTTGTTTGGGATTGAGAATGCCGTTAAAGAGGTCATAATAGTTGTTAACTGTGATTAGCTGGCCCTTCGAGACATCGCCGAGATCCTTTCGAGTAGTTAGAAACATTGCCGCCGGAAATTCCGGTAGAAACCAGTCCGGCAGATCGAAGTCCACATCAAACCTTTGCAGCCGCGGCAGGGCTTTGATGTGTGTCTGCGGAAAGACCATTCCGCCAACCGGATGGTTCACGTGCGGCAGAGGCAAGTAAGGAAATAGCCCCTTGTCCTTAATCTCATCGGGTGACATGCGACCAAGCTGCTCCCAGGTGACACCATTCTTTAGCCTTGCCGTTGGGCCAACCGGAATAGGTTTGCCGTGAGTCATGCGAACGTTGTCATCAACGCGCCGGCTGAGGTTGTAACGCTCTTCGAGCAGCTTTTGATGCGCCGCCATTACGCCGGCTTTATTTGCCTTGTCCCGAGCGCGCACTACATCGAAGGGTTCCTCGTTGACAGACATATAGGAAGTCTGTTGTTGACCGCTCGAGGGTGGCTTCTGGGCACCGGTATGGGGACTAACCAGAATCAACGAGACACCGATCGTCGCGAGCACGGCCACTAATACCAGCTGTATGCGTCTTGAAGTCTTCATTGGTTTGCTCCTGGCTCTATTCACTTGGGGCAGGTGTTTGCTCAACCTACCGACGTTATCGTTCCTTCGGATTGGGGCACTGCAAATTAGCGCTTATCGCACTGTCCCTGATGCTGCTTCTTGCTTTTCTCTCGGCTTACCAAGTGAGCGGAAGAGCTGCGATGCGGCTTAGAGCAAACCGCTGGCCACCCCTCCAGGCACTGTTAACTATTAGTCGAAATGCTGTAGCGAGGCCGCATAAGTAAGGAAAGGAGTGACCACAACGACTGCAGCTAGCGGTCACATATCAACACCTGGCAACTTATGCTCGCGCAATCAACGTCATGTCTTTCGGAATAAGTCCACCTTCCTTTCCTTAACCGTTTGTCTCATCGGTTTGAACGTCCCGAAAATTGTGGAACAGCGAATGCACCTATCTCGGGTCGAGGACAAGAAGATGCAAACACGACGATTGGGAAAGACGGACTTATTCATCACGCCGCTGGGTTTCGGGAGTTGGGCTGTAGGCGGCGGCGGCTGGCAATTCGGTTGGGGCGCTCAGGACGATCGCGAATCGATCGCGGCCATTAATCGCGCACTTGATCTGGGCATCAACTGGATTGATACCGCAGCGGTCTATGGGCTGGGCCATTCTGAAGAGATGGTGGCCCAGGCCCTTAAAGGACGCGCGGAACGTCCATACATTTTTACGAAGTGCTCGATGATCTGGGACGAGAAAGGCCACATCAGTCACAGCCTGAAGCGCAACTCAATCCGGCGTGAAGTCGAGGACAGCCTGCGCCGGCTGCAGGTTGAGGCAATTGATCTCTACCAGATTCACTGGCCCAATCCCGAGACGGATATCGAAGAAGGCTGGAGCACGCTTTCTGATCTGAAGCGCGAGGGCAAGGTTCGTTACATCGGGGTTTCGAACTTCAATGTAAATCAGTTACAGCGCGCGATGTATATCGACCGCGTTGACACACTTCAACCTCCCTACTCACTAATTCATCGGGACGTCGAAGATGAAATCCTGCCTTTCTGCGAACAGAACGGCATAGGCGTAATCGTCTACTCGCCGATGATGTCGGGGCTGCTCAGCGGAAAAATGACGCGCGAACGGATCAATAATTTTCCTGAAGACGATTGGCGCAAGCATGATCCCGAGTTTCAGGAGCCGCGGCTTTACCGAAACCTCTGGCTCGCTGAGTTGTTGAAGAACATCGGCAGGCATCACGGCTTCTCAGCGGGAGAGATAGCAATTGCGTGGACGCTACGATTGTCCGCTGTGACCGGCGCAATAGTGGGTGGAAGAAACCCCGGCCAGGTCGACGGGATTGTGAAAGCAGCAGACTTTCAATTGAGCGAAGACGAGATTGATGGGATCGACAGGTTCGCGCGCGCGAATGTTTGGGTGAGCGCGGAGGAAGCCGCTTAGGACAGGATCTCAAGACGACGATCCGCTAAGTCACCCCGAACGACCATGAATCGCTCCTGGTGTGATTTCGTGGATCGTTTTTTTGTTTCTTCTTTCTGAGCAAGTGACTCAAGACATATCCACTTCGCTTAGCGCAAAAGGTAACTTGAACGGTCAAATCGAGTGGCCAAATATCACCGTCTGGCTATACGTGGTCATAGGCCGGCAACAGAAGTAGTCTGGAAGCATACTCACACTCATATCGTTTCAATCAATTCCCTTTATTAGCCACAGTTTTAGACCGCTCCGGCAGTTTCCGGCCCACGGCACGGAGAGTGCAATTGCGAATGAATATGCGCTCGCACATTCAAGTCGAGGGCGCGACAGGGAAGGAGAAATGAAAATGAATTTACGAAAACATCAGACACTCGCTGCATTGCTAACCATCGTTCTCTTAATAGGAGCCGTGGGAAGTTTCAACGTGAATGCCCAACGTCGTTCACGAGGTAACTACCACCGCATTCACCACAGCAGAGCCAAGGGAGCACTTATCGGAGCTGCGGCAGGAGTGCTTGGGGGCGCGGTGATCGGCGGAAAGAAAGGCGCCTTGATTGGCGGTACCGCGGGCGCCGGGACCGGCTACTTGATCCAGAGACATCGGAACAACCGTCAGCGTCACTATCGTCGTTACTACAGACGTTACTAGCGGGTACTGATTGTGGCACGCGCATCTTACGCGTGATTCAAGCGGGGATGCCGGCGCCACCCGCTGATGCGGAACAATCTTGTTAGCCCGCCGGACGGCAGCGGTGCAAATGCTTTGAACACCTTGAAGGGGCGTAATTATGATCAGTGTCACGATTGACGGTGTCATCCAGGAAGCCCAGGCCGGTGAACGGTTGATCGAGGTCGTCAATCGCACGGGCAGCAAGGTTCCGCAAGTCTGTTATCACCCGCAGCTGGGGCCAATCCAAACATGCGATACCTGCATGGTCGAGATCGATGGTCAACTGCTCCGCGCCTGCGCGACTGCTGTTTCGGACGGACTCATTGTCGACACAAAGTCTAAGGCCGCTGACGCCGCACAAAGAGAAGCATACGACCGGATTCTCGGCAATCACATGCTCTACTGCACGGTCTGTGATAACAGCAACGGTAACTGCACGGTTCACAACACGGCCAAGCTCCTGGCGGTCGAACATCAAAACATTCCATTCCGAGCCAAGCCTTACGAAGTCGACAATACAAATCCCTTCTATCGCTACGACCCCAATCAATGCATTCTCTGCGGCCGCTGCGTCGAAGCCTGTCAAAACCTCGAAGTGAACGAAACGCTCTCGATTAACTGGGAAGACCCTCATCCGCGGGTGCTGTGGGATGGCGGCTCGACTATCGGTGAGTCGAGCTGCGTCTCCTGCGGCCATTGCGTAACCGTCTGCCCATGCAACGCGCTAATGGAGAAATCCATGCTTGGTCAGGCAGGGTTTTTCACGGGGCTGCCGAAACCAGCGCTGGACGGAATGATTGAAGTAGTCAAAGGCATTGAGCCCGAGACCGGCTACGGCACAATCATGCGCGTCTCAGAAGCCGAAGAGGCGATGCGTGAGTCGCGCATTCGCCGAACCAAAACGGTGTGCACCTACTGTGGTGTCGGCTGCAGCTTCGATGTCTGGACCAAAGACCGTCACATCCTCAAGGTCGAACCTCTGGAAGGTCCGGCCAATGGAGTCTCAACCTGCGTTAAAGGAAAGTTTGCCTGGGACCACATCAACAGTAGTGACCGCTTGACCAAGCCGCTTATCCGGGAGGGAGACAGCTTTCGCGAAGCCACTTGGGAAGAAGCGCTGAGGCTGGTGGCTCGGCGTCTGACCGAGATCAAAGCGAAGAACGGGCCGGATTCTATCGGGCTGATTGCATCCTCAAAGTGCACTAATGAAGAAAGCTATCTGATGCAGAAGCTGGCCCGGGCCGTGGTCGGTACCAACAACATCGACAACTGTTCGCGTTACTGCCAGTCACCGGCGACGGTGGGTCTATTTCGCACCGTCGGTTACGGCGGGGACTCAGGCTCGATCACGGATATATCCCAGGCAGACCTGGTACTCATTGTAGGCAGCAACACCGCGGAGAGCCATCCGGTGATTGCAACCCGCGTAAAGCGAGCGCACAAACTGCACGGTCAAAAGTTGGTCGTCTCTGACCTGCGCGAGCATGAGATGGCGCGACGCGCCGACGTCTTCCTGCACCCAAAGCCCGGAACCGATCTCATCTGGTTATCTTCAGTTACCCGTTTTCTGATCGATAACGGACTCGCAAAAACTGACTTCATTGACAAATGGGTGAACGGGTTCCAGGACTATCGAAAGAGCCTTGAGCCTTTCACCCTGGAATTTGCCGCCGAACGATGCGGCTTGCCGATCGAAACGTTGAAAAAGGTGGCTCACATGATTGCCGACGCAGAGCGTGTCTGCATTCTCTGGGCGATGGGTGTCACGCAACACAGCCAGGGTTCCGATACTTCGACCGCCATTTCGAATTTGCTCCTGGCCACCGGCAATTACATGCGTCCGGGAACCGGCGCTTACCCTTTGCGTGGTCATAACAACGTACAGGGAGCAAGCGACTACGGATCGATGCCAAACAATCTTCCGGGCTACCAGTCGATTGATGACAAGGAAGTGCGCGCGCGTTTTGAAGCGGCTTGGAAGGTCACTCTACCGTCCAACAAAGGGCTGGACAATCACGAGATGGTGGATGCCATTGAGCAGGGCAAGCTCAAGGCGATGTATCTAATCGGCGAGGAGATGAGCATCGTCGATTCCAACTCAAACTATGTTAGCGATGCGTTCTCCAAACTCGAGTTCTTCGTCGTGCAGGAAATCTTTTTTGGCGTCACTTGCCAGTACGCCGATGTCGTTTTGCCGGCCGCTCCAAGTCTGGAAAAGGAAGGCACGTTTACCAGCACCGAGCGGAGAATTCAAAGGCTTTATGAAGTGTTCGAGCCGTTGGCAGGGTGCCGCCCCGATTGGCAAATCATCCGGGACGTTGCGAATCATCTCGGGGCCGATTGGGGCTATCAGCACCCTTCGGAAATCATGGCTGAAATCGCCTCGCTAACCCCTTTGTTCGCGGGTGTGACCTATGATCGCATCGAGGGGTACCGTTCCCTGCAATGGCCCGTCGCCGCCGATGGCAGCGATCAACCGCTGCTCTACACGAAGGAATTTTTCTTTCCCGATGGTAAGGCGAGATTGTTTCCGTTGAAGTGGTTGGAATACCCCGAGCAGCCCGATGCCGAGTTTGATCTACATCTGAACAATGGACGTCTGCTCGAACATTTTCACGAAGGCAACCTGACTTATCGCACCGAAGGCATTCGCGAGAAGACACCTGACACGTTTGTCGAAGTCTCCCCGGAACTTGCTGCAGAGCGCGGAATCCAAAGCGGAACCTGGGTGCAACTCACTTCGCGCTACGGCAGGGTCCGCGTGCGCGCTTTGATAACCGATCGCGTTCACGGCAAAGAGCTTTACATGCCGATGAACTCAGTCGAAAGCCCCATCAATCGACTGACGAGCAGCCACACTGATCCTGTTACGCATACCCCGGCATACAAAGAAACTTCGGTGAAGCTGACGGTGCTGCCTGAGATGGGCGAGAACCCCTTGCCTCGGACCAATTCGCGTTGGGGTCATCCGACGCCGCAGCACGGAGTTGAGGTCGAACGTAAATGGAAACGCGTGGACTATCGCCCACCTGGACCACAACTCGTGCAGATTCAACCAAGGCAAGCGAGGTAGAAGGAGAACATATGGCCCAACCGATTCCATTCCATCCGGCGCCACGCGATCCGCGCGAGGATCTCAATACGCGTCTTAAGCAAGCGCCAATTGATCACGCCGAAGCAGTGTTGGCTGCGTACGAGGTCCTGCAGGGTTTGCACGACCGCGGCGTGCTCGAACTGATGCGAGGAACACTGGGTGGCAGCGAAAAGATCCTCGAGCAGGTCGTCGCTGTAGCCAGCGGGCCTCAGTCCATTCGTGCGACTCGCAACCTGCTGTTGCTGGTCACAACGCTCGGAGAGATCGAGCCTGCCTTGCTCAGCGATCTTACCCGTGCGATCCCCAAAGCTTTGGTTCAGGCCAACGCCGAAGAATCCAAACCACCCGGGCTCTTCAAACTCATGAGCACTTTTTGGAATAAGGATTTTCGCCGCGGATTGGCTGCTTGCAACGATCTGCTGGTGGTGTTCGGGAGAAACCTAACGGAGAAGAATCTCCGGCATTAGTCAAAGGAGGAGGAATCCATAATGCGCAGAATTTCGAGAGACATGTTGATGGTTGTCATCGCGGCGGCGGGAGTATCAATTGTCATTTACACCACTTCGGCCCAGAGTGGCGTGTCATCTCCAGCGCAGCAGAAGCCGGGAGCGACGCCGTTCTCCGTCTGTAGCCAAAACGTAGATATAGCATCGCTCCTCCCAGGAGGAGCGAATCAAGATCCTGATGTAGCGGCCATCAATTCCTTCATAGACAACACCGAATCGAATCTGATTCAGCAAGTATCATCGTCAACTCCACTGGATCAATATCAACAAATTACGCTCCTCGGTAAGTTAGCGATTTACGATAAGACTCTTTCACCCGCGAAAAATATAGCGTGCGCAACTTGTCACGTCGCAAATGCCGGGTTCACGGGAGGCTGTAGCGTCTTCAATGCGACGATCGTGGCCGCGCCTGGAGGGGTAAGCGTCACAAATGCGGTTTCGCCGGCACCGAACAGCCGACTTTCAGGCAGAAAACCACAGAGCTACGCGTACGCAGCATTTGCTCCCATTCTCCACTACAACGCAACCCAGGGTGACTTCTATGGTGGAAACTTTTGGGATATGAGAGCAACCGGAGTTCGACTTAGTAATCCGGCGGCGGAACAGGCTCAGGGGCCTCCCGTGAATCCACTCGAGATGGCGAATCCAGATAGCGCTTGTTTTGTCTGGAAGATATCTCAAGGGCCGTACCGGTCGCTCGTTGAAACAATCTGGGGAAGCCAATCATTTGCCATTAAATGGCCCGCAGATATCGCAAGTGTTTGTGGTAAGCCCGCACCGGCTCCCCAAAATGATCCCTATCCAGTTCATCTCAGTGCGCGTGACCGAGGACTGTCAAATTCGACCTACGATCACATAACTCTTTCAATCGCGTCTTATGAGGCATCTTCGGAGGTAAGCTCTTTTTCATCAAAATTCGATGCTTGGCTGGCAGGCAAAGCGCAATTGACCCCGCGAGAGAAGCGCGGCTACGAGTTATTTAATGGAATAGCACATTGCAATCAGTGCCACTCAAGCGGAACCGCCGTAAACGGAGTTGTCTCGCAAGCGGCAGATGTTGCGCCCCTGTTTACTGATTTCACTTCTGCTAACCTCGGTCTGCCTCGCAATCTAGCGCAACCCTTCTATTGTGAATCAAAACCAGACCAGTACGGCTACGTCGCCAATACTCAGGGGCTTGCCTATAAAGATTTAGGAGTAGGAGGCATGCTAAGTGGTGCGAACAATCCTTACCCCCAGCAATGGCGACAGCTAGCCCCTCTGTTCAACGGGAAGTTCCAGGTCCCGACGGTGCGTGACGTTGACATGCGACCGCGCCCCGATTTCATAAAAGCGTACATGCACAATGGCTACTTAAAAAGCTTGAAAGAGGTTGTGCATTTCTACAATACCTCCCGGATCTTTCCCAGGTGCGCGCAGGGTTCAGCTGGCGAAAAGGTCACTTGTTGGCCAGAGCCCGAAGTCCACGAAAACGTCACGCCTAAGATCGGGAATCTTGGCCTCACTAATGAACAAGAGGACAACATTGTTTTGTTCCTCAAGACACTTACGGATGGCTTTGTAGCAACACCGGCTACAAGGCGATCAGGCAACGTGACCTTAAATAGAAGGAGAACTTATGCGCACTCATAATCGATGGATCATTGCTGGGGCGGGAGTATTGATGCAGGTTGCATTGGGCGCAGTGTATGCATGGAGCGTGTTCCGTGCGCCGCTCGTAAAGCAATTCGGCTGGAGCATCTCGGAAGTAACTCTGACGTTTACGATCAGCATTTTCGTGCTGGGTATCTCGGCCTTCCTTGGCGGCCTGTGGCTAAATCGTAAGGGGCCGCGGGTCGTCGCGATCACTGGAGGCATACTGTATGGACTCGGAGTATTTCTCGCCAGCTTCTCGGCTAATAAACTCTGGTGGTTATACCTCAGTTATGGATTGATCGGCGGGATTGGTCTGGGACTCTCTTACATCGTTCCCGTTGCAGTCCTGGTGAAATGGTTCCCGGATCGCAGAGGCCTGATCACCGGAATTGCGGTTGGCGGTTTCGGCGCCGGTGCTCTAATCACCGCGCCTGTCGCTACGCGACTGATTCAGAGCGTTGGTGTATTGAACACGTTTGCTTATCTGGGCATCGCATATTTGATCGTGACGGTTGTCGCCAGCATGTTTATGCAGAATCCGCCCGAAGGTTGGCGGCCAGCGGGTTGGACGCCAACTGCTTCGCAAACTTCGCAACGTGCCGGACGCGATTACACGCTCGGCGAAGCGCTCAGGACCTGGCAGTGGTATGCGCTCTGGTTGCTGCTGTTTCTCAACACGTTCGCGGGCATTTCAATCATCTCGCAGGAAGCTCCGATTTTTCAGGAGCTGGTCGGCGTGAGCGCGGTCGTGGCCGCGAGCATGGTCGGAATAGCGAGTATCGGCAACGCATTCGGGCGAGTGTTTTGGGCTTCGGTTTCCGACTTGATGACCAGGCGAGCGACATTTTTTGTGATGTTCGGCCTTCAGGTCTTACTCTTCTGGTTTCTTCCCAGCGTTGCCACCGTCACCTTAATGACGATGGTCGCGTTCGTCGTGCTCATGTGTTATGGCGGAGGCTTTGGCACCATGCCGGCGTTTGCGGCGGATTATTTCGGCTCGAAGAATGTTGGGCCAATCTACGGTCTGATGCTGACGGCCTGGGGCTGTGCCAGCGCGGTTGGGCCGCTGCTGATCGCCTACATGCGACAGACGACGGGCTCTTACCGCGGAGCGCTTCATATCATCGCGGGAGTCATGGCGGTTTCGGCTTTGGTTCCAATCCTCGTGTCGCGACCCGGCGGTGGCGTCACGGACGCGCGCAGCCGAACTGGTTTCCCACGCGGGTTGCCGGCGCCGGAACCCCGAGGAACTGAGCGGCGCGGGCCAACCGCCGACACTCAGATCCATCAGCATTTGAGGAACGCACGGTGAGATCAATTTTGTCCTGGTCATTGAATAGAATTCTCGTACTGGCTCTGCTTGGCGGGCTTGGCTCGCTCATGATCGACATAAGGTGGGAGCATCGAGTAGAGCTTGGGCGCCAATGGGAGACCTGGATCCCGCTCGTCTACATAGGACTGATGCTGATTGCCGGCGGCGTCGGTCTCTACCAGTGGAATAGCTGGGGACGCAGGGTCTTGCAGGTGGGCTTTTCTCTTTGCTTGATCGTAGGTGCGCTCGGAACCTGGTTTCATAGCAAGGGGGATCCCGTCGGTAACTTTCGCCACGTGCTGACTGCCTGGGTTGTACCGATTGGCACCAACGGCGGAGTCAAGATCGGGAGTAATCCTCCTGAAATGGCGCCGCTCGCCTTCGTCGGACTAGGGGTAATGGGTCTTCTGTGCTGCTCGCGGCGTTTTAGTGCGAGTCAAACCTCAAAGTCATAGAAGGAGGTACCGGTGCGGTTTAGAATCAGCAAGGAACTCGGGTCGTGCATCATTACAGAACCGCGAGCGGTAGCGACCGGATCCAGCACTCAAGCGTGCCCCCCGGGTTTCTGTGCCGGCAAAATAATCAGTCGCAGGTTGAATGTAGGATCCGGTCGCTACCGCTCCCGGTTCTGTAACGATACAGTAAGCCGCTTCGGCCTGGTCGCCTTGCTGATCGCGGTGTCGACCTGGCCCACGGCAGCGCAAACTCAACCGAACAACGCGCAACCGGAAACCAAAGCCTCCACAGTCCAGGCACCCCGGCTATCTCCTGAAGCAGCGCAGGTTGCTGAAGAGATCGGCGTCGCATCGCTCCTGGATCAGTTAAGTCGCGCGCGCGCGGCCGTTTCTGGAGCGAGCCTCGAATCACTCGTGGCGCGCCAGGAGATTACTGAAAAGGTTTTGGCAGCGTCGCTTGAAATCGATAGCGTAAATGCGGTTATCGATTCGGAGGTAGAACAGATCCGGGGAATTCGCGCCGATATACAAGCGAAGCGCGATAAGGCGCAAAACATCATCAACATCGCTTCGGTTCTAACGGGCGGGGTGGCCGGCGCCATCACGTCGGCGATGCAGTTCAAACCGAGCACAGTGAACCTGGGTAACGGCATTGGCGTGGGCGGCGGAGCGGGCTCGGTTGTTTTGTCGATCGTGGGAATGCGTATGCAGGGTGGACGGCGACCGCTGGGCGACTCACCGCGGATGCTCGCCAGGTTCTTTGGTCGACAGCCAAATGCGACGGAAGCAATTCCCAGTGTCTATCCCGAAGAGGTCTGGTCATATCTAAACTCCGCCGCGCCCTCTAAGGCCGACAACCAATCCGGCATTGTGACGCGGAGAGAACAACTCATCGCCAAGTGGCTCAGCGAAGGCAGGATCAACCAAGACGGCTCACCGAGGGGCGAACGCAGGATTGAATCTTTGAGCGGCAACATTTCTCAGCTCCGAAAACTGAGTATCAACGAATTGGATGATCGTCTAACGATGCTTCTTGACGTCCGCGCAACGGTATCGCTGATGAAGCGCGGGTTAAGTGAGATCGTGCGTGGACTAAGCGTGGGTAGAAGCGTTCGATGAACCGGGGTGACAGAGGAGACTTGAATGGCAAGACTTAAGAAGAAACTTGAGTTGTACCTTCGAACTACGCGTCCAAGATAGATGGGAGAGGGATTTGATAGAAGCAAAATCTTCCACGTTGAAGAAGACGACCACCACTCGCCTCGGGCGGGCGGTGCGTGCTTCGCTCAACGACAGTCGGGAGAGCCCGATGATCGGAAAGGAAAAGCACGGTACCAACAACTCTCTGAGAGATGTAATTCTTGGAGGACAGGACGGCCTCGTCAACATGCTGGGTATCGCGCTTGGCGTTGTAGCGGCCGGCGGGTCCACGCATGTGCTGATCGTAACCGGGCTGGCCGCGGCAATAACAGAATCGATTTCAATGGGAGCGGTGGCGTATACGTCTTTCGGTTCAGACCGCGACTTCTATCTCGCCGAGAGAGCTCGCGAGCAGAATGAGATTGAAACACAACCGAATGACGAGCGTGAAGAAGTCCGAGAGATCTACGCGGCTAAGGGCTTCAAGGGTCAGCTGCTCGAGGATGTGGTTTCCACGATCACTTCCAACCGTGAAACCTGGGTGAGCACGATGATGAATGAAGAGCTGCATCTGCAACCCGTTGGTCAGCAGAGTCTGGTGCAGAGCGCTGTGGTGGTCACCGTTGCGACCCTCATCGGTCACTTCATACCGATCGTTCCCTTTATGGTCGTTGCTCGCACGCCGGCTATTGTTTTGGCGATAGCCCTGAGCGCAGTGACGCTCTTCGCCGTGGGTGTCTATTCTGCGAAGACCCTGGTCGGAGACTGGCGTAAGAGCGGATTGCAAATGGTCTTGATCGGCCTCGGCGCTGCAGCCGTTGGCTTTTTGATAGGACGCTTGTTCCACACAGTTGGCGGCTGAGAAATCAGAGATCAGAAGCATCAAAGCGATCAGAATCTGACCCTTACTTCTGACTTCTAATCTCCGACCTCTGATCTCCGACTTCTGATCTCTGACCTCTGATCTCCGAACGCTGATTCCATCTGCCCGAACGCGACCATAGGTAGTCAGATGGTGAGATATGGCCAGTAACTTCAGACACGCGTGCCCTCACTGTCTTCTCTGGTCCACAAACCAGGAGCAAATCGTGTTTTGCCGCCTCGTTTATTCTGGCAAGACATTTGCAAACACACTCATCGGTTTGAGAAATGAATTCGAAGGAGAAATAAAATGAATCATTACTCAATAGGTCGAGTCGTGGGCATTCTAACTATCGTGCTCGTCACGTGTGTCCTGGGTATTCCGACTTTTGCACAGAAGAAGGGCAAGAAGGCAAATGAAGCCACGCAGCGTTCTAATGATGCTGCGACGGTCTTTAACGAAATTATGGGTGCCGCGGACAATGGGATTCCGAAGGAATTAATTGATAAGGCACAAGCAATCGCCGTTTTTCCTGGGGTGCTGAAAGCTGCATTCATCTTTGGCGGACGCGAAGGCAAGGGCGTAATTAGCCGGCGAACTGACGCGGGTTGGACAGCACCTGCTTTCTTCAATTTAGGAGGCGGTAGCTTCGGGGCCCAGATAGGCGCAGATAAGACTGATTACGTATTGCTAGTCATGAATGAGAGTGGCTTGGCCGGTCTCTTGGGTGACAAATTTGAGATTGGCGGTGAAGTCGGTGTGGCAGCAGGGCCTGTCGGGCGCGAGGCCAGCGCGGCCACGGACGCTCAACTCAAGGCCGAAATCCTAACCTATTCCCGCACAAAGGGACTATTCGCGGGTGTGGCTCTAAAGGGGACAGCCATCACTCCGGATAACGATCTGAACGAAGCCTTCTACGGAATGAAAGCCAGGGATGTTCTCAACGGCGTGGCAGGTCGCACGCCGGCGAGCGTGAGCATTTTTCCCGAGACGTTAAGCCGGTACTAGCCAGGGTGATACCGCGAAGCGGTTGCGACTCTCCAGCCCAACGTTGCCGCCCGCCGGCTGCTACGCTGGGTATCGGCGTCAAGGACGCAACCCCATCGCGGTTGAGACCGATTGGAGTTCGAAACCCAAGATAGCCGGCGGCAACGCTGGGCTGAAGATGTTACCGCTCCGCGGTACTTGGATGAGAGTTGCGTCACTCGTCGGAGATTGCGCCTCTATTACGCGCAACGTGTCGCAGAGTTGAAATCGAAAGGAAGGACAGTGAAATGAACTCGCTCACCAACCAGACTACCAGGCTTGGCTTTATTGGCATCGGCAACATGGGCAGCCGCATTGCCAGACGCTTACTCGACCACGGTTACCAACTCGTCGCGTATAACCGCAGTCGTGAGGCTGCCGAGGCGTTGGTTAAATACGGCGCTACCGTCGCTGACAGCATCGCTGAACTCGCAGCCGAAGCTAAAGTCATCTTGTCGTCTCTTACCAATGATGATGCAGTCAAAAGCGTGTACACCGATCCGCAAGGTGTCTTTGCTCATCTGCGTCGCGGCTCGGCAATAATCGAGCTGAGTACCGTGCTTCCCGCGACTTCACGCGAACTCTACGAGCTGAGTCGCGAGGCTGGAGTAAAATTCCTGGACTCGCCGGTCTCTGGCAGTACTCCTGCCGCTGAAGAGGGTAAGTTGACGCTCTTCTGCGGGGGAGACGAAGAACTTTTTCAAGCTGCCCAGCCAATCTTCAGCTCGATCGCCAGTCAAAATTTTTATCTGGGTGGCAGCGGCTCGGGGACCGCGATGAAACTCGTTGCGAATACTTTGCTGGGAGTTGGCATGCAAGCGATCGCCGAGTCGGTTGCCCTGGGCCAAAAAGAAGGCCTCGATCGGCATCGATTGCTCGAGGTTTTATCACACACGGCTGTGATAGCACCTGCACATCTCGGCAAGCTCTCACGCGCGGACAGTGGAGACTACAGTCCTCAGTTTGCAATTCGGCTCATGAACAAAGATTTTGGTTTGGTTCTCGAAACCGCGGCAGCAGCGAAGGTGCCTATGCCGGCCACTGAGGCAGCATTTCTAATGAACACCGCGGAATTCGGCGAGGGCAAAGAGGAAGACTTCTCGGCTGTGATTACTTTGATGGAGAGACTGGCGCGGGTGGAAACAACAGATGCAGGGAATCGCCGAGTCGCGGGTACGGCGTCAAGTTAGAGTTCAGGGCCCCACCGTGCCTGTAAAGGTACCAGTGGCACAGAACGGCGAGGCCAGTGAGGTCAGTACCGGGAGCAGTAGCGACCGGGCCCAAGATACGTGCTTCACTCAAGGTCACAGTCCGGCAGTTCTTTACCACGGTTAGGGGCTATTCGGCCACGAATGTGGACGCTACCGTTTTGAGCGAATATCTTACAGCGTTCCATCAAGTTGTAGTCGAGCAAAGGCGCCTTCCCACTGCTTCCTTTGAGCAGGATGATGAATTCCCGCAGGTCTAGTAAATGGAAGAAATCGCCCGTGGATCCCATTGCTTCTGCGAGTTGCGTTTCGACCTCACCCCATTCGCCCCAGTGCATTAGTTCTGTAATGAGCACAATGCAGTGGGCAGGCTTGTCGCGAATCAAGTTGAGTTCCGTCCCATCGACGGAGAAGATGGTCTTTCCGCTCGTTAGCCCCCTTGATGCTCCAACCAACTGGGCAATGGCCTTCTTGATCTGCTTCTGGACACCCTTCGTTCGGCGTTCCTGATCTCGCTCGAACCCGGCATGCAGTACCGACAGATCTTTAGCCTCGATCAGAAAGCTCCCATATTCATAGAACGCCAGGACGTCGGTTAGTTCACGCGTCTTTTTTCCAATTCTGACCTGAGGATTCTTATGCAATGTGAGCGGAAAGACAGACTCTAGGGATGCCCACACTGCTCGTTCAAACATCTCTCCTTCATCGGGGTGGTCGAGGGTAATCGTGTGATGCCCACGAAAGCCAATGAAAAAGACATCGTTTGTCCGCCATGGCTCAAGAGTAGTTGGAATATTGACCACTGAAATCGTAGTTGCCTCAGGATAAGTCAACGTGTTGTCGACCGAATAGCAGAAGCAGTCTAATGAATGCGAACACTCGGGCGTGAAGGCTCCCACATAGAGGTCTTCCACTCTGCCCAGCACTTCCGCCACTTGGGTTGAATCGCTCTCCATCAGATCGAGGTTTGTCCACGCAAGGCAAACGTCCATCTCGTTAAATAGGAACACCGGCAGGCATCGCTCCTGCAGCGCACGTGAGAGCGCCTGGTGTTCCTCCGCCTCACGCTGCATTCCAGAGATGAATATTGGGGCATCGGGCATGTCGAGGATGCGCACGCCGGTAGTGAGGTGTGTCCCGTTCCTCCCGAATACCAAGCGAAGTGGGCAACCCGCAAGAAGCGCCTTGATGCTTGAACTCGGGGCCTTGATCAGTAGCGCGATCTCCTCGCCACCGTTTGCAGGCACATACCAGAGGGATGCTTCCTCAGATCTCATCTCTCGGTAAACGCGGTCGCTGGGAAGGTGCATACATTCCTAATTTCTGAATTGACCGGGTGTGGTATCTACTAACAACTCAAAGCCCAACACAAATCAACAAATGCATTACCCGCAGCGCTTGCGAAGCTTATAAGTTGACTCAAAAGATTGAGACGTTGATTACAAGCGTCTTGATTACAGACGCTATGCCGCCGGCACTGGCTCAGCTACGGGAACGCCGATTTCATAGAGGAAATCCGGGGACATGTCGGCGCCATTCTTCCAAACAATCGTATCCAGATCAGAGTTGAGATGAACGCTTTTGAAGTTGTTCAAATCCTTCAGCGGCTCGAACACTTCTCCGTCGAGGTGCGGCGCTAAATCAACTTGTCGCAAGCTGCCGTCCTCAAAAGTCAGTAGTAGTTTGTATTCAGACAAACACTTCACGTCCTTTACGAAATGCATCATTTCCTCCTACTCCAAAGGCGCGATTGGCTGCAGCGGTTCCTGCGCGACCGCACGTTCCCAGTTCTCCAGCAACTCACTCCGATGCTCAAAGGCCCACTCAAGCACGAGCGCAACCACTCGTTTGGGTAAACGGCCTTCAATTAGTTTCAGGTCGACAATCGAGAACACGCCTGTCTGGCCGGCGTACTTTGCGTGAAGTGCGGCACGCCGTGCTCCTTGTAATAGATTGCGATTACAATTCCGAAAAATCGGCTGATTTCGGGCATGTCAATTGGGCCAATTATACCAGCCCGCGCGCTAAAGCCCACCAACACTTCGCTTCATGCAGGCATTAGCTCTCGGACTTCAGGTGGCTCTTCACCCAACCATTGCGGGTTCTCGGCGGTGCCATCAAAAATTGACGATGTCTTAAACGGCTCGAAGCGGCCGTCCGCCGCGGCCTCGCGGGTTTTCGCCAGCAATGCTTCGCGCTCGTCGTGGCTGAGCGGTTGGAAAGATTCAACCGCTGCGAATGCCTGCTCAAGGATCTCCATGCCGTCAATGCCCGTGATAACGACGGACGTCGGGAGATTCAGCGCGTAGTGCAGACACTCAATCGGCGTTACGGTCTTCGACTTCAACAGAATGCCGTTGGCCATGCTCTTCATTCCCAGCACGCCTATTTGCAGCTTCACTAACTCAGGCAGAACCCGCTTTTCGAAACTGCGGTAATGCGCGTCCATAACATTCAAAGGCATTTGCACACCATCGAACTTGAATCCGTTCTCTTTAGCTACTTCGAGCATGTGCAGGTGTATGCGCGGATCTTTGTGGCCGGTGAATCCGATGTAGCGAAGCTTCCCAGCATCGCGCGCTTCAAGGAGCGCGGCGTTCGCTCCCTCCGCATGGAAAATACGGTGCGGATCGTCGAACCGGATGATCTCATGGTGCTGGACCAAATCAATTGTGTCGACACCAAAGCGACGCAAAGATTCATCAAGCTGTCTGGCAGCCTCCTTTTTCGATCGACCATCAATCTTGGTCATCAAAAAAGAGCGGTCGCGATAACCGTCGCGCAGCGCTTTGCCCATGCGTAACTCACTCGCCCCGTCGTTGTAGTCCCAACAGTTGTCGAGAAAGTTGGCGCCTCGATCGATGGCCGAACGAACGATGCGAATTGCCAACTGCTCGTCAACAGTTTTCAGACCGAGATGCCAGCCGCCTACTCCGATTGCCGACACCTTCTCTCCGGTGCTGCCAAGTGTTCGATAAATCATTTGCTGACCTCCTTATGCAGTCCCGCGTCCTGGTACGAGACGCGAGCGATCGCTGCCCAATCGGATTCGCCTAACCCTCGAGCGAGAGCCGCCACAAACCGATCATGGACCAGGCTAGCCATCGGCATCGGCGCCGCAGCCTCCTCGGCCGCCACCAGCAGGAGACGGTTGTCTTTCAACCCGAGCGGCAGTTTGAAACCCGCAGGCTCAAAGTTGTCGGATGCGATCATGCTCCCATAATTCTGGTAGACCGGTGCAGTAAACAATGAGTTCGTGAGAATGTCCAGAAAGGCATGCGGGTCAACTCCGAACTTGCGGCCAAAAGCAAAGGCTTCGCCCAGACTTTCGATAACCGTCGTGATCAGGAAATTCCCAGCCAACTTGATCACATTCGCAGCCTGAGGTTCCTCACCAGCGATGAATGTCTTCTGTCCAATCGCGTCGAACAGAGGTCGGCAGCGTTCGATCTGTTCGGCTGGCCCGCCGGCAACAACGAACAGCTTCGCGGCGGCTGCGGCGTCAGGCCGACCAAACACCGGCGCGGCCAGATAGTGCTGCTGTTTCTCGCGATGACTTGCGGCCAACCGGCGCGACAACGCGACGCTGATCGTGCTCATGGAAATATGAACGGCGCCGCCCGCGAGGGCCGCGATAGCATTTCCCGGTGAGAAAATGACAGCTTCCACAGCCGCGTCATCCGCCAGCATGGTGACTAGCACATCTGCATCGGCGGCAGCTTCACTGGGCGTCTCCGCAATCCTCGCGCCCAGGGAAGCGAACGGCTCAGCGCGGCTTCGTGTCCGGTTATAAACCGTTAGATCGTGCCCCGCTTTAATCAGGTTGCGAGCTATGGCCGATCCCATGTTTCCCAGTCCAATGAATCCTGCTTTCATTCCTCTGTCTCCTTTCCATGAGACTGCCTGTAATTGATTTGCCCAATAACTCCAGAGTGCGTCGAATGACCAATCGGGTACGGAACCGCTTGCGGTAGCAAGCGGGTTAATCTCGTGGGAACCACCCGGTCGCTACCGCGACCGGTTCCGTACCGCACTCGCCTGGTCGACTCTTTGGGCAAGGCCGCCCGTCATGATTCGCTCTACCGGTCGTCATCGTCATCATCCAAGAGATCTAATTGCCGCTGCTTATCACGTGCAGTAATCTTACCTCCCAGCCGGAATGCGAGCGAGAGGCCGATAACGTGGAAATCACCCGGAAGCGCTCGTGCTCGTCCATCGTTTTGTCTAGTGTAGTAGAAATCCGCTGAGCAATAGTTGTTGATTTGTTTCCTTATACCCGCAAGAAACCTGTTACGCACCCACGCTTTCAAGGCCGACTCGTAGCTCACTTCGTCCGAGACAAGTAGGATAAGATGCCTGCCTCTAAATACAAACGGATATTGAAGCTGAAGCAGATTACGATAGCGGGTTGAATTACCCTGTGGCTGGCGCAGACGACGCTCAACCAGATTACGATCGCTCAAGGTGAAGCGCGGTCGCGGCAGCGTGAATGTGACTGCCACAGAGGGCCTTCTTTCAAGATCGCTTTGGCCAACGGCAAAGCTCCTATTGATATAGAGAAAACCCGGCGCCAGGCTGACGTACTTGTTTGCCTTAAGGGTGGCAGTAAACGCGGCTCGGTCCTCAGAAAGGCCTCGGCCTGCGGAAGGCTGCCTCTCGATATGCAGATAACTTGGAAGCAGAGTGATGGACTTCGTCGGACTATACGAGAAGGAGATCCCAATCCGCTCATCAACAGGGCGAAACAGGTTGCGACCAAGCCGAAGCGTTCCCAGGAGGATAAAATCTACCTTATTTGTCATGGGAACGATTAGTTGGACATCATTCCATTGCTGCGTGTCATGACGTGGAACTGGGGGTGGAGGTGTGGGCGTTGCTGTCTGACCCGAGGCGTCTCGGCAATGAATCGAAAGTAGAACTATGACAACGAGCTCAGTGAATATTGTTGTCCTCCTCATAAAGATTCCAACTGTTATGACGAGCATCCTTTGCCCCACCGTTCTTCAGCCCTGCCTCTATCCGCCGACGAAAGACATCGCGCGCGGCGGCTGTACGAAGTGAGGCTCATTGATGCCGTGGCCCGCTTTCTTTTTGAGAATGGTAATCATGAACTGAGCGATCTGATCGCGCGCGTCGCCCCGTCGAAGTAGGTCGCGGATGCTGTGATCCACTAGAGAGAACAGGCGGGTGGACCAAAAGCCAGATAGCCTCATTTGCGCGCCAGAGGTTGGATATTGCTCCAAGCACTCTCAGCGGATGCTTACGCCGATAGCGTTGCTTGCTCATGCCACTTTGTATTGACGAACTTCTGCTGCGGCTGATAATCACGTCCGTAAACGCAGGGGCGACAAAGGGTGATTCCGTCGGGAAGGTTCACTTCGCGCCCGTCGTTCACTCCTTCGCCGCACTGGGCGCAGATAACCCGAGAGCAAGGGTGCCCGGGTGCGTCCTTCTGACGCAGGTGAACTTCGACGGGCCTCAGTTCAAACAACTCTTCTTCGGCGGCTTCGCGATAGGTTCGCATTTGGCGCTCGTACTTGTCCTCGATTTCCGGATGACGCAGGTCCGCTAAACCACGGGACGATTCACGCGCGGCTATGCGTGCAGCCTCGCCAGTCTCTATGTTTAAGAAAGTGGCTGCCAGCTTCCCGTAGTCGAGGAACTTCAAAGTTCGCTTGCCCAATCTTGCGCCGGTCACGGCTTCGACAGCGTCAGCCAGCCAGCGATCTATCTCAATCCAAACCACCAGCTTGTTTCGATCCGCTCCGCGAGGATCCTCAACACCCACCACGGCACAACCCAGCACGGCCATGCGCAGTGCGAGTAACGCGCCGGGACACAAGTTGCCATGAGCCAGTTCATGTTGTTCCAGCAAGTCGTCAATTAGTTCCATGATTCCCTCCGTCGTTCTTTCAATTTGCTAAAATGCGAACGAGAAAAATACTGCGCCGATGATGAACGCGTACGAGACGAGATTGTTCCACTTGAGCGTTTGACCAAAGAGCAAATACGCGATAACCGTGAATACGATTAGGGTGATGCATTCCTGCATGATCTTCAGGTGCATGAGCAAATATGTTTGGGAACCAATGCGATTCGCTGGAACCTGAAAGATGTATTCAAAAAGCGCCACCGACCAGCTAATCAAGATCACCCACACCAGCGGCTTGTCTTTGTACTTAAGATGGCCATACCACGCGATGGTCATGAAAATATTAGACACGATGAGTAGAAAGATCGTCTTCACTAGCGGCGTAGAGAAAGTGTGAACGCCTGTTAGTTGTGAAAGATTTTGCAAACTTCAACTCCTGCTGATGTTCTTACCGCCGGGTTACCGTCCGGTTGTAAGCACGACTCGAAACCGTGCCTTGCCGCTCATCATGCGCTCGTAGGCTTCAGCTGCGCGCTCCAGCGGATAGACCTCGGTCATCGCACGCACGCCGCTGAGCCTGCTGAAGGAGAGCGTGTCCTGCGAATCAATGGACGTGCCTGAGTACCAGCCGGCGACGGAGCGGCGGCCCCCAATGAGCAGCAAGGCAGGTACTTCGAGCGGCTCGTGCGGAGCGCCCAGGACAATCAACTTCCCATTGATGCCTAATCCACCCAGCGTCGCGCTCATCGCCTCGGCGTTCGTCACGGTCGCGAGGATGACGCTCGCACCGCCCAATCGAAGGAGTTCTCCCGCCACATCCTGCGCTTGGCTATCAATGTAATGTTTCGCGCCGAGCTTCTTAGCTAGCAGCTCCTTGTCGCTACCTCGGGCGATGGCAATCGTCTTGAAACCCATCTTCGCGGCGAACTGAACGGCCAGATGACCTAAACCACCCAGCCCCAGGATGGCGACCGTCTCGCCCGGTCGCGCGCCGCTGTGGCGAAGCGAGTTGAACGTCGTGACCCCGGCGCAAACCAGCGGACCCGCCTCGACGGCGGAAAGCTCTTCGGGCAGCAGCGCCAGTGCGCTTGAGTGCGCGATCATGTAATCGGCGTAGCCGCCATCGTAGGTGATGCCGGTGACCTGGCCCCAGGCGCAGGCAAAAAAGTTACCGCGGCGGCAGGGCTCGCAATGCCCGCAATATCCACCATGCCAACCAACTCCGACGCGCTGGCCCTCGGTCCAGCCCACGACGCCTGCGCCGACCGCATCAACGATTCCGGCGACCTCATGTCCCGGAACTCGCGGATACTGAATGCCCGGGTACGTACCTTCCTTAGTCAGTGAGTCGCTATGACAGATGCCACACGCCTCGACCTTGAGACGTACCTGTCCGGCGGCAGGCTCCGGAATTTCTCGTTCGACAAGTTCAAAAGGACCATTCGGTTGAGTAACCTGCATGACGCGCATCTTCGACATTGTTTCCTTCTCCTAATATCCGTTTGGATTTCTATTCCTGGCTTCTGCGATGAGTCGAAAGACCTCTTCGATCAATTCATCGTTGCCTGCGGGCTTAGTTAAGTACGCTTGGGCGCCAGAGGACAATGCTTCCTGTTTATCCCTGTCATGGGCCGCGCCGGAATAGAAAAGAATGGGTGTATGAGAATCAAATTCGCGAAGCTTCTTGCACAGATCAATTCCTGAGCCGCCTGGCATCCAGTTGTCGATCATGTATAGATCGAACTGGCTTGATCGAGCGAGAAGTAAAGCACTGACGTTGTTTTCAGCCAACATAACCCGGTAATTGTTTCTCCCTAGCACGTAAGACACGAGCTCTCGAGTATCGGCATCGTCCTCTGTATATAGAATTTGTCCAGTTAAAGACATCTTTTGAGAAGTGCCATCCACCAGGATCTTTAGAACGTAAATATTGCCGCGAATTCCGATCGCACGTTGTGACTCGTATAGCTGGGAATTCCGCGAAACAAAGGCAGCCCACCTACGTCCAGCGCCGACCGATTGGCCGCGCGGGTGCGGTAGTATCCCTGCTCAAAAGCAAATGTCACCCACGCGTTCAGTTTGTATTGAATGTTTCCGGAAAAGAGATCGCTCCGGCCACGAACTGGTGTAAACCTTCTCGCATCCTGTGGCAGAGCCTCGTCAAAACCGTAATAAACGTAGGCAGTCCATCCGGCATTACGGCCTTTCGGATCGGCATGAGCCAAACGTGAAAGCGGGAAGCCCAATTGCGCAAAACCACCTCGTCCGCGAACTGGTCGCTGTGGCGCGATGCTCGGTACTCCATTCAAGAGTCCAAAGACCACGGTCGATGCGCCATCGATTGATGAAGCGCTCGCCGTCGAAGTCAATCCGGCGGTGTCATTGAAATTGGATAAGAGCTGGCCACCAAAGAAGAATCGCAGGTCCGAGCCGGAGTAGTACTTTCCTGAGAGCGTGACGAACCGGGTCGGAAGCTGGAGTTCTACGCTATAGGCTTTACTGTCGCTGCTTACTTGCGCGCCCGAAGGAAATGCTGATCTGAACTGCACCGGAACACTCGCCGCGGTAACGATCGCGGTGCGCCGCGCTTGTTCGAAGCTAACTATGAACTCTGCCGGCGCCACTCCTGCTGCCTTGTCCAATTGCCCCTGCAGCACAAACCTCCCTTGCAACCCGGGACGACTTGAATCGGCGCCTTGCCGTTCACCATAGCCCAGCTGGTCAGCAACATTGGCGGGTACATTTCCAAACGCCGGAAACACAACCGCGAATTCGGGAGCTATTTTCCACGAACGCGCGCCACCGAGGCTGTAGTTGAATCCGGCCCGCACCTGTGGCACTCGCTGATAGATAGCCCCGAAGCCGACGCCGCCAAAATTTGTGTTCTCGATCATGTTGGGAAGAGTCGACGAAGCGAATGGCGCCCAATCCTGACCGAACAAGGCAAAGCCCGTGAACTTGTCGTTGAACTGCCGGTCGATGCGCGCCCAGGCAAGCCGAAGCGAGGGCTGACTCGAGCGAATCGAGGAAACATTTCGATTGTTTGCCCTGGTGAAGTCACCTTCGAAATCAAACTCAAGCCGACCCGTAATCACTGTCTTCGGAGCTGGATCGAGCCACTCGAAGTTGATTCCCAGCCGCAGCGCCCGCGCTTTCAAGTGAAACTCGGGGGAGCTTCCTGGTCCGGTGTCGGCCGCGAGCAGAGGGAGAGGAAAGTCATTGCCCAGAGGTGACGAAGAATCGTGAAT
This sequence comes from Blastocatellia bacterium, assembly GCA_033857635.1. GTDB lineage: Bacteria > Acidobacteriota > Blastocatellia > Pyrinomonadales > Pyrinomonadaceae > UBA11740. The sequence continues at coordinate 28,109 of JAWVDF010000031.1, forward strand.
CACGCTCGTTTTGAAATAACCGTAGGGTTTGATCCTCGCTCCCGAGCCAAGTTTGAGGTCCGGAATCAATCCCTCGCGCGCCTGAGGTTCTATCGGGAGTAGACGGATCGGCGCCACCGCCGCGATGACGGACGGGGTGGCAACGGGTTTCGGACCGCCCGCAGCCGGCACGCGTGCGGCCGACGCGCTCGAATTCGTCTGCAGAGCCTCGAACTCAGCGTTCGAAATCAAACCCTTGTCTTTTAATAGAGTCGCTAGTCGGTCCCGCTGCTGGGCTGAATTCCCGGAACTAAGAACCACCGCGGCTTCCTCTGTCGTCACCATACCCTTGCCGACCAGGAGGCGGAGTAAAGGATCTTCTATAGGCGCCGTAGTCGATGGAGCCTTGCTTCCGTTTGGGCTCTGCGCAATCGCCGCAGTTTGCATTGGACCGCTTTGAGCAATCAATAAACCCCAGACGAAAATGATGCGGATGGGCAACAGTCTCATGATTGATCTCCTTGGAGTCCTGCACCCATAGCAACATCAGTGCGCAGTGCATGAATCCGATTGATCCGTTCCACTAGTCTCGGAAAATCGTTGGCCGCGTAGGCTGGCAGAGAACGCTTTAGGCCCACAGGACCGAATTTGCTGTTGAGTAACTCGACGGTTTCATTCGGGCTAATCTGATCGGTCTTAGTGTCAGAAGCCCGACCGTGAGGGAGGGCAAGATGCGTAACTGGCCCTTCCTCACGGTCGGGCTTCCGACATGGGCGAGTCTGGTCAAAAAGATATACCGCTGAAGCCTTTTGAAAGGCCCAGCGAGTTGAACTTTTGACTTTTCCGTCCCCGCCACCCGTAACCAGTACGGCGAAGTCCACGTCGGTGAATCGCAAGAAGCTGTTTCCTTCAACAAAGACTCCCGGTGCGCGGACGCGTCCCAGCGCGAGATCTGTTCCTCGCTCGACTTGTTCATTGGTGACAATTACCCAGTGGACATTGGCAGCGCCCGCTTCCCAGTATCGGCCGGTGTCTTTGTCAGAAGCGTAAGTTTGTTGGAAGCCCGATCGGACCAGCGGCTCGTCACCAAGGAGATGACTGACGCAGCATGCGTGCGGATCCTTGCCGCACGATCGATAGTGCCCACGAGTCATCTTAATCGCCTCCCAACCCGGAAACTCTCGGAGCAACTCGCATAAGAGAGTTGTCTTGCCAACCTCTGATGAAACACCCGCAATCGCAACCTTGGTGAAACTCATTGACTCCCTCAGGAATATTTCGAGCATTCAACGGCTCTGCCCGCCTGCGACCCTCTCTCGAATTCGCCGCGGCGAAAGCTCGGCGATTCCCCCAGTCGCCGAACTCGCCAGCGGTGGCCTCCGAAAATCGAGCCCTTCGATTTCCCACAGAGGCCTCAACCTAATGGCGTATGAGCACTCGCTGTGCCGTTCTGAAGAGAACGATAAGTACTTGTGAAGACCTGGCGGAAAGCAGAACTGACGGCGGATTCCCGTCTCGCAACGTGACCATAGACAGCCAGATGGTTAGATATGGCCAGCCGTTCCAACAATGAGTGCTCTGACTTCCTTCGCCGGCGGGCAAACTGATAGAGAAAGTGTGGTTCTATCGCGTCCCTGGTTCTGGCAAGACATTTGCTCTCGGATCCGGGGATTTGAGAGTTTTGTCGGACCAGCAGGCCATGCGCATTAATGGTGCAAATGAAATTAACCGTCCATCACCACTCGGCCGGTAAGCTGCCGATTAATTCAGAGAAGGAGCGTCGCGAGGCACCTCTTGGGACGGCCATTCCGGTGCAGCGGAAACCCGGAGACAGGCGGGGTGGAACGCGCTGGATGCTTCCGCGGTGAGAAGCATCCGGCGCCCAGGGAAGTTGGAAAAAACAGGAGTAAGACGATGGATATACTATTTAGAAGAGAACCGCATGACTGGTGGAACACGGTCGCGCTCGGTGGGTTAGCACTGATGGTCTTTTTAGTGCTCTGGTTTACCGCCTGCTCGTCCGGTTCGCCGGACGCAGCCAAAACCAACAAAGCGGTGACGGCTCCTGCTGCGAGTTCGGCTGTGACCACAGATGCGAGCGTGCCGGCATCGCTCTCGAACGCCGGCGAATTCGGCGAGAACATTTATGACTATGCGAAGGCAAACGACTGGAAGAACGCTGACGCTAAACTTGCAGCACTGAGGGACGCGGTGAAGAACGTGCGCGCCGCGGTCCAGAACCAAAGCGCGGCGGTCGACCGTCTTGACACGAACGTCGCCGCGTTGGATCGCGCCGTGACCGCGAAGGATCGTCAGGCGGCTATGCGCGAGGCCAATCAGGTAACTCTCGACGTGGCCAATATGACCACAGCCTACAAGCTGATCGTGCCGGTCGAGGTAACCAGGCTTGATTACTACGGTCGTGAGTTGGAGGTTTGGGCGCAGGCGCAAGACGCAAACAAACTGCAGGCGACTGCTCGCGAGATGAGGCGGACATGGGATTCGCTACGACCATCGGTCGAGAAGCACAAAGCAACTGAGGCGAAGAGGTTCGACGCTTTGGTCGCGCAGGTCGAATCAGCCAGGGCGCCTGCCGATTACGCGCGTGTGGCGACACCTGTGCTAAACGAGGTGGACAATCTGGAAAAGCTTTTCCAGTGAGGCCGGAATTAGTTGCAGATCGAATTGCTCAGACTCAAGTCGTGATTTCTACATCTCATGTCCACGGAATCAAACAGACCGGTTAGGCAACAGCTAATGCTGGATTTGATTTATCCAGCGGTGCTCGGCACGATTCTGTATCAACTGTTCCTCACTATCGCTCACGTACTGAGGGAACAATATCCCCCCACGGCAATTCTCGGGATCAAATGGACGTTGGTTCTCATTTTGATTGGATTCTACGTCTGTGACTATCTCTATATCGTTTTTACCAAACGTTATTATTGGTGGTCTTTCTTGTGCGATATTGTATTTCTGGTGGCCCTCTACGTCACCATTATAGCCATAGATGTAGATAACCCGACCCGGCCCCCTAATCACAAAGTTATTCTCTTATGCTACTTGATTTTTCTTGTGGTGTACCTGGTTTGGGATGGTTATGAGTCTGTCACTTTGCCGCGAGGTAAGGAAAGATATTTCTATCGCGCGGTCGTGTTCTGGGAATTACCAGGACTGACCGTCATTGGTGCTTTGGAAATCATCGCTTTGTTATGGAACAACCATTTTATGGTAAGCATCCTGACAATTGTTATTCTGTCGATGGTAACTATTTGGTTTGGGTTTCTGGTTAGCCGAATGCGGAAATTGATTTGAGCGCGCGTACTGGAAGACGACATTGCCGATCAGTATTAGTTTGGTTTAGTTTTGTTTAGTGTCGGTTCGGGTAAGTTTGTGGATCGTTTCTGGTTTATTTAAAGCACGATCCACGAACTCACACGAACAGAACCGGGATGACAGCGAATTTTGCCAACGCACCTCTTGCTTCTTAATCATTGCCAACCACCGCCCAGTGCCTTGTAAAGCTGCACCAATGAAAGCAGCTCATTACGTTTCGTTTGCGCCAGACTTAATTCAGCACTGAATAGGGCAGTGTCGGCGACCAGAGCGTTGAGCAGCGTATCTACTCCGCCCTCGTATCTCAGATGGGCCAGGCGCGAGGCATCCTGCAAAGAACTGACCAGCAATTCCTGCTGAGTTCGCATTTCCCTTACGCGCCGGTACTGGACCAGGGAGCTGGAAACATCGCTAAACGCCGTCTGGATGGTTTGCTGATACTGCGCGAGCGCGTACTCGCGTTGGGCCTTTTCAAAATTAACGTTCGACTTAAGACGGCCAGCGGTAAAGATCGGTTGGGTGATTTGGGGGATGAAACTCCAGGCACGGCTGGGACCGCTAAAAAGATTCGCGAGAGTATTGCTTTGAAATCCGAAGGCGCCAGTAAGGCTGATGGTTGGGAAATAGGCTGCCTTCGCAGCCGCGACCAGAGCATACTCGGAGACTAGAAGTTGTTCCGCCGACCTGACATCCGGTCGTCGCTCGAGCAACGAAGACGGCAAACCCGCGGGGACAGCCGGCAGCTCTTTCTGTTGAGACAGCGAAGCACCACGCGCAATAGGTCCAGGGTTGTTTCCCAGGAAAAGGTTGATCTGATTCTCGGTCTGTTCGATCAAGCGTTCCGTATCGGGGATGGTTTGAGATGCTTGATACACCAACTCCTCACCCTGGCGCACTTCCAACATGGTCGCGAGCCCACCCTGTTGCCGCGCCTTGATGATCCGCAGGGATTCCTCGCGGGCACTCAAGGTGCGCTTTGCGATATCGAGTTCCATATCCAACTCGAGCAAGTTGAAATAATTGGTCGCGACCTCACTTACTACGACCGTGGCCACGGTCTTCCGATCCTCTTCGGTTGAAGTTAGCTGGGCCCGCGCGGCCTTTGTTTGTTGGCGCCGGCGGCCCCAAAGGTCGACTTCAAAAGTAAGTAGACTTAAAAAGACTTCGCCAACCGAGCGCGTTCGGCCTGCCTGGCCGGTCGTGCTTGCGCCACTGTTAGCTGAGGTGCGAGTGGTAGTGAGGTCAGCGCCGACATCGAACTGGGGGAATTGATTTGATCGAGCGAGACCCACGTTAGCGCGCGCCGCGTTGATTCTGGCGACGGCTAAACGCAGATCGTAGTTCTGAGTCATCGCAGTGCGCACGAGCTTCTGCAGCGCTTCGTCCTGGAAAACCTCGAACCATTTTAGATCTCCGATCGAGTTCGGGTCCGGCGGCGAGGTTGACTCGGCCCCGCGAAACTCATCAGGTGTTTTGATTGGAGGCCGCTGATATTTCTTTTGGCCCACAGCGGTGCTCGCGAAGAGACTTGCGATTAGCGCCATAGTGATCAGGTGACAGCGCCAACGGTGCGAAATGTAATAGCCTGGGCCAACGGCCCAGGTTGAGGCAATTTGCCTGGTTGAGCGCTGAAGGCGCGAAATAATATGAAGGAGTTTCCATAATCGACAGGTCCCAGGCGATACTCGGTATTTCGCGCCTTCAGCGCTCGGCCAACTTGCCGACTTCGAACGCAGGGCGTTGCCCTGGGCTATTTCATTTCGCGCCTTTGGCGCTTTGTTGCTTAACATCTTCAATCTCCTCCCGCCGGCGCTGGTTCTGGCTGAGAAGCTGGTTTTGTCTCTTCCCGCTTACCGAATCTCATCGAGAATCCTTCGATCACGTAAAAGATTGGCGGGATCAGGAAAATGCCAAGGCAACTGGCTGCGAGCATTCCCATGATGACGACCGTACCCAGGATGCGCCGTCCCGCTGCGCCCGAACCCGAGGCGATCCACAACGGAACGCAGCCCGCGATGAAGGCAAACGAAGTCATCAGAATCGGTCGTAGACGAAGCCGTGCTCCTTCCAGCGTGGCGTCGACCAGCGACTTGCCCTTGGTCATTTCATCGCGGGCAAACTCGACTATCAGAATCGCGTTCTTGGCGCTCAGGCCGACCAGAACTATCAGACCGATCTGTGAGTAGATATCCAGGTCGTATCCACGCAGTAACAACCCAATGAATGCTCCCAGTATTGCCACCGGGACCGAGAATAAGACTGAGAACGGAAGCGACCAACTTTCGTAGAGTGCAGCGAGAATGAGAAATACGAAGGCGAGCGAAAGCGCGAATGCAGTAGTCGCGCTACCAGACGCCTTAGTCTCCTGGTAAGAGAGATCGGCCCAATCGTAGCCCATTTCCGGAGGCAGAGTTGTGCGGGCAACTTCGTTCAGCGCAGCCAACGCTTGTCCGGAGCTATAACCCGGCGCCGCGTTTCCTATTACCTGGGCGGCCCGAAAAAGATTAAAGCGATTTGTATACTCAGGACCCGTAATCGGCTTGGTGGTTAAGAGCGCGGACAGCGGCACCATCGTGCCGTCGTTGTTGCGCACGTAGTAACCCTTGATATCTTCCGCTTTCAAACGTTCTTCCCCTTCGCCTTGTAGGAACACGCGCCATTGCCGGCCGAAGCGATTGAACTGATTAAGGTATAAACCGCCAAGGTAGGCTTGCAGCGTCTGATACACGTCGCTGATCGCTACGCCCTGCTTGAGGACTTTGTCGCGGTCAACGTCGGCATAGATTTGCGGAACTGCGGAATTGAACTGCGAAGTGACGCCCACGAGTTCGGGGCGCTTGCGCGCCGCCTCAAGAAACTTCTGCACATTCTGATCGAGAAACTGCACCGTGCCGCCGCTGCGGTCCTGAATGAACATTGAGAATCCGCCCGCATTGCCCAACCCCGGAATCGCGGGCGGCATTAGGGCGATGCAGTTTGCCTCTGGCACCTGGGCCGCCATCTGCTTGTTCAAGGTGTCCACGATTCCCTGGACCTGTAGTTGAGGCGTTGCTCGTGCGGCCCACGGTTTGAGCGCGATGAAGAAGAACCCCTGGTAGCTTGCCGAGACACGAGACAGGTTGCTGAACCCGCTAACCGTGGTGTAGTACTGAACGCCCGCCGTCTTGCCGAGAATCGCTTCCACTTTTTGCAGCGCCTGATCGGTCCGCTCCATGGACGCTGCCGGTGGTAGCTGAACATTCACATACATGTAGCCGTAATCCTCCGTCGGCAGAAAGCTTGTCGGAAGCCGGTAACCAAAGACGCCCGTTGCTACTGCGAAGCCAACCAGAATTAGAATGGCGATGACTGATTTGCGAATCAAAGCATGGCTCACGCTGACGTAGCCGTGCGTAACTTTCTCGAACAAACGGTTGAAGGCGCCGAAGAACCGCGCCAGCAGTCCTTTCGATTCTTTTCTCGGTCGGAGCAGTAATGCGGCTAGGGCCGGTGAGAGTGTCAAAGCATTGAACGCCGACAACAGCACCGAGATGGCGATGGTAAAAGCGAACTGCTTATTAAGGCTTCCCTGGATTCCGCCCATTAATCCAATTGGCAGAAATACCGACGAGAGGATTAGAGCTATTGCCACCACCGGGCCTGAGACCTCTTTCATCGCCTGGATTGTCGCGTCGCGCGGGCTCAATCCCTCCTCAATGTGACGCTCAACCGCTTCCACGACAACGATCGCGTCATCCACCACCAGACCGATCGCCAGCACCAGGCCGAACAGCGACAAGGTGTTAATCGAAAACCCGAGGTACGGAAAAATGGCAAAGGTGCCGATGAGCGACACCGGCACGGCGATCATCGGGATCAGTGTCGCCCGCCAGTTCTGCAAGAAGAGATAGACAACAAGAATGACCAGGATTACAGCAATGATCAGAGTGGTGACGATGTCCTTGATACCCTGGGTCACTGCCTGAGTCGTATCGAGCGTGACCGCGTAATCGAGGTCGTCAGGGAACCGCGTCTTCAGTTGGGCCATCGCCGCCTTAACGCCGTTAACGACAGCCAGAGCGTTCGAACCGGGGGCCTGGAAAACTCCGATAGTGGAAGAAGGTTGCCCTCCCAGGCGCGACCTCTGAGCATAACTTTGGCCGCCGAGTTCGATACGCGCGACATCCTTCAGTCGCACGATCGATCCATCTGGTTTCTCCAGAACGACAATCTGCCCAAACTCTTCCGGAGTCTGCAGACGCCCCTGCGAACTAACCGTGTAGGTCATCTCCTTGCCGGTCGGCCCAGGTTCTGCGCCCACCTGGCCTGAAGGGTTCACGGTGCTTTGCTGTCGCACTGCGTTAGCTATATCGGTTACGGATATTCCCAGCTTGGCCAGCACGTCCGGTTTGACCCAGATGCGCATCGCGTATTGGGTGGCGCCAAAAACCTGGACATCGCCTACGCCGGGAACGCGGAACAGCGTGTCCACCACATTGATGTTGTTGTAGTTTGCAAGAAACAGCGAGTCATAGCTCTTGTTAGGTGAATAGAGCGAGATTAGCATCATGGGGCTGCCAGTCGATTGGCGGACAGTAACTCCAAACGTGCTGACGTCGGTGGGCAGACTGGACAAAGCCTGTGATACTCGATTCTGAACGTTCACCTGGTCGATGTCCGGATCGGTGCTGATGTCGAAGGTGACGGCCAGGTTTTCCGTGCCGGCATTCGCGTTGGTCGACAGCATATAAAGCATGCCCTTCACGCCACTGACCTGTTGCTCTATCGGCGCTGAAACCGATTGCTCAATGGTGACCGAGTCGGCGCCCGTGTAAGTGGTGGACACATTGATCTGCGGCGGCACGATCTGCGGGAACTGGGCTAATGGCAGTCCAAGCAGCGCCAGGACACCCAGGATGACGGTCACGATGGAGATAACCATCGCGATGATCGGCCGCTTAATGAAAAAAGTTGAGATCACAGGTTCGGTACCTCTGCTTTAGCCCGCGAAGCGGGCGGCAGCATAAAGCCTGGGGTGGAGCGCAGCGGAACCCCAGGATCCAACGCACATCGAGTTCGCAGCCCGTGGAACGGGCGACAGCAGTTTCGTTTGGATCATTTCCATTATTGACATGGCGTGCTTTCGATTAACTCTGTCGCCACGCTATCGCGGGCTCATTTGCTTTCTTCTGCGATCCCTGGGGTTCGCTACGCTTCACCCCAGGCTTTATGCTGCCGCCCGCTATCGCGGGCTCGTGCTGTCACCCGCTACGCGGGTTAATTACTAGCTGCCAACGTTCCAGCAAACGGTCTGGGCGCCACGGTAGCCCCCGGTGTGACTTTTTGTGTGCCGTCAACCATTACGATTTCTCCGGCCTTCAGTCCGTTTTGAATCACCCACATTTGTCCCACGGTGGGGCCAGGAGTGATCGTTCTCATCGTCACCTTGTTGTCACTCCCCACCACCGCCACGCGGTACATGCCCTGTAGCTGACTGACGGCGCGTTGAGGTATTAGCAGTGCACCGTTTTGCGTGTTGGTTGCCGCGCGCACTCGCCCATACTGGCCGGGCCTAAGAACATTTTCAGAATTAGGAAACAAGCCGGCCATGCGAATGGCTCCCGTCTTCGGATCAACTTGCCGATCGGCAATATAGAACCTGCCCGAATGGGGATAGGTTGTTCCGTCGGCCAGAAACAATTGCAGCTCGAGTTGCTTTTGCGCTGAAGTGCGGTCTGCCGGCGTAGGATTACGCTGTACATAAGCCAGATATTCCTGCTCACTGACGGTGAAATAAACCTTGATGGGATCAACCGTGGAGACAGTGGTGAGAATTCCACTGGTCGGGTTCACCAGGTCACCCACCTGGGCCAGGGCGATACCGACGATGCCGTCGATTGGAGAAAAGATCCTGGTGAAGCCAAGATTCAATTCCGCGGTCCTAACCGCTGCCTGGGATGATTGCACCTGCGCCTTTGCCGCGACGATGGCCGACTTGGCGGTTTGGGCTGCCGCCGTGGCCGCCTTTATCTGTGCCTTGGCTACCTCTACCTGCGCCTTCGCCGCCTCGTTAGCCTGAAACGCATTATCAAAGTCCTGCTGGGTTACGGCTTTTTGCTCGAGCAACGGGCCGTACTTGTTGACGTTAAGTTGGGTCTGGCGCTGATTGGCCTCGGCCTGTGCTCGCTGGCTGTTCGCCTGAGCCAGCTGGGCCTCCGCCTGGGCCAGTTGAGAAACAGCTTGTTCCACCAGACTTTCAGATTTGGCTAAGTCTCCTTTAGCCTGATTGAGCACTGCCTGCAGCGGCCTTGGATCTATCTCGAATAGCAACTGCCCCCTTCTTACGAAAGCACCTTCGGTGTAAGTCTTGCTGAGCAAGTAGCCTGAAACCTGAGCCCGAATATCCGCGTTCACCATCCCATCGGTCGTACCGATCCATTCACTGTAGATAGGAACGTCCTGCTGCTGAACCTGGACCACGTCTACCTGCAAAGGCACGGGCGCCGCCTGGGCCGGCTTACTCGTGCGGCTGACCATCACCGCGATGATCACCGCCACGATAACGACCCCCAGCGCAGCCGAGGCCAGGACTTTATGCCTGCGGAATCTGGCTTGTAGTGAGATCAGGATTTTGCTCACATTGGTTCCTCCCTCTCGGATTCATTGACCTCGCAAAGTTTTGATTGCTGCTTCGACAAACTACCTGGTAGCAACTGCCCGGCCACGGATTTTGGAAAAAGGATCGAGGGGAACGGGCGAAATCACGCGCAGGGCCCGCTTAATTTTTAGATAGATGGGATAGGCCGGTAATCGCAGTGTTCAAATAGAGACACGTGTCGTGATGTGGTCAGGTGAGTCTACTGTATTATCGGAACGGATAGCTTCACGACCTGGCCTTGTCGAAAAACTTTGATCACAATGCTGTCGCCGACTTTTAGCTTGGTGAGATGAGCAAGTAGTCGACTGTAGTTTTCGCTGCTGTCTTCGTAAGGCAGACCGTCTACTTCAAGAATGATATCCCCACCCAACAGCAGATCCTCACCAGCCAGGTTGGCTCGCATGGAGCCGGCCACGACGCCGGCGCGTGCGGCCGGAGACCCGTCGGCTACGCGCTCAACCAGCAACCCGGCGGGTTGGGGAACGTTTAGGGCTCTGGCAAGAGCACCCGTAAGCAGAAACCCCTCGATACCTGACCAGAACGGCTTCTGATTCAGCAACAGTTGCCGCGCCATTTTGGAGGTGGCCGCAAATCCAAGTCCTTCGGAGCCTCCCGACTGGCTGAGAATGTTGGTGATGATACCGACCACTTCACCGTCCATATTGAACATTGGACCACCCGAGTTCCCCTGGTTGATGGCTGCGTCGGTTTGCAGAAACTCTCTCGAAGCAGTGTCGCTGATTCGGTTATCACCGGACTGACGGCCACTGATATGTCCGGCCGTGAGCGTATAGCTGAGTCCGTAAGGGGCCCCGACCACAAAGACCTCATCTCCAACGTCCATCTTGTCAGAATCCCCAAGTGGGGCGACAACAACATTCGCTGGCGGGTGAGCGAGTTGCAGCAATGCGACATCGGCATTGTGGACGGCGCCTAATACGCGGGCCGGGATCAGTTCACCGTCTGAAAATTCGACCAGGGTCGCATCTGCCGCCTCAACCAAATGCGCGGCGGTCAGGATCTTGCCATCGCCTGAAATCAGAACTCCCGAGCCCAGACCGTTCGCACTAACCATTCCTCCTTGAGCAGAGGGCGCCAATTCCTTTTGCTGAGTTCTTATGATTACGACTGATTGTTTGACCTTATGAAAAGCATCGCGAAGCTGCTGGCCGCTGCTTTGGGTCGACCCACCCAGGCTGAGCATGAGCAGCAGCGAGGCCGCTGTCAGACTCAGCCTGCTGCGGGAATGTTGCTCTTCCGTGCGACGTCTTTCTTTGAATTCACTAACCCACAGCTTGATAGTGCCCGTGATTTCTCGCGTGCTCTGACGACTGGGTTGGTCCGGCCGGCCGACTTCCTCTTTCGCCTTCTGATCTCCACGTTTGATAATTCTGACCTTCGGATTCATGACTTGTCACCTGCTCGGTTGGGAATCGGTTTGATCGCATGCCGTGTCTTTTACGGAGCCACGACGAACTCGATCCTGTTTGTGTCGATCAGCGGACCATCACAGCAACTCAGCCGGCGCTGATCTGTAAGCGTATACTTGCCCGGCTGCAGCGGCTCATACCACGCGACGTCGTTGAGAGACGTTGCGCCTTTCGACAAAATGAACCAATCAACCACCGTCGGCTCGTTGGGGCGCAGCAGTATTTGTTGAGGCAGGTTGTCCTCGTCGCAGGTCTTGTCCTTCTCCGCCATCTGAACCGACGATTGCTGAAAAGACTCGTAGGGTACTTGCTTGCCATCTTTAAGAAGCTGCGGCCGATCCTGGTAGAGCGTGCCTGTCTCACAAACATAGATCGGCTGGCTGCCGGTATTCGTCATAGTGATGACGACGGGAACGCGCTCCCCAACCCGATAGTTGTCTTTCGCGGGCTGATACGGTCCGCCACCCGACGCTATGCTGATCTTGATCTGGCTGCTCTGGATGGCCGCCGAGCTCGACTGTTGTTTCGCTTTCGCTGAAACCAGATCCGGGCGATCTGCGCGCGTGACGCACACCATCATCATTAGTAATACAAACGCGGTAATTCGCATGTTTCCTCCTGCTCAAACAAACTTGTCTTTCAGTACTTCGACCTGTTTAGCCGCACTTCCTACAGCAAGAACTTTGCCACGAGCTCTCAGTCGATGATTCGGCCTCCCCGGCTGGGTTGAGTCCGAACTCAAGGAAAATTTATGTGACCAAATAGCGACGGGTGATTAGGTATGGTCACCTTAAGCGGCTTCATCGCTCGACATTGAGACCGGAAGTTCAGGGTTCAGCCTTTCGGCTGTGCTTCGCAACGCAAGCTAAAGCTTGAACTCTAAGCCGCGTGAGTCTATTGCGAGCGCGCCTCTTGCTTTTGGCCTGCGTCTTGCACTCAGAGGTTCCGGCATGTTGCCTACTAACTTAATGAGGAGAAATTGAAATGAAAGTATTACGCGTTACAGTCGCGGCTGCACTGGTTCTCTTTGCAGTCACCGCGTCATTTGGAATGTCAGTGAAGTCGGACTACGAAAAGAGTTTTGACTTCAGCCAGTTACACACGTTCGCCTTCAAGACGGACCGGACCACTAATGACCCGCTGAATACGAACACACTCGAGGCCGGGAGGATCCAGAACGCACTAGCGGCACAACTCGAGGCCAATGGGTTCGCTCAAGCGACGGAAAATCCGGACTTTATTGTCGCCTTCTACTCGCGCTCAAAACAGAAGACGCAAGTCCAAAGCACGGGTGGCTTTGGTCCTGGCCTTGGCGCAGGCTTTGGGCGCTTTGGTTATGGGCGGGGATTCGGTTGGGGTTATGGCATCCCAGGGCCCGGGCGCTGGCGCTACGGCTATGGCCCGGATATCTGGACCACTAATTACACTCAAGGCTGCGTCATGGCCGACATCATCGATGCCCACACCAATCATCTCGTGTGGCGCGGTAAGGTGACGGATACGATCAATGGCGTCGGCCAGTCTGAGAAGCAAACTGATCAGGCCGCGAAGAACCTGGTCAAGCAGTTCTTAAAGGATGCCAAGAAGGTCGACAAGAAGCTGGACAAGAAAACCGCATAGCAGTATCGGCTGCTCGGGTACTGCGGAAGGGCCCTCACCGCCTTTCTCGACGGCCGGCGTGGGCAGTTGTCGCGGGTTTCGGCTGACGGCCTCCAGGCTGTCCATAGAGGTTCGAATTGAGCTCGGAGTCACCAAATAATAGCTGCCTTATGGATCGAGACAACTCGCTTTATTGCTCTCGCGCAATCTTTGACATCGCTCACTCACTAAATTTATCGCCAAACATGGGAAGGCCACTCTTGGACTGCGCCCGGATCACTTCGTCCTCAATGACATCCCAGTGCTCGACCAGAAGGCCGTCCTTGATGCGAAGAACGTCTGCAGCAATCCAATTCGCGGGCTGGCCATGCCCGGAAAATCGCCCGTGGACGATAACGAAATCGCCCTCCGCGACAATGATGTCGTGTTCATACTTCAGCGTTGGTGAGATGCTCTTGATGAGATTGAACACGCCATCGCGACCAGGCTCGATATGAGCACTGTGCTGAATGTAGTTAGGTGACCAGTAGCGCTCAGCCGCTACGTAGTCACGCTTATTAAACAGCGTGTTGAAAGCTTCAAAGACAAGCGCTTTGTTTTTCGATTCCATCGTCTGAGTCATTTCTAGCCTCCCGTTCGTTGGTGAGTTACATCAGCGGGCGCGAGTGTGGTTTCTCTAAGAAACACCATGATCAGTTCTCAGCCTGCGGAGCAGGCGCCAGCATAAAGCCTGGGGCGTAAGCCCCAGGTAGGATTCAAGAAAGACTCCGAGCCCGCGAAAGGGGGCGACAGCGCAATGCGAACTCCGTGGTATGTCATTCATAGTTAGTCGGTTAGAAACCATCGCTCTGCCGCCCGCTTTCGCGGGCTAATCATCCTTGATGCCTCGGACCTGGGGTTTCGCTGCGCTTCACCCCAGACTTTATGCTGTCGCCTGCTCCGCAGGCTGGTCGCCTTTTATTTCAGATAACAGAGACACAACGCTGGCCATCATGTACGAATCACAGAGCCGTTTTGCCGCCGTCGACTGCGATCGTCGCACCCGTGATGAAGGACGCCCTGTCGGATGAGAGAAATACGATTGACTCGGCGATCTCCTCCGGTTTACCGACGCGCTTGAGCGGCACTCCCGCGATCAAGCCAGCCTTCCTTTCGTCGTTGCCGGTAAATCTGGTCAGCATGCCAGTGTCGATTGGACCAGGAGCAACCGCGTTGACTCGGACACCGAAGCCAGAAGCCTCAAGTGCTGCCGACTTCGTTAGGCCCTCAACCGCGTGCTTGCTGGCCACGTATACTGATGCCCCCGCTCCGCCGGTCTGGCCGAAGGTAGACGACACGTTGACGATGCTGCCAGACCCCTGCGCCAGCATCACGCGCAGCTCGTGCTTCATGCTCAGCAGTGTGCCGAGGACGTTAGTGTCGAAGGTGGCAGCGTAGCTTTCGGCGGATTGCTCCGTTACCAAACCAGGCTTGCCTTCGGTGCCGGCGGTATTGACGGCCACATCCAGACGGCCAAACCGCATGACGGTTTTGTCGACCAAGCTGCGCACATCGTCTTCGTGCCGCACATCGGACTTCACAAATTCAGCTTCCGCGCCAAGTTTGCCGAGCTCGCCGACCAGCTTCTGGCCCTCTTCCTCATGTCGCCCTGAAATAACAAGGCGTGCGCCCTCTCGCGCGAAGGCAAGTGCGGTGGCCCGGCCAATACCCGTCAGCGCGCCGGTGATCAAAACAACTGGTGTAGTCATTTCAGTTCTCCTCGAAGGTCTATGTGCCTACAACTTAGTCAGCAGGCATCGCAGCGGGTACGAGCGCCAGGGCTGCTCTCGCGCAGTCGACTGTCTTTGGGTCGTCTCCTCTCAGCCACGTTCGCACGGATATATCTTTCTTCAGGCCCATGAGTGTGTTGCGTCGGCTCATGCATTCATTCCGCCATCAACGGTGAGATTCGCCCCGGTAATGTACGAGGACTCCGGACCGGCGACGAACGCCACCATCGCGGCGATCTCATCAACATGCCCGTAGCGGTCGAGCGCTGTGGCGGCCTTCTGAGGCACGGCCCAATCGCCCGCCGCGGGATTCAAATCCGTGTCGATTGGTCCAGGCTGAACGTTGTTGACCGTGATGCCCCGGCTCCCGATCTCTCGGGCCAGCGCCTGAGTGAACATTTTGACGGCTCCCTTCGTGCCAGCGTAGGGCACCAGCCCGGGCGCTGCGACACGTTCGCCCACGGCCGAGCCGATCGAGATGATGCGACCGCCGCTCTTCATGTGCTTCAGTGCCGCTTGCGTCGCGACGTACACGCCGCGGATGTTGATGTCGATCACGCGGTTCATCTCCTCCAGCGTGGCCTCCTCGAACGGTTTCGGAATGGCCGTGCCGGCATTGTTCACCAGCACATCAAGTTGCCCGAAGGTCGCGACGGTCTTTTCGACAGCAGCCTTGACCGCTTCGACGTCGGCAGCGTCCGCTTGGATCGCGAGCGCCTTTCCGCCCTCGAGTTCAATCGCTTTGACCAAAGCGGAAGCCGCGCTGACGTCCTTCGCGTAGGTAATAGCCACAATCGCTCCATCTGCGGCCAGGCGCTTCGCAATTGCAGCACCGATGCCACGTGAACCGCCAGTGACGAGCGCAACCTTGCCCGCCAGTCCTCTTTCATGTTTGTTGCTCATGTTTTACCTCTCTTATTTTGCAGTTGTTGTTTGAGCGGAAGGTTTAGGAAAACTTGTTCCGAACATCGGAGCTTTACTCTGCGACTGTTGCTCGGTCACTTCCTCCTGAATGACATCCCAATGCTCGACCAGAACATTCCCTTTCGGTCGCTGCTACCAAGCGGTCTTGCCGTCGTCGTCACGCGTTCAAAAACAGAGTCGCGTGTTCAACGAAGAGCTCCGGGTACTGGTGGTGCGCGCCGTGATTGGAGTCGGGGTAGATGATTAGCTGCGCATTCGGGATGTTCTGCTGCATGATGAAAGAGTTCACCGTAGGCGTGAGCACGTCGTTACTGCCATTCACGACGAGTGTTGGCTGCTTGATTGTCTTCAGATAGTCGTAGGATCCCTCTCGCTGAACGCCCCACTTCTCCATCGCTTCGACCTGGGCTGGCGAAACCTTGTCGTTCACTTCGGGATCGCGCCCCTCCTGACGAAGATGCGTGCGCTTCAAAAACTCCCGTCCCGCCGCCTGGCCCGCCGCGGACGGACTGAATTTGACCGCAAGCCAGACATTCTCGGGCGGATCGTAGGTGGCGCCAAAGAGCCGCGCTGCAGCTTGGGTCAGCAACTCCATTCCCTGACCGCCGCGCGGACCTGTGCCATCGACGATCAACCTGCGAACGAGATCGGGCGCCTGCAAAGTGATTTCCTGCGCGACCATGCCGCCGATCGAGAAGCCGAGCACATCAACTTGCTTCAGGCCCAGCGCCTTGATGAAGGCCACCGCGTTAGCGCCCATCTGCTCGAACGTCGTCGGGACCTCGCCGGAACTGCTGGAGACGCCCGCGTTGTCGAATAGGATCACTTCACGGTCGCGAGCGAGGCCATCCGTTACCTTCGGGTCCCAATAATCCATGGTGCCGATATAGTGCTGGTTGAAGACGAGCGGCACGCCGCCGGTCTTGCCGAATCGGCGATAGGCGAAACGGATTCCGTTAGCCTC
>JAWVDF010000032.1:0-11194 GCA_033857635.1 Blastocatellia bacterium
ACATTCAGCGCTGTTGGTTCGTTTACTTCGGAACCGGTGTGATCGACTACGATTACTACAAAATCCCGTGTAAGCTGCTTCCGACCGTCGAGTCAATTTGGCTGGGCACACTCTCAGATGCTACGCCTGCGATCGATGGTCCGGTCTTCATCAGCGCCGTGGATCTAACGGGATTCGAATTCGGCCCGCCTCCACTTAATCCCTATGAACAGTTCAAGAAACTGACGACTGTAGATGTCATCGATTCCAGTCTATACGTGTATGACGGACACTTCGAGATTCCACTTGCTGCGGCGTTGGCTCACGCGCAAAGAGCCGGCATCCTCCTTGGTGAGAAAAAGCTTCCGGAGGCACTGCAAGAAGCTCAACAGGCGGTGGCCCTGGCTCCAGACTCCGCCTACGTGAATGCAGTAATGGGAACGGTGCTGGATGCGCTCAGCAGGCGAACAGAAGCGCGACCGTACTACGAATCTGCATTGCAGCAAGCTCTCACCATACAGCCAGAGTTCCAACGTGGGCTCGTTCCATCGCTCAAAAAGCGCCTTGCGGCAGACGATAACGCTGTGCAAGACGCGCATCCCTGATGCAGTTTACCGAAACGCTGCCAAGGATTGTTTATTCATTGGAGTGGCTTATGAGCGAGTTAATCAGCGAAGGGTCGTAGAACGGATTGAAGTGAATATCGGATCGGCTGACGACAACTCCCGGGCCGGGGACGTATCTTTCCGGTTCCCGAGGCGCGGCGTAGATCTGAACGGCGCTCGAAAGGATCAAGCCAAACAGACATAAGCGAAGTTTATCTCTTCTGCGCATCAAGCAGCTTGTCTTTAATTATGGTTTGGTAGAGTCTGGCGGCCAATTGCGAATCCTTACTTTTAACTGCCGCGTATTCAAACAAAGCCGCGCTTCTGTCGCCGATGAGGTAAGGCTGTCCTGGGCGTAGAACGCTTCCTGCTTGATGTCCGTGTGACCGTGAAAGAGGAAAGGCTTTCCACCGCGAGTTAGATCAAATGGCAGCAGGCCGGGCAGGAACGCCGGATCAGCGATCGGTGCAGAAACCCGATTGTTGCTCGATTTGTGTGACCAGCCCAGGAGTCTTACGTGAATCAAAGAGTGAGCGCCGATCTGATCTTCATCAACGGTAATATTCATACCGTTTGTGATCGTCAGCCACATGCCAAAGCCATAGCGGTGTCGGCGGATAGAATAGTTTTCGTCGGCTCAACCTCGGACGCCAGGGCTTATCAAGCTCCGAAAACACGAGACAGTCGACCTGGACGGCGCTACTGTTCTCCCAGGGCTTACTGACTCGCATTGTCATCATGGCTGAGGCCAACAGTCGCAAGGCTGCCGGTGTCCAAACACAACCGACTTCAGCGACGATTGAGATTTCCGCAACCAATCTATTTCACCAATACACAGAGAATCGCAGCGCGGCCGATCTCAGATACAAAGGGAAGATTCTTGCCGTGACAGGTTTGATGTTCGGTCGGCAGGTTATCGAGATGCACGAAGCCCGCGCAGCACTAATCCATATCGGCGAAGGCCGAGCGATGGTGACGTGCGCGGTCGTTAGTGCTGGTGAAGATCCGACCGCAACCTTGAAGCTAGGAGAACAGCTAAGAGTCCAGGGTCACTGCGATGGATTCATCTCAGGCACAGTCGCGATAAACGACTGCACTATTAAGTGATTCGTTTGTATACTGCTGTCGCTCTGCTGGGAGCAATTGAGTATGAGACGCAGACGTTTCTTGCATACATTCGGCGCTGGTCTGGCGCTGCCGTTGATCGCGCGGGTCCCGGTGCGCGCGACGGCTTTAGCCGATGGATTGATTCGCCCGAAGGCTTTGAAAGCGGGCGATACCGTGGGGCTGATTACTCCCGCCACCTACGTTCCAGATCCTGACCGGATCGCGATGGCCGAGCGCACGATTAAGTTTTTCGGCCTACGGATGAAGATAGGAAAGAATGCCGGCAAGCGGATGGGTGACTACCGAATTTCGATTGAAGAGCGTCTCGACGATCTTCATTCGATGTTTCGCGATAAGGACGTCGATGCGGTCTTTGCAATTCGCGGGGGTTACGGTTCGATGCACATCCTGGATCGCATTGACTACGATCTGATCCAACGCAATCCGAAAATATTTCTCGGTTACAGCGATATCACGGCTATGCATCTCGCAATCAACAAACATGCGAAGCTGGTAACCTTTCACGGTCCCATCGCGTTGTCTCGCTTCACTGATTACACGCAGAAGTATTTCCGCAAAGCGCTGTTTGATAACCAGCCCATCGGTGCCCTCACGAACCCACCCGAGAGCAACGAACTACGTCCGAGTCATCCGTTGCGGACGATCCGGCCCGGAATCGCTACCGGACCATTGATCGGAGGCAATCTCACGCTCATCTCAAACACTATGGGAACGCCATACGAAATCGAGACGCGGGGCAGGGTTTTATTTCTCGAAGATGTTGATGAGGAGCCTTACAGCATCGATCGGATGCTGACTCACCTGCGGCTGGCCGGAACGTTCGAGGGTGTCGCTGGAGTGATCTTTGGCGAATGCCAGGATTGCAAACCGAAAGATTACAAACCATCTTTTACAATCCCCTACAGTTTAGGTGAGGTGCTCGACAACATCCTCGGCAATCTGAAAGTGCCAGTGCTTTCTGGTTTGACAATCGGCCATACCGATGACCAACTCACTCTGCCATTAGGTGTCGCCGCTACACTCGACTCGACCAAGGGGACGCTGGCAATCAATGAAGCGGGTGTCCGTTGAGGATTGAAGTTCCACGAGGGTTGCTGTTCAACGAAGAACAGAGGTACTGAGGTCGATCGGTGAAAGCAAGCCCTGGGCAAAAGCGTCGACATATTGTTTCCAGGCTTCCGGCGAAGTGATCTTCCCGGCCCGATCCCAGGCGAAGCCAGCCCAATAAGAAACCGGGTTCTCGTTCCCGGTCTTAAGGATGATCAGATTGTTTTGTTTGTCATCGCCTTGCTTATCGAACTCCCTCGGATTCACGATTGCCGCTACGCCCTGCATGCCTTGGTTCTTTTCCATCGGCTCCCAAATCGCGAGCCAACCGTGGGCTGCATTGAATTCCTTTTGCTCGTCTTTTACCTTCTTTAGACCGATGGCCACAGACAGCGGCTGGTTACTATCCTGCGCTTTGTAGAAACTCTGAAAGTGATCCAACTGGCTGCCGGCGTCCAGTGAGATGCGCAAGACCTGCGAGACTTTCGTGCCGTTTGCATCGAACGGCTCGTAAACCAGTTCGAACGTCACCCGGATCGGTCCATTCGTGAGCACACGCGAGTCAACGAAGTTTTGCGGAACATACAGTTGGTTGTTAGCCCAGATGCCGCTGCCGCCACAGCCGCGTGACGACCCGGCAGAATAGTCATCCAAGCCTTCACCGGCGTCGACGTGATAGTTATCCACCATGTACCAGTCGTTGATTACCAGTTTGGACGTGCGCTTTGACCAAATATCGATCGCGCTACTGGTCAGCGGCTCCCCTTTCCAGGAAATCAGGGCTTTGCCGTATGTGCGATGCGCGATCAGATCGTTCTCCCAGGAAAAATCATCAAAGCGCTCGCGCACAAAGCGTCCGTAAGCCTTGAAATCATCTTTGGCGTAATCCTGTTTCTTGCCGGTTGTCACCACAAATGTTCTGGTCTGATTCGCGGCAAAGTCGACCTGGAAGATCACCACGTCAGGCTTGTGTAGTTCGTCATAGTCAGTATCCACCGCCTGACAGAGCAGTTCTTTGCCGAATGAATCACTGACATGAATCTTTTTCAAGTCTTTCTCGCCGAGCGGCGCGAGAGCTTTGGCAGTCAGCTCGATCGTTTGATTGGGACGTGCAATCGGCAATTTGTTCACGGCCTTAACTGTGAGTTGGCCTTCGGCGAAGCTCAAAGTCGAGAGTACCAATGCCAGCGCGAGCGCAGTTAAAAGTTTTGTAAGCATCTTGGTGCTCATTATACGACGCGATTTGAAGATCGAGATCGCTCGGTTTGATGACTGTCAGATCCCAACGGATAGGCCTTGACTAGCACGGACCTTTCAGTGGAGGCGCTCCTGACCTCCCGGCTTGAAATGAAAAAGCGCAACTGAAAGCGCGAGCTTCTTGTCAGCACCGAAGTGCATGAAGATTGGGACCACGCGACCGTTGTAAGCAGAAATCCCGCTGTAGTCTCCGAAGAACACTTTCGGGTCGCAGGCAAATGGCGGCATATCGATCTTGTAATTAACGAATGACCGTCCACCGTCAATGCTACGCGCCAGAGTGAGTTTGGTCAGGGCGCCCTCAGTATCGCGGCGGTCATAAGAGACTGTGTTTACCGAACCGTCGATTGGATCCACGGACATCCAGGTGAAGAACTGCACCTTGCCATTCTTCAAAGGATCGTCGTTGACGCGTACAGGCTCGGACCATGTCTCGCCCCCATCGCGCGACGACGCAACGAAAACATCCGGGTCACCGTTGCGGGCGTCGATCCAGTTAACGTAAAGCGTTCCATGGTTCGGGCCGTTGCTCAAATCAACCCCAGTCACCGGCATTCCGTTCGCGCGATCGAGACCCGCAACTGAAAAGTCCCATCCACCCGGCATCTGGCCAATCACTTTGTCTTTGCCAAATGTCAGGCCACCATCAAGCGACTTCTTAAAGACCAAACCCAGCGGGCCCGCCCATACCACGTAAACCTCGCCCTTTGGCCCAACCGCAGGCACGGCCCCTTCGACGGTATTGTCACTGTCGCGGCAATCGCCTCCAGCATCTGAAATTCTAAACGGCATTGAGAAACTGAACCTCACCCGCGCTCACTTGGAGGAGATCGCTTTTGCGTGCGGTTGGTGCATGCTGCAGGTTCGCGTCATCGGTGGGACCGAGTTCTCCCCAAGTGATTTCAAAACCACCGTATCAGAATCCGATAAGTTCAGCGCATCAGTGTGCCGCATCTTTGTCGCCATGGTTGTGATGGTAGTAGCTGAGCGACGGTCCATAGAGTTCTTCGAGCACCTGAGGAGTAAGCGCTTCGCGCGGGATGCCGAGACAAACACTGCGCCTATTCAAACATAAGACTCTGGTGGCATAACGATAGACGAAGCTCAAGTCATGCGACACCGTGATCACTGCCAGTTGGTACTGATCCTGTAGCCGATGGATCAGCTCGTAGATATTTTCCTCGCCAGGCTCATCGATGCTCGCGGTTGGCTCATCGAGCAGGAGCACATTCGGTTTGCCAATCAACGCAAACCCAATCAAGCCCCTTTGAAAGTACCCACCTGAGAGGTGGCCGACCGGCGTTGCCAGCGTCTCCTTTGTTAGGCCCACGCTTTGAGAAATTTCGTCGATTTGGCCCGTAGCGACCTTTGCAATTCGACACTTTGAATTGAAGAGGTCCCGGTAGGTCAGCGGTAGGTGACGATCGGCATCTATCTTCTGGGGAACGTAGCCGATCCTAACCGCCGGATCCCAAACCACCTCTCCCGCGTAAGAGACAAGATTCAGCAGGGCCTTTAACAGTACCGTCTTGCCGGCGCCGTTTGGACCCAGAATGCTTAATCTGTCATTTGGTCCCAGCTCGAAGCTAACCTTCTCGACCACGATCTTGCCTTCGATGCGGACCGACAGGTTCTTAATTGATAACAGACTCATTGACGAAGCGACTAGGCTCTCGACCTGTTTGAACAGAACAAACTGTTGAACTCGACCGGATGTTACCACAGCGCTGAAGGGTGCCTTTGCCGCCAACAGGAAGCGGCGACAAATGAATTCGGGCTACCCTGCCGCCCATTCGGGCAGAGTAACAGGTCAACCCCGCGTTGGGGCCCTCTCGTTGAAAACAGATATTTAACTAATCACTTCGGTATGTAGGATGCAAAATGGTAATCCCCCTCTGTGGCGCAATCCTAAAGCGCAGGGCTGGACATTTGTCGCGGGCACCTAAAGGCCAAGGGAATCGAGGCTGCAGCTTCCAAGGCTGCACGGCACTTTGGAAAAGCTCTTGAATTTGACCGCTATGAAGCGAGTTGTGTTGCCCTTGATGGGCGGGGTATTGATTCCCCCAATGTACGCGGGAACTGAGAGCGTCACTTTTTCTTCAGTGGTTTTTCAAAATGCTGATAATCCTTTGGCGAAGTCCAGTTGCCGCCCCAATCCCACCCTAGCCCGAGGAAGGCCCGCACGATCAGATTGTCTGCGGTGAACGTGCCCGCAATGCTGGGATCGTATTTCGCGCCATGGGGGAGAACGATGTCGCCTTTGATGTAAGGATTCAGAAAGGTGTTTATGTCGATCGCTCTACCGTATGCGTGGTTCGATACGCGACCGCCTCCGGTAATTTCTCTGTAGTTGAACGCAGACGTGTTATTGGCTTCCATCGAAAGCTCGTCATCCCACCGGCCATCCTTGCGAAATCGCTTATCTGAAATTGGAATCACCGAATAGATTGGGAAGCGCTCCTTCAACGCCAGAGCGAACACTTTCTTGATGTCATTTTTCAGTTCAGCATCGATAACCAACTGGCCCTGATGAATCTTTCCGTCAGAAGAGTAGTACTTGAGCTTGACGACCTTCTGTCTCTTGCGAATGTCCGCCGGGCATTTGGAATCCAAACCCTCGAAAGCTTCCCTCTCGGTCATCCTGCTGTCGACGATCGGATGTTTGGAAGTTCCAGTGCGCGGAGTCTGGGCGTAGCTCTTGCTGGCTACGGGCGTCACGGTGAACGTAAGCGAGAGCAGTAGAAGCGCGCGCACAAATCGATTAGAGATGACCATGGCCGAAGAACTCTACATCTTGTTGTCTGCCCGGTTTGTTGGCCGGTTTCGGTAAGATGAGCATACAGGAGCTAACCGCGAATGTGCACTTCGCGAATTCGTTCCTGAGATCCCATCGGTAAAGCAATCTTCTGAAGATAGGAATCAAATGCTTAGACTGCTACCGTACGCGTGTCGCTGCGGGACGTTTGCGGGACGGTTTTCTATCATGCGTTGCTGTTCGCGACCGCAGATTTGAGGATGCTTTTGGAGGTACTGCCGGAATGGTACAAACCGCGAGTGCGATCCTTTATATAATCCTCGTCAATGCCGTCTCGCCGAATAAGCAGCTTCACCCTTAAAGACACGGAACAGGTAATAGTACGAAGGAAATAGTACGAGCACCCCCGCCGCCAGCGCGATGAGTAGCAACTGCAAAGTGGCGCGCGGCGCTGCAGCGGAGTAGATGCTTATATCCGGTTCGACAAGATACGGGAATTGCGCAAGGGCCCACCCCAGGAGAATCAGAGTTACCTGTGCTGCTGCACAGATGCGGGCCACTCTGTATTTTCTGGTCCACAGACTATAGAACGCGCCCACGGCAACTATTGCAGTGCCGAGGTGCAGCGCTAACGCCCACCAACTTCGGCTGATACCAGCGCGCACGGTTGGCGCCCCCGTTGCAGCCAAAATGAAAACGGTTAGTGCCAACATCCCTACTACGGTGCCGGCGATTAGGGCTCGCAGTCGAAAATCTTCCTGCAATTCATTCGCAGACGCTTCAACCGTTAAATAGACCGCCGCGAGAAATGCGAACAACGAGAGCGCGAAAAAACCAACGGCAAAAGGAAACGGTGCCAGCCACGACTCAAGAAAGCCTGATACCACCACACCATTTTGAAGATTGATCGTTCCCGAGGCGATCGCCCCGAGTACGACGCCTAACAGCACCGGTGTGATGATGCTGGCTATCGAGAAGACCAGGCTCCAACGACGCTGCACGTCATCACGCTTAACATCGTGAGAGCGAAATGTGAACGTCGTGCCGCGCAGTACAATGCCGATCAGCAACAGCGTGAGTGGAATGTGGAGCGCAGTTGAAATACCAGCAAACGCAGGTGGGAAGGCTGTGAAGAGAACCACAATCACAAGGATCAGCCAGACGTGATTCGCTTCCCAGACTGGGCCAATCGCTTGTGCAATGAGCGCCCGCTGTGCCGGCGCGCGCTTGCCAAAAGCAAACAAATCCCAAACTCCGCCACCGTAATCTGCGCCGCCCAGCAACGCATAGAGGATCAGGGCAGAGATCATTACCCCCGCTATAATCGTTTCAAGCGGCAAGCCTCACCTCCTGTCCGTCTGATCCAAACACTTGCGGGCTCGCTGCGACCTGTCTCAGTAACAACCAAACCGTGATGATGGCCAGAAAGATATAGAGCACCGTGAAAGTAATGAAAGGTACGACCAGTCCTGGTACGGGCGTGACTGCTTCAGCCGTCCTCATCACGCCATAAATAATCCATGGCTGACGGCCGACTTCGGTGACGACCCAGCCGGTCTCGATAGCGATGAAGCCCAGCGGCGCGGCTAAGATGAGCGCACCCAGAAACCATCTTGATTCGAGCCATGCCTTCGTTCTCTTGCGACGGGCTTGCCAGCATCGGCACGCCGCCCAAACTGCGATTCCCATCATCGCCAAGCCGCACGCCACCATGATTTGAAACGAGACGTGCACAATTGCAACTGGTGGACGCTCTGTTGCGGGAAAGTCGTTCAAGCCTTTAACGGTCGCATGTGGATCGTTATACGCCAGTATGCTCAACCCGTTGGGAATCTGAATCGCGTACCGGGTTACTCCTGCACCTTCATCTGGAATGCCGCCGATGCGGAGCGGCGCGCCCTTCTCGGTCGCAAATTGTCCCTCGAGCGCTGCGAGCTTCACCGGGAGATTCTTCGCCACCATCTTAGCGAGCAGATCGCCACTCAAAGGCTGAAGAATCGCCGCAACTCCCCCAACCGTGAGAGCGATTGCCAACGCGGCTTTGTGAAATCGGTTGTTTGCATCGCGTCGCAGCATGAACGCATGAATACCGGCGACGACAAATCCCGTCGCTGCATAAGCGGCCAGAGTCATGTGAAGGGTTTGCGCGAACGCCGCCGGATTCATCATCGCCGCAAGTGGATCGATATCGACGGGCGTGCCATTAACGTTGTGGAAACCCGTGGGAGTGTTCATCCATGCATTAGCGATGACGACGAAAATACCCGAGAGCGCACCGCTTATAGCGACCATCGCACCGGCTAACAAATGTGCTCGCGGCGGCACGCGATTCCACCCGTACAAGTAGATGCCAAGGAAGATCGCCTCGGTAAAGAATGCGAATCCTTCCAGCGAGAACGGCATGCCGATAATCGCGCCTGCGTACCGCATGAAACCTGGCCAGAGCAATCCCAACTCGAACGAGAGTACTGTTCCCGAAACTGCGCCCACCGCGAACAGTATTGCTGTTCCCTTCGCCCAGCGTTTTGCCAATGCCAGATAGACTTCGTCTTTGGTCCGCAGCCATTGCCACTCGGCAATAATCATCAAGAGCGGCATGGCAATACCGATTGCCGCAAAGATGATGTGAAAAGCGAGTGACATCGCCATTTGGGATCGCGCTGCAAATAGGCCGTTCATGATCCTCAATGACCTAATCTTTGAGAAGAGGGACCATCTCGTCTCGGGTGCCTTTATCGTCGGGAAAGTACGATTCGACGATCTCGTACATGCCAGGCTCGAACTTGGCGATAGCTAACGCTTCTTGCAGATGGTCACTCGAAGCCGGGTTGTTACGCATCGCTTGGTAGTCCTCGATCGTTCGCCATTGTGCGTACATCGTGACCTTGGTGCCGTCGAGGCTTCGATGAAGGGTGGCGGACACGAAGCCGGGCGCATGGCGCACCGACGCAACGGTCGCGTGCGCGAGCAAGTCCACGAGGCGTTGCTGATTCGCGGGCTCGACCGTGAAGACGTTAATGAACGTGACGAGCTTGGCGTCGTTCGAGAGCGTCATCGCCACCTCAGAAGATTCTATTATCTTTCATCGTTTGTGCGTACGAACTTGAACGAAAGCGTCAGAGTAACAGCCCATCAGCTTTGCACGAAATACATCGTGGCTTCAGCACTGCCGTTGCAAATGGGCCTCTACCATCCAGAGCCACTTGTCCACGCCGCGTGATATTTCAGTGAAGATGTCTGCGCTAACGGCGTCACCAAGCTCGTTACCCTCCTGTATGGCCTGACTTGCGATTTTTCCAAATGACGCGAGCGCGCCAGAAAGACTGCGAACATAATCACGCTCGCTGGCGTTTTGATTATCGTTTTCCGGCATATGCGCCCAGGTCGTAACCACATGCGCCCTAGAATTAGCGATACCGCCAAGCTGGACCGCCCGCTCGGCAATCAGGTCGATGTAGTCCTCGACACTTTCGTTCACTTGATCGAAGAGCTGATGCAGTGCGATGAAGTTCGGCCCCTTTACGTTCCAGTGCGCGTGTTTGCAGTGCAATTGCAGATCAACCGCTTCCGCGAGGCATGCGTTGCAAGTTGAATGAGCTGCACTCGTTTCGTCTCCGATAAACCAATCCCGGTTGCATACATATTAGGGCGTGTCCTTTCGGCAGTGCTTCCGGCGCTGCTATGTCCTTGCTACCTGCTCTTCCACAATGGCCCTTACCGTCGCAACCAACCCCACGCCGCTCATCGCATAACGGACACCATTGATAAAAGTAGTAGGCGTGCCTGTGATCCCGTGGTTAAGGCTGAAATAAAAATCCTTCAATATTTGATCGGCATGGATGCCGCTGGCCATCTCACGATCGAATCTCTCAAGGTCAAGTCCAATCTCATTAGCGTGCCCACGTAGATCTCGATCCCTGAGTCTATCAGGACGGAGATACAATCGGCGGTGCATCTCCCAGAACTTGCCTTGAGCTGCGGCGGCCTCCGCTGCCTCTGCCGCTCGGAGCGCGCGCGGATGGCTTTTCACGAGCGGGAAATGTCGATGAACCAAACGCACCTTGTCCAGCAGTTCACGAGCCATCTTCTCGGTCGAACGATGTGTCTTTTGACAGCCTGGACACTGGTAGTCGCCATAATTGACCACTGTAACCGGCGCGCTGGTTGGCCCAATCACGTGGTCGTTCTCATTCACCGGCACCGCCAGCATGATCGAATCTGTTTGACTCATCTCAAGGCCTCAGCTCAAAGGGCGACATTCAATTCGCCGCAACTTCTGAATACATAAGATTACTCCTGAACTCTCGCGCATCAATACCGAGTCTCTTCATGCGATCGAGGAGAGTGCTTCGTTTAACGCCCAATCGAGATGCTGCTCCGTTGGGGCCACTCACCCGCCCCTTGGTCTCCTTGAGAATGCTGA
>JAWVDF010000033.1:0-92155 GCA_033857635.1 Blastocatellia bacterium
AACGCC
The DNA here is from genome assembly GCA_033857635.1 of Blastocatellia bacterium. Taxonomy (GTDB): domain Bacteria; phylum Acidobacteriota; class Blastocatellia; order Pyrinomonadales; family Pyrinomonadaceae; genus UBA11740. The sequence continues at coordinate 7 of JAWVDF010000033.1, forward strand.
GGAAGGAAAACTCGCGCGCTATTTTTACGGCATCGAGTATCCGCCGCGAGACCTGCGCCTCGGTCTGGTGGAAGCGTCGCAAAACAAGATCGGCACTCCGGTCGACGCGCTCATGCTTTATTGCTATCACTACGATCCGGCAACCGGAAAATATGGTGCGATTGTGATGAACATCGTGCGACTGGCCGGAGGTGTGACGTTGTTTTTGATCGTCGGGATGATCCTCGTTTTGCGAAAGCGAAGCAGTCGAGCTGAGTTGGTGACGCGGGAGACATGAGACTCCTCGGTGAAGCTTGGTAGCGTCTCTATGGTCTGATGCCATGGAGAGCCACGGAGGATTCACAGAGAAACCAATTTGGAATTTTTGAGATCTCAGATTTGAAATTTAAGATTTGATATTTATGCAATCCTGGTTTCCATTCATTCCGGAAAGCGCATCGACCTATTCGGGCGATGTGGACGCGCTGTATTTCTATATCTCCGGCGTAACGATCTTTTTCACTCTGCTGATTTCCTTCGTCATCATTTTCTTTGTCATCAAGTATCGCCGCCGCAACCCCTCCGAGATCCCGCGGCCGATTGAGGGCTCGCACAAGCTCGAAACGCTGTGGTCGGTGATTCCGCTGCTGATCGCGATGACGATCTTTGTGTGGGGCGCGAAGGTTTACTTTGACCAGTACCGGCCCGCCAAAAACGCGATTGAAGTTTACGTCGTCGGCAAACAGTGGATGTGGAAATTCCAGCATGCAACAGGCCAGCGCGAGATCAACGAACTGCACATACCCGTCGGCCGCAAGATCAGATTGATCATGGCCACCGAGGACGTCATTCACGACGTCTTCGTGCCGGCCTTTCGCATCAAGGCCGACGTGGTGCCGGGCAGGTACACCACCGAATGGTTCGAAGCGACCAAGCCCGGACGTTATCACTTTTTCTGCGCCGAATACTGCGGCATGAATCACTCGGGGATGGGCGGCTATGTCGTGGTGATGGAGCCGACCGAATTCGAAAACTGGCTCAGCGGCAATGCCAGCCAAATGTCGCCCGCGGCCGCGGGTCAACAGATGTTCGAGTCTTTGGGCTGCGCCTCTTGTCACGGCGCGAATGCAGAGGGTGGACGCGGGCCGGCGCTGCTCGGCCTGTATGGCAGCAACGTGGTTCTCAATTCCGGCGCGAGTGTGAAAGCCGACGAAGGCTATTTGCGCGAGTCGATCATGAATCCCCAGGCGAAGATCGTTACCGGCTTTGGACCAATCATGCCTTCGTTCCAGGGCCAGCTCACGGAAGAGCAACTCTTGCAACTGGTGGCTTATGTGAAATCTTTGTCGGTACCAAAGACAGAAACGCAGACGGCAAAACCGCCGCCGCCGGCGGCGAAGCCGAGTGCGACCAGTACGCCGAAGAAGTGACTGGGTCTTCGGAAAACAGACGAGCCGCGTAGCGGCGCGATGTTTATAGCCGCGGCCCCGATTTCTTATTACCAGCTCCGAAGGAGCGAAATATTTCTGTCGCCCATAAATGGGCTCGTAGTTTGGATGCAATCGTAGCTATAAATATTACGCGCCTACGGCGCTAACAAGCATGGAAGAATTCACCATACCAAAGCCGTCACGGACCAACTATCTCAATGCCGAGTACGGCTTGAAGTCCTGGCTGCTGACCAGAGATCACAAGCGTATCGCGCTGCTTTATCTCGGCGCGATTAGCTTCTTCTTTTTTATCGGCGGCCTCTATGCGATGGCCATCCGGCTGGAGCTGCTTTCGCCGCAGGGCGATCTGGTGCAGTCGAGCACTTACAACAAGATGTTCACCCAGCACGGAATCATCATGGTCTTCTTCTTCCTGATTCCGTCGATTCCGGCAACGCTGGGAAATTTCCTGATCCCGATGATGATTGGCGCGAAGGACCTCGCCTTTCCGCGCATCAATCTGCTTAGCTGGTACATCTACATAGCCGGCGGCATCTTCACCATCTATGCGCTGCTGGCGGGCGGCGTCGATACGGGATGGACTTTCTATGTTCCTTACAGCACGACGTTTTCAAACTCATATGTCATTGCCACGGGCCTGGGGATTTTCATCAACGGCTTTTCGACAATTCTGACCGGGCTGAATTTCATCGTCACGATTCACACGATGCGCGCGCCGGGCATGACCTGGTTCCGGCTGCCGCTGTTTGTCTGGGCGCACTACGCAACCAGCCTGATCATGGTCCTGGGCACGCCGGTAATCGCGATCACAATCCTGCTGATAGCTCTCGAACGGCTGGCGCATATCGGGATTTTCGATCCGGCGGTGGGCGGTGATCCGATCCTGTTCCAGCATCTGTTCTGGTTTTACTCGCACCCGGCCGTCTACATCATGGTCTTGCCCGGCATGGGAGTAATCAGCGAGCTGATCGCCAACTTCTCGCGCAAAAACATTTTCGGTTACAAGTTCGTGGCCTTCTCGAGCCTGGCCATCGCGGTGTTCGGCTTCCTGGTTTGGGGTCATCACCTGTTTGTGGCCAGCCAGTCGGTGTACGCCGGAATGATCTTCTCGTTCCTCAGCTTCGCGGTCGCGATTCCCTCGGCCATCAAAGTTTTCAACTGGACGGCGACACTCTACAAGGGTTCGATCTCGTACGATACGCCGATGCTCTACGCGCTCGGCTTCATCGGATTATTTACGGTTGGCGGCATGACGGGATTGTTTCTCGCGGCGCTGGCGACCGACGTGCACCTGAGCGACACCTACTTCGTGGTCGCGCACTTTCACTACATCATGGTGGGCGGAACGCTCTTAGCTTACCTGGGAGGCTTGCATTACTGGTGGCCCAAGATCAGCGGGCGCATGTACCCGGAAGGCTGGGGACGGTTCTCGGCGCTGGTGGTTTTCATTGGATTCAATCTGACTTTTCTGCCGCAGTTTCTGCTCGGTTATCTGGGCATGCCGCGCCGGTATCACACTTATCCGGCCGACATGGTTTCGTGGCAGGTGCTGCACGTTTTTTCGACGGCCGGCGCTTCGATCCTGGGAGTAGGTTTGCTGATGCCGCTGATCTATCTGATCTGGTCGATGCGTTACGGCCCCATCGCCGAGGCCAATCCGTGGAACCTGCCGGGCCTCGAATGGCAGACAGCTTCGCCGCCCCCGACTGAGAATTTTTTGGTTACGCCGATAGTAACGCGCGAAGCGTATGAGTTCGCCGCGCCCGAACATAAAGAGGTGGTCGGTAAGTTTGAGCGACCACAACCCACAGAGATTTGAGTCGGCACTAACTGAGCGAGGATGAACAACCACGAAGACACAAAGGTCACAAAGATAAGCAATCAGCCAAAGCACTTTGTGTCTTTGTGACTTTGTGGTTGGATTTCAAGGAATGACTGAAGAATTAACTCCAACACACGACGGCTCGCATCGCGCGCTGCAGCACCACTTCGAAAATATGGAGCAGCAGCGCGAAGCCGGCACCCTCGGCATGTGGGTGTTTCTGGTCACTGAGATCATGTTCTTTGGCGGTCTGTTTTTGGCCTACACGATCTATCGTTATCAGTATCCGGCCGCGTTCGCTTCGGCCAGCAATCACCTCGACATAACCCTGGGCGCCATCAACACCGTCGTGCTGATCGTCAGCAGCTTTACTATGGCGATGGCCGTCTACAGCACGCAGATAGGCCGCCAACGCGGCACGATCATCTGCCTGATCTTGACGATGATTCTGGGGGCCACCTTTCTGGGAATCAAAGCCGTCGAATACCACGACAAATATAACGACCATCTGATTCCCGGCCAACTAATTCCAGGTCGCCCCTTTGCTCCGGAAGTCGCTAAACCCGGAGACACTGATCCGCACAAACTGCATTTAGTCGAAGGCGCAACCGTGCGCAACGTTGAGTTGTTCTACTGGATATATTTCGCCATGACCGGCATGCACGCGTTGCACATGATCATCGGCCTGGGAATTATGACAGTCCTTTTGATCATGGCCTGGCGCGGACGTTTCAGTCCTGAATATCATGCGCCCGTCGAGATATCCGGACTCTACTGGCACTTTGTAGATATCATTTGGATTTTTCTGTTTCCGTTGCTTTACCTTCTGGGACGTCACCTGGAAGGACATGGGTAAGAGATTTCGAATTTCGCAATTCGAATTTCGAATTTGATTTCTGACCGCTGCTTCTATGAGCGAGCACATAGTCCAACCGCGAGTTTACATTTCGATTTTCCTGCTGCTGTTGGTGGGAACCGGCCTGACTGTCTTCGCGGCCTTCTACGATTTTCCCGGTCCGTTGAATGCCGTCGTCGCCCTCACCATCGCGGTAGTCAAGGCTACGTGTGTGATCCTCTACTTCATGCACGTGCGCTACAGTCCGCGTCTCATCTGGCTGGTGATCGGGTCGGCACTTTTCTGGCTCGCCATCATGTTCGCTTTGACGATTAGCGACTACTGGACCCGCACCTGGCTGCCGCCACTCTAAAGAACGACCAGTCCGGCACTCCGTTTAGACCGCGCACTTGTGCGCCGCGTCGCCACAAGCGCCTGCCTCTTGGCTCGTGCGGCAAAGCCGCAATCAGTTGAAATCGGAAGAAAAGTCGGTGGGGAACGGCGGGCAACGCCCGCCTCTAAACGGTTAACGCGAGAGCTTACGGCTGGGTCAGGAACAACTTTCCTTCGCGCACATTAACCACGCTCTGACAACCGGAGCACTTGAGCTGCAGAGTTGCGTCCGAGGTTTTGATCGTCGCGCCGCACTTGGGACAGGGTTCCTGGATTTCGCTCGTCTTGAATAGATCGCGCATCATGAAAAGAGGAATTAACAGGCCGGCGGCGAGCAGAGGGATTCCAAAGATCAAACCGATGCTGCCTGCTCCGCCTACAGTAAGGCTTATGAACAAGCCGGCAATGAACAGCAGCAGCCCTACCGCTATGATGAACGAAAAGCCATAAGCGCTGTCAAAAGCGCGCCGGGAACCCGCATTGTCCATTTGCTTTTCCGCCATGGTGACTCCCCTCGAATTGGAGACGACTTTTACTCGACTCAGTTGCCTGTTGTCAAACACAAGTGTCAGAAGCGCCATCGGGTAAACCCTTAGTTTGGTTTTAGTTTCTTCCCACCCCGGCAAGAACGATCCACGAAATCACACGAACTGAAGACTAATATCGTTTCCGCTTCGTGTGTTTTCGTGGATCGTTTTACCGGGAGGGCTTCAATCTCTCAAAATAAGACTGATTTGCGGCCGGGCTTTCGAATACAGCAGCCAAGCTGCTAAACTAAGCGTTTTCACTAACCGAGGATTTCCGATCTAACACGCTATGAATACCGAAACACCCTTTGAAAAGTTCCTGAACCAACACGACGAAGAGGCGTGGTCTGCCACGCTGGCGACGCTCCTGCGATCGATTCACGAAGTCGATCGCAACGCCACCCAGATTTGGTTTGCTTTTTATCCGCTGGCTTTGTGCCGCGCGCTGCAACAGGCAGACGACCGCGATAAGCTGGTCCAACAGCTGCTCCTGCAAGGCGATTATGATTTGAAAGATCAGGTCGATCGTTCGCACAAGTTTCTTTACGGCCATCGCTTCTGGCCGCAGGTAAAGAGTGCGGTTGAGCAACACGCGGACTCTTTCAACCAGACGTCGCGCGATTCTCTAGCCGATCAGATCCTCGCGGTCGCACAGAGAGCGGCGCAAGCAGCCAAAAAAGATGTCTCACTCGTCTTAGGCGTCACCGCGGCGGCCTTCATGACGGTGCAGCAAGCCGGCCTGGAAGCTTTCAAGAGCGCGCCGGGCACGCTTCACATCGACAATAAGCACCTGAAGAAATCTCCCGAACAGATTCTTCGCGGGCGGGCCAAAGTAGACAGCCAGGGGCTGCTCGGTTTTCTGAAGACAGTCAACAGACAGTTCACCGTCACTCACGACGAAAACGACGATCAGGCGAAATACAAGTTGAATGATGGGCAAGATCTGGCCTGGGGTGCGGCCGATGATCGGGCGCGTGATTGGGTCGCAATCGATCCGCGGCGAATGGAAGGTCCAATTCCGGTCGAATGCCGTTCGGCTTCGTGCGGCACCTGCTGGGTCGGCGTGCTCGGCGGAGCTGACCGCTTGGCCGACGTCGCGGCCCGCGAAGGAAAAAAGATCAAAGAGTTCGGTTACATCGACACCGCCGAACCAAAGCCTTTAATTCGCCTGGCCTGTCAGGCCCAGGCGCAGGGTGCAGTTTCAGTCGTGATTCCATCCTGGAACGGACAGTTCGGCAAATATCTCCGCGCGTTGAAGGAAGAGAGAGAACTAGCGCTGTTGTCGTTGCAGCCACGGAGTGAAGAAGTGAAGACTGATACTAATGAGCCGGTGCACTGACTGCTGCGATTATTTAGCCGACACTTACTTCTGGAATCTTCGCAACTTGAGAATCAAGCGCGCGGATAGCTGACTGAACAGAATCTACTTCGGCCTCTTCAAAATAAATTTCGCCACACTGACGACATACCCACGCAGGAATTCTGTCGAATAGCAGATGGTAACCGTTCCGATCAATGTGAAAGGGAGCCGCTCCGCGCTCCATCTGACCCTGACAGTGAATGCATTTCATCTGCTTATCCTAACACTGAAATCATCTGACCATTCGTAACGATCTGGCAGGTACGCCGTAATGATAGCCAGAAAGTCAGGTTTAGGCGAGCACACCACATGAATGGGACGTCCTCCCAATCCCCAGCCTAGAAGCAGGCAACTGGCTCCCCGAGGATCAGTAAGATAATTCTCAACGACCACACCTGTTGCTACAACGTTCCGAACTTCTGCCGTGGTTATCATTCGCTCAGGCCGCGACATTTGTCTGACGGCATGAGGAAGAAAAAGAATGCGACGCGTCGCTGATGACCGAACACTCTCTAGTATTGGTACAGCTTGAAACTCTTCGGCGCCAACCTCTCTCTCTGGCAACCTAACTTCGGCGCTGCCGTCCATCACGCCACGCGGGTTGAAGTAGACTGAGGTCAATTGCCTGGGAGGTGTGATCAGAATTCCTGACTCTGGAGCCATGCCCTTGTTTTTAAGCAGGTCCCGAAAGCGATCGTGATCTCCGGTGTCATTGCGCCGAAAAGAAAGCACATATCCCCATTCAGAACCGGATTCTGGATCGTAATTCGTTTCCACGCTAAGGGCGAATCCGTCTTCATGGGAAATTTCAGTTTCTTCGAGAACCGCGAACTTCCCGAACTGATCTTCTCCAGTGCTCTTAAGTCGCGGACGAAATGTGACTAAACCGTAAAAGCGGAAGACAAAACTCTCGTCCTCGAAGTAGCCTTCAACTTCGACCTCTCCAACTTTAGTTGTAAACGCTCGCGCTTTGATTGTCATCGGCTCAAACCTGGAATGAAGACCTAAACGACAGCGCCGAATTATGTTGAATCTCCCGACTAGTCAGTGTGCTTCCGTACGGTATCATATAGAGATGCCCCGATTGAATCCCCATAATCCTGCTAACAGTCTGCGCGTTTCGCCATTAATCCTGGTCCTGGGCGCGGCGATCCTCTGGAGCACTGGCGGCCTTTTCATCAAGGCGACCTCGCTGTCTGCTTTCGAACTCTCGTTCGGCCGATCACTTTTAGCGGCAATCACGATTGCCATTGTTACCCGGCACGAAGGCTTTGGCCTTAACCGCGTCAGCGCGATCGCGGCGGTGCTCTATGCGGCATTGCTGATCCTGTTCGTCCTGGCGACAAAGCTGACGACCGCGGCCAACGCGATCTTTCTGCAATACACCGCGCCGGTGTATGTCCTGATCCTCGAACCCATCTTCTACAAAGAAAAGTTTCGCCAACGCGATCTGGTAACGGTGGCTGTTTGCGTAGCCGGCATGTCTTTGTTCTTTGTTGGAAAACTGCGGCCGCAGGATCTGGAAGGCAATCTGGTGGCTTTGGCTTCGGGCGTCTGTTTCGCTCTTTATTTCCTGCTGCTGCGTCATTCAAAAGCACGCGAAGTCAATCGCGCGTCGTCTGCCATCTACGGCAATCTGATCGCCGTCATCGTTTGCGCGCCGGCGTTTTGGGGAGCGATGAAGCGAGGGATTAGTTCCACGGACCTGGCCTGCATAGCCTATCTCGGCATTATCCAGATAGGCGTAGCCTACATTCTTTTCACCACTGCGATGGCCCGCGGCCTGCGCTCGCTTGATGCCAGCATCGTGGGCTATATCGAACCGGTCTTGAATCCAGTCTGGGTGTTTCTGTTTCTCGGTGAGCGGCCTTCGGGTTGGGCAATCATCGGGGGCGGGATCATTATTGCTTCAGTGCTCGGCCACCTGCTGCTTTCGGCGAAGGCCAAGAGAAAACCAGCGGAGCTTTACTAAAGCCAGCCTCACTTTACGGAGCGCGGACATCCTGTCCGCCTGAGCGCGCAGCGCGAATCCTCCTTAGCCCCGGTAGTTCCTCAGACACGATCACTGTCGACGCTCCGTTCATGGCGGTGAATAACGGTCGCTAAAGAACAGCAAAAACGATCCACGAAATAACACGAAACAGCTAAGTTCGACTCGGTGCTTGGTTTCGTGTGGGTTCGTGGATCGTTCTTGTATTCGCGACTCGGAAACTAGTCTTCAAAGATTTGGACGACGTGAATTGTAAGTCCCGAGATTACTCCGGACCGCAAGTGCTCAACCTTCGTTAGGGCAGCGGCGCCCTGGTAGCGGTTGCCTTCCAGCCTTCGCACCTCAACGGTTTCTGCTGTCTGATCTACCAGCCATAACTCTTTCACGCCAAGCGCGGCATACGTGTCGGCCTTCGTGTTGCGATCATAAATTGCCGAGCCCGGCGAGATGACTTCGATAACCAGGTCAGCGGTGGTGCGATGTTCGGGATCGAGCCCAGCCTCAGTTTCAGCGGACAGATAGAAAAGATCCGGTTCCAGGTAGGTCCGGTTACTGGTCCAAACGGCGGCCCGGGGTGTGTAGAGGCTGCCCCGGTCTTGCAGTCGCTCCAGTTCAAGAATTAGCAGGCGATTGATCCGTTTCACGATATTGTCATGGGTGTATTCGGGAGGTGGCGACATGTAAAGAACTCCTGCGATTAGCTCGAGCTTGGAATGATCGGGCGAATCCGGGAGCGCCCAAAACTCTTCGAGCGTATATGTCTTAACCAGCGGTGATGTGTTGACCCAGGCCATGAGAGTTTCCTCCGGCGATACCTCGCAGTATATCACCACTCAAAGCATCCATTCCCGCCGATTGTCATAGTAAACCGGCGAGCGATCCGGGTAGCGTTTCTTGAATCTCAAATAGCGCTCGAACCAGAACTCATAACGACGATTTGACGAGTCCAGGGTGCGGTGCGGAATCGCGCGCAGATGGTCTTCGATCTTATGCATGTTCTTTGACGAGAAGCGCCAATCGTAATTTCCGAGATCGGACAGGCTGGTGAGGCCGTAACCCTTAATGCGGCCGGTGCGATCGATGTACGGATCAAAATAGCTCCAAACCAGTTGTCTTAGGTTGCGAAACACAGGCTTCCGGCCATGCAGCCCGGTGTCCCGTGAACGCGCGATCGATCCCCACTTTCCGTCCTGCTGAAAAACGAAGAGCACGTGATCGAGCAGATCAACCGATTCGATGTCGAGCAGGAGCGGCGGGTAACCATGCTGTTCCAGAATCACAGCGGCGGCGACCGCGGCTTCCAGGCAATGCGCTTCGCTGCGTTTCACGACTTCGCGAAACGAACGCATGGTGGCGCCTTCACGCTCCCAGTTGTAGGGCATGTCCGTCAGCCAGCGCTGGACCTGGGCGGGCGTGCGCAAACGCTCGATCAGCTTCCATTCCTTTCGAGTAAAAGCTTCGTGCTTGACTGGTCCCTTCATGTGAAAAGCAATACCAGATGCTGGAGGCAAACTGCAAAAGCAAAGGAGCGCACGCATCCTTGCGTGCGGTTCGCGAGCAGCCTGCTCGCTATTTGTTCGAAATGAAATACGCAGGCAGGGATGCCTGCGGTCCGCACGCAAGGATGCGTGCGCTCCTGCGCTTCCAGATCACATTTATCCCACTAAGGAGCTTTCCGTGACACCTCACTGAAATGAGGCCCTTTAATTTCAAACTCAGCCAGTATCCACCAAGGCAACCACTTGATTCTGCCCCTGTCTGATGTAGAATTAGGTTCCAATACCACCGCAACTTATCGGAAAATACCAACTACCGATTGGAGATTCATGAGTTCTACTCTGACGCAGAAAACGATTGAGAGCCGCGACGTATCGCTGCCACTGAGCAAGAACAAACACCTACTGACCTGGGTCGAGAAGATGGCGCTTTTGACCAAGCCCGATGCCATTCATTGGGTCGACGGCTCGCCGGAAGAGGACGAGGCGCTCAAAGCTCAGATGGTCGCCAGTGGCACCTTTACCAAACTCAACGAAAAGCTTTGGCCCGGTTGTTACTACGCTCGTTCGGACGCGAGCGACGTCGCGCGCGTCGAGGACCGCACCTTCATCTGCTCGCTTTCCCGCGACGCCGCCGGTCCCACCAACAACTGGGAAGAGCCGTTCCGCATGCGCCGAAAATTAAAGGAGATCTTCGACGGCTCGATGCGCGGCCGCACGATGTACGTGCTGCCCTTCAGCATGGGGCCAGTCGGGTCGCCCATGTCGCAGATCGGAGTGCAACTTACCGACTCGCCCTACGTCGTCGTCAACATGCGCATCATGGCGCGCATCGGCCTGCCGATTTATGCAGAGATCGACAAAGACTACAAACGCGTAGTGCCCTGCATGCACTCTGTAGGCGCTCCGCTCGATCATGGCCAGAGCGATGTCCCCTGGCCCTGTAACAAAGAAAAGTACATCGTGCATTTTCCTGAGACTCGCGAGATCTGGTCCTACGGCTCAGGCTATGGCGGCAACGCCCTTCTGGGCAAGAAATGTTTTGCGCTGCGCATCGCTTCGAACATTGCGCGCGATGAAGGCTGGATGGCCGAGCACATGCTGATTGTCGGCGTCGAGGATCCGCAGGGGGAGAAGACTTACGTCACCGCCGCTTTCCCCAGCGCCTGTGGCAAAACAAATTTCGCGATGCTGATCCCGCCGCCGGGCTTTGAAGGCTGGAAGGTTTGGACCGTGGGCGACGACATCGCCTGGATCAAGCCGGACGCTAACGGCCGCCTGCACGCTATCAATCCCGAGGCCGGCTTCTTTGGCGTAGCACCGGGCACTTCGGCTAAGACGAATCCCAATGCGATGATCACCCTGTCGAAGAACTCGATCTTCACCAACGTCGCGCTGACTCCTGAGGGCGGCGTCTGGTGGGAAGGAATGACGGACGAGCCGCCGGCCGAATGCCTGGATTGGCAAGGCCAAAAGTGGACGCCGGAAATTGCTAAACAGACTGGCGCGAAAGCCGCGCATCCAAATGCCCGGTTTACCGCGCCTGCTTCGCAGTGCCCGACGATCGATCCTGATTGGGAGAATCCGAATGGAGTTCCGATCAGCGCGATTATCTTTGGCGGACGGCGGGCGACGACGATGCCTCTGATGTATCAGTCGTTCAATTGGAGTTCAGGTGTCTACATCGGCGCCACGATGGGTTCAGAAATGACTGCCGCAGCCGCGGGCACGATCGGAAAAGTACGGCGTGACCCGATGGCCATGCTGCCTTTCTGCGGCTATCACATGGGCGATTACTTCCGGCATTGGATCCGCATGCAGCGCTCGCTGACTGAGACGCCGCGCATCTTTCACGTGAACTGGTTCCGCAAGGATGCCGAAGGAAATTTCATGTGGCCGGGGTTCAGCGAAAACATGCGCGTCTTGAAATGGGTGGTCGACCGCGCCCATGGCCGCGCGCTGGCCAAAGAGACTCCGATCGGCTGGGTGCCGCACTTTGAAGATATTAACTGGAAGGGCCTGGACTTTCCGCAGAAGAAATTTGAACAGCTGCAGACCTTCGACCACGCGGCTTGGCGCGATGAAGTCCTGGGCCACGAAGAGCTGTTTTTAGATCTGCACGATCGCCTGCCGCCCGAGATGATCTATGAGCGGGAGCTGCTGATTTGCAGGCTTTGATTCTCCAGCAGATTGCTGAAGAACCTTAAGGCGATGGGACGCTAGAACGATACAGAACCCGGAGCGGTAGCGACGGGATCAAAGCGGGACTGAGTGGGTCGAGTAATTCAACTTTGGTTTAGTGGCTATTTTTGCTCCGACAAGACGATCCATGATCCACGAAATTACAACTAAAATAGGCCTAATGGGCCTCTTCTTTGTGCTTGTTTCATGTGGGTTCGTGGGATCGTATTAGTTGGGGCAGCACATTTCGCTCCAAAGGAGCTGGAGTCGTTTTGCGCATCTTCAATCTATAAACATCTGGCTCCTCACGGAGCCAGGATCCTAACCAACCTTCGCGACCTTAGCCGCTCCCAACATTCGCTCCAATGCCGGCTCCATAACCTTCGTGCCGTACTCACCGGCGGCAAAACTCTTCAGTTTGTGCTGTTCATCAAACAGGTAATACGCCGGCACGTATCCATGTTCATTCTGGAAAGCGTCGCGCAACTTATGTTCGTTGTCGATCGCGCCGGGATCGCTGATTCCATATTGAGTGACTGCTTCGCGCACCGCGCTGGTATCGGTATCGGCAGGATAACGCGGCATGTGGATCGCGATCATCCTTAAGCCAGCCGGCGCGTACTTCTCTCGCCACTCGGCCACGCGGGGCAGGTTCTCTTTGCACATACCACAACTCAGCGACCAGAAATGAACCAGGACGGGATGACCTTCAGTTTCTTTTAAAGCTTCTTCGGCCGAGCCGCTAATCCATTCAGTCGCGCCGTCAAGGGACGGCAGCGGGGTTCCAATTCTCATTGGCATAATTAAATCTCCAGGGGGTTGCTCTGTGAACCTCTGTGCGACCTCCGCGTCTCTGTGGTTAATAACGTTACTTCACCACAGAGACACAGAGGACCACAGAGTAGGCACAGAGTTCTCTTACTTAGTTCTTGATCGTTTCCTGACCCGGCCGCCATTCCGCCTGGCACAGACCGCCGGTCTGCAAAGCCTGGATCACACGCAGGGTCTCTTCGGCCGAACGTCCAATGTTCAGATCGTGCACGACCTTATAGCGCAGCACGCCTTCCGGATCGATCACGAACAAACCACGGAGCGCGATGCCCCGGTCTTCGATCAGCACGCCGTAATCGCGCGACATCTTTTTCGTGATGTCCGCACCGAGCGGGAATACCAGACCTTCGACGCCGCCCTTGTCGCGCGGTGTCTGCAACCAGGCGCGATGCGAAAACGCCGAGTCGGTCGAGACGCCAACTATTTCGGCGCCTATGCCTTCGAAATCCGCGTAGCGATCGCTAAACGTGGTCAGTTCAGTGGGACAAACAAAGGTAAAGTCCAGGGGGTAGAAAAGCACAACCACCCACTTGCCTTTATAGTCTGCAAGCCTTACCGGCTCATTAAGTTTTTCGATGTTCTTGGTAGATGGAATCTCAAAATCGGGCGCTGGTTTGCCCACTTGAGCACTCTCGTATGCTGTTGCTATTGCTGCTGACATTTTTCCTCCTCAAAGTTAACTAGCTGCCGCGATGCATTCCTCGCGGCCCAAACGAATTAAGACAAAAACTATTTGCGCTCCCGACAATCGGGACAAAGTCCGACCAGAGTCAGATGAACTGACTCCGGCTTAAACCGCGATGCCCGCGCGGCCGAGCGGATCAGATCGACTGTACCGGGCAAATCAAAATCGACCAGCATGCCGCAGGCTGAGCAGATGGCGTGATCGTGTCGGTCCGTCTCTCGATCGTACCGGCTGGCTCCGCTGCCGAAAGCCACTTCGCGCACTAAACCTTCCTGCTTCAAGAAACGCAGTGAGTTATATACGGTGGCAAAGCTGATTCCGGGCATTTTGCGACGGGCCGACTCGAACACTTCGGCCGCAGTCGGATGGGTATCACCGGACTGGACCACGTCGAGCACGACCTGGCGCTGCCGCGTAAGCGCCGGCCCTTCGCCAGACGTCTTTTTGTTGACTGATTTATCGCGGCTCGCTTTCACTGCTTAGAATTATAATAATTCTAAACTAATAGTCAAGCGCCCCAGTTCAAACAAGCGGAACAAGCAGTCCAGGGTTAAGAGGCGGTGTTGCCCGCGGTCCAAGAAAAATTAGAAGGCAATCGCGAGAGAGAGAGGATCGGCGGGCAACGCTCGCCTCTAAACGGTTTCAAAATGAAACGCCGGATGTTGGATTCGAAACCAACACCCGGCATTTGTCTTAGAAGCGAAACTTAGTTAGCTGTTTGACCGACGATCACTGAAGACACTCTTCTCCGATTACTGCTTCGGCGTCGTACCGCGACTCAGGACTTTCGAGCTAACTACTTTGCCCGCCGTATCAAGGACTAACTCGATTACTCCGCCTGAAGAGTCCTGAACACGTCGCACCACTTGGCCCGCGGAATTCGTGGTCTCCGAAAGCACTCTCAAGCTGGAGACATTTCCCACGGTTTGCGAATTCACCAGGTTGCCGGATTTGTCTAAGGTGCGTTCAAGAATGTTGCCGGTGGTATCCACGGTACGTTGCACGGTCTGGCCGAGAGTGTTGACCGTTTGACTAAGAACGCCTCCCGGCTGCAGCGCGGTATTAGCGACGTTGCCAACCGTCCCGACTGTATTATCAACTGATTGTAAAAGGCGCGTCAGAATTTCAGGGTTGCGATCGATTGTGGTCAGGGTGCGATCGATGATCTGGGCGACATTGTCCAGTCTTACTTTCAAAAGTACTTCGGCGCGCACGCCTTTGATCGTCAGCTTCACTTTATCGATTCCCACGTCGGCGCCTGCGGTCAGGGCCAGCAGATTCGCGAGCCGGGCATCGAGCGAAACCTTTGCCTTCAGGTTCTCGACGTCGAGTGTGATTTCGTCGACAGACAAGTTGGGCACATCCAGCAACACATCGGGATCGCCGCTTGATGCCTCCTGCCGACGACGCGCGCTTGATTGCTCTTGCCGCTGGCGATCTTCCTGCGAAAGGGGGCGGACCGGGCTAACCGGTGATGGCGTGGGCCGTGGTTGTTGCATTGAGGAACTTTGCGACTGCTGCCTTGTGCGCGTGCTCCCGCTGGTAATTGAGGCGTCAGTCGATCCCGTGGTCGTGGTCGGACTTTGCGCGACCGCGGTTAAGTTCGCCAGTAAGAATAGAGCGCTCCAAGCTGTAATTTTCGCAAACCGATTCATAGCTCCTCCAGTATCTTTTTCGTCTCGTTTACAAGGGGCCAGGTCTTACCCAAACATCTTTTCTTTTATCTAAGGAGGGGGGCTAGCTATCTGTCGCGCGTGGACCGCGTCGAGAACTCGCTGCACCGAACCGCGAAATCGCACGGTTCCGGTGACGTTGCGCAAATCCATCTTGATCGTCTGAGCTCGCACGGCAACTCCGATCAGGAGGCTGAGTTTTTTGGCATCTGCCGTGGTGAAACCTACCGAGGTCGAGGCTTCAAAGTTTTGTTCGGTGAAGTGCTTTTCTGAAATATTCAATTCGAAAGTTTCGTCTGCCTGAATTCGAGGCGCCGGTTCAACCTGAGAGCCGAGAGTTGGATTCGATCGACCTGGCCCATAGATGTCGGGGCCGTTAAGATGGCGACAGTCAAAAATAGAAATGCTGTGAAACAGAACTTATTCACCGGGCACCTTCTTTGTCGGCGCAGGTTTTTGCGCGGGAGCATTAATAGCTGGTTTGGAAGGCGCCGAATTCATCACGTCGTTATTGTTCTTCCCGGCGTCCGCTGGTATTTCACCGAGCGCTTCAGCGACGATACGATCAATGTCCGCGAGTGAGCTGGTGATCTTCAGGCGAATTCCAATGTTTCGGTAGGTTACTCCCGGTTCGATCTTATCCGGCAGGTTGAACCGATCGGCATGCCAGATTGTTTCGTTCCGTGGCTTCCCGGGGAACTCAACCGTTGAATTCGGGACCACGTCAAAACGCAATTCTTCCGCTGTAACGTTCGCGATAATCGCGACGTCGGCCGCTTTCACATCCGGATCATTTCGGATGTCCTGCAAAACCGGCATTGGCGGCGCCGGCTGCTGCCGAGGCGCTGCCTCGGTCTTACTCGGATTGGCAGACTTCCCCTGGGTCGGCTTTTTCTGAGCGATGCCGCTGGGCGTGTTGACCAGAAAGCACAAGACCAAAACGATCACTACCAGGATTCTCATCGAGATTCTTTCTCTGCGAACAGCTTGTTGGTTTTTAATACAAAGCGTTGGAGACCGTTGTCAGGTAACCGAACGCGTTACAATCCAGTTTCAGAGCTTTGCCAAGTGCTTCGAGAACTTTCGCGGCTTACACCCTTACTCCTATGCAACCACTGTGCGACGAATGCAAAGTTCCCAACCGAAGACTCTGGTCCTCCGGCCTTTCATCGTCACGTTGAGAGTCTGGGATGGATCAAGTCTTTTAGCAATCTCTATTACGATCGCACTGCGGCGGATCACAATACTATTTCCCCCCCCGAAGGCGGCGAACAATATGAACCGCCGCAAGTGAAGAAAGTAAGTTCTTAGGGTGATGTGATCGGGAATCACTTCACCACGGCATTCGGAAGTTTACCCTCGACAAACCCAGCGTCGCGGGACTAGAATGCGCGCAGTGACACCCGTCCGCAAAACTATTTCGAAACTCAGATCAGCGCTGGCCACGGCCCTAATATTTTGGTGCGCGGGCGCCGGTTGCATGATGGTAAGTTATGCTCGTGACGCTGCGATGGGCGCGGCTGTAGCCGACAGCAAATCCGGGAACGCCGGTTGGGGCCAGGCATCAGGTTCAGGAGGAGCACACGATTGCTGCAAAGCTCGTCATGCGTCTGAGCGTCAGGCTGCTTCCTCTACCAACCATGTCTCGTCTTCTGACTCTCCAGCGAACCAGGAAGAACTCGTTGAAAGTTCGAATTCTTCGGATGCGATGAGTTGCTGCCCCTTAACCAGCGGCACGTTCGTCGTAAGCGGTCGTCAAAATCTCAGTAACGAAAGTGTGTTGGCGCCAAGGGGGGCCGACGCAGGTCAGACTTGGATCGGTGGCGCCGCGGTGGACGTTATCGCGATGCCGCTGCGGCTGCCGAATCAAAGCGAGACCTACCTCCGCGGTTGTGTTTTTCTAATCTAGGAGTGTGCTTGCATAGCGTGACAGTGCGCTCGCTGTCACTTCGATCTTTTCTGAATTGCGCAACGCAATTCTCTCAATATGGAGATACACAGATGAGAAAAATCCAAGCACTCTTTATGACTCTCGCGATGGGAGCGACCCTGGCCGTGTCCGCGGCGGGCTTCGCTGTTAACGCCCAGAATTCCAACCAGGCCGCAGACGCTTGTTGCGACATGCAGGGCTGCTGCAAAGACGCGGCCATGTCCTGTTGCAAGAAGAAGAGGCGCGGCAAGAACGCTCACTCCTGCTGTAAAGGCATGGACAAAAAGGCGGCATGCTGTTGCAAGGGCGATGCGTGTCCCATGCCCAACAAAAAGACAACTGCAAGCATCAAGCATTAACCCTTAGAGTCGTGATTAATTCGGCTCTTAATAAAACCTGAGGGGCGCGGTCTTTTTTCAGGCCGCGCCCCCAGTTTTTGTAGCGCCGACATCCTTGTCGGCGGTTCGCGAGCACCCTGCTCGCAGCCTTCCTAAGAACGAGCAGGATCTTTGGTCACAACTTCACCCTCCGCAATCTCAGCGCGTTGCCGATTACTGAAACTGAACTGAAACTCATCGCGGCAGCAGCCATCATCGGACTTAAGAGCAGGCCGAAGAATGGGTACAGTATTCCGGCAGCTATCGGCACGCCCAGCAGGTTATAGATAAACGCCCAGAATAGATTCTGTTTTATGTTGGCCATTGTGGCGCGACTCAGACGACGGGCGCGCACGATGCCGCGCAGATCACCCCTGACCAGAGTTAAATCGGCGCTCTCGATAGCTACGTCCGTTCCGGTGCCCATCGCAATTCCTACGTCCGACAGGGCCAGCGCGGGGGCGTCGTTAATCCCGTCGCCGGCCATAGCCACAATCCGGCCCTCACTCTGCAGCTTTCTGATCACTTCCAATTTCTGATCAGGTAAGACTTCAGCCACCAGGTCATCAATATTGAGCGCCTTCGCGACCGCGTTTGCCGTGGTGTAATTATCACCAGTGAGCATGACGATCTTCAGGCCTTCTTCGTGCAGTTGCTTGATCGCTTCGGGAGTCGTCGACTTGATCGGATCGGCAACGCCAAGAAGGCCGGCGGGCCGCCCATCAACTGCGACGAACATTACAGTCTGACCTTCGGCCCTAAGTGCTTCAGCTTTGGCAGCCAACTCGCCTAAATCAATTTTCTGATCCTCCATCAGCGCAAGATTACCAAGCGCGACCTTTTGACCGTCGATCTTGCCGACAACGCCCTTTCCGGTTATGGAAACAAAACCTTCGGTTCCGGTTAACTCGATTCCCCGCTCCTGCGCGCCGCGAACTATCGCCGCCGCGAGCGGATGCTCGCTACTGAGTTCCAGGCTTGCAGCCAATCGCAGAACCGTCTGCTCCTCCCAATCATTTGCGATCGCTACGCTCACCAGCTTTGGCTTACCTTCAGTCAGGGTGCCGGTCTTATCGACGACCAGGGTGTCGACCTTACCCAGCACTTCGATCGCGGCCGCGTTTTTGAAGAGGACACCCACGGTGGCCCCTTTGCCCATCGCCACCATGATCGACATCGGCGTCGCCAGGCCGAGGGCACACGGACAAGCAATTATCAGAACCGCAACGGCGTTGATGAGCGCATGGGCCAAACGTGGTTCGGGACCGACCGTGGCCCAGACGACAAAGGTGATCACGGCCACCACGATAACGATCGGCACGAAGTAGCCAGCGACGACGTCGGCCAGTTTCTGAATTGGGGCGCGGCTGCGCTGCGCGTCCGCCACCATTCGGACGATGCGCGACAGCAACGTGTCCGCGCCGACTTGCTCGGCTCTCATGCTGAACGAGCCGGTCGTATTCGTCGTGGCGCCGATCACCCGATCGCTGGCATGCTTTGTGACGGGCATTGACTCGCCGGTGATCATCGATTCATCCACGGCGCTGGCCCCTTCAACTACGACGCCGTCGACGGGGATTTTTTCTCCCGGGCGCACCCGCAAGAGATCTCCAACGCTGACTTGATCCAGCGGCACATCCACTTCAGCGCCGTCCGGCTGAATGCGGCGCGCGGTTTTGGGAGCCAATTCCAGCAAGGCCCTGATCGCGGCGCCAGTGCGACTGCGAGCTTTCAATTCCAGGACCTGGCCGAGAAGAACGAGCGTGGTGATGGCGGCCGCCGCTTCGAAATAAACTGGCACAACACCGTGTTCGCGCAACGATGCAGGAAATGAATCGGTAAAAAGTTGGGCCACGACGCTGTACAAATAAGCCACCGCGACGCCGAGCCCGATCAGCGTGAACATGTTCAGGCTGACGTTCACAATCGATTGCCAAGCGCGTACAAAGAAAGGCCAGCCTGCCCACAGGACAACCGGCGTGGCCAGTAACATCTGAACCCAGCCCACGCCCCGCGGCGACAGAATATTTTCCAGCGGACGGCCCGGCAATAGATCACTCATCGCAATGGCGAGCAGCGGGATCGTCAGCACCACGCTGACCCAGAAGCGCCGCGTCATATTGGTGAGTTCCGGATTTTCTTCAACTGCCAAAGTGATTGTCCGCGGCTCCAAAGCCATGCCGCAGATCGGACAGTTGCCCGGCCGGTCGCGCACGATCTCAGGATGCATCGGACAGGTGTATTCGATCTTAGTTGCCGCCGCGCTTACGGACACAGGTTCGAGTCCCATGCCGCACTTGGGACAGGATGTGTGATTGGGCTCGCGCACCTCCGGATGCATGGGGCAGGTGTATTCTCCCTGCTTAGTTTTGATTGGCTGAATTAGAACGGGCTTGGCTTGCTCCGCAGACCGATTGATGAAGCGCTGGGGATCCTTACGAAAAGCTTCGAGACATTGATGGCTACAAAAGAAGTATTGGGTGCCTTCGTATTCAAACGAGCCGGCAGCCGTCTTCGGGTCGACGGTCATGCCGCAGACAGGATCGATTGCGACGTTATCGGTGTGTACTGTCATCACCTTCTCGTAACCATTCCTCATTCTAAGTCGGGCGGGAACGAGCGAGAACCCCGAAAGATTGTTAGGATTTTGAGTACCTCCCCGGTTCGATAAACGATGCGGTAGGGAGGTTTGATTAGTTCGCGTAGATCATCCCGTTCTCGCTCGGGTACTCTCCGACCCAGTAGCGGAAACCGCGTCAAACGATCAATCGCGGAAAGGATGTCTTCTACAGTGAGTTGTGCGTAGACCGTTGAGTCTCTCGCGATGAAGTCGTAGATGGCTTGAAGATCTTCGGCTGCCTGAGGAGTCCAGCGAACTTGAATCACCTCAAAAACCTGGCCTTGATTTCTTCATGGGAGAGTGTCTCGCCTTCTGACTCCTTAAAGCCGCGTTCCACTTTCGCGAGAAAGTAGAGTCGCTCCATGACATCTTCCACAGTCGCATCTTCAGGCAGGTCCTGAATCGCTTGGACAATTTCGCTCTTTACTTGCGGCGCTTCCATGATTGAAGAGCTTACCACAAGGGGCGGTATCCATCTCACTTCAAAAGTGCTGCTCTCTCCGGTCCACGTCTCCACCCGGTCGCTACCGCTCCCGGTACTAACCTCATTCCATCGCACGCCCGCTCCGGGCTACCGGCTGAGAACCTTTCTCAAGTTTTCCTCAAGACCCCTCAATAGTCCATTTTGCTGAGGAAAAGCGCCGGTTTTCACTAACCGCAAGTCTCAAGTTTCTCTCAACCCTTATCCCGGATACTGGGAACATCGAGAATCGAACCAAACGCGAAACGAGAATCTGAGGAGGAGTTGAAGCCATGTCGAGACACCGTTTGATAAAGACTTCCATTTTGAGTTTAGCCGCCGCACTGCTCTTAGCGGCAACGTTTGCGGTCAGCAGTTTTATCACGCACACGATCGCCGCGCCCCAGCCGGTGATCGTTGAATTGAAGTCCGATCCCGTCGTCGTGGCCAAGGCGCGGGCAGAAGCCCGAGGTCAGAACTTCGATCCTTTGGCTTATCGTCAACAACTCATCGCCGAACAGAATCAATTTCTGAATCAGCTCAGTGCGGCGGGTGTCTCGTTCACCTTGGCAGGCGTTGATGCGCCAAACGGAACGAACGGCGAAGTCACCAATATTCAGTTTCGTTACAACTACGTCTTCAACGGGCTGAGCCTGGCTGTTCCTTCATCAGCGGTCGAAACGATTCGCGGGATGAGCGCGGTCAAGTCGGTCCATAACGACGAGCCGATCACGATGCAACTCGATCATGCCGTGAACTATGTGCGCGCGCCGAAGCTTTACGGCAATCCGCCGCAAATTCATCAGGCGGATTCGCTCAACAGCGGTGGTGTCGAGGGACAGGGAATTTACATCGCCGTCATCGACACTGGAATTGATTGGACGCATCCGATGTTTGGCGGCGATCCGACACCGCCGCGCTTTGGTGTGGGACCGGCGGTCGCAGCGGTCAACACAAATCAGAAAGTTGTCTATTACCTAAACCTGACTGCGGGTGCAGTCCAGGACGACTTCGGACATGGCACACACGTTTCGGCCATCACCGCAGGGTATTTGGGAATGGCGCCGGGTCCTGACGGCTTGCCGCTTACGGCAGATGACGTGGCCATTCATGGCGTAGCTCCGCAGGCAAAGCTAATGGGTTACAAAGTCCTTTCAACCGCAGGCACGGGCGTATCGTCGTCGATCATCATGGCGATCGAAGACGCGGTGCAGCCGTTTACGATCGCGGGTTATCCGAAACCGGTGGCCCACGTCATCAACCTGAGTCTGGGGAACACCACGAACAATCCGGATTATCCGACCTCTATCGCCTGCGACAACGCCACCCTGGGAGGAACGACCGTCGTCGCGGCTGCGGGCAACAGCGGCGCTCCGACGCCGGGGAACTCAACCGGCGAAGCAACCATCGGTTCACCCGGTTCCGGCCGGCGCGTACTCACTATCGGCGCAACGCTCGACCCCGGTTCAGCTCCGAACAAGCTTGACGAAATCGGCGGTGGGAATCGCACCGGCATGAAAGCTTTTCCGCTTGATGGCGGTGCTGCGATTACGACGGATATCACAAGCAACTACGTGTACTGCGGTGTGGCTGAGACGCCCGATCAAGTTCCCGACTCAGTGAAGGGAAAGATCGCTTTGATAGTGCGGGGCGGTTCGGTGAACACACCCGCCGCATCCCCGGTATCGGCAGGTACGGGACTCTTTTCGAATAAAGCTGCTTTTGCGGTCGCCAAAGGCGCCATCGCCGTTGTCATCTACAATAACGTAGACGGCGATCTGACAGCGGCGACGGTGCGCAAATCCACCGTGCCGGTCGTCGGGCTCAGCAAAGCCAGCGGCGAATATCTGAAAGCCGCAATCGGATCGGCGGCAACGGGCGCCATCTCGATAAATCAGATTAGTCTAAGAAACGCACTGCTGTTCGAACCGGACATGGCCGGCTTCAGTTCTAAAGGACCAGTGGGCGGCTTTGGCCAAATCAAGCCCGACATCTCCGCTCCCGGAGTCAACATTCTCTCGGCGACGGTTAGAGTTGGCGGCGCAGAAACTAACACGGCTACGATGTTTGATGCGACGGGTTACATTTCCGCGTCGGGGACTTCGATGGCGACCCCGATGACGGCGGGCGTGGTGGCCCTGATCAAACAGAAGAACCTCAACTGGACTCCATCGATGATTCGCGCGGCCCTAATGAACACTGCGACTAACCTGCGATTAGGGGACGGAACGCCTATCGCGGATGGTGCGCAAACACTTAACCAGCAGGGCGCCGGTCTTGTGGAGGCTTATGCTGCGGCTAACGCCAAAGCAATGATGGGTGTTGGTGCGTTGGCCCAATCCAGTTCGGCGCCGGCGGCACGGCCAAACAACCTTTGTCCAAACTATGGCGGGAATCCTTCACCGCTATGCGGAAGTTCGCCGGGCGATCCAGACTTTCTTGCCAGTTGGAGTTTTGGCACTGTACCGATTGCGGGAGTGATTGGCACAACCACGAAAAGCCAGACTGTGACGATCGCAGACGTGACGAATGGCGGCGGCGCCGGTGTCTATCAACTTAGTTCGAGTACGGTCCGTAATCTTCCCACCGGTGTGTCCGTCAGCTTCACGGATGCAGGTGGCAACTCGATCAGTCAGATCGAAGTTCCGTCGGGCGGTAGTGCCAACTTCAGAGTGAACATTACCGTCAGCGGCGAGGCCGTTCCGGCTAACCCGACGCAGATCGAATGGTACGTCACCGCCACGCGCACAGACGGTGGGCAAACGCTGCGCATGCCATTCCAATATCGCGCGATCGCGCCGACGGTCGCGATGTTTGCGCCGAACCTGAACAATGCCGGCAATACGGAGTTCAGCGGCAACCCGGCAACTGACATCGACGGCAACTATCAACTGACCTTTGCAGCGACCGGAACAAACGCGCCGGCAAAGATCCGGATCGAGGAGTCGAACAACAACGGAGCCACCTGGGCCCTGCTGGCTGACGTTCCCGCATCGCAAACTGCGTATGACATCGCCGGCCGCGGCAATGGCAGTTTCCAGTATCGCGTGAGCGGCCTTTACACGGTTGAGAGCGGACTAATGCCCGGTCCGGCCAGCGCGGTGAAAACCGTGACGGTTGATCGCCGTCTTGAAGCTGACGCTACTTCGCTGATTGAAGCGAAGATCGTCGATGGATCGCTGACCTTGTCGGGCGACCTATGGCAGTTTGATCAGACGCTGAGGAATACTTCATCGAGTACTTCGGTCTATGCGCCGCTTCGATTCGTGATCACTGCAATCAACTCGAACAGCGGAACGGTACGGGTGAAGAACGCAGACAATGGCGGCGATGGCGTCAGCAGCCCGGCCACCTTTGACTACACTTCCCAGGTCGGCGCCGATCAGCAGTTGTCTCCCGGTGAAACCACTGCGACGAGGCGGCTGCAATTCAATGATCCGGCCGCGGAAATGTTCACGTGCACGGTGGTGGTTAAAGGGTACTTCCCGGATCCGGCTGGAGCAGCATCCGGCAGCGGAGCTGCGAGCGCGCCGAGCGGGAGCGGCGCCGCACCTTCGAGCTCGCCCAGCAGTTCACCCAGTTCGGGGCTAAGTCTGCCGGGAGGAGTCAGAGTCATGCAGATCACCGTCAACCCCTTGACTAAATCAGTGACCGCTAAACTGCTTTAGGGCAAGGCTAGTGAAGAGAAGAAAGCGCGTGAGAGTGTTGACAGCTCTCACGCGCTTCTTACTTGGAGCGCGGACATCCTGTCCGCCAGCGTGCGCAGCACGCTCAGTCTCACATTATTGCCATTCAACAATTGTTCGCGCTTCGCGCTCAGACAGACAGGATGTCCCCGCTCCGTTCAGACAGACTGCTCGCGCGAGCTGGCTTTAATAACTCCCTGCGCGTATCCACTCATCACTTCCTTATCGTTCTGGTTGCGGCACACAAAGTCAGTTCGCACAGTTGTGTATTGTTCCGTCGGCTCGAACTCAACGACCGTACCCACGCAGGTTACTGTGTCGCCCGCAAACACCGGCCGGTAAAATTGAAACTTCATTTCCCTCGCAATGAAGTTCATGTCGCCACCGATTTTCGTCGGCACAGTAGCAGTCAACAGGCCATGGACCATCAGCCGGCCCTGCTCATCCGGTCTGACGTGATGTATGCCCTCGTCACCGGAGATCTTATTGAAGAGCCGGATGTCGTCTTCGGTGAATGTCCGTTCCCAGGTAACCGCGTCGCCGACTTTCATCTTCCTGTCCTCCAAAGAGAATTAATTTAAGAGATATGAAGACTGCATGATACGCGGGGCGAGTCAATCTGGAAATGCTACTGAGATCCGGTCACAAGTCTGGTGAGTTCAGCGAACGGCTGCCGAGATGAGCGAGGGATATAGAGCTACCGCGACTGTCCCAAAGAAAGAACGAGCCAACAGACGATTGGCACTACAGCCGGGGCAAGGTTTCGGTTTGCGTTGGTTAGGCCACCGACTGAAGAGCCGATTTCGTTTTGGTGTCGCCCCGAATTCTAGGGAGTAGTCTCGGCCAGATTCGATTTGTACTTAGTATTAGTCTGGCGATCATTCATCTCGATGTAGACCCAACTTGGAGGAACCACATCTGCTTCCAACGCGAACCAGAGTTGATTCAGATCGCTCGGTTTGCCAAGGGCGCAAAATCCGTAAAGGCGTTTTCCGCGTTGGTCAAAAATATCGATCCAGGTCCGTGATGACTTGGTGTTGGCGCCACACGGCGGCAGGTCAGGTGCAGCCGCAAACATAGCCGCCGGATACGCGTCCTTATTGTCCACGTCGAACTTGTAGCGGGTGAATTGCTTACCACCCTGCGTAAACGCTTCAGTCCCAATCAGGTAAAGCACCGGATTAGGCAGGACGGGGGCCGAGGCAACACTGTGCGTCGCGAACAGGACCAAAGTCAGGCTCGGGAGAAGCAGGAGCATCTTTGTTCGGGAATTGAAAGTCATTGGGGAATTCCTTTCCTCGTGATAGTAAGATTTTGAAGGACTTGTTGGTGTTCGCCATTCTATGCGCTTCCGATTGAATGTCAACAGTGGCACAGACTTCAGTCTGTGATTCCCCTCCCGCGGAATAGCGACTCACAGACTGAAGTCTGTGCCACTTGTTGCTCAAAACTTTTCCCTCAACGTTTAGGTCGCACACCCCAGGTTGGTGACGCGGGTTCCTTCGTGGCGCGATCAACCGGGCGTTCCTTCAACATGCGCATACCTTCCGACACAGCGCGTTCGAGTTGCGGATCACGACCGGTAATCACGTCCTTGGGCCAGTTCTCGACGTCGACGTCGGGGCCGACGCCTTCGTTCTCTACCGCCCAGCGACCATCGCGCGTGAAGAACCCGCCGCGCGGCGCGATCATCGATCCGCCATCGACAAAAGGCGGCGTGTCGGCCGTATGCACCAGGCCACCCCAAGTGCGTTTGCCGACCAGCAAACCAATTTTGCGATACCGGAACATGTAGGGCATCAGGTCGCCGCCTGAGCCGGCCATCTCGTTAATGATCATTACCTTTGGTCCCCAGATGCCCGCGGCCGGACTGGTGAAGGGATAGCGATCGCCGGCGACGTTGTTGAAGTAGCCGTCAAAGTCACGTTGCAGCACGTCGATGATATAGTCGGCCGCCGAACCCCCGCCGTTAAATCGCTCGTCGATGATCGCGCCCTTCTTGTCCTGCTGCGAAAAGTAATAGCGATTAAAACTGCTGTAGCCTGGCTGTCCGGTATTCGGCAGATAGACATAGGCCAGCTGGCCGTCGGAAAGCTTCTCGACCAGCCGGCGATTTGATTCGACCCACGCGCGCGTGCGCAGAGCCTGTTCGCTCGCGACGGGCACGACGGTTACGTGGCGTGCTCCTTCCATCGCAGGCTTGTCGTTAACGGTCAGCGACGTTTGCCGATTCGCCGTGCCATCCAACAGACGAAAGATGTTGTCCGGAGCTCTCAGTTCTATCCCATTAATTGCCAGGATGTAATCGCCCACGTTTACATTCGCGCCCGGCGACGCCAGCGGCGAACGCAGATCCGGATTCCAACTTTCGTTGTCATAAATCCGCGTCACCTTATACCGGCCATTTTCAATCGCGAAGTCAGCGCCCAATAATCCCCCCGGCGATTGTGGGACCTCGGGCATGTCGCCGCCGCGCACGTACGAATGTCCGATCGCAATCTCGGCGCCCATCATATCCAGCAGGTAATTCAGATCGGCACGGTGCATTACGTAGGGCAGCAGGGCCCCGTACATCTCTCGGTCTTTGGCCCAGTCCGTGCCATGCAGGTTCGGCACATAGAGATAGTCACGCTGGTTGCGCCAACCTTCGTTGAAGATCTGTTTGAATTCTTCCTTCGGCTCGAGATACATCCGGAGGTTGACGTTGAGACGGCCCTGGCCCGGCTGAGGTGGAGTTCGATCCGCGTCAACGATGAAGAGCGATGGCGCTGGAGGCGGACCGCCCGGGCCGCGTGCGGCGCCGCCGGCCGCACCGGGCGAACGATAGACCAGTTTGCGGCCGTCGGCGCTGACTCTATAAGCAGTGACGCCGCTGATGAAGGTCGTCGCCCGCCGATCGCAGAGACGATAGCGAATCAAATCGTTTCCCGCTGCACCCGCTCCAGCAGCGCCGCCCGCTTGTCCGCGCGGCGAGGCCTCGAGGTAGTAAACAATTCCGTCGGAACCCGATTGGAGATCGGAGTATTGCCGCTCCGGCGGGCCTGGCACTGAGACGATCCGCTGGCGCAAACCCTCAAAATCGATCTGCACGTTAGCGGGTTGTCGCGGTCCTCTCGGGGTCTGTGCAGGTTGCTCACCGCCAGTCGCGTCGGATGCTCCGGCTGTTCCGACGATCGTGTCACCCGCGCAGGCGCCCGGTATCGTGCGCCGTCCTGTGCCCACACCGCGGTCCTCATCACTTTCCGGAAGCAGCGGGCTGGCATCTGTCTTCTTCAGCACCGCCAGGTACAGTCCGAAATTTTCGTCATGATCGTAAGAGGTCATGTCGAGCCATTGCGAGCGCAAACCAAAATCGGTTGAGGCGAGAAACCATAGATACTTGCCGCTCGCGTCCCAGACCGGCCAGACGGCATCAGCGAGTCCATCGGTGATTTGTTTTGTCTCGCCGGTGTCGGCGTTGCTCACAAAGATTGCGTGATACATCGAGCGTAACCTGCTCGAGTAAGCAACCCACTTTGAGTCAGGACTCCAGACCGGATTGAGCGTGCGCTGCGGCACCATCCATGGATCTCTGCCGACGACTTTTGCTTTTCCGGTCGCCACATCCAGCACCCAGACCTGGAGATTCGTATCGCTGAAGAGAAGCTTCTTCGAGTCAGGCGACCAGGAAGCCGTGTAGTAATGCGACGGGTGATCCAGGGCTATTTCGCGTGGCGGAGTCAGGCCATCCTGCGCCTCGATGTAGACGCGATACTCGCCTGACTTGTCACTGAAATATGAAATGAATTTTCCATCCGGCGACCAGGCGGGATCGCGCTCGGCCGAGCCGCTTGAATTGGTCAGGTTGCGGGTGTCGCCCTTCTCAGCGGGGATGGTGAAGATTTCTCCGCGAGCTTCCACCAGCACGCGCTTTCCCGTGGGCGAGATTCCCATGTTCGTCATGCGGCTGGTTACGTCTTCCCAGCGCGGCATCATCCACGGGAAATCTCCGGCAGCAGTAATGTTGACTACGTGCTCTCTGCCGCTCTTCGGATCAAGCTCATGAACATAACCCGCCTGTTCGAAGACCACCGAGCCCGCGCCGGAGTCCATTGTCTTCACATCAAAATCAGTAAACTTCGTGACCTGCGTCAGCTTCTTGGTCCTGAGGTCATAGGACCAGACATTCGCCACGCCGTCGCGATCCGAAATGAAGTAGACCGTGTCACCCGACCAGACCGGATCGATATCTTTCGAATCCGTCCAGGGAGGCGAGACCAGATCGTAACTTTTAAGATCGACGATCCAGATGGGACGATTCTGGCCGCCGCGATAGTTACGCCGTTCGTCGTCCCAGGAGTTGTTCATGCGGTAGGCGATCTTCGATCCATCCGCGGAGATCTTTCCCTGGTAACCTCTGGGCAAAGGCATCGGCTCTTCCACACCGCCGGTTGCGGGCACGGTCCAGAAGCGCGGCGCGCCAGTCGGCGACCAGGTTGCTCGCGAAGTTGAAAACATGATCGCGCTGCCGTCCGGCGTCCAGCCTTGCACCGAATCAGCGCCCGGATGCCAAGTCAGACGCTTTGGCTCGCCGCCGTCAGCCGCGACAACATAGACATCAAGATTGCCGGCGTACTCGCCGCTAAACGCGATCCATCTGCCGTCGGGAGAAAAATGCGGATTGGAAGTCTGTCCCTGAAAACTAGTGACGCGTCGGGCCATGCCGCCGGCCCGCGGCACGATCCAAATGTTCTGCGCATAAGCGAACGCTATCTGCGTCGCGCTCACCGTCGGCGTGCGCAATAGGCGCGTGCCGCTGCTCGAAGTTTGAGCATGCGCCACGATAAAGACGTCCGATCCGGCGAGCCTCTCAAGCAAAAAAGCCAGGGCCAAAACTGCTGCGGCCACAATTAGAGCCCGGCGGCAGAGCCCCGCCTTCAGGGTTGGATGCGACATTAATTTTCCTCCAGATCGAGTCGGATGGGTTTGCGGTGCTTCTTTTAGCACGAAGCGCCGCAGAGAGCAAAACTTAGCGGTGTTCAGAGTAACGACTTCAGTCGGTCTTGTTTCATTGCGCGAACGGAACCCGACTGAAGTCGGTACTCTAAACACCGCTACTCAGACTCCACCAGCGAGTCGGTCTCGCCCACTACGCGCGATGAATCGGATCGCGGACATTCTGTCCGCCAGCGTGTGCAGCTCGCTCAAGCTCCCGCATGTGCCCGGCCAAAGGCTGTTCGCGCTTCGCGCTCAGGCGGACAAGATGTCCGCGATTCGATCGCCTACGTTAACTTTGTGATCTTTTCATTGCCGGGCAACACAGTTGCCCTTCGCGGCGACAGTTTTGCTTATGACCATCTTCAGCCGGCACAATGTATCAGTTAAGTACCAGCGAAATAATTATGGAGCCCATTACGCAAAGCAATACCGAGACAGAAAGCAATCCAGGAAGTCCGCTGCCGCCGCCGCAATTTGATGCGGCAATGGTTTCAGAAGCTCAACAGGTCGAGCCTTTGGATGCGAACGGACAGCGAACACGGCGGCCCTTGTCGCTGCGACACTTCCTTCGTGGCCGGCTGGGTGTGCTGGCCGTAGTTCTGACGGTCTTGCTTTTGGGGGCTGCTGCTTTGGGAATGTTTTTGGGTCTCCGAGATCAGCGGCAAAACTCGGTTGAGGACGCGACTACGGCGAGCAAAACAACACCCGAACCGACCAGCAGCGGCGAGTCGGCTGTGCCTGTCAAAGCTCCGCCGGTGAAAGCATCAAGTCGCACGCAAGGTGCTCAGTCACAAGAGCCCTTACCGAAACCCGTCTCCCCTCCCGAGCGCGTTCGGCGGTCGATGCGGGCTAGTCTCGACGAGTTTGATCGGGCCCTGTCGCAAAGCGGTCAAAAACCCATTCCCCGTAAAGTCGGAGAAATTTTCGGTGGCAGCCGCAACTCACGCAAAGGCGAGTCACGTCGTCGTCAACGAGACAACAACCAACAGTGAGACGTGTCAGAAGCCCGCGCGTAAGCAAGGGTAATCCATGGAGCGTAGACATCCTGTCCGCCAGCGGGCACAGCCCGCTCAAGATCTGCATCACGAGTCACTTTCGAAGAGACGCGCGCAACGCGCGAGGCGGACAGGATGTCCGCGCTCCCGGCTGTTGCAAGTGTGGCCCTCCCAGGTTCCGACTTCTGGCACAATCGTCAGCGCTCTTCGTCCGCATCTCCTTCTAACCATAGACCTCCGCTTTTGAGAGTCCCTGTCTTTCTATATAATCTCGGCTCGCAATTCATCATGACTATTCTTAGGAGCCGCCGCGATGCCAAATCCAAATCAGATCAACGTCAACTCAGGTGATAATCTCGTGCTGGTCGGCACGGTGAAAGGCGCCTTTCTGTTTCGCTCTGATGCCGCCAGAGAGAAATGGGAAGACGCGGGACCATACTTTCCCGGACGCAGCGTCTATTCGCTGGCCTATGATGGCCGCAACGGACGCAGTCGTCTCTGGGCCGCGGTGAACAGTCCGTTCTGGGGATCGTTTCTGAGTTCGTCGGATGACTTTGGAAAGATCTGGAGCAATCCGGAGCAATACAACATTAAGTTCCCTGAGGGCAGCGAGGTTTCGCTCAAGCAGATATGGCAAATCGTCAACGGTCATCCCAGCGAGCCGGACACGCTCTATTGCGGCGTCGAACCGGCCGCGCTGTTCAAATCAACTGACGCGGGTGAAAGCTGGGCGCTCGAACGGGGACTTTTCGATCACCCGCACCGGACACAGTGGAACCCGGGTGGGGGCGGGCTTTGCCTGCACACGATCATTCCAGATCCAACTAATGCCCAGCGTCTGTTCGTAGCCATCTCGACCGGCGGCGTCTATCGCACCGACGACGGGGGACAGAACTGGGAGCCCCGCAACAAAGGCATTCGCGCGAAGTTCATGCCGCCGGATCAGCAGTATCCCGAGTGGGGACAGTGTGTGCACAAGGTCGTGAGTCATCCATCGAAACCGGATCGAATGTTCCTGCAGCATCACTGGGGCATCTATCGCAGTGATGACGCAGGCGACTCGTGGAACGATATTGGAAATGGCGTACCGTCGGACTTTGGCTTTGCCATGGAAATCGATCCCCATGACAAGGACACTGTGTACATCATCCCGATCGAGTCGGATGAATTTCGCTGCACGCCGGAAGCGAAGCTGCGTGTCTATCGCACAAAGAACGCCGGCGAATCGTGGGAGGCTTTGACAGAGGGCCTGCCACAGGAAGATGCGTTTGAAACCATTCTGCGGGACAACATGAAAGCCGATGCGAATGATCCCACCGGCCTGTACTTTGGCACGCGCAGCGGAAAGCTGTTCGCGTCAAAGAACGGCGGCGATTCGTGGACAGCGATCGCGGAAGGGCTGCCGGCGATCACTTGCGTTAAGACAGCAACTATATGAGGTCAGGCGGTTCGCGCGCATCCTGCGCGCTTCTCTTAAGAGCCGGCAGGGATGCCGGCGAACCGCAGGCAGGATGCCTGCGCTCCCGGGGGTGCGCTCCCGGGGTGCGCTCCGGCCGTCAACGTCGATAGGTTCCCATTAACTGGCCCTGCGCGATGATGTGACCTTCCATCGCCTTCATCAGGTCTGCTTTCGTCGTGCCGGCTTTCAGCGGCAACTCGCCGTCGAGAGCATATATCCTGAAGAAGTAGCGATGCGATCCCGAAGGTGGACAAGGTCCGCTATAACCTATCTTGCCGAAATCGTTCTTACCCTGAAATCCGCCGGCTTTAAGATTCTCAGTGGCCGGCACGTTTTCGACGAGGCCGATGTTGTCCGCGGGTAAATTGTAAAGCACCCAATGCACCCACGTGCCTCCCGGCGCGTCGGGATCATCGGCAATAATCGCAATCGTCTTTGCCGGCTTTGTCGTCGAGGCCACGCCACTCCATTCCAGCGGCGGGGAGATGTTGACGCCGTCACAAGTGTACGCGCGCGGAATTGACTCGCCTTCTTTAAAGGCTGTGCTGGTCAGTTTTATTTCGGTCTTGTTCGGTTGCGCTGAGTTGACAGGCGGTTGGGTAATTGTCGGCGAGGGTTTTGAGCACGCTGATATTGTGAAGCAAAGCAGAACCAACCCTGGCAGGGATCGTATTTGCATGACTGAATCCGACATCAACCTCGCATCTCGGCGAGCCCGCTAGGATTGGTCGGCCCGGAGGGCTGCAAGATAGTAGCCGTCGGCGCCATCGGGCACGCCGTCGCTGTGGCTGGAAAGTCCGACCATGCGGCCGTCCTCAATCAGCAGATTCTTTCCAGTATTAGTTCCCTGCGCGGGATCGATTACGTAGCCGTTGGCGATTAGTAAGCGCATCTCTCTGCTCGACTCTGGAATCCTCTTCGCGCCTTGCGTCCTTCTTTGCGCCTTTGCGTGAAACTAAGAGCGCCAGTAAGAGTTTGACGCAAAGGCGCGAATAAAAACAAGAAGGCGCAAAGTAAAAGTTGTTCTCCTATTGAGCGAACAGTTTTCCGGTCCGTTCACTCACCTTGATGAGCCGGATATCTTGTTGCCCTTAAGACGGTGAGGGGGTAGGCTCGGCCATTCCCTTCTTCACAATATCCACTACTTCCTTGTGGGCCATAGTCAGCCTGAAGACAATGGTCTTGCCGTCGCCGGAAACAGTTGTGTGTTTGATCAGCACTTCCTCATCCTTTCCGGCTCTTGCCTTGGCTGCAAGGCCCAGCATCGCGCCAAAACCTGCCGCCAACTGGCGCGCGCTGTCCGGCGAGGCAACTTCAGATACGACCGTGGCCACTACTTCGTTTGTGTCCTGCTTAATTGTGAAGATTACTTTGGTCCCGGGCTTGTCTTCGTTGATTTTTTTTAAGTAGAACAAGATCCCGCTGTCATTCATCGCGGCGACCAGTCTGGTTCCGAGGTCAACCAGGTTCTCTTCACCCGACTTGCTGGTCACTTTGGGGTTTACCAGCTTGCCGTCTTTATCAAGCGTGGTGTCGATGACGACTTCGAACGGCTTATCCAGATCCAATTGGCCCTTGTTCTTCAGACCGGTGGCATAAATGGCGAGGTCCTTGAACGGCGCCTTGTTAATCTCGCCTTCTTTGGGCAACTCAATTCCGGTTTGTTTTGAAACGTTCTCCAAATCCTTCTGGGCTTTTGCGATCTTCGCATCCGCGATCTTGGCGTCCGCGGCCTTTGCATCCGCGGCTTTCTTTTCAGCATCCGTTTTTACGGCAGGACTAGTGGCCGGCGAACTTGTCGCGATGGCGGGCGCTGGGCTGCCGACTGGTGAAGGCGCCGGAGTTGGAACCGGAGTTGCGACCTGTGACGGTGTAAAAGGCGGCGGAGTAAAAGCGGGCGTGATCGGAAACTGCTGGATCGGCATGCCTTGCTGATCAATTAGAAAGTAGCCGTCGGGATAACGAAACTTTCCCAGGGTGATCTCACTGATGTCACTCTCGTCTGAAACTTGCGTCTTCTTGTAGGCCTTATCGACAAACCCTGCGCCCTGAAATAACGCTGCCAGGCTAAGAGCGTCGCGCACCGGCGGGATTAGGATGACGCACGCCAAGAGCACCAGGTGCCAGACGCCGGATCCGGCTATCAACCAGGAAATTCGCGGCCAGAATGGTTCGCGATTGACTTCAAACTTCTCGAAAAGCCCGTCTGTTTCTCTAAAATCCAGCATGCTTGTAATAAAAGAGCGACCCCCTTGGACGCGTCAAACTCGCGTTGAGT
This sequence comes from Blastocatellia bacterium, assembly GCA_033857635.1. Lineage (GTDB taxonomy): Bacteria > Acidobacteriota > Blastocatellia > Pyrinomonadales > Pyrinomonadaceae > UBA11740. The sequence goes on from JAWVDF010000033.1 coordinate 34,012, forward strand.
TGCGAATCTCACTTTCCCGATCTGCCGATCGGCTAGTAAGGATACTAAGACACCGTCGGGTTAGCCGCAAACCGCGGCCCTCGTGTAGCCGGCAGTTTGGATGAAGCGCATGTTAGAACAAATTAGTGCAGTTTGGTTTGCGCTTCCGGGCGCGCACCCGGGACAAGCTGTACTCATCTTTTAATTTTGTCCGTCTGTGATTGTGAAGTTCTGAGTTCCGCTTTTCTTTGCGCCTTTGCGTGAAATCAATCGCGCCCGCCAGGTTTCACGCAAAGGCGCTAAGAAAGAACTCAAGTCGCAAAGGAAAGAACCACCTCGGCGGATCTTTCGGCCAACGACGGAGCCTTTCAACCGCTTCGCGGTTGAGCAATGGGCATCAGAGGTCAAGCGGCCCCTCCCTCACCGGCTGACGTTCACCCGAGCACCGGAGTAATTCGCTGCCCGAGATGCCCAATCGTGCGCCTTGCCATACAATGATCGCATGAGGCGCTCTGACGGTCACCGGAAACCAAAACGAAACGCGCGTGATCGCACTGGGTCTCCCGACCATGCGAGGCCTCGCGCAACGTCTTCGTCACAGGGAGAAACGCTGCCCGCCTCTACTGGAAATTACGGCCGCGAACTGCGTCAGCTTCTCTCAGACATCGGATCGCCCAAGCCCGCGCCGATCAAACCCGATCCATTTCAATTAGAGGCGCTGACGGCGCTCGAGCTCGAGGACGTGCTGGTCACGGCCCCGACCGGCAGCGGCAAGACATGGATCGCGCGCGAGGAAATTCGCCGGCTGTTGGAGACGGGGAAGCGGGCCTGGTACACAACGCCGCTCAAGGCCCTGACGAACTCCAAGTACGCCGAGTTCAGCGAAGAGTTCGGAGCAGAACGCGTGGGCATACTGACCGGCGATCGGAAAGAGAATCCGTATGCGCCTTTGATTGTCGGCACGACTGAAATCTTTCGTAACCAGTTATTCGATTCGTTGCGCGGCGGTGAAGAAGTCCGCGCCGACCTGGTGGTGTTTGATGAAGCACATTATCTTGCCGATGAAGAACGCGGACACGTTTGGGAGGAGGCGATCATTTTGACTCCGCCGCGCATTCGCATGCTCTTGCTTTCGGCAACGATTGGAAACGCGGTTGAGTTTGCTGCCTGGATTGCCGAAGTGCGCGGCGTCCGCTGCGGCGTAGTCACGCGCCCCGGCGCGCGACCCGTGCCTCTGCGGGCAGCATTCCTGATGCCCGACAAGCGGCTGGTGCCGCTGCTGAATCAGAGTGGTAAGTTGAATTCTGAAATCGCCAGATTGAGCGAAGACCAACGCGACCGCGCTACAAGCACTAGAGGAAGAAGACGGCGATGGTAGCCGGGAGCGCCGACATCCTGTCGGCAGTTCGCGCACATCCTGCGCGCATCTTCTCCTTGGAATAAAGCCCGGCAGGATGCCGGCGAACCGCAGGCAAGGATGCCTGCGCTCCAACATCATGAAACTTCGCATGCCGGAAATGCCTCCGGGCACTTTGTTGACGGCGCTTGGTTCCTACAACCTTTTGCCGGCGATTATTTTTCTGCCGACTCGCCGGCGCTGTGACGAATCTGCTTCCGAAGCTGCGCTCAGCCGTCGTGCCGCGCCCGACGAACGCCGCGCTGCCCGCCGCGAGTTCATGCTCAGTTTCGTCGAGCAACATCCTGAGATTCGTAAACACCGTCACTGGGACGCAATCATTAGCGGGGGCATCGCTTCGCACCACGCCGGTCACATGCCGGCCTGGAAGCTGGTGATTGAAAAGATGATGAGCGCGGGTTTGCTCGAGGCGATCTTCGCAACGGCAACGGTCGCCGCCGGCGTCGACTTCCCGGCGCGAACGGTGGTCGTGACTTGCGCCGACCGACGTAGCGCCAACGGCTGGCAGTCTTTGACCGCATCTGAGTTACAGCAAATGACCGGGCGGGCCGGACGACGCGGAAAAGATCGCGTGGGGTTCGTCATCGCAGCTCCCGGACCTCATCAGAATCCGCAGCGGATCGCTGAACTGCTCAGCGCACCGCCCAACGATCTCGACAGCCAGTTTCGCGCCACCTATACCTCTCTGCTGAATCTGCTCGACGCCTTTGGAAGTTTTGCCCAGGTGCGCCAAATTGCCGAACGCAGCTTTGCCCATCGCAACCTACTGCCGCAGATTCGTCGGCTCGAGACTATGCGCGATGAAAGCGCAAACCGCATTCGCGAAGGACTCCAACTCGCATCCGTGCAAACGCCGGTCGACACAGTTCGCGGACTGGAGCGTCTGGCTGGCGCGCGTTCGCGGTTGCTTGAGTCGGCGCCGCAAACCCGCCGCGAAGCACGAGTGCGCTGGCTGAATAAAGTAGTCCAACCTGGCCGAGTAGTAGCGACCGGTCGCAGCGGCAAACGCCTGACGCTGGTCACCGCGCGCGGCCGAGACGGCGTGACCGGCGTCCGCGAAGATGGACGCACGGCGTCATTCTCTTTGGAGCGTGTGGGCCGGGTCTTCGCGCCTATCTTTTCGATGCAGCCGGAAAAAATCGAAGAGGCATTCGACGAGATTCATGAGCGAGCCCAGCATCTCGCTTTGCCTGAACCGAGGTTGCGCGACACGCAAGGCGAAGAAGAAGGCTCGATCAGATTGATAAACGATCTGATCGATTCGCTAGCCGGTCCGAATAGCGAGGTCCTTTGGTCACTGCAAGCCGAGGCCGCGTCGATCGAACAGGCGCAACGGCAAATCAATCGCCTGCGCGCGGATGTTTGGGAGCCCTTTGAACGGTGCGCGCGCGTGCTCGATCACTTTGGATATTTGGATTTTGGACTCGAGCGCGTAACGGATCGTGGTCGCTGGCTGGCGGACCTGCGGGTCGATCGGCCCTTGCTCGTGGGAGAAGCTCTGCAGCGTGGTTTGTTCGCGGCCCTGAAACCGGAGCGAGCGGCAGCTTTGATCGCCGCGATAGCCGCCGACGAAGATCGCGACTATGGCGAACTGGAACTCGACGATGCGATCGTCGGTCTGTTGGTCCAGTTCGAACAGATTGCTTTTGAAGTCTCGACCGAAGAATGGAAGCAGGGCGTGGAAGCAGCCCCGGAAATAAATTTCTCCGCTGCCGCCACTGCAGCGGCCTGGGCGGCCGAGGCCGAGTGGACAGAACTGGTTCGCGAAACGCGAGCCGAAGAGGGTGATCTGGTGCGGCTGCTATCGCGCACGGGAGAAGCCCTTTTACAGGTTGCCGGTTTGCGCGGGACGCATGCGGCAGCCGCCTCCACGGCCCGCACTGCTTCGGAATTAGTGCTGCGCGAGCCGGTGCGGTAGGATCTCATAAGTTCAGAAAGCGAATCATTCTGTTATGTGGGGTAGCGCACAGACGGATGCTTTCGCGAGTGCTTAACTCTCGCCTGAAATTTTCATCCCGCGCGATATCTAGTCAGCCGGATTAGTCGCAGAATTCGCGCACCTTCGAAATAGCTCGCCATCCGCAGATTGGCTTTACCCGCTCAGAATATCGGCCAGTCTGACGCAGGAGATCTCACATGAGAAACACAAGTGTAAGTATCGCACTGGCTATTTTAGATTTTGTACTTCTGTCAGCCAGTTGTCGCCCGGTCCCGCCCCCGATCAAGCCGCCGCCCTGCAACCCCTCCACCTCGGTGTGCCTGAAGGCGTTCCAACACTCGTGGGATGACGTGCATCAGTTTGTCGAGGGCGATGGCAACATCTCCATGCCAAACCCCGTGACCGACGCACCTGGCGCCATCGCGGACATTCTCCGCCCTGGTGGAGCTATCCTGGACTTTGTTTGGGGCGGCGACGGCTACGCGAACTGTTGGGCGGGCAACGCCACCTGCCACAATCTTCCCGCCAATCAACAACACCCGATCGTTGGCCACTACGTCTCCTTCACCGGCGTACGCATGTTAGCGGGCTACGCTCGATGCGTCGATAACACCGAGTGCAGCCCGTTCGGCTACGTTTGTGAACCTCTGCGCATCACCAGGAGAGCGGACTTCAACCCGGCGGAGTTCAAGGCGCAGATTACCGAAACCATCAACACCTATTTGGACGGCGACGGCAACCCGGAGAAGGTGTGCCTGCCCGTGGGCCATGACACGCCCTCGCTCACCGCCCCGCAAGCCAAGTTCGTGGAGTTCAACTACTGGCACCGGGCTCATCCCGGTTGGCTGCTCTACCGGAAGCCGGACGATACGTCGCACTACAATCCGGACAACCCCGCTACTAAGGACATGAACGAGGAGAAGACGACGGACAGCGTCGCTTGGATCAGCGGGTCTCTGCCTCTGGACGTCTCGAATCCTGACGTCGTCAAGGAGATATTCGGCAGGATTGAGCACTGGCCTCACCTGCAGGAATATTACGGTGCTATCTCGCTTGATACCGTGGGGCTGGCCAATTATTTCGGCGCCCACTATCGCTGCAACACCACGAGTGCGCAAGGCTGCAAGGACTGGCGGGAATTGGAATACAACGGGGTGAAGGTCACCGGAAATAACCGCTATGGTCCAGAGGACAAACAGCATGTACCACTGTGTCCGGACGGAGGATACTGCGACCCGGCGTGGCGGGAACTCGTGCTGAACTGGGTGGCTCAGGTGCGCAACAAGGCACACTCTCTGGGGCTCAACCTCGTCGTCAATGTCTCGTACGGTGGCGACAAAACAGCGGACCCCTATGTTTATATCCCTGCCTCAGACCCAAAGCTGTTGCAGTTGTTCGACAATGTGGACGGCGTCTTCGATGAGGGAGGGTTTACAGGTGGACACCTTCAAGCGGATAAAGACGGCTGTCTTCCGATATGGAGCTATGACGGTGACTACAAGTGCAGCACTACAAAAGCCCAGAGTCGCTGGTCGAACTTTTCCGGCTATCTGCGAGCGGTGCAAGCGCGCGGCAAACCCTACTTCAGCAAAAACACGTCGCCGGGTCCGGTTGTCTACCCGGTCGATCCGCAGCTCGAGGCGCGCGCGATACCGTGGGCCGTCGCTTCCTTCCTGATGTCGCGAGCTACCTCAGCGTCAAACGCGCTCCAGGCCATCTACATGTCAGAGGCCAACCTCGATCTGGGGTGGGTGCCCTACGACACCTGCTTATACAACGCGCTGAGCCCGGACATTGGGCATCCGTGTGAGGATCCGCAGAGCCCGCAGGCAAACGTGTTCGCGCGTCAGTTCAGCGGCGGCCTCGTCATGGTGAATGCCAACGCGCCGGGCGGCGCAGCGGCGATTATCACCCTCCCGATGCTGGCGAACGTGACTTGGCCCGCAACAGCTCCGACATCGCTGGCCGCGGAGAGTGGCGCGGTGATTCTGGTGAAGAACGGCAACCTGTGTAAGTGAGCAGGGAGAAGTGATGCACGCGTCATTTGCCCTAACACTTCGCGGCTCTGATGCGATCGCTCTCGCAACCATGTTAAGATGCCTGCGGAGCTGAAATTGATCTCGGCATTAACCCATTATGGAAGTCTTACTAGCTGACGAATTCGGGTTTTGTTTTGGCGTCGAGCGCGCCGTGGAAATGGTTGAGGACGCGCTCGAAGTTGGCGCGCCGGTGCGCACACTCGGGCCGCTGATTCATAACACGCAGGAAATGAAACGCCTGGAAGGTGAAGGCGTATCCACGATCGAAGCGCCAGCCGAAGTCAGCAGCAACGACATTGCCGTGATTCGGGCGCATGGCGTTACCCCTTTGGTCCAGATTCAATTGGAGCAACGCGCGGCCCTGGTCGTTGACGCGACCTGTCCGTTCGTGACGCGGGTCCAGAGACTGGCCGAGCGCGCCGCGAAGGAAGGCCGTCACGTCGTCGTCGCCGGCAGCCCCGATCATCCGGAAATGATCGGCGTAGTCGGTTATGCTCCGGACAATACATTCGTAGTCAGCGACGCCGCCGGAGTCGCGAAACTTCCGATGCTGCACGCGCCGCTGGTCGTCTCGCAAACTACGCTTAAGCTGCAAACCTTCCTTGAAGTAGCCGAAGCGGTGCGCGCGAAAGCCGATGCTGAACCGCAAGTGGTGAATACAATTTGTTCAGCCACGCGTGATCGCCAGGATGCCGCCCGCGCGTTGGCCGGACTGGTCGACGTTTTCTACATCATCGGCGGGAAGCACTCGTCGAACAGCATCAAGCTGCTTGCCGTGTGCAAAGAACAATGCGAGCGCAGCTTCCTGATCGAAACTGAGGGTGAAATCGACGCCTCTGATTTGATTGGCGTGAATCGTGTCGGAGTCACCGCCGGAGCGTCAACGCCCAACTGGTTAATCGATCAAGTCGTCAAGCGACTGCGCGCGATTGGCACCCGGCTCTCGGCCGAGTCCCAAGCCAGCGTAAACTAGAAATCACGCGCAAGCTTGCGTGAACCAAGAGGGTCCCCACAAATTCCACTTTGCGTCTTCCGCTTTCCTTTGCGCCTTTGCGTGAAATTCTCCGGCCGTTAGATTTCACGCAAAGGCGCAGAGATAATACGTAAGGCGCGAAGTAATCATTCCAGCCCGGAGTACGAGACCTTATGAGACTTACTATTTTGATTGGCTGTATGGTCTGTTTTGTTATGGCTACCTCAACCAGCGCCAGGCCGCGTTCCTTTGCTGAACTGGTCGACGCCTATTTCGAAGATTATTTCAAAGCCAACCCGTCGCAGGCGACCAGCGTTGGCTTTCACCAATACGATCATCAACTGGAAGATTTCTCCCTCGCCGCACATCAACGCAACCGGACTAAACTCCTCGCCTATCTCAAGGAGTTTGAAGCCCTCAACCCACGGACGCTGTCCCAAAACGATCGCGACGATCGTGAGATCATGATCGCATCGATTCAGGGCCTCCTGCTGGAAGAAGATCATGTGCAGATGTGGCGCAAGAACCCTGACTACTATTCCGGGTCCGCGACCAGCACCATCTTTTCGATCATGAAAAGAGAATTTGCTCCAGCGTCAGAGCGCCTGCGCTCGGTCATCGAGCGCGAGAAACAAATTCCGCGAGCTTTGCAGCAAGCGCGCGCCGTGCTGACTAACCCGCCGAAAATTTATACTGACATCGCCATCGAGCAGTTGCCCGGCAACCTCGATTTCTTTGAGACAACCGTGCCTGAAGCGTTCAAAGACGTGAAGGATGTGGCCCTGCGGGCTGAGTTCAAACGCAGCAACGCCGCGGCTATTGCGGCGCTCAAGGATTACCTGGCCTGGCTGCAGAAAGATTTATTGCCGCGCTCAAACGGAGCGTTCGCGATCGGCGCCGAGAACTATCGCCTCAAGCTTTTGTATGACGAGATGGTTGACGTGCCGCTGCCACGGCTTCTGAAGATCGGTTATGCGCAGTTGCGCAAAGATCAGCGCGCGTTCATCGACACCGCGCGTCGCATCGATCCGCACAAGTCGCCGGAAGAAGTTTTGAACGAAGTCGAAAAGGATCATCCGAGCGCGACGGAATTGATTCCGGCAGCCCAGAAGCAACTGAATGGTATCCGGCAGTTCCTCGTCGATCACAAAATCATCACCGTGCCCGGCGGCGCCCAGGCGAAGGTGGTCGAGACTCCGTCATTCGCCCGCGCCACGACGTTCGCTTCGATGGATACACCGGGCCCGTATGAAGCGAAGGCGACCGAAGCTTTCTATAACATCACGCTGCCGGATCCTGCCTGGCCCAAAGACAAGCAGGAGGAATACCTGCAAGGCTACAACTATCCGCTGTTGAGCAACGTTTCGGTGCACGAGGTTTGGCCCGGGCACTACACACAGTTTCTGTGGGTCAAAAACAATCCCGAGCTTTCGAAGGTGCGCAAACTGACAGCCGCGGGATCGAACGCTGAAGGCTGGGCGCATTACAGCGAACAGATGTTGCTCGACGAAGGTTTCAGCAACAACGATCCGAAGTATCGCCTGGCGCAGTTGGTCGACGCCTTGCTGCGCGATTGTCGCTACATAGTCGGCATCAAAATGCACACGCAGGGCATGACGATGGCACAGGCGAGGGAATTCTTTGTCAAAGAAGGGCGGCAGCAACCGGTCGTGGGCGAGATGGAAACCAAACGCGGCACCGGCGATCCTACTTACCTGATGTACACCCTCGGTAAGTTGGAAATCTTAAAGCTGCGGGCTGATTACCAACGCAAGATGGGAAGCAAGTTTTCGCTTCAGGACTTTCACGATCGTTTTATCAAAGCCGGCAGCCCGCCCGTAAAGATCGTGCGGCGAGAGCTGATGGGACGCGACGGCCCGCTGCTGTGACTTTCAAAAACAATCGACTCGTTTAGAGGCGGGCTACTGCCCGCCTTCTTCTGTCGCAACCTGGGCGGGCAGTAGCCCGCCTCTAAACAATTCTGATCAGGTTATGGATATCGAACAGGTTCACGCTCACTGTCTTTCATTCCCGCACGTGACTGAGGTCGTGCTGTGGGGAAACGATCTGGTATTCAAGATCGGCGGCAAGATGTTCGCCGTAATTGGATTGGATGCGGCCTCAGATCACTGCATGTCGTTTAAGTGCACGCCGGAAAAGTTCGCCGAGCTGATCGAGAAAAACGGCATCGTGCCCGCCCCGTACGTTGCCCGTTACCATTGGGTCGCCCTCGAACGATTTAATGCCCTGAGTGAAAAAGAACTGAAGACCCTGCTGCGAACCGCTTACGATCTGGTACTGGCGAAACTACCGAAGAAGTTGAAAGCACAGCTGGCGTAAATTCTTGTTTGCTGGTCCCCACTGCGGCTTCGCCGTACTCACTCTTCTAATTTTATTTCTGCAATGACCGGGTCCGATGGCTTACGGGGTCTGGTCAACTCACGGCGATGAAATCATTGTTCAGGAGCGCTTTGATTCGGTCAAGGAAGCCTTCGTTTTCCCATTTATGCCAGCGCGCCAGCGCATAGCAGTAATGTTTCGTGCGCTCACTTACGAAGTGATGCAGCAGCCAGACAGCGACGTCGTTGTCGCGCCAAACCTGACGGCCGGCCGGGCGTCGTAATTTGCGATTACTCTTGAGGCGAGTTTCCAGATGGTCTATCCAGACATCGCAGTCATGCAGCTCGCCGAGAGAAGTTTGGAAACGAGCGATCTCGTCGGCAAAGTCCTTGAACTCTTCGCCACCACAAGGGGCAAAGAGCTCGAGCGCATAGCGCAGCTTCTTGGCCACGATGCGCAGCTTATGAAGTCTTTTTGCCTTCAGCGGGTGATAAACGGAATCACCCTCCTTGCTTAGTTGTTTTAAGCGGCCGCCAATTACTCGGACACCCACTTTATTAAAAGTCAGGTCGGCATCGTCGGGAGAACTCCGCGTCGCCTCACGTATCTTCGATCTGAATTCCTTGCGAAATTCAGCAATCGAGTCCGAACCGATCACGGATTCGAGGCCAGCACGCGCGCGTTTGCGACGGTTGCGGTGTTCGCGCGCGATCACTTCGACTCCCTTGCGAAGATCCGGATCGGCTTTTGACTTGAGGTCCGACAGCGCAGCCAATACCACGTCTTCATCGCGGACTGCGCCGAGATGATTTGCGATGGTCTTTAGCTCACTGAGCGGAAGACTATCCTTGGGAAGATAAGGCTGGAAGTCACTGATCGCGCTGCGCAAGCGACGCGAGGCCACGCGCATATCATGCACGCCATTGTGATTGGCCCATGCGAGCGCGTGGTCGCGCAGCGCACACATCTTTTTCAACCGGGCCAGCAGCACTTGCTCAATGACTTTGGCCGCCGGTTCCGGACAATCTGGTTTCAAGATTTTTATCGAACGGGCCAAGGCTTTAAGACTGAGAATCAAGCGCGCTTCAATGCCGCGCGCCGGCTGAAAGATACTTTGCAGTTGAAGACCTGGGCGAACATTTCACTCTTTTGTTCCGCCGCGAAAATTTCGTGATCGCAATTGGCGGAGCTGCTCAGTTGAATATGTACCAGTTGGCCGTCACGAACACAGCGGACCTCGCTGACCCGGCTGTCATGACTACGATCGAGGGCATCGGCAATTCTCAGGATGGCCGCCAGAGCGAACACGGTTTCGCGATCGGCTTCGTTAAGCGCCGTGTAATCCGGATGCCGTTCCCGGGGCGACGAACCGCGATGATAGCGCGCCACATTCGCGATGACGTCGCGCTCGGCTTCCGAGAATCCGGTCAGTTCTGAATTCTTGATGAGATAGAGGGCGTGTTTATGGTGGGACTCGTGTGCGATGTGATATCCAACGTCGTGCAGCAGCGCGGCGGCTGAGAGCAGGGTCCGATGGTGGCGAGTGAGGCCGCCAGTCGCGTTGTCCGGAGCCAGCTGATCGAAGATTGCTTCCGCCAGACCGGCGACTTGCCGAGCGTGTGCTTCCTCATAACCAAACCTGCGGCCCACTGCATGCACGCCGCGCAGACGGTGATCGATAATGTCCGGCACCGGAGGGCGCGACTCGGCCTCGATCTCGCGCAAGCGATCAATCAAGACTCCTTCGCGCAAGGCCCAACTACAAGTGCGCAGCAGATTGATCCCGAGCGCGCGCATCGCGCCTTCGAGAATTTGTCCGCCGGCAACAATAATCTCGGACCGCTGTGCGCTGATGCCGGGCAGTGCTTGTCTTTCCGAAAGTTTTAATCCGGCCACTCGAGAATTGAAGCGGGCCAATTTACTAAGGACGATTTCATCGCCGGCGGGCTGTGCGCCCTGCAACCTGCGTTCGTCGTCGGTGCTGCGCGGCCGCAGCGCTTCGCCGATCGCCAGAATTGTTCCCGAGGTGCCCGTCGCTAATTGCCATCGGGCACCGCGTAGTTCGCGACCCGGCCGTTCCAAAGCGGCGCGCACTTCTTCTATCAACGGCCGCACCTCTTTCGGCGCCACCGGATCCGACTTAATGTACCGCTCAGTCAATCCGACCGCGCCCAACTTAACGGAAAACAGTTGGGCCGGAGAGCCGTCGCGCATAAGCGATATTTCCGTCGAGCCGCCGCCAATATCGATATTGATTAGAGCGGCGCCGCCAGACGTGCAGCCGTGGCTGGCTGCGATTCCGATCAGCCGCGCTTCTTCAATCGCGGAGAGGATAGACACGCGCACCCCGGTCCGCCGGTCAATCTCTTTGATGAATTGCTTTGCGTTACGGGCTTCGCGCACGGAAGCAGTGGCTACCGCGAAGATGCGTTCGGCCCCACGCGCCTCGGCGATAGAACGAAAGCGTTTGATACAGACAGCGGCGCGTTCGATGGTGGCGACTGAAAGATGTCCGCGCCGCAGAGTAGTATGGCCAAGGCGGACCGAATCTTTATCGCGAGCGAGAATGGCAAACGAATCGCTCGCCGCCGCGTCAACCACGACCAGCTTGATCGAATTCGAGCCGATATCGATCGCCGCGACTTTCATCCAGCTTTCGCTTTATCCGATCCGGTTTTGATGGCTGGCTTGATTGCGTCGTCTTCCTCGGGTTCAGTTTTAGACTTCTCTCTAACATGTGGGAGTGCGGTGGACTCATCGTCGATGGCCCGCGCGACTGAACGCCGCAAGTCGGCCGCGACTCTCCTGACGGTACGAGAGGCATCGATCTCGTGAAAGCCGTACTCGCCTTTCATCCGATCGAATTCACGCAACAGCAACTTTTGATAGGCAATGAAGCTGTCGTAGTAATCGTCGCCCAGACCCAGATCCATTCCGGATTCCCAGTAATCAAAGCCGCGTCCGGAAGCCAGCACGCGTCCGGCCAACTCTTCGGTCGAACGCACGCGCAGGTAGAAGACCGCATCGGGAACCAACGCCATCCCGTAAATGCGTCGCACCCATTCGGGATCGGCGCCGCGAACCACGGCGCGGGCAATGGCTGAATAGATGTAGCGATCGGTAAGCACGACAAAACCCGCGCGCAGCGCCGGCAGCATCTGGTTTTCCAAACGGTCTGCGAAGTCCGTCGCGTAATAGAGTTGCATAGTCAGGCGGCCGAGCGTGTGACCTGCGCGCGCGTTTTTGATCCCGCGTCCGGCCAGCACGGACCGGGTCATTCCCGTATCCAGTACAGCCTGGCCGCTGGATTCCAGCCAGGTCCGTAACAGGGCAACGTGCGTCGAACGTCCCACGCCGTCGGTCCCTTCGATCACGATCAGTTTGCCGCTGTAAGGCTCGATGTCCAGACCGGGAATTGCGGTCCCGTAAAATTTCATCTCCTTCATTTCGGCAGTAGCACCTTCTCTTTCATTTTCTCTTTAAGATGCCGGCCGACGATCTCGCGCATCTGACGCTGTTGGACTCGGATTGACTGAGTCGCATCGATTGCCGTCAAACCGAACTCATTGACCATGTGATCGTATTCGTCCAGAATCTTGCCCTGAAAAATCTTGAAGCTCTCTTCTTCGTCGTCGGACCAATCCATATCCATGCCGGCCTCGTAAAACTTTAGGTTCGGTCGCGCTGAGGCGATGCGCTCGATCGCCACGTCGAGAGGCGCGCGAAAGAAAAACGCAACCGTAGGCTTGACTGCAAATTTATAAGTTTCCCGCACCCAGGCACGGTCGCAGCCGCGGGCCACGTCCCGGGCAAACGCGGTATAGATGTAGCGGTCTGCCAGCACGATGGCGCCGGCCTTCAGCGGTGGAATGATGTTGCGTTCGGTGCGGTCGGCAAAGTCGGTCGCGTGCAGCAGCGAAAAAGTTGTAGGCGTAAACAGTCGACGTTTTTTGGCGCGCCTGGTTGTGTCCTTGACCAGCGGAGACGAATTCCATTCCGAGAAAAAAACCGGATAGCCTTCAGCCTTGAGCCACTGGTGCAACAGAGCGAGTTGAGTTGATTTGCCGCTGCCGTCGGTGCCCTCGACCACAAAGAGCTGCCCGGGGTAACGGTGATGACCGTATGAAATCATTTGGTTGGATTGTGCCACGAATCATGTTACAGCTAAGTGAATTCTCAGACCAGCCGCCGAATTGGTAGTCCGTTGGTTAGTTCAGAGTTCAACCTTTAGGTTGCTGATCGCCATGAGGTCACCAGACACCTAACTTGCGAGGCTTGAGTCCTCGGTCCACCTGATGAGGCAGGTGGTACTGACGTCATTGGGGATTGAAACTGGATCACGGCGCGATCATGCATTAGAGTGTGCGCTCGCAATTCCCGCCAACCGGCAAACCCCGAGGACTAGATGAAAACATTACTTTTGCTGCGTCACGCAAAATCGAGCTGGAAAGACAGCGTCGAGAAAGACTTCGATCGGCCGTTGAACCAGCGCGGGCTGAAGGCTGCTCCTGCCGTTGGAAGAATGATGGCTAAGCGCAAGCTGAAACCGGATCTCATTCTCAGCTCACCGGCCGAACGGGCTCGCCTCACGACGCAACTGGTGATCGAGGCCGCGGGATTGAAAACTGAATTGCGATACGACGAGCGAATCTACGAAGCGACCGGCGCACGTCTTTTTGAAATTGTCACCCAGATCGAAGATGACGCCGGCATGGCCATGCTCGTCGGTCACAATCCTGGTCTGGAGGAATTGCTTGAGACGCTAACCGGCGAACCGCATCGCTTGCCCACCGCGGCTTTGGTCTGTATCGAACTCGATACCGACAAATGGAGCAAGTGTCGCGCAGGAGCGGGCCGGCTGCAGTGGCTGCTGAAGGCGAAGGACTTGAAAGCAGGATAAAGCGCGCTAACGCGGGCTAGCTTGGATGCGTTGTGAGCGCTCATCATTTAAATCTCGCCTAACAACCGCACTCGAATTTATTATAGGGTCCATCCCTCGACAATCTCACCGCGAACGCCGCGGCGCACCACCCGCGGATCGCTAGCGGAATCAGGTCTCTCGAAGTCTGTTGGTGTCATTCACGGAATGGGGCGCGGTGATGGAGCGCGGACATCCTGTCCGCCAGCGTGCGCAGCACGCTCACCCGCATCGTGTCCTCGTTGAGCGGCTGTTCGCGCTTCGCGCTCAGGCGGACAGGATGTCCGCGCTCCATCAACTCTCCGTTTACAATCGAACTTTTTACCGGCGGTTCCGTATGCAGCATGAACGAACAATGATGGAAGGAGCAGGTTCAGGTTAACGAAGTCTGACCCTCGCCTCCGTGAAGAAACCAGATTTTGCCTATGGCTGAAAGTTAAGTGACTTAATGATGGTGGTCAGGAGCTTGAGATGACGGACACAAATACCGAGCCCGCAGTTCGGAATGAAACAATCGTGACCCGATTTTTCCCGCAGCCCATCGACAATAAATATTCCGGTTCAAAGATCGCGCTGTGGTTGTTGGGATTAATCGTTCTCATTCACATCATTCAGAGCGTAATGGTCATCGTGAATGGTCACTCGATCGCGCAATCCGCCGATGGTATTCCACTCGATGCATACCCGGCCGCCGCCGCGCAAACTATCGTGGCCATCTTCGCGGTGTCTTCGCTCAGACGATTGATTATCTCGCTGATATGTGGAGTCGTGTTGTTTCGATATCGCAGCGCTGTGCCCTTGATGTTTGTCGTGCTCGGCCTTAACTATCTGGGCGGTCAGTTGATTTTCGAGTTCATTCCGATGGTCAGGGTCGGAACACCGCCGGGTGTCGTCGTAAACCTCCTGATGTTCGCCATGACGATCGTTGGCTTGGTCCTGTCGCTGTGGCGACGGCACGACCGCATAAGGAATCAAACATGACACGCACAGCGAACACACGGCTCGCTGGCTTCACGTTTCTCTTCTACATAGCGACCGGCATCACCAGCCTGATGCTATTCAATCAGGCAATCAGCGGAGCCCAGGGAACCGCCGCAAAGCTCGCCGCCATTGCCCAGCACGCTACGGTCGTGCGCCTCGCCGTCGTGCTCGCGCTGGTCATCTTTCTGTGCGCGGTGGTGCTGGGCGTGACGCTGTACGCGCTTACCCGCGAAGAGGACCGCGACCTCGCGATGATCGCCCTGTGTTGTCGGGTAAGCGAGGGAGTGATCGCCGCTGTTTCCGCCACGAGCACGCTGCAACTGCTGGCAATCGCGACGGCGAGCACAGCGGCGGCCGCACCCGACGCGGCGACGGCGCAAGCGCTCGGTGGCTTGCTGCTGAATCATAGAGGGTCGACCGGGAGCATCGCCGCGATCTGCTTTGTCATGGGCAGTACGTTATACAGCTATCTCTTCCTTCGTGCCCGCAGCATACCCGTGCCGCTGGCCTGGCTCGGCGTACTCGCGTCGGTGCTGCTCCTGATAGCTCTTCCGCTGGAGCTCGCTGGGTT
The DNA here is from genome assembly GCA_033857635.1 of Blastocatellia bacterium. Lineage (GTDB taxonomy): Bacteria > Acidobacteriota > Blastocatellia > Pyrinomonadales > Pyrinomonadaceae > UBA11740. Next base: position 49,169 of record JAWVDF010000033.1, read on the forward strand.
GATCAAGATGAGCTTTCTGATGTGGCTGCCAATGCTGGTGTTCGAGGTGACGTTTGCGCTGTGGCTGATCATTAAGGGAGTTGCGGCGCCAGCGAGTCGATGAACTAAGTTTTTCTCCCTTCTCCCTTTGGGAGAAGGGACGGGGATGAGCGTTTAAGCGAGAGGAAGCCACCGAAATCTCAGACGCGCTTCGCGTCAATCCTATCCACCCAATAATTCGGCTCGCGATGCTGGTGAGCAACGGCTATTACGACGATTGTCTTTTCATCAACGCCGTAAATTAGAGAATAAGGAAAGCGTGTAAAGAGGAACCGTCTGATATCCAACTCAACCTGGATACCTGCGTACGGATAAAGTCGAATGAGCCGCACAACGCGATCCAATTCATCCAGGAATTCACGACTGAGGTCTGCTTCTTTTGCTTCGTACCACTGGATGGCGTCATCGACCTCTCGATTGGCGAGGCTGAGAAAGCGAATTTCCATCATCGCCGGTATTTAGACATCACCTCTTCGTAAGAGACCGTGGAAAGGCCCCCGCCCTTGTAGGCGAGCCAGCGCTTCCGCGCTTCTTCGGCCCAGATGCGATCAATTTCAGGATCGGGCTTATCCAATTCGGTGAGAATTGCGTCCACCAGGCGGAGCTTTTCTGTGTCCGGTAAATCCTTGATTTGTGAAACCAACTTGTCCGCGGATGTTGACATAATCTTTGCTCCTCGTTTCGTGTGCAGCATTATCTCACGCCTGGGCTGTTCTTTCATGCTTCATTCTACCTTTCCCCTTGGGAGAAGAGTCCGGGATGAGGGGTCACGAGCGGAACCCACTTTTTTTGTTTGTGCTTCGTGAGAGGCCAGTGGCATTCAAGGACAAAGACCAATCGGGGTCGACGAGGCCGTAAGCCCTCACCCCAACCCTCTCCCAGTGGGAGAGGGAGATAAAAATTGCCTCGGTTGTGCGAAGGTTAGCGAGGCCCGAAGGGCCGTCATGTAATAGCCACGACCGTCAGGTCGTGGTCAAAGTAGTAAGAATGAATAGGGAGGTCCGAAGGACCGACATGAACGGCATAGGTGTCGGCCCTTCGGGCCTCCCGTCACCGATTCCCCTTTCCCCGGTTCGGGATTAATCTAAGTCATGGTTCCCATCTCGATTCTCGATCTCGTTCCGGTCATCCTCGGTGAAACACCGCGAGAGGCGCTGCGCAAGAGTCTGGATCTGGCTCAGCATGCCGAGCGTCTTGGGTACACGCGCTATTGGGTGGCGGAACATCACAACATGACCGCGATTGCCAGCGCGGCGACCTCGGTCGTGATCGGTTATCTCGCCGGCGGCACTTCAACTATTCGCGTTGGTTCCGGCGGCATCATGCTGCCTAACCATTCGCCGCTCGTAATCGCCGAGCAGTTTGGCACGCTCGAATCACTCTATCCGGGCCGCATTGACCTCGGCCTCGGCCGCGCACCCGGAACTGATCAAAGAACGCTGCGGGCTCTGCGGCGCGATCCTCGTCGATCCGATGATTTTCCGCAGGACGTTTTGGAGTTGCAGTCGTTACTAGCTCCAGTCAAACCGGGCCAGGCGGTGCGCGCTGTTCCCGGCTATGGCACTGAGGTTCCTATCTGGATTTTGGGATCAAGCACGTTTGGTGCTGAACTAGCCGCGGCTCTGGGACTGCCTTACGCGTTCGCTTCACACTTCGCGCCGGCCGCATTGTTCGAGGCTCTCGAAATCTATCGCAGAGAATTCAAGCCATCGAAACAACTCGACCATCCTTATGCGATGGTCGGCGTGAATGTCGTCGCTGCCGAGACGGACGAAGAGGCGCGACGTCTGTTCACAACCGTGCAACAGTCATTCGCCAATCTGCTGCGTGGCAGGCCCGGCAAGTTGCAGCCTCCGATTGACGACATCGAAGACTATTGGACGCCACCGGAAAAGCATCAAGCTTCGCGCATGCTGGAACATTCGATCGTCGGTTCACCAGAGACAGTGCGCCGTGGTTTGGAAAACCTTGTCGCATCAACTAATGCGGATGAGTTGATGATTGTCAGCGGCGTCTATGATCATGCCGCCCGCGTCAGGTCTTACGAGATTGTAGCTGAGATGGCAGGGCTCAACTTTGAAGGTAAGGAAGTTTAAAGCGGGATAAGTGTGGCTCAGCAACCCAGAGACTTCTTACCAAATGCTTGACAGCCAGAGAACTCACTCAATATAGTTCTCCGAACAATGCGGAAATGGCTTACAGCTTTCCTTCTGGTCGTCTCCATACTCGGTGGCGCGATTGGTGTGGGCGCGCATGAAGGCGAAGGCTCGATGGCCAATATGCCCGATTGTTGCAAGAAGGCGCAGTCAACGAGCGGCAGTCCACAAGTTTCGATAGCTCGGCTTTGCTGCAATTTGAATTGTTCTGAACCAGGCAGCAGCGGATCAAGCTCTTCCAGTTTTTCACCTCAACAACCCGTGACTCTCCATAGCGCGGTTCTGCCTACTACGCCTTTGTTCAGAAACATTTGTTCGTTGGGTGGCTATTCACAAGCGAGTCATCCAAACGACTCGAAGCCCAAGTACATTAAACATCTCGCACTCCTGATCTAGTCCCAATAAGCCGAACTGTGTCTGCTTGCAGATTCCTCAATCTGCAAGGCGCATCTCTGCGTTTCGTGTGCTCGCGCCCGCGCACGGCAACTAATTCTCTTTGGCTTAGGAGGATCTGGATATGAAGAAGTCTGTTTTGGCAATCACACTTGTATCAGTCGTTGCGTTCATCATAACGGCGTGCAGCTCAAAGACGACGAGTGACGTCGCCGTTCCCTCAGGTAAGACGATCAAGTCTGTCGCAGTCGGCAATCTCACCGCGTCGCTCTCCAACAGCACGGGCCAATTGAAGTCAGGCACCCGGGAAGTTGTGCTTGCGTTCACTGACTCGTCCGGGAAACCCGTTGACGTGGGAGCCGTGTCCCTTAACTTTCATATGGCCCAGATGGGCGCGATGGCGGCGATGAACGATCAAGCCAGTTTCACCACCACCGCCACGCCGGGGGTCTTTCAGGGCAAGGTCCATATTGAAATGGCTGGGGAGTGGCAAGGACAACTGGCTTACGAGGGGCCAGCGGGAACCGGCAAGACGACCTTTACTGTGACGGCCCAATGATTCACCGCCTAATAGAACTCAGTCTGCGCAATCGCGGTCTCGTGATCGCGATCTATTTGGGCCTGGCCGCTTGGGGCTATTGGGCCCTGCTGCGCACACCGATCGACGCCATACCCGATCTCTCCGACAATCAGGTGATCGTCTTTACCGATTGGACGGGACGGTCACCGCAGGAAGTTGAAGACCAGGTCACTTATCCGCTGGTCACAAATCTGCAAGGTTTGCCCGGTGTGCGCGTCGTCCGTGCAAGTTCCGCGTTTAGCTTCTCGATGATCAATATCATCTTTGAAGACAACGTCGATCTTTATTGGGCGCGTACTCGAGTGTTAGAGAGGTTGAACCTGGTTGCCAAGCAACTGCCGGAAGGTGTCACGCCTACGCTTGGCCCTGATGCAACCGGCGTGGGGCAGGTCTTCTGGTACACGCTCGAAAGCGATCAGATGAACCTGCGCGATCTGCGCGCGCTGCAAGACTGGTTCGTGCGCTATCAATTGAATTCAGTGCCGGGCGTTGCCGAAGTTGCGAGCGTCGGCGGTTACGTTCAGCAATACCAAGTCGATGTCGATCCAAACAAGCTACGCGGATATTCGCTGCCGTTATCTACGGTCGTCGAAGCTGTTCAGCGCTCAAACAACAATGTCGGCGGCAATGTCGTCGAGCAAGCGGGCCAGTGGTCAGTTGTGAGGGGTATCGGCCTGATTCAGTCGGTGGCTGATATTGAGAACATCGTGTTGGGTGCGCCAAACGGGATTCCGATCTACGTCAAAAACGTCGCCAATGTGAATCTCGGGAATGCATTTCGGACTGGAGCGCTGGATAAGAATGGCAAGGAGGCAGTCGGGGGTGTAGTGATCGCTCGCTACGGCGTGAACACGCTGGAAGTGATCGACGCCGTTAAGCAAAAGATCGGCGCCCTGCAGCAAGGTTTACCCGCCGGTGTCCACGTTGTTCCGTTTTACGATCGCACGCAACTGATTCAGCGGGCCACGCACACACTCAAGCGCGCGCTCATTGAAGAACTAATCCTAGTCACCCTGGCTCACATCTTTTTTCTTGCGCACTTTCGCTCGATCTTAATCGTCACGATACCTTTGCCGCTCGCAGTGCTACTCGCTTTCCTATTCATGTACTACATGGGCATCAGTTCAAATCTGATGTCGCTGTCGGGAATTGCCATCGCCATAGGTGTGCTGGTGGATGCGGGGATAGTTGTTACGGAAAATGCCTTTCGGTTTATCGAGCAGCGCAAGGTTGATCCGAAAGATCGGCTCCTCGTGTGGCAGACGGTTTTGGAATCGACGCGCTTGGTCGGACGTCCGATCTTCTTCTCGATGGCGATCATCATCCTGGCCTTCATTCCGGTTTTCTCTCTAACAGGCGAAGAAGGAAAGCTGTTTCATCCTCTCGCCTTTACAAAGACGTTTGCGATGGCGGGGGCGACAATCATCGCGGTCACGCTGGTCCCTGTGTTGTGCACCTTTCTATTGCGCGGCAAGTTTCATCCCGAACAAGCAAATCCGGTGATGCGTGGCTTCCACTTTCTTTATCGCCCTGTTTTGCGGTTCGCGTTGAATCACCGGCTACTCACAGTTTCCTTTGCGGCTCTGTTGTTTCTTGGCGCGATCTTTCTCGCTACTGGAATCGGCAAAGAATTCATGCCGCCGCTGAACGAAGGCGACTTGATGTACATGCCGGTGACGGATCCCGCGATCTCGATTGACGAAGCTCTAAAGATCTTGAGCAAGCAGGATGAAGTGCTGAAGAGCTTCCCGGAAGTCGAGTACGCGGTCGGCAAAGCGGGCCGCGCGGATACATCCACTGATCCAGCTCCCGTGAACATGAACGAAACAATTGTTCATTTGAAACCGCCCGAACAGTGGCCGGCGGGAATGACCCGTGAATCATTAGTCTCGGAGATGGACGAGAAACTGCGTTTCCCCGGCGTGACAAACATCTGGACGCAGCCGATCAAGAATCGCATAGACATGCTCTCCACCGGCATTCGTGCCCAGGTTGGCATCAAGATATTTGGAAATGATCTGAAAACCCTGGAAGGGGTTTCGCGGCGGATTGCGGAGATTGTATTGAAAGTGGCGGGTGCGAAAGACGTCTATGCCGAGCAGATCTCCGGTGCTCCTTACATCGATATCCATATCAATCGCATAGCAGCCGCGCGTTACAACATCGACACCAAAACGATCGAGGATGCCATCGAGAAAGGGATCGGCGAAACAAATCTTTCCATAACTATAGAAGGGCGCCGCCGCTTTCCTGTACGCGTTCGATATGCGCCCGAGTTTCGCGGGAGTTCCGAAGCTCTGGGTCAGATTCCAATCACATCACCTACCGGCGCGCCGATTCCTCTGTCGCAATTGGCGGACATTACCTCGGTACAAGGCCCGACGATGATTTCCAGCGAGAACGGTTTACTGCGCGGCACTGTGCTCCTGAACGTTCGCGGTCGCGATGTCGGGAGCTTCGTTGACGAGGCGAAGAATGCGATCTCTCAGCAAGTGCAGCTGCCTGCCGGTTATTACATCGACTGGAGCGGCGAATACGAGAACCAGCAGCGCGCGCGCAGGCGTTTACTAATCGTCGTGCCGGTCGTGCTCATCATCATTTTCGCGCTGCTCTACATCACATATCACTCACTGCTCGAAGCCGCGCATGTCTTGTTGGCTGTGCCGTTCGCGCTGACTGGCGGCATCTACTTGCTCTGGCTGTTGGGATACAACTTTTCGGTCGCAGTTTGGGTGGGGTTCATTGCCTTATTTGGAACTGCCGTCCAGACAGCCGTGGTCATGGTCATCTATCTGAACGAAGCAGTAGAACGGAAGCGGAGCGAGGTGGGCCACCTGGACCACGGTTCCTTGATGGAAGCTGTGACGGAGGGTGCACTACTGCGCCTGCGACCCAAATTAATGACGGTTTCAACCGTGGTCGCTTCATTGCTGCCGATCATGTGGAGCACAAGTGCCGGCGCTGAAGTGATGAAGCCTTTGGCGACACCTGTCCTCGGCGGCATGGTGTCGAGCCTCCTGCATGTGTTGATAGTGACCCCAGTCGTTTTCTTTTGGCTACACGAGCGGCAACTGAATAAACAGGAAATAAATATAGAGAGAGCTCCCGATTTGGGAAGAGATGAGGAGACAAGATGAGACGAATCTCAACGGGGTCGTCGTTAACTTTACCCCAATCCAAAGGGGCGCATTTGCCTTTGTGTGCGGCCTGAACATGATGCGCGGACAGTTGATTGTGCAATAACGTAATGCTTTTCCAACGTAATAAAACATTTGCCTTAGTGGCCTGCGCGATATCGTTGCTCCAACCCCGGCTGGCAACACCCGCGCAAACGCAGACGCCAACAAACAGCCAGGACCAACCTTCATCGGTGGGGCGTTACATTGATCAGACCTCCGGCCGCACGGCTGATGACCTGGTCGCCTACGCCCTTTCCCACAATCTGGAACTCCAGGCTGCGCGTAAGGAGATCGACGCCGCCAAAGCTAGGTCCCGGCAGGCACGACTGCGCGCAAATCCCAAGCTTGATCTCGGAGTTTCGCAAAATGTAACCGGCGCCGATCACACCATCGATGTCGGAGGCATGCTGCCGCTCGAGCTCGGCGGTCGTCGCCCCGCTCGGATAATAGTCGCGGAAAGGGAGGTTGAGGTTCGTGAGCGAGACTTCACGAATCGCGAACGATTGCTTGCCGGCGAGGTGCGGATGAAGTTCGGCGAGACGCTAGCGCAGTCGCTAAAACTTTCGCTGACTGACGACCGCATTGAGTCTAACCAGCAAAGCTTTAACCTGGTCGCGGCGCGAGTACTTGAAGGTGCTACACCGCCGCTGGAACAAAACATGGTGCTGGTCGAGCTCAACCGCCTCCGCTCGCAGCGTGAGAGCGCCGAAGGCAAACTGGAAACACTTATTCTCGAATTGAAGAACCTGATCGGCATGTCACCGGAAGAGCCTCTGCGGCTGCGCGGCGACTTCGATCATCTGGTTGATCAACTCCCAAACATTATCGAAGCTACCGACCGCGCCCTACGCGAGCGACCGGACCTCCTATCCGCGCGCGCCCTTGAAAGTTGGGCAGACGCCCGCATCCAGCAAGCACATGCAGAAGGCCGGCTTGATGCGAGTCTCTCGGCAGGATATGAACACATGACATTTGGCTTTCCGGTACGCGGCATCGATGACTCCGGCAGATTACAGCCTGTCTCAGGTGGTTTCCATTACCTGAAATTCGGTGTCTCACTCGACCTGCCTGTGCGCAACAAGAACCAGGGAGCTATCGAAGCCGCGGTTGCTGAGTCTGAGGCCTTAAAACGACGACGCGAGTTCACAGAGCTTACAGTGAGGCACGACGTAGCGACTGCCTACGCTCAATACGAGCGATCTGTGCGGGCTATGGAAATCTTCCGTGTCGGCGTTAACGAACAAGCGAAAGCAAATCTCGATGTGGTGAGACAAACATACGAACTCGGCTCGAAGACTTTGATTGATTATCTAGCCGAACAGCGCCACTTCATAGATCTGGAAAACGACTTCATTGATGCGCAGCTTGCCGCATATGACGCACGGATCCAAATCGCCCGGGCGACAGCTTCACCGGAGTTGATAAAGCGATGAACGAGAACAACGGAAAAGAGCCTAAGGACCTAGACAAGTCATTAGCGTCCGGAAGCGAGGGAAACAAAATGCAAACTTCTAAAAGCTCAAGAGTGGCAGTTGTCGCGATCGTTGCAATAGCAGCGATTGCAGCCGTTGCTAGTTTGGCTTGGTTCTTGTGGCCAAGTAAGACGGGCAAGCCGGTCCCGGCCCCTCGATCAGTCTCTTTCGGAGAATCACCTAGTCAACAAACGGCGACTGCAGGTGACCAGAAACTTACACTCACAACCGAACAATTGCAGCGCGCTGGCTTGAAAATCGAGACAGTTGGCGAACGGCCGTCAAGCGAAGCCGTGGGACAGATGACGACTGGGGTGGTCCAGGCTAATACCTACAAAGAGACGCCCGTCATGTCTCTCGTCGGTGGAATCGTGCGCAGCGTCAAGCCCGAGTTGGGCCAAAGCGTCCAGCGCGGTCAAACCGTTGCGATCGTGGCCAGCAATGAATTAGCTGATCTTCAATCACGTTATCTCACATCTCTCGCCACTCTCGACGAGCATCATCGCCATCACGCGCGGACAATCAAGCTCGTGGAGATCGGCGCGGCCAGTCGAGAGGAGCTCGAAATGGCCAATACAAAATTACGAGACGCCGAATCAGAAGTGGCCAATCTGCGCCAGAAGCTCTTGCTGCTCGGATTGTCGTCGCAAAGGATCGCCTCGCTTAACTCGACTTCTCAAATCAGCTCTGAAGTAAATGTGCCCGCGCCATCCTCGGGCACTTTAACAAGTCGCTCGGTTAATCCCGGTGAAGTAGTCGAAGCAAACAAAGAATTAATGCGAGTGACGGACCTTTCCAGCATTTGGGTTGTTGGTCAGGTGTACGAAAAGGATCTGGCAACGATTAGGGTCGGCAGCGGGGCGAATATCACTTCGGATGCCTATCACGGCCGAGTGTTTCGCGGCCGTATCTCTTACGTCGACCCTAAAGTCGATTCCGCTACTCATACGGCGCAAGTTCGTATAGAACTAGCGAATCCAAGGCAGATGTTCAAGATTGGAATGTACGTCAATGTCGCCTTCGCCACGCTCGGCGCCGGCGAAAAGACGATTCCAGTTATTCCCAAAGAGGCGGTGCAAAAGATCGGCAACCATCAATTCGTTTTTGTCGCGGGTGGGAGCCGGAATGAATTTACTCTCCGACAAGTTCGCACTGGACCGGAGACCGGCGGTTTCCTTCCAGTGCTCGAAGGGGTGAGTGTTGGCGAGCAAATCGTGAGTGAAGGCAGCTTCATGCTGCGCGCTGAATGGTTCAAGCTACATCCCAATCAGTGATGCACCGAGATCCTTACCCGCAGAGTTAGCTTCGATTTAACGTCACGTTCACCTGCCTGTAACCCGTTCAAGGTAGTCTCCCTTCTTCTAATCCGATTATTCAAGATTTACAGCACCGTTAGGTTCTCAATATCAGTCTATTTTGACCGGCGTCGGTATCAAGAGGCCTTCCGCTTTCTTAAAACAAAAGTGAGTTCCAACTCAAACGATTTCGCTATCGACCCCAAGGAGAATTCCATGTTGTACCTAACCCGAATTGGTTTCCTGAAATATATTCCGTTTGTCCTCGCAGCGTTGCTGCTGGTCCAGGTCGGCGCCTTCGCCCAAAGCGATACTGGCGCCATCTCTGGCACTGTGAAAGATCAGAACGGGGCGATTGTCCCCGGCGCGACGGTCACCACAAAGAACCAACGCACTGGTGAAGAGCGGACGGCTACGACCACCGCCGATGGGAAGTTTTCAGTTCCTGCTTTAAAAGCTTCAGCGTATACGGTGACTGCTACCAACACGGGATTGAGCGCTACCGTCAAGGACGTCGACGTCAACGTCGGACGAGAAACCAATCTCAACATCGGTATGAAGGTGGCGGACCTTTCCGCCGGGACAGTCAATATTATTTCCAGTGAAGAAGCTACGGTGGCAACCGGTTCGGCGTCGATGGGGGCGAATGTTAATCCGCGCGAGGTCGCCGGCTTGCCGATTAACGGACGTCAGCTCTCGCAGCTCTATCTGCAAGCGCCCGGTTCAGTCAACAGTGGTTCCGGCACCTACGGTGATATTCGCTTCTCGGGCCGAGCGGTCGAGCAAAATGAAATTCGCTACGACGGCATTGAAGGCACGGCAATTATCGATACTTCCCCGGGTAATCTTAACGGCGAAATACCGACGCCTTTCCGGCTCCAGTCCTCGCTCGAGAACGTTCAGGAGTTCCGCGTGGATTCAAATAATTACCCGGCTGAGTTCGGCACGGGTACCGGAGGACAAATCAGCGTCGTAACAAAATCCGGCGGAAACAAGTTTCACGGCTCCGCTTTCGAGTATCTGCGAAACGACAAACTTGACGCAGCCAACTTCTTTGACAACATCATCGGCCAAAAGAGCAAGCTAAGACTGAATCAATTCGGCGGGTCAGTCGGTGGTCCCATCAAGAAGGACAAGGCCTTCTTCTTTTTCTCTTACGAAGGTTACCGGCTGCGCGGAGGCATTAACGCTATCGAAGCCGTTCCCGGACTGGCGTCGCGCATCTGTGCGCCACCGCTGGGCGCGGGCACCGTGGCTTGCAATGCTGCCACAGCGGCACTGATACCGGCGTTTCGGGGAGCCGGCGTCGTCACGCTGCGGACCGGGCCCGATTTGTTCGACACCGTGCAGCTTCAGGCAAACAATATTGTCAACGAAAACTCTGCCGCTCTTCGAGTAGATTATAAACTGAACCAGAAACACTCGATGTACTTCAGGTTCTTTCGCGATTCGGCTTTTAACGATCAGCCCGACGGGGTCACCGGCCGCCACATCGTGATTAAGCAGATTCCGCAGAATGGCGTGGTCGCGTTAACGTCGGTGTTGCGGTCGAATCTTCTTAACGAATTCAAGTTCGGCTACAACGGAGCGTTATCACGCATCGTCGGCGTGGCGCCGACAGTAACCGGCGTCGACCTGTCGAACTTGTCGTTCAACATCTCGGGAAGCGTCGCCGGCTTTTCTTTGCCGGGGCAGGGAGCAAATGCCGGCGTGGCCGTACCCGGCGGTTTGATCCGCGCAAATAGCGCGCAAAACGGTCGCGGCCAACCTTACACGCCTTACTCTCTGTCGTACATTGATAACCTCAACTGGACGCGCGGCAATCATCAAATCAAATTCGGCGGCGAGCTTCGCCAAGTTCGCATGTACACAGACAGACAGGGCGGCATTACCTACACGTTCGCAAGCATAAATAATTTCCTGACCAACTCGCTGCAATCTACTCAGTACCTCGGCGACCTGTCGGCCCCATCGCCGTTCTTTAACAACTCGACCGGGCAGGCCTTTGCCAAACAGAATTATTACATTGCCTACGGACAGGACGAGTGGAAGATCAAACCCAACCTGACCTTAAACATCGGCTTGCGGTATGAGTACTACACGCCTTTAAAGGAAGCTAACAACCGGCAGATCTACTTCGATATCAACACGGGCGCCTTGCGGGATTCGAGCGGAGATCCTTACCATTCGTCGAAGAGCAATTTCGGACCACGCGTGGCTATGACCTGGTCTCCGAATCCCAACGGCGCCGGATTTTTCAGTGGCGGAAAGACAGTCCTGCGCGGTGGCTTTGGCATTTACTACGGGCCGGGACAAACCGAAGATCAAATCCAGCCGATCGAATCCAATCGCATTTCGTCGACCTTAAGTGGCGGGACCTTTCCCCAGGATCCGGTCGCGATTGCGGCGCTCTTTACCAGCAATCCAAACAATCGGCAGTATCAACCACGCGCTTACGCACCCGAATACACAATCCCGGAGAAGATCTATCAATACGGTGTTTCAGTTCAGCAGGAGCTTCCTTACAAGCTCGTTCTTACGGCCGGCTTTGTAGGCTCGCAGGGACGCAATCTATTTCTCCGCAGCATTGCTAACCGAATCCTGCCGGGGCAAACGACGATTGTTGACGGCGCCGCGTTGCCGACTAGCTTTGGAGTCGTCAACCGCACCAACGCCGGAGGCCAGGTAATCGCGGTCAACACTATTCGAGAACTCTCGATAGTGTCGGGTACGTCCTCGGTTCTGAATCCATACGCTGAAATTGACGATAAGACGAGCGGCGGTCACGACAGTTACAGAGGGCTGCAGTTGTCTCTGGGCCGGCGCTTAAACACCGGTGTGACTCTGAACTCGCAGTACACCTGGTCGCGTTCGTTTGGAAATACTTCAGGCTCTAACGAAGCTCGCACGGCGGCCAACAATGCCCGCGCGCTAAGTGAATTTAACTACGACGAAGGCTACAACAACTTCGATGTGCGGCATACATTCAACCTGAGCGCGCTTTATAACCTGCCTTTTGGTAAGGGCACGAGGCACGACCTGGGCAAGCTCGGCGATACAGTTTTTGGCAATTGGGAGATTGGCGCGATAGTGAATGCCCGGTCGGGGTTGCCGCTGGAGATCGGCATTGTCCGTCCCGACGTCGTCATCCAGTGCCGCAACGCTGCCGGGTGTGTGGTGCCAACCGGAGCCGGTGGCGTTACCACGACGTTCGCCAATGGATTCGTAGCGCAACTGCCGGGAACAATCAATGCCGCTAATCCGCTGCCGCCGGGATTCATCGCGGTGGTGAATACGCCGGGCGGCGGCGCGTCCCGCAATGTGCGCCGGCCGGATTCCGTTTCCGGGATCAGTCCTTATCTCAACAGCGATCGGCTGATCCTAAACCCCGCCGCGTTTACTACGCCGCAGCCAGGAACGTTTGGCAATCTGCCACGTAACGCTTTGCGCGGACCTAACTTTACCCAGTTGGATTTTGTATTCAGCAAGCGCTTCAGGTTTTCAGAGACAGCCAGCGTGGAGTTTCGAACTGAGGTCTTCAATATTCTTAACCACGCGAACTTTGATGTCCCTGGTTCGCGCTTGAATCTTGCTTTACCTGGCGTAACTCAAACAGGTGGTCTCTACACATTTGCCTCCAGCAATGTGGCGCAACCGGGACAGGCCTACACGCAGGCGGCAGCAGGCGGGACCTTTGGCTTGTTGCGCCAAACTGTCGTGCGCGATGTCGGTCTGGGTACGAGCCGCCAGATCCAGTTCGCACTGCGCTTGAGTTTTTGACCGGTCAGAACCGGGAGCGGTTAGCGACCGGGTCAAAGATCAAACTGAGGTCGTCATCGCGCGATGACCCGGTTGGGGTGTGTCTCTAGTTAACATAGATTTAAGATCGCGGTAATCTCAATTTAACCTCCTTCGACTAGGCTGGGCCTTCCGCATTTTTGAACTCGAGACTTTGGACCGCGAGCACCTCGCGCTTTCGCGGTCCGCGCTTGAGTTTGGAAGACTTCCGCCCCAGTCAGAAGGAGGACACATGTCTCAGCTTATTAGCAGCTTCCGCGCCGCCTCTTTCAGGCCGATATGTATGGTGGTGACGTTTTTTATTGTTTCCGGGATCGCAGTTGCTCAGTCAATATCATCGACCCAGCGCGATCCGTCGCCGCTAACGAATGCGTTGCAGTCTGCAACTGCGCCGGTCACGGCCGACACAACCGCAACCACCGTAGACGACAGATTAAAAGTTCTGGAAGACAACCTGCGGCAGCAAAGTAAAACACTTGTGGAGATGCGGGCCATCATCGCCGAGCAACAACGCCTGATCGAAACTCTTTCAGCCAGGGCCGCGAACGTCGATCAAAAGATTTCAGCATCAACGGTCACGGCGTCAGCGCCGGCGTTATCAGGTCAAGCTTCATCCGCCCCTCAGACGCCAACGCTGGAAGATCGCGTTAAAAAAGTCGAGGGCAGGATGCTCGCGATTGGTGGGCTGCGCTTTAGTGGCGACTTTCGTTTGCGCTTCGACGGCATCTTTCGCAAAGCAGACCCGACGCCTCCAGCGGGTTTTGCGGCGCTGACCCACCAGCAGAACGCGCGGATGCGGTACCGTCTGCGCCTGAACATCGATACCGATATCAATGCAAAACTGAGCGTGCACGCACAGTTGGCGACTGGCCCGATTAACAATCCGCTTACGATGGACCAAGACTTTGGTAGCACGACGGCGCGCCATCCGTTCTTTATTAGTGAGGCATGGGCAGATTTTCATCCGAACAAGGCGGTGCAGCTTCAGGGCGGGCGAGTGCAGGAGATCTTCTCCGACAATTCACGGTTCCTGTTTGACGACGACTTACGGTTCAATGGTTTCAACGAAAAATACACGTTTGGCTTCAAGCCCAACCGCCTCAAAGTCTCAAGCCTTGAGTTTCGCGCCGGCCAGTACATTCTCAGTAACCCCAACGTGGCGATTGTTACGGCCGGCAGTCCGCTGGCCCAGGCCGGCGCCATCGTCGGATCGACCGGGCGGAGTTCGAACCTTTTTCATCAGGGTGTACTGCTTAATCAGAAATACAACGACCGTTGGACCAGCCAGCTGGGCGGCGATGTTCAGCTCTATCGCAACCCCAATCAGATTCAACTTGCTTCGACAGCGAACGGAGTGGCGCTAATCGTGCAGAACGGTCTGGGCCTTGCGCTCTCTGGTCCCATGACCGGCACGGGCAACGCCACCGCGACCGCGGGCGGCGCGATTTACACCGCCAGGAATTTTCAAATTGTGCGTCTTACCTACCGCCTGAACTGGGCCGGATTCAAAACCGGCGGCCGCACTTACCCCGTCGCTTTTAATGTTCAGGCCGCGCGCAACGTCGGGGTGGGGATTCGGGAACGCGACGCGTTTTTGGCCTCGCTGCAAATCGGCAAGGTCGCCGGGCGCGGTGATATGGCTCTCCTTTATGTGTACTCAACCAAAGGCGCAAACTCGCTTATCTCACAGGTCACCGACGACGATTTAGGCACGGGCAGCGGTGTGAATATTCGCACCAATCATCTCCGGTTCGATTACGGGCTGGCAAAGAAGGTTTCGCTGCAAAGCCTGCTCTACATTCAAACAGAGTTGCGCAACAGCGGAGACTTTCTGAACTTCTTCGTGCCGCTCAACGCGTTTACACCCAGACAGTATCGTCTGCAGGAGCAGATTGTATTTAACTTTTGATTGCGTTCGGAGTTCGCCTTCAGGCGGAGTCTACCGAGCAAAATATTCCGCCTGAGGGCGGGACTCCAAACTGAAGAGACGGAGGATCTCAATGTTGTCTTTAAGAATGACACGCGCAAGGTTCGTGTTGGTCCTGGCCGGATTGATTGCCCTGGTTTTCGCGGGCTGTAGCGGTAATGGCGGTTCCAGCGGCGAAATCAGATTACAGGGCGCGGGCGCCACGTTTCCGAATCCGCTTTATCAGAAATGGGTAAGCGAATACGGCAAGCAGCATCCGAATATCAAGATTGACTATCAATCGGTTGGGTCGGGCGCCGGCATAAAACAAATCAAGGAACGGACAATCGACTTTGGCGCTTCCGACTCGCCAATGAAAGACGAGGACTTGAAAACCGCGGGAGAGATTCTTCATGTACCGACCGTCCTCGGCGCGGTCGTAATCACTTACAACCTGGCCGGCGTCACGCAACCATTGCGATTCACTCCGGACGTCATCGCCGACATCTTCCTCGGCAAGCTCAAAAAGTGGAACGACCCACGCATTAAAGCCGAGAACTCAGGCGTCAATCTTCCCGATGCCGATATCACGGTCGTCCATCGATCCGACGGGAGCGGAACCAGTGCGGTCTTCACTGATTATCTATCGAAGGTCAGCCCGGAATGGAAAGAAAAGGTTGGTTCGGGTACTTCACCGAATTGGCCGGCCGGTTTAGGCGGCAAGGGCAACGAAGGTGTGACCGGCCAGGTCAAGGCGACTCCGAACACCATCGGTTACGTCGAGTTGGCGTATGCAGTGCAGAACAAGCTGCCGGCCGGCGTGATCAAGAACAAGTCGGGTAGCTTCGTCGAGCCTTCCATTGATGCAGTGACCGCAGCGGCGGCCGCGGCACTTGCGATGACGCCGGAAGACTTGCGTGTTTCGATTACCGACGCGCCCGGCGCGACCGCGTATCCGATCTCCAGTTACACCTACATCCTGATCTATAAGGATCAGCAGGACGCGGTGAAAGGAAAAGCCCTGGTTGATTTTCTGTGGTGGGGAATCCATGACGGCGAGAAGTTCGCGAAAGACTTGATGTATGCGCCGCTGCCCGCCGACATCATCAAACGCGCCGAAGTGAAAATCAATTCAATAACGTCCGGAGGCAAGCCGCTGCGGTAACCCTGGGAGCGCGGACGTCTCGTCCGCATTATTTCGCAACGCGTCACTGGGCCGGATGCGGACGGGACGTCCGCGCTCCCAGCATTGACTGGTTGGCTTTCGGATCGCTTCGAGAGCCGTCGCCCGCCATCTTCAACAAATCAGTATGAACGAACCTGTCGGCGGGCAACGCCCGCCTTACGTAAACGGGCCACATTCGAATTGGCGTCGAAGGCTTTCACCCACCGGCAATACGGGCGATGCCATTTTCCGCGCCCTGATCTTTAGCGTGGCGCTGCTGATGGTTCTGATCGTGGGCGCGATGATCGTCGCATTGGCGGCGCGCTCGATGCCGTCCATTCGCCAGTTTGGTTTTAGCTTTATTACCGGCCGGGGATGGGATCCCATAAAGGAGCAATTCGGCGCGCTCGCCTTTGTCTATGGGACGATTGTTTCTTCACTGATCGCTCTTGTGATCAGCGTGCCGCTGTCTTTGGGTATAGCCATCTTTCTGGTAGAGCAGGCGCCGAGATCCCTGGCCCGTCCGATCACGTTCCTGGTGGAGCTGCTCGCTGCAATCCCTTCGGTGGTCTATGGCCTTTGGGGGATCTTCGTGCTGGCTCCTTTTCTGCGCGTGTATGTGGAGCCGGCGTTGGCGCGTTGGTTTGGATGGCTGCCGCTGTTTCAGGGAACGATCACCGGCATTGGCCTACTTACCGGCGGAGTGATTCTGGCCATCATGGTGACACCCATCATCTCGTCAGTAGTGCGTGACGTTTTATCAGCTGTGCCGAACACCCAACGCGAAGCCGCGCTGGCATTGGGAGCAACAAAATGGGAAACGACGATGGTCGTGCTGGTAAATGGCGCGCCGGGAATAGCCGGAGCTGTGATTTTGGGTTTGGGCCGGGCGATTGGCGAGACGATGGCAGTAACGATGGTCATCGGCAACCGGCCGCGGATAAGCGCTTCGTTATTTGAACCGTCTTACACTCTGGCCTCGGTAATTGCGAACGAATTCACGGAAGCCACTGCTGACATTTACTTGAGTTCATTAGTTGAGCTTGGTTTGATTCTTTTTCTGGTCACCTTCGCCGTTAACGCAGTCGCGCGGGTGCTGGTGTGGAGAGTCACGCGAAGGACGTCGGGTGTCGGAATGGCGGTTTAAGGCCCGAAGGGCCGGCATGGAATAGCCACGCCCGTTAGGGCGTGGTCGGAATGGTATTGAAATATCTCGAAGGCCCGAAGGGCCGGCACATTCGATCGCCGGTCCGCTCATTGTGCCGCACCTTTGGCGCTCAGTTCGTCTGGTTGGTTCTCGATCCACGACCTCACGGTCGTGGCTATTTCATGACGGCCCTTCGGGCCTGAGTCTTAGAAGGATGAAGAATAGCTCCAGAACAGATCGATCTCGACGAGCCGTCAGCGCTTTGCTGACGACGCTGACGGCGCTGTGCACGCTGTTGGCGATCAGCATTCTGGCGATCATTCTTTTCTATATCGCGATGCGCGGCGTCTCGGCGATTAACTTTCGGTTTCTGATTGACTCGCCTCGACCCGTGGGCGAAGGCGGCGGCATCGGCAATGCGATCGTGGGCTCCGCTCTTCTGCTTCTTCTGTCCTGCGTAGTCGGCATACCTGCGGGAATTGGCACTGGAGTTTATCTGTCCGAATTCGGTGGCGGATATTTCGGCAGCCTGGTTCGCTTCCTGGTCGATACTCTGACTGGAATACCTTCCATCGTCACGGGCGTGTTCGTCTATGCGGTCGTGGTACTGCGAATGAAACACTTCTCCGGACTGGCCGGCGGTGTGGCCCTGGCTCTGATCATGGTCCCGATTGTAGCTCGCACTACTGAAGAAATGATTCGTTTGGTGCCGCATAGTTTGCGCGAAGGCGCACTTGCCTTGGGCGCCCCACAATGGCGAGTGACCCTGGGTGTGGTAATTCCAGCGGCGGGATCGGGCATTGCAACCGGCGCGATGCTGGCTGTTGCTCGGGTATCGGGCGAAACGGCGCCGCTACTTTTCACAGCATTTGGGAGCCGGTTCTTTCCTCGGAATCTGAACGAACCAATCGCCTCGCTCACGGTCCAAATCTATAACTATGCCATCTCGCCTTATGACGAATGGCACGCCCAGGCTTGGGCTGCGACGCTGGTGCTGATGGCGCTTATCCTGAGCATCAACATTGCGGTGAGATTTCTGACGCGGAATAAATTCGGCTAAGTTCAATGCCTACATCCACCCCTTTACTAACTCCGAAGTTCGCGGTTAACAGCCGGATTGCTTTGGCGGAGCGCGCCACAAAGATCGCCGTCGAAGGCCTGGATTTCTATTACGGCCGGACGCAGGCGTTGGAAAATATTTCGCTGAACATTCCGGAACAGGCAGTGATGGCTTTTATCGGCCCGTCTGGTTGCGGCAAGACGACTTTCCTGCGAACGTTGAATCGCATGAATGACGTGATCCCGGGCACTCGAGTCGAAGGCAGCATTTTGATTGAGGGCCAGAATATTTACGCGCCCGGCACCGACGTGGTCGAGCTGCGTCGCAAAGTGGGAATGGTATTTCAAAAGTCGAACCCATTCCCCAAATCCATTTTTGATAATGTCGCCTATGGCCTGCGAATCAATCGGCTGACTTCGAGCAAGGCTGAGCTCCAGGAGCGAGTCGAACAGGCGTTGCAGGATGCGGCGCTCTGGTCCGAGGTGAAGGATCGTCTAAAATCTTCCGCTCTTGGTCTTTCGGGTGGACAGCAACAGCGTCTTTGCATAGCCCGTGCGCTGGCCATTCGTCCGGAAGTGATCTTAATGGACGAACCGGCATCGGCCCTCGACCCCATTGCCACGTCCAAGATCGAAGAGCTGATCGTAGATCTGAAAAAGCAATACACGATCGTCATCGTGACGCACAATATGCAGCAGGCAGCACGAGTCTCGGATTTGACTGCATTCTTTCTGCTCGGCAAACTAATCGAAGTAAGTACGACTGAGAAGATGTTCACCGCTCCGAATGAAAAGATGACCGAGGATTACATCACCGGTCGATTTGGCTGACTAGGATCGAAAAGTAAATGGAAGTTCACCGGCATCTTGACGAAGAACTCGACTCGTTGCGTACCAACGTTTTGCGCCTCGGGGGTGAAGCTGAAGCCGCACTGGTCCGCACCATGCGGGCGCTCACTGAGCGGGACAGCGTCGCGGCGCGCGAAGTTCTGGATCGTGACGATCAGATCGACCAACTGGAGGTTGAGGTCGATCGCCAGTGCATCGACATCTTTGCGCTCAGACAGCCGGCGGCACGAGACCTGCGCTTTGTGATGTCGGTGGTTAAGATGGCGCCCGTGCTGGAACGAATCGCGGATCACGCCTGCAACATCGCTCGAGTGGCCATCGATCTCAACCGCGAGCCCGAACCGAAAGATTATTCGCGCCTGCGAAGGATGGGCGAGATCGCTTCGTCGATGCTGGCCGCGGCCCTCGATGCTTTTACGAGAAATGACGCTGAGGCGGCCCGGCAGGTCATCGAGCGCGACGCTGAAATCAACGATCTCTACAACCAGATTTTCAATGAGTTGATTGAATTGATGACCGAAGAGCCCGCGACTGCTACCCGCAACGCTCGTTTGCTGTTTGTCGCTAAACACCTCGAACGTATTGGCGACTATGTGACTGATCTCTGTGAGTTGACTGTTTACATGGCCGAGGCCGCTTTCATCAAGCACATACACTGATGGCGGCTGTGCGGTTTGAGTGTTGCAGATAACCGGAAGCATTCGGCCGGGCTACTAGCCAGTGACTTCGAAAGTATGATTGAATGACCAGCGTTCCAACCAATCTCAATTCATCCTTTACGGACTGGAATGACTACTAACGTAGCTCTGGTATTCTTGATCGTCCTGATCGCGCTGGTTTTCGATTTCACCAACGGGTTTCACGACGCCGCCAATTCAATCGCCACCGTAGTTTCGACGCGAGTGCTTTCGCCGCGCTACGCGGTCATGTGGGCAGCTACTTTCAACTTCATTGCCTTCGCTGTCTTTGGCACTCGAGTAGCAAAAACAATCGGCGGCGATCTGGTGCGGATCGACCTGATTCAACAGGACCTGCGTCTTTATGTTCTGTGCGCCGGACTGATAGGCGCGATTATCTGGAACCTGATCACCTGGTACCTGGGGCTGCCAACATCGAGTTCGCACGCGCTGGTCGGAGGCTATGCCGGAGCCGCTATCGCCGCATATCAGGGGGTCAGCGGCCTGCTGAAACCTGAAGGATGGATCAAGACGCTGATATTCATAGTAGCGTCGCCGGTGATCGGGTTCGTCATGGGCTTCGCGCTGATGGTCGCGGTGTACTGGATCTTTCATCGCTGGACGCCGGCCCAGGTCGACCGGACCTTCCGTCGCGGACAGTTACTTTCAGCGGCAGCCTACTCGCTGGGCCACGGCGGGAACGACGCACAAAAGACGATGGGCATTATCACGGTAGTGTTGGCGACCGGAGGCATGTTCGGTTTGCATATGGGAGACAAAGGATCGCTACCCGCGATTCCGATTTACGTAGTGCTGGCTGCGCACGCGGCGATTGCCCTCGGTACACTGTCCGGCGGTTGGCGCATTGTTCATACGATGGGTTCAAAGATCACAAAGTTGCGGCCGGTCGGAGGGTTCTGCGCCGAGACAGCGGGCGCAATTACCCTGTTTGGAGCAACGTTCGCCGGAATTCCCGTCTCGACCACGCATACGATTACCGGAGCAATTACCGGAGTTGGATCCACGACGCGACTCTCGGCGGTGAAGTGGCAGGTCGCCGGGCGCATCGTTTGGGCCTGGCTCTTAACCATTCCGGCGGCGGCTACTTTTTCCGCATTGACCTTCTTCATTATTCGTTTGATCTCGATAATCGTTAATCGTCTGAGTTGAGATCCCCTCGACAATTGTTTTCGTATTCGCCCTTCTAAGGCTTCAGGATCATGCCGAAACCCACATTAATTATCGAAGACGATCCTGATATCGCTGAGAGCCTGAAATATAATCTTGAGGCAGCCGGCTTCTCGGCGATCATCGCAGCCACGGGCGAGCAGGGATTGAAACTCGCCCTCGATCCACAGAACCCACCCCTGGTGATAGTCCTCGACCTAATGCTGCCTGGCATGAACGGAATGGAATTGTGTCGCCGGCTGCGACGGGAAAGTCAGACTCGCCGTACGCCAATCATTATGTTGACGGCCAAAGCCTCGGAATCCGATCGCATCGCGGGCCTGGATCTGGGCGCCGACGATTACATCGCCAAGCCCTTCTCAGTGAAAGAGCTCCTGGCACGAGTGCGGGCCGTGCTGCGACGCGTTGATGACGAATCGGGTGAATCCTACGACGACGGCCGTCTCACCATCGACTTTGCCGACGTGCGAGCGGCCTGCGACGGCACAAATGTGAAGTTGACGAACAAAGAGTTTCAGTTACTCTCAGCTTTGGCGAAAAAGCGTGGCCGGGTTGTTACTCGTCAACAACTTCTCGATCAGGTTTGGGGTTACAGTTATTATGGTGATGCGCGCACGCTGGACGTTCACATTCGTCGCCTGCGTCAAAAACTGGGGGCGTGCGGTGAATGCATCGAAACAGTTGTTGGCGTCGGCTATCGTTTTATAGGTTGTGCAGCGAACGCAAATGCTGCCCAGGCGGATGATTAAGTATCGTTTTCTTTTCGGCGTTCTCTTTGCTGCGCTCGCAGCGCTGATCGTTCTGACTGGCTATTTCTTAGGCCTTCCATCCTGGTTGATTCCATTACCATTAGCCGTTCTATTAGGACTCGGTCTGGGCCTCTTGCTAGGGAGGCAGGGGCGTGCGGCGCGCGAATCGCGCGCGGCTGATCAGGAAGATCGCCCTGGAGGAACGACCGCGATCGACTTCTCCTCCGATCTGCTGGACGCCACCCTCAACGAGATGCGCGAAGGCTTACTCGTAATCGATTCGGACATGCGTGTAGTAGCTTCGAACCGGGCCGCCCGCAGTCTATTTTCACATGTTGACGACAGGATCAATCTGCGTCGTCTAACCGAGTTGACGCGCAACCCGGCCATTTACGACGCCTTCCTTGACGCGGTGCGCGGAACCGAACGCGCCGGTGTAAAAGTAGAAACGTACGGACCAACGAAGCGGATCTTCGATCTCCGGGTCGTACCCTTGCGCACAGATGGACGCAACGCGACCGGCGCCGTAGGCGTGTTTTTCGATGTGACCCGGCTTGAGCGCCTGGAGTTGGTTCGACAGGAGTTTCTCTCGAACGTTTCGCATGAGCTGCGGACCCCTCTAACGTCAATCATGGCTTTGGCCGAAACGCTTGAAGCCGGGGCCATCGACGATCAGGAACACAATCGAAGATTTCTTGCGATCATTCAAAAAAATGCCGCGCGAATGCACCGGCTGATCGATGACATTCTGGAATTGAGCGCCATCGAGGCTGGAAACGTGAAGGTCAAATCTGAGAGCGTCCAGCTTTACGCACTGGTTGAGGATGTTGTTGGAAGCTTGTCAGCCGTCGCCGCTGCCCGGCGAATAACCCTACATAACCTTGTCGGACTTGAAAGCAATGTCTTTGCCGACCCACATCGGCTGGTGCAGATGCTGACAAATCTGATCGAGAACGCGATCAAATTCAACCGCGAGGGCGGCACTGTCTCAATCAAATACGACAGCCATGGAAGCGATCGGATCAGCGTCGAAGATACAGGCGAGGGCATTCCCGCGCACCATCTAGATCGTTTGTTCGAACGATTCTACCGAGTGGATCGCGCTCGCTCGCGCGAGCTTGGCGGGACAGGGTTAGGACTGGCGATAGTCAAACATTTGGCGAAAGCTCATGGTGGAGAAGTAACCGTAGAGTCGCACTTTGGTGAGGGAACTCAATTCACGATTGAGATTCCAAGACAAAGCAATCGGCTTTAGCAAAGGTCAGCTCAACGAGTCACCAGTCAGTCTAGTGCAAAGCCTGTTGGTTCTCAGCCAGCTCTGCCATTCCTCCGAACGGCACTGTAGCCGTCTTCAATAACGCTTCAGCTAGCCGGCGAAGGTGGGCCGGCATTTCCACAAAGGAATATTCCTCGGGTTGACTGCGATAGTGCTTTAATAGCTGAAGCTCCGCGTTGCAGAAATCACACGACGCCAAATGATCCTCAATGAAGATCGGGATTGCGGGGGGCATAAGCGAGCGCTGGTACGCGAGCAGGGCCTCTGAAGTGGGGCACTCTGCGGTCTTGCAAAATAGCCTGGCTAAGGATGAAAACATGGATGAGTTCCTTTGAAACTTTGGCTGACCACCTCCACAAAAGATCCAATAGGCTTGCATTTCCAGAGTTGGGCTCTTTGCCAACGGCACTCTTCTCTAGCCCAGTCAGTACTTTACATAGTGTGTAAAAAATTGTTGCCCATTTTTGAATTTGTTGCTAAGATAGCCGCAGGTTGATCGAGGGGTAATTCACTCCTTGGTATCCTTCTCGATGACGCCGAGACCTAACGGTGCTCATCGAACCGCAGTCGCCGCTTTTATCAGGCTGAGAAGAGTCTGGCAAAAGCATCATCTTTTCGGGATTTGAAAAGGTAAACCAGAATAGCTGTACGCGGGTCGTCGAAGCCGCTTCGCTCTGTCTTCAGAGGGCTTGGCCTTGCCAACAGCGAGCCTCCCAAAATCTACCAGCGGTGAATCGAACTACCTGAAAGCCAGGTCGACAGCCAACCACGGATGTCAGTGATCCCCTGATCACGTTTCTAGTTGCCAACTAGTCTTCGCATCCAAGCTCATCATATCGGTAAAACTCGTGAAATCAATCACTCAAAAAACGACCCCGGATCCTAACGTCAGTGTGCCTCGTGAAGTACATCGTACGAGCCGCGCTGCCGAACGCAGCGCCAGAGCAGGGCATTGGGTTGAAAGCCTGCGCAACTCTGACGTCAACCGTTTGTGGGCGGAGCTACACCGCATCGTCAGCAATCACCCGCTGGTGCGTGCCTCTCGCAGCGCCGGCCTGTTGATTGAAGATGGAGCGTCGAGCGCCTACACCGATCTGACTCAGGAACTGTTCGTTCAGTTGCTGACAAAGTCGCGCTTCCAGCATTACCTGGATACGTCGATGACCAACGCGGAAATCGAATGCGAGATTGGTCAGATCGAGCTAACGAACTTGTTGACCGCGGAACTGCGGAAGAGGCATCCGGAAAGTTATCGACTGGCCCGCCGCATTTCTACCCTGATCCAATCCAGTGCGAATTTTCGCCGCTTTGACAGCAGTGGCATCGGCGATGAACAGCACCGCCGGCTGGCGGATCGCGTTTACGGACTGAGCGAATGGGGGGACAACAAGGCCGGCCGTGGCTCGCACGAGATGGAGCAGCGCGCGCACATGATTCCCGTCCGCCAGCGCGACACGCGGATGGTTGGATGTACCGGTGACGCCCAGATCGTAATTAGTAATTCGGATCTGGAAGATTTGATTGTTTCGGTTCTTGACGCTATCGATGCCCCAGCCGACGTACGTACCTTGCGCAGCCTGGTTATGTCACGACTCCCGGTCATGGATATTTATTTGGTACCGCTGGGCGGAGACGATCCGGATTCGGACGGGCCACACTATGACCCCGCCGACCTGCGTGAAAACCCCGAAGAGAGTTTGATGCGACACGAGTCAGAGCAGGAAGCCGCAGGGTTTGTTGACGGTTTCCTGACAAATCTGCGTGGGAATGTTCGGGGCAAGGTCAAGCAGTACAACCGGATGCTGGGCGTGCTATGGCACTGTTATTTGAGTCCCGATCATGCGACGCAATTGGAAGTTGCCGCTACATTAGGAGTTTCTGATTCTTTGGTGTCTGACTATCGGCGCCGGATCGAACAGGAGTTGCGCTCTCTTTCATTTGTCGAAGTCGAAGAAGCTCGCATGTTTGAGTTGGCTCTGCGTGAACGCGTCCGCACTTTGGTGACCATCGATGACGAACAAAGCGCTGTTGTCTAAACCGTCTCGGATTCGTTCGAAGTTTTGGTAGCGATACAAATACCGAAGAAGCGCAGGCCCCCTGCGCTTTTTCTTTATTTTTGATGGACGCGGTCGAGTTTCAGAAATGCTGAGGCGACAACTACAGAATGATTATCAGCCGGTCTCGCGCTCGCGAAAGGCGCAGGCGAGTAAACCGGCGCCTGCGCTGATAAATAAATGGACGGTCAAGCCAGGAAAAGACTCGACAGGTCCGCAGCGAGTGGAACCGCGAGATTCGAGTCCGGAACCAATAGAACTATCCTCAAGGCGGGACACTCTCAGCTCGACATTCCTAAAGCATGGCCACGCGTTCTCATACGCGGCACTGTTTCTCTTTACTTTGATTCTTTATGCGCGTCCGGCTGAATTTTATCCATCGGCCGTGACCGCATCGATCGCTCTGCTCGCCGGTATCGCCACGTTGGGGTTTTTCGTTCCTACTCAACTATCTCTGGAGGGAACGTTGACCGCGCGTCCGAGAGAAGTAAACCTGGTTCTGCTTTTTTGCCTGACAGGATTGCTGTCCCTTCCGTTCGCGATCAATCGTCAGGAGGCCTGGCTCGAATTCAGCAGCACCTTCATTCGCTGCATTGTGATCTTTGTCGTGATTGTTAACGTTGTGCGTACCGAAGCGCGCCTCAAGGGCCTGATCTTTTTGGCAATGGCGGCCGGCATCTGGCTAAGCGTTGAAGCCATCAACGACTATCGTTTGGGACTGATGACGGTCGACGGTTATCGCGCGGCCGGCAGAGGCAACGGCCTCTTCGGTAATACTAACGACATGGCCCTTCATCTTGTCACCATAATGCCGATCAGTGTCGCTCTAGCGTTCGGCTCGAAAGGTACGGCTCGAAAGTTAATCCATGGCGCCTGTGCTGTCCTGATGATCGCGGCCATTGTGCTGTCTTTTTCGCGCGGCGCTTTTATCGGCATGCTTATCGTGCTGCTCTTCATAGCATGGAAACTTGGTCGACAGCGACGTCTGGAAATTGTCTTCGCCGTGCTGGGTTTAGCGGGCGTAATAGTGTCGCTGTCTCCAGACAGGTACGGCAGCCGACTACTCTCGATATTCATTCCCAGTCTTGACACGGCCGGGTCCGCCGACTCGCGACGCGGCGAGCTTTTCCGATCGATTTACGTAGCTCTCCGCCATCCGCTCTTGGGGATTGGCATGGGTAACTATCAGCCGGAGATGTCTTACAAAGGCTTAGTTACGCATAATTCATACACTCAGGTAGCGGCTGAGATGGGAATGACAGCTCTGGGAGCCTACTTCTTATTCATCGTGAAGCCGCTCAAGAAGCTGGGTCAGATAGCCAGCGAAACCTTTGAAACACGACGCGATTCGCGCTTCTATTACTTAGCGCTGGGTCTGCAAGCGTCGCTGATCGCCTACCTGGTTTCGAGTTTTTTCCTGTCGGTGGCCTACGTTTGGTATGTCTATTACCTGGTGGGTTACGCGGTTTGCCTGAGACGACTGTATGAATCGGAAACCGGGAAGGTAGTGGTTGCAGAGACGCGCAAGAACAGGAAGAAAGCTGACTCGGCAATGCTCAGCCAACCAGCCGACGCCACGACATGATCCTGAGACTAACGGCAGAGATAATCTTTTGGTTGAGTGCCGCGGCGCTCTTCTATACCTATGCCGGTTATCCTTTGCTGCTTGCCCTTTACAGTGCGTTGCAACCGCGGAGAGTTCGGCGGGGAGAAGTCGAACTAACAGTCAGCATCATCATCACTGCATACAACGAGGAGCGCGATCTGCCCGCAAAGATCGAGAATACTTTGGCCCTCGACTATCCTCGCGACCTCCTGGAAATAATTGTCGCTTCTGATTGTTCGACCGATCGGACGGACGCGATTGCGCGTGAATTTGCCAAAGTTGGCGTGCGACTTCATCGCCAGTCGCTACGCTTAGGCAAAACGGCCGCGCAGAATGCGGCAGTTGAACAAGCCCACGGCGAGATCGTTCTTTTCTCGGACGCTACGAGTCTCTATCAGCCCGACGCCGTGCGCGCGATCATGCCGAGCTTTGCCGACCCGCAAGTCGGGTGTGTCGCCGGACGGCTTGAATACGTTGACAGCTCAGGTTCGCGCATTGGCCAAGGCGCGCGTTCATACTGGAGCTATGAAACTTTTCTTAAGCGACATGAGAGCCGCGTCGGTTCTCTGATCGGCGTTTCGGGATGTCTCTATGCTGTGCGGCGCTCGGCTTACATTCCGCTCTACCACGAAGCCTGCAGCGATTTCATTATTGCTACGAAAATGGTTGAGCAGGGCCTGCGCGCGGTTTATGAGCCGAACGCGGTTTGCACTGAGCAGACCAACCGGCAAAGCGACAAAGAGTTGAAGATGCGGGTCCGCATCATCGCGCAGACCTTTACTGATCTCTGGCGACATCGTTCGTTGCTCAATCCGGTGCGCGGGGGCTTTTACGGTGTCCAACTTCTTTCGCACAAGGTGATGCGCTACCTCGTGCCGTTCTTCCTGATGGGACTGTTCGTCTCGTCAGCAGTCCTGGCGTCCGGCTCTCTAGTCTTTCGATTAATGTTCGCGGCGCAGATTGCTTGTTATGCCTGCCCGGCAATCGCGTGGTTGTTGGATCGCGTGGGAATTCGCAGTCGCCTGCTGGCTTTCCCGCAGTATTTCATGCTCGCAAATTTGGCGTCGCTGATTGGCTGCTACAAATTTCTGCGTGGCCAGCGCTATGCCAGTTGGGAACCGATTCGCTGAAGACCAACACTCGCTAATCGCACATGAAGCCAAACGTCTTATTCATCATCGATAGTTTCGAGCAAGGCGGCAGCGAGCGCCAGGCCATGCAGCTCCTGACACAGTTGCATGCGAGTGGCAAGTGCCGCGTTCATCTGGCGTGTTTGCAGAATCGCGGCTCGCTGCGGATTGAGGCCGACCAGCTTGGCATAGGAGAAATCCGCGAGTACTCGCTCAACAGCTTTTACGATCGTAACTTCCTAAAACAGATTCGGCGCCTGGTTCAGTTCATTAAAGAGAACCAGATTGATGTAGTCCATACGCACTGCTTTTATACGAACATCTTCGGCATGACCGGAGCCTTTCTGGCCGGGGTGCCCGCCCGCGTTACTTCGAAAGGTGAGACTGACGGCTTTCGATCGCCGATGCAGAAACGTGCGGAGCGCGCGGCCTTTCGTCTCTCGCACCGAGTAATCGCCAATTGTCTGGTAGTGCAGAATCAGCTGATTTGTGAAGGTGTTAGTCCGGCAAAAATAATCCAGCATTACAACGGTCTCGATCTAGACCGGCTCAAGGTTAAGAGCGACCTGCGACGTGAAGATGCTTTGGTGAGATTTGGTTTGCCCGCAGACCGTCGTTACATGAGCATCGTTGCGAACCTTCGCAACCCAGTCAAAGATCACCCGATGTTTTTGCGTGCCGCCGCGCGCGTGCGCGCCGCTGTCCCGGACGCCGGATTCGCAATTGCCGGCGAAGGCGAGTTGATGGAAAGCCTGCGTGGACTCGCTGCCGAGCTCGGCATCAAGAACGACGTTTTCTTCCTGGGCAGGTGCGACAACGTCGCTGACCTGTTGTTCGCTTCAAATATTGGCGTGCTGAGTTCGAAAGCCGAAGGCTTTGCCAATGCGATCCTGGAATACATGGCTGCCGGGCTCCCGGTGGTCGCTACCGATGTGGGCGGCGCTCGTGAAGCGATCGCCGAAGGCGAGACCGGCTATCTGGTAGCTTCGGGTGACGACGAGAAAATGGCCGAGCGCATCATCGAGGTTCTTAACCATCCCGAACGCGCGCGCGCGATGGGTGAACGCGGTAAATTAATCGCCGCGGAAGAGTTTTCCTGCGATCGGCATCTACAGAACACACTCGAGTTGTACGACGAGTTGCTATCAACACCAGGGTCTGCTCCGACACGAATTGGCCACGAATGGCGACTGAACGAATAACCGAATTGACGGCCCCAAAACCTTTTTGGCCGGGCTCAGTCAAAGCGCGAACTAAAGCGAGAGCGAAGCGGCGAAGGTTCGTCGTGCTGTTTGCTCTGGTGGGCGCGGTCGTGTTGTGGCCTCTGCTGGCCTGGGCCGGCGCGCACTTGCTAATCGTTAAATCAGAAATATCTTCGGCGGACGCTATCGTGGTGATGAGTGGCTCTTCGACTCACCTCGAGCGGGCGGATTGGGCCGCGAAGCTTTATCGCGAAGGACGCGCACCCGTTGTCATCCTGACCAACGACAGTCTGATCGCCGGCTGGGACAGAAAGGAAGAGCGCAACCCGTATTTCTATGAGTTGGCCGCGCGCGAGTTAGAGAAGCGAGGAGTGCCCGAATCAAAAATACAGGTTGTTCCCGATCTCGCCCTGGGAACTTACGAAGAAAGTCTGGTGGTTAGGGATTACGCCACCGCGCACAAATTACAGCGACTCCTGATCGTCACCTCCGCCTATCATACGCGGCGCACGCTTTGGTCTCTGCGACACGCTTGCGAAGGCAGCGGCATTGAAATCGGAATCGATAGCCCGCCCCCCGGATGGCAGACGCCCGCGCCTTCGCGCTGGTGGTGGCGTCGTTGGGGCTGGAAGGTCGTCGCCGGAGAGTACGTGAAATTAGTTTACTACTGGACGCGGTATTGAAGTGGATTGAGGTTTTATACCGCGCAGCGGTTGTGTCCTTCAGCCCAACGTTGCCGCTCTGCGGCTACGTTGGGTACGAGCGGTTAAATGGACCGCAACGCCGGATGGCGTTGGGCCCTTCGGAGGTTCGATACCCAGGTTAGCCGAAGCGGCAAACCTGGGCTGGAAGTCGCAACCGCTTCGCGGTACCTGATCAGAGCTTCCTGCAGTTTGTGTTCTCTCAGTCATTCACAGACTGAAGTCTGTGCCACTACGTGCGCCGTCCTTCGATCACCTCACGATAAATCTCAACCAAAGATCGCGTGTAGTTGTTGGGATTGAAGCGCGTATCGACCAGCGTCGCTGCATTTTTCGTCAACCGTTGCGCGAGGTCTTTGTCGTTTAAAATGCGCGCAATCGCCGCCGCCAGTGCCGGAGGATCGTTTGATGCAACAAGCAGAGCGCTCTCATTATCTACAACCATTTCAGGCACGCCGCCGACCGCTGTCGCCACCACCGGCACGCTTGCGGCCATTGCTTCCAGCAAAACATTCGGAGATCCTTCGCTGTTCGACGGCAGAGCAAACACGTCAGCCATGGCATAGAACGGGTGAACGTCGCTCACCTGACCAGTGAATGTGACAAGCTCTCTAATGCCGACTGATGCCGCAGCCGCTTCTAACCTCGAAAGCTCCGGGCCATCGCCGACGATGATCAGTCGGAGGGAGATGGCAGGATTATTTTCGCGAAGGCGTTTGAATCCTTCGATCAGATCGAGGTGGGCTTTCTCGCGTGAGAGACGGCCGACAGAAAGCACGACCCTTTCGCCCTCATCAATCCCAAGACGCGTTCTTAAAGCGGCAGCATCAGCTGTATTTACCGGCGGCTGCCGTCGAATCGAATTGTGCTGAACAGAAATTCTGTCGATCGGCACGCTCGTCGAGCTTGCCAACTCTTCCGCAAAAGCATGACAAACCGTAACCAGTCGATCTGCGTGCGGCAGGGACCAACGATCAAGGCGATTGTAGAGCCGCATCTTTCGATCAGTGTCGGTATAGCCGTGATGAAAAGCGACCCAGGGAAGTTTCCGCCAGAGGCCCGACCGCCAAACCAGGAAATGCGACTTTACCGAGTTGGTTAATATCAGATTGGAACCACGACTCTCGACGACGCGGCGGAGAGCAGGTATGACGCTCATATCAAACCGGCGACGCTCGGGAATAACCTCGACTTCAAATCCCTGTTCGCGTGCTGCCGCTACAAATTCATTCGGCGGCGCATCGACCTCGCGTCGGCGATCGAATGTGACCACGCAACCCTCAATCACAGGGAAGTCAGAAGCGCTTTGAGAAAGTTCGCGCGCGGATCGATAGAACTCCAGCACAGTCTTAGCGACGGCATTAATAGTCGTGGCTTCGACTATGGTCAGGAGTTTGATGGTCCTCATGTGGGTCGCTTATCTGGTTTGGTGTAATTCGTGGATCGTTCTCTCCGCCGCTAAAAGGCGATCCGCTAAACCACACGAACACTTAAATCGTTTTCTTTGCGACTTAAGTATGTCTTAGCGCCTTTGCGCGAAATATCCGGCACGAAAAGCATTTCACGCAAAGGCGCAAAGAGGATCGAAAGGCGCAAAGTGCAAGTAAACACTAGACTAGCTCAACAACTCTTCGTACGTGCGGAAAAGTTCATCGCCCAGGCTTGACCAGTCATAGCGGCTCGCGACCAGCGCGCGGCCCGCGCTGCTCAACTCGTGGCTCCGCGTTTCATTCTCGACCAGGCTGATAATCGCTTCGGCAAGCTGTTCGTTCGTATCAGCGATCAGGATATTTTCATCATGCTGAACTTTCAAACCTTCGGCGCCCAGTGTAGTCGAGACGACTGGCACTCCGGCCGCCATCGCTTCGAGTATCTTGAGACGGCTGCCGCCGCCGACGTTGAGCGGCACGACGGCAGCGATCGCGGCGCGATAGAAGGGGCGTACATCCTCAACCGTTCCGGTGACTTCGACGCCGGGAAGTTGGCCCAGTTCGCGAACCTCTGACGCCGGATCCTTACCAACTATCGTAAAGGTCAGCTCCGGGTGACGCTCTCTCACGCGCGGCCAAACCTCGCGCGCGAAATTCACCGCGCCATCGATGTTGGCGTGGTAGTCCATTGAACCGACGAAGACGATCCGGTGCGCGGGAGATTCACTAGTTACTCCACTTTCCTGGTCAGAATAGAAAGCCGTGTCGACCCCATTCTCGATTACAAAGATACGCGCCTCAGGACTGAGATATCGCAGCTGCTCTGCATCTCTTTGGCTAACCGTGACGTGCGCGTCGAACTCGCGCAGCGCGCGCTTCTCAAACTCGCTCATCAGTCCAGCAGTCCTGCTCGCGTAAGCTCGACGGAGAAGACCAGCCTCTCGCTCACTGTATCGTTGCATCAACTCCGATTCGATGTTGTGCCAATCGCAAACGACCAGCGGTTGCCGGCGCGCTTTCCGAATGATTGGCAAGTAGGACATTAGATGGATGCTTTCCACCTGGACAATGTCAAAATCGTTTTCCGAAACCAGTCGCTCCAGCTTTTGCTTCATCGCATTGGTTGTGTAATTGAGAACGGGCAAAGGTGTCTTTCCCAGGACGCCGCGCAAAACCTTGGCGGGGGTGTAGGCCGAATCGCGCGGGATGGCAATCACCTGCTCGTAGAGCGCTGCGAGATTGTCGGAAGAATGTTGCTGATCAGTAAAGGCGAGGAGCGACACGCGAGCGCGTTGCGCCAGCACGCGGGCCAGGTGATAGTTCCGCAGCTTCGCTCCGGTATCGAGCGGCCAACAAACTCTGGGCGCGAACTGCAACACGCGCATGTTCGAATCAGATGGTTTCAGGATAGATCTCCCGTTGACGAGCTCGTGCTGGCGCCCGGCACTTTGATTCTAACGGCAAATCGATGCGATTCGGGGAAAAATTCTGCGGTGGTCACGTCGAACGTAGCGAGGGTAGCGTTGAGCTTGAGTTTGAGAGGCCACTTGGTGCTGGGAACGCGGGCGCCCTCGCCCGCATTAGCGCAAGGGGCGAACGCGTTTTCTTTGAGGCTGCCTGTCCCTGGTCAGCGGGCGAGGGCGCCCGCGTTCCCATTAACACGTACCTTTACAATCGGGAAATCTCATTAACATCGCGTGAGCGTCCTGCCCGTCCATACGCTCAGGATGCGCGTGCCACATTCAAAAGCCAAAAATTCCACGCTCTAGCTAAAATTAGCTGGATTCGGAGTCGCCTTAATCCTGTATACTGATCGTGGCAAATCTGCCGCCCTCCTGACTGCGGCCCACCACGCGCGCCCACTTCAGAGATACGCTGTCCGAGAAATGAATCCGTTGATTTCAAAACAGCAGCAGCCTGTGATGAGTGACGAAAACCGTCACTTTCGAACCGATCACTTACAAGGCGATCTGGCCGGCCGTTCGGCTCGCGGCGGGGCCGTGACCATGGCCGCCCAGCTTCTCAGGTTAGTGATCCGCACGGCGTCGACAATTCTGCTCGCCCGTCTGCTGACGCCGCGAGACTATGGCTTGATTGGGATGGCGGCCATCCTCGTCGATTTCGTCAGCATGTTTCAGTACATGGGTCTTTCAACCGCGACCGTCAAGTGGGCCGAACTAAATCATCGACAAGTGAGTACCCTTTTCTGGATCAATATCGCGTTGAGCGCCGCAATCATGATGTTGACCTTTGGCAGCGCACCTCTGCTCGCCTGGTTCTACCACGAGCCGCGCCTGATCGGTATTACCGGCTGTTATGCGGTATCGATTTTCCTCATGGGATTAAACATTCAGCACGAAGCGATTCTCGCCCGGCAGATGCGATTTGGCGTAATCGCTCTGGTTGAGTTGGCCGCGATCCTGATCGGTCTGTGTGCCGCCATCGTTGCTGCGCTTTACGGGGCAGGTTACTGGGCCCTCGTAGTTAATCAACTCGTGATGACAACAGCTACCGTCGTGGGAGTATGGGGAGCGTGCAAGTGGCGGCCGGGACTGCCGTCGAGAGGTTCGGGCGTTCGCTCGATGCTTTCGTACGGCGGCAATCTGACCGGCTTCAACGTGATGAACTATTTCTCGCGAAATTTAGACAATGCGCTGATCGGCAAGTTCTGGGGAACCTATCAACTTGGTATTTACTCCAGGGCTTATCAAATGCTGCTGATGCCGATGGCGCAAATCAACAATCCTCTGATGGCGGTGGCGGTACCCACCTTGAGTCGGTTAACGGATAAGCCGAAGCGGTACCGCACCGCTTACCTCAAGATCGTGGAAAAGATCGCGATGATCACAATGCCAGGCATCGTGTTCATGATCGCCACGTCGGATTGGCTAATCTTACTTCTCCTGGGACCGCAGTGGCGGGAAGCCAGCCGAATTTTCATGCTGCTGGGTATGGCCGCAATCATTCAACCAATCACGCGGACTGTTCCGTGGCTGTTTACTACTCAGGGGCGCGCGCGTGAGATGTTCAAGTGGGGTGTCATCGGCGCCGCTATTTCGGTCATTTCGATTATCGCCGGTATGCCCTGGGGCGCAACCGGGGTGGCGGCTTCATATGCGGTGGCGGATCTTTGCATCGCGACACCGCTATTGTTCTGGTACGTGGGCCGGCGCGGGCCGGTGCGGGCGGTTGATTTCTATCGCACCATCGCTCCGGCTCTTTGTGCGTCTCTTTGTTCCCTCGCGGCGCTGCTCATTTGTCGCACATGGTTGGAAGTTTTCCCTGGGCTACTTGCGCGTTTGAGCATCGCGTTCCTAATAACGATTGCCGTGTCGCTGCTGGTCTTCTCGCTACTGCCGGCCGGACGTCTGGCGATGCGGAGTCTCAAAGAAATATTAATGCTTATGTTAAAACGCAATCGTGAGTCTGTTGCGTAACGCAAGGTTCGACAATGCTAAAAAAGCTCAAGCAAGCAACCCTTAAGTTCTTGAAGACCGCCGGCGTATCAAGCCTGGTACAGAACAGTCGTTGGCGCCGGGAAAGGCTCTTGATTCTCGCTTATCACGGCATCTCTATTAACGACGAGCACCTTTGGAACCCTACGCAGTATATGTCCGCGGAAGTTTTACTCACTCGTCTGATGCTACTTAAGAAGAACCGCTGCAACGTCCTTCCCCTGGGAGAGGCCATTAAGCGCCTTTACTCGAACGATCTCCCGGACCGAGCCGTGGCAATCACTTTCGATGACGGCACTGCTGATTTTTATCAAAGGGCCTTTCCGCTTCTCAAAGAGTTTGACGTCCCCGCTACGCTGTATTTGACGACGTTTTATTCACAGTACAACCGGCCTGTCTTTGATTTGATGTGCTCGTATTTGCTCTGGAAAGGACGCAGCGAGACCGTCGATCTGAAAGAGATCGCGGGCGATGGCCCGAAAATCAATTTGCTCAATTGGAACGCGCAGGAGACGGCACGTGTGGCGATACACGCGTTTGCTCGCCAGCAGAAGTTATCGGCCGAAGAGAAAGACAGTCTCCTGGTCAGTTTGGCCAGACACCTCCACGTCGATTACGAAGCTTTGCTCGACCAACGAATTATGCACAACATTACACCCGCCGAGGTCAATGAATTGGCGGTCAGCGGAATTGATATTCAATTGCATACGCATCGCCATCGCACTCCAAAGGATCGGCAGCTCTTCATTCGAGAAATCGAGGACAATCGGACCAGCATTCGCGAAATGACGGGCACGAACGCTTCGCACTTCTGTTATCCCAGCGGAGCCTATGACCTTGCGTTTCTTCCGTGGCTCGAGGAATCAGGAATTGTCTCTGCGACTACCTGCGAAACGGGCTTCGCCACGATTGCTTCCAATGGTTTACTACTTCCGAGGGTCCTGGACACGTCCGGGCTGTCATCGATTGAATTCGAAGGCTGGCTGACGGGAATATCAGCCGCGTTGCCGCGCCGGCGTCGGCATAAACCAAACGAAAGGGCTGCGTGAACCGATCTCCTCAACCCAGGGAGTTATTGGCCGCCATGTCACGGCGGTTTAAAGAGAGCGCGCATGATTCACGCGCCCTCCGCTTCTTCTACCGCTCGTTGATTGATACTCAGTCGAGAGTGGCGCGGCTTCGGAATCGGCCCTACGAAGCGACCAGTCGCATGCTCGACATCTGGAGGTATTTCGGAACTGAAAGCGCGGGAGCAAAGCGTACGGCCCGACTGATGCAACTAGTGCGAGAGACGTGTTACCGGAAGGATCAGTTGCTTTCGGCGGCCGAGAATCGCCTGCGCCTGGAATTCATCGGCTCTAAAAAAGCAAGAGAGATCAGGAAGGATTATGGAGCATTTCCGCTCGAGCATCGCGTGCGCCTACGCTTCCCTAACGATAACGATCCGGAGCGCCAGGGGGATTTGATAGTCGTGAAAGCCTACGATGCCACAACCGGCGAGCGCGGCGTCATACTGGTGAAATACAGCGAAGCTATCCTGGCGATGGCCGCGGTATATGATCTTGGCGCGTTGGCTTCGCATTACATGCTGGTGCTTGAACCGAGCTGGTGGGGATATCAGGACGCGCGGTTCTTTTTGTACCTCGGCTCTGACCTGGATGTCCTGGTCCAATCACCGCGCCAGGAAGATTTTGATTTTGTTGCCAGCCTCCAGAGCAATCTGGTTCCAGTCCGCGTCGGCGCCGGCGAGTGGGGGGACTCCGGTGTCTTTCACCCGCGAACGACAGGCAAGGATACGACTTATGATGTAGTGATGGTTGCTTCTTGGGACCCCTTCAAGCGTCACGAGGTTTTTTTCCGCGCTGCCGCCAAGCTCAAGCGAGAGCGTGGCCGCCCCCTCTGCTTTGCGCTCATCGGCTATGACCTGGGCTGGACGCGTGACCAGATAGAGCGACTGTTGCGACAATACGATCTGCAAGGTGACTGCGCGATTTACGAGAACATCCCTCACGAAGAGGTGGCCCGCGTTGTGGCCGAGTCGAAAGTGTCTTTACTGCTTTCGCAGCGCGAGGGAGCCAACAAAGCAGCCTATGAGAGTATGTTTTGCGGCACTCCGGTTATCGTGTATCGTCATCAATGCGGAGTAAATCTCGAACACATTAATCAGCAAACCGGACTACTCGCCGATGACCATGAACTGGCTGGGGCCATTGAATATGCCCTGCATCACGCGGGCGCTTTTGACCCGCGCGGATGGGCGATGGAAAACGCCGGCTATGATAACGCTACGCGCAAAATTAATGCGGCGCTTGCCAAGATAGCCGGTCATCGCAGACAGCAGTGGACGACAGCCATTATCGCAAAGAAGAATGCACCGAATCTGCGTTATGCCGAAGCGGGTATCTACAAAGACTTTGCGTCAGAGTATGAACGTCTGAGCGACTTTCTGCTGCCTTTGGATTAAATGAGCGGTTTTGGAGCGGATCATGCTTGATATCAAAGAGATACAGTTGAGTTCGCAATCGGCGCGCGAACAAGCGCCCTTGTGGCACCGTAGCGAGGCCGATCGACCGCGACAGAACTGAGCTGACCTCTTCTGAGAGTATCGAATTGTCAGGCGACGCCGGAACGGCCTTTCTATTCGACACTACCGCGATTCATCGCCAGAGCGTCCCCGTTCTGGCGCCTCGTCAGGCCGTTGCCCGCGCCACGAGCGGCAAGTTCGATTCAAAGCGCGTGCGTCCGCGACTATCATGACGGCGGATCAGATCCGAGAACCCTTGCACTTCTGGTCAGAGAGGAAACTTCACCCTGAAAATCAGTCTATGATTAGCCCCAGCCGAATACGCAAAATTCTCTTTAGCCTTTTTCTTGCTTTCGCCGTTGCGAGTTATGCAAACGGTCAGACCCCGTGGGTTGAAAAGATTCTACCTGCCGGTAGCGCACACGTTTTCCCTACCCGTCTTTTCCCACCTGACAATTCGTGGAGCCTGAATATTTCACAACCCCTCGTCGATCCAAATTTGGCGTTTTATGTTGCAAGCCTTCCCAGCAGTCCGGTGGGCGGCATGCAGTTAGGCGACTCCGGATCGGGCCTTAACCGAACCGTTACCATCGAGTCCACCGGGTTATTCCGCATTGTCTTCGAGGCGGCTGACAACTGGGGAATCGCTCAATGGTACGACTTGGTCAACGATCCGTCCGCCCGAACCAATCTGACCGGACCTGGCTACGGCGTGACGCAGGAGATTTCGACGGCACAACCGGGGCTTTTTCAGCAAGTCTTCTACGGCACGAAACCAAATGATCCTTTGTTGTATACACGGGCGGCCAACTCTTACTTCCCGAACAGCCCTCGCACTTTCACTATCCTGGAAAATTCACCTTCACGGGTGGTGGTGCAAGCTATATCGAGTCCAGTCGCCGGTTCGGTCGGCGTGTTAAGCAACGTGACCGGCGAGGTAACGTATTACATCTATCCGAATGGGAAAATCTATGTCCACAGCATCATCCGAGTCGTCGACCCGCAGACCGCCACCGAGTGGCGTTGCGCGATTCTCGGCTTGAGTGATCCCACGAGCGGCGACCCTTATACCAGTCCCGATTCGGCCGGCTGGATACGTTCCACTACGACGCAAAATCCTTATGAATGGGCAGGAGTTATGGAGAGCTATATCTTCGCTTATTGGCGAGCGAGCACGACACCTGCACCGTACACGAACTTTACCAAGGCTAGCGTTCTCTTAGTACCCAAGCGCGGCAATCCCAATCAGGGCACCCAGGGCAGGCACAACTGGCGCGGCTGGAAGCGCTGGTACTATGGGGTTTCGCTCAACCTGGGGGCGGGACAAAGGTTGACTCAGGATTACCTGATACAGTTCGGCACTCAAGGTAGTTCCGTCCTTCCCAATATCAACAGCAGCGCGGTGGCGGGTCCGATTGCCCAGGCCTACTTCGCCAATCCAACTCCCCCGCCGGTACCAACCAGAGCCGGACTGCTGCGAGCGGACGGCATGGCTGACAACCTGATAGTTCATCAAAAGTCTCGCTTTGAGTTTAGCTGTGGGCTACCGAGCCGCCGAACGATCAAGTTCACCAGGCCGCGTGACGAACGCTAAAGAGACGATCAGAAATAAGCTCGCCCTGCTCTTCGCTGCCAACGAGCCGGTCTGTTGCCGCGCTTGGTTCGGCTCCAAAATCAAAGGCCACCATTTGAAACCGAGGCCGCGCGTGGCAGGCAGAATACATTCATTTGCGCATCGTCGCCTTCCGGCCATTGACGCAAAGGCACCAGAGTCTGCCGATGGCTGACGAACAACTCATATCCCAGCTCTTGCAGCAGGAGGACGACGCGTTCGACTGTCGTTTGCTTACCGCGAAGCCGCGCCGGCTCCAGTTCCATGAGCAACACTGGTCGCCAGCGCCTGAAGGTCCGCTGGCCGCCCAGCAACACCCGCTCTTCAAATCCTTCGACATCGATCTTGACGGCGTCGATGCGTGTGATTCGCTGCTCGTCGCAAAAGTCATCTAGCGTGGTTAGTTTCACTTGGGTGAACGTCGCGTCGGAGTCCACGATGTGGGCTCCGCCGGAGTTGCCCTCCTTCGTGGCCATGGCCGCCATGCCGACATGGTCCGACAAAGCGACGTCATGGACATGCACGACTTCTTGTAAGCCGTTAATCGCAACGTGATCCCGCAAAAGCGCCACGGTCGGTGGGTTTGGTTCGAAGGCGTGAATCACACACTGCTTGTTGAGTCGAGATGCCATGACGACTGAGTAGTAGCCGAAGTTGGCTCCGATGTCGAAGAATACATGACCGGGTTGCAGAAAGTTTTCCAGATGATACACGTCATAGTAGTCCTTGCGTCCGAGCCAGAAGATATCCGCATGGACAAAGTCGGCGGGGTTCAGACGCCAGCGAAGCCCGTCGCGCTCCAGATCGAATTCTTCATCTACATCGATTCTGAAGATATGCAACAGGCGCTCGACGAGCCAACCCTTGCCGCGATGGTACGGTAGCCGGCATCCATAAAAGAGGATCAGACGGAAAAGTAGCGATTGTTTCTTCATCCCGAGTTGTTCGGTGTCCGCCTCTGGCGAGTGGCGTTGATCAAAGTAAGCGATTCTTCGATATGTGACGGAATCAAGGGTTAATGACCGATTATCATTTGTTTCCTTGATTTCAAAAGCCCTTCTCTTCAATCCGATTCCCGTGCGTATCATAAGTCAATACATACCGCGTGCCGAGTTGAAACAATCCAGGTTAGTTTTGATAGTACCCGGCACCAGATTCTTGTTGTAGTCGTAAGTGAAGCTCTGATATTCCCCTCGCGATCTCCGGCTGTCAAGGTGGACCGGTGCGCATGGGCGGTGGCGGCGGCACAATGGCAGATACTCGAGCACTGGCTCATTCCATCGGTAATGGTAGCGTGATCAATTCCTGCCTGCCGAACTAAGAACCAACCTGCGTTTCTCCAGCACGCCGCGGACCGATGCCGGTCGGCATGAGGAAATTCCACGGACGTTGAAATAAAACACCCACAGGCTTTTCGGCATCCCCTAAAATCCGCAGACTTCTGATAGACTGTGCAGGCACATCTCTTGCCCAAACGATGCCGACAACATGCGAGCAGGATTTCTAAAAGCAGTCCTTAAATAGCTGTAGACGTCGCTCGGCCTTGGGTAATACCTAAAGTTAGTCCACCTTCATCTCTCAGAAGGAGTATCAGTCTATGATCAGCCCCAGCCTAAGACGCAAAATTCTCTTTAGCCTTTTTCTTACTTTCGCCGTTGCGAGTTATGTAAACGGTCAAACCCCTTGGGCTGTAAAGAGACCTGTTGCCGGTACCGCGCAGAGTTTACCGACACGTATTTTCCCGGTTGACAATTGGTGGAACCTAAATATTTCACAAGTTCCCCTCGATCCGAATTCAGCGTTCTACACGGCAAACATTACTGGGGGAACTGGACTCTTGAAACCCTGGTACGATTGGGGATATGCGCCAGACGGTGCCGGAAATAACTATGGTATCCCGGTTGTGACGGTAAGTGGGAATTATCCGAAGGTTTCCTTCCAAGGCGGTACTTACTGGAGTGAGAGTGATCATATTCCTTATCCAATTCCAATTCCGGCACTAACTGAAGCCGGCTGGACTGAGGATTTCCAGGGAACAATTAATAATCCTGTGTCGACGGGAGACAGACACCTCTTGATAGTGGATGTCGATAATCAGATTCTTTATGAGATTTATCAGCCCTTTCACAATGCCACCAGTTCGCCGGTCCAGATGGCTGACGGAGCAATCGTACAACCGGGAGCATACTACTGTGCGAGTGCCTCTTCCTGGGACATGAAGACCAATAACACCCGTCCCCCTGGTTACACCTCGTCCGATGCCGCAGGCCTCCAGGTGCTTCCCGGTCTTGTCCAGTACGACGAAATTATGGGGACAACACCTATCACGCACGCGCATCGTTTTACGTTGAACCAGAGCGCGAACACGAACCCTCTCTATGTTTGGCCCGCAACCCATAATGCGGGCAGTTATAGTTCTTTTCATCCCCCGCTGGGTGCTCGCTTTCGTCTCAAGGCTTCAAAGGACATCTCCTATGCTGGTCCGCATGCGCAAAAACTACTCCAATCGATGAAGGACTACGGCATCATTTTTGCCGATAACGGTACGAACGGCCTCATCAGCGGAACGAATGATCCTCGTTGGGGTACCATCGACAGCTCCATCCGCGTCGAGATAGCTGGTGCCCTCGACCCTCTAACCTTCCAGAATGATTTCGAGGTCGTTCAGCTTGGATGGCAGCCTTCCGCCAGCCCGACTCCGACGCCGTCCCCAACCCCGCCCTCCACGGGCAGCATCCAGATTAATTTTCAGCCGGCGTCGGCTGCGGTGCCATCGGGCTATATGGCTGACACGGGAGCAGTCTATGGGGACCGCGGTAACGGGTATAGCTATGGTTGGGACCAGGCCACGCCAGCTGTGGATCGTAATTCCCCAAACTCACCTGACCAGCGGTATGACACGCTGAATGATTGGTGGGCCAGTACTTGGGAGATTGCGGTTCCTAACGGGACGTACACGGTACATGTGGTGGCGGGTGATGCGGACAATTTCGATAGTATTTTCGAAATCAACGTGGAAGGGGTGCTAACCGTGGACGGCACTCCCACAAGTACGACCCGTTGGATTGAAGGCACTCGGACCGTTACGGTAAGCGACGGCAGACTAACTCTCAGCCAGGCTGCGGGAAGCTACAACAATAAGATCTGCTTCGTTGATATTTCTTCAACGACGAGTTCGGGGGGCGGCGTACAGTTAGTCGACGCCGGCTCGGGCATTAACCGGACGGTTACCGTCGAGTCCGCGGGATTATTCCGCCTCGTCTTCGAGGCGTTTGATAACTGGGGCCTCGCTCAATGGTACGACCTGGTTAACGATCCGTCCGCCCAAACCAATCTGACCGGACCTGGCCTCGGCGTGAACAACGATCCTTCCACCGCGGAACCGGGGCTCTTCCAGCAAGTCTTCTACGGGACTACCCCGGATGATCCCAAGCTATATACCCGGGCGGCCGGTGCTTACTTCCCAAATAGCCCACGCGCTTTCAACATCCTGGAAAACTCTTCTTCCAGAGTGGTGGTGCAAGCCATATCGAGTCCCACCGTCAATGCAGTCGGCGTGTTAAGCAATGTGACCGTTGACGTAACCTACTATATCTATCCGAACGGGAAAATCTATGTCCACAGCGTCCTCCGAGTCGCGGCCGCGCAGACCGCCAGCGAGTGGCGTTGCGCGACGCTCGGCTTGAGTGACCCCTCGAGCGTGGACTCTTATTCCACTCCCGATTCGGCGGGCTGGATCCGTTCCAGTACAACCCAAAACCCCTATGATTGGGTAGCATCTGCGGAGAGCTATCTTTTCGCTTATTGGCGAGCGAGCACCACACCCGCGCCCAACACCAACTTTACCAAGGCGAGCGTTCTCTTGGTTCCCAAGCCCGGCAATCCCAATCAGGGCATACAGGGCAGGCACAACTGGGGTGGCTGGAAGCGGTTCTTCTATGCAACTCCGCTCAACTTGGGCGCGGGACAAAGCTTGACCCAGGATTACCTGATACAGCTCGGGACTCAAGGGAGTTCCACCCTTCCCAATATTAACAGCAGTGCGGTGGCAGACCCCATTGCCCAAGCCTACTTCGCCAATCCAACGCCACCCTCTCCCTCGCCGACGCCGACCCCGACACCTACGCCGACACCTACGCCGACGCCTACGCCTACGCCGACGCCAACTCCGACGCCAACCCCTCAGCCCGATTTGATTGTCACTCAGGTCTCCTGGGCACCTACTTCTCCGGTGACGGGCAACGCTGTGACCTTCAGCGCCATTATCAAGAATCAAGGAACCGCAGCAACTCCGTCAGGAGTGATTCATCGTGTGAGTTTCTCGGTTGACGGCACACAGGTGAAT
>JAWVDF010000034.1:0-2898 GCA_033857635.1 Blastocatellia bacterium
AGTTGCAGGAAGAGGTCGACGAACTTCGCGAAGCAATCAGCCAGCACGCCGAGTCGAATAGCGAGACGGATCACGCTCACGTCCGCGAGGAAGTCGGTGATTTGCTCTTTGTGATCACGAATATCGCGCGACGCCTGAACGTCGAGCCAGAGGCCGCGCTAAAGTTGAGCAACCGAAAATTCCGTCGACGCTTCGCTCATATCGAAGCCGGGCTGCGCGATCAGAACCGCAAGTTCGACCAGACAAGTCTGGAAGAGTTGGAAGAGCTTTGGCAGAAAGCGAAGGCCGAAGAATTGCAGCCGCAAACTGCTGGGAGCGCGGACGTCTCGTCCGCATTGAGCGCGAAGCGCGAAAACTAGTGTGCGCCAAAGGAAACTTGAGCGCCTGAGGGCGCTGTGCGGACGGGCCGTCCGCGCTCCCAGCAATGAGTGACGCAGTTTTATCTCGACGCGATAAAGGTTACAGCTTCACGATCATCGACTCGAATTCCTCACGCGGCTCACCTGCGCCCCGGTTGCCACGGTCGTCGGCGTCAATCGCCTGCTCAGTCGAAAGGATCCCCGAGACGCGCATCTTGAATTCGTCCGGGTTGGTGGCGTTGTGTATGGCCTCCGCAAAGCCTATCCGGCGCGATTGCAGAAGCCGGAACAACGATTGATCGAAAGTCTGCATGGAATACTGTGACGCGCCGTTAGCGATTGCCTCGCGGATCAAATAGGTCTTCTCTTCGTTAATAATGTAGTCGCGAATCAGGCCGGTCGAAACCATCACTTCGATCGCCGGGACCCGGCCGGCTCCCTTCGCCGCCCGCACCAGACGCATCGAAATCACCGCCTTCAAGATTCCTGACAACTGTATGCGCACGGACTTCTGTTGGTGCGACGGGAACGAGGAGACTATGCGCGTAATCGTTTCGGTCGCGTCCAGAGTGTGTAAGGTCGAGAGGACCAGATGGCCGGTTTCAGCGGCAGTCAGTGCGGTCTCGATCGTTTCAAGATCGCGCATCTCGCCCACCAGAATTACGTCGGGATCCTGGCG
Organism: Blastocatellia bacterium; assembly: GCA_033857635.1. GTDB lineage: Bacteria > Acidobacteriota > Blastocatellia > Pyrinomonadales > Pyrinomonadaceae > UBA11740. The sequence continues at coordinate 1,039 of JAWVDF010000034.1, forward strand.
CAGCGCGCCGCGCAGAGCTTCAGCGAACGAACGAGTATCGACATCGACTTCGCGTTGCGTAACGAAAGCTTTCTTGTCGCGATGCAGAAACTCGATCGGATCTTCGATGGTTACAATGTGTCCCGAGCGCGTCGAATTGATGCGGTCGATCATCGCTGCCAGCGTGGTCGACTTTCCCGAACCGGTCGCGCCCGTCACCAGAATCAGGCCGCGCCGCTCTTCGGCAATCTTGTCGATTACCGGTGGCAGTCCGAGGGCCGCCGTGCTCCGGCTTTGATCGGGAATCACGCGCAGCACGAGGCTGACCGATCCACGCTGCTGAAAAATGTTCGCGCGAAAACGGCCCAGGCCGCTGACGCTGTAAGCGATGTCTACTTCCGAAACTTCCTTGAGTTTCTGCTTCTGCCGGTTCGACATCATCGAAAACGCCATGTCAAGCGTGTCTTCCGGAGAAAGCTTTGGCGCTTCAACGATCGGATGCAACTCGCCGCCGATGCGCATCACGGGAAACGAACCAACTTTCAAATGCAGGTCTGAGGCAGAATGGGCAATCGCAGTGACCAGGAGGTCGTCAATTTTCATGGGCATAGAAATACTCTGGGGAATCCAGTTCAGGTTTCTTTAATAATTGAGAGGGTTAAGGGCAAGAAACCCCAAAGGGTTCGAACGCGTCAGAGGCGGTTGGGCAAACGCCAGGACCAATTTCACTATAGCGGGTCGCGCAAAGGGCCGTCAACGACTTTGGAGTGCGAGTGGCAAGCGCAGCGCGACACCGCTTTGGATTATTCGACGTTTTGCTTTGGGCCGTACATCCAAACCAAAGCGCCGTCGTCGCTTCGCTCTGCCGGCGCACTCCAAATTAGACCCGCCCAAATCCCCGCCAACTATTGCTGTTGTGCCAGTTAATACTGACTTCGCCGGCGCCAATTTCGCGCCACCAGTCGGCGAATTCTTCGCGGGAAATGTAGAACGCCGTGGGAGCAACCAGATGGTCAAAGACGATCGTGTGCTGCTCGCGCCAGCCAAAGGGCGCGATCGCATTAAGATAATCGTTGTAGAAAAGATGGCGGGCCAGAGAGGCACCCCGCGTCGAACGATTCAGAGGGCCATAGATCAGTTTGGTCGCCGCAAACATGATCGCAGCCGGAACTTTTGAAAGCTGCAACAACGCGCTCGGGTTCATGCGTGACGTCAGACCTTGGCGCAAGGGATTCACCCAACGAGTAATCCATTCATTGTTCTCCGCCCCATAGACCCAGGCCGAGATGTGACCTCCGGGCTTGACCTTCGACATTAGTGATTTGAAACCGCCGCGCGGATCGGGCAAGTGATGCAGCACGCCGACCGAAAACGCATAATCAAACGCGCGGGTGAACGGGAGATTGTAAATGTCAGCCTGGACGATATGCGCGCTCGGCAGATGACGAGTCGCCGCGAATGCAGTTTCCACCGCCGCGCTCAAATCAACGCCGATTACCTCGCGGGCTCCCCACTGCGCGGCCAGTTGAGTATGACGTCCCTTGCCGCATCCACCCTCGAGCACGATCTTGTCTTTGAAAAACTCTGGCGCGACCGGCGCGATCCAGCCGAGAAACTGCTGTTCGTACTTGTCGTCGGTCTGAGTGAAATGTTGCCATTGCCAACCGAAACCCGCGGCGGTGGCGGCTTTCTCTGCCTCGACTTCGTCGAGTGAAGCAAACCGCGGCACGCCGCGTACGATTGGCCACGAACGTGAACAAACCGAGCACGCGAGTTGGCCCTCGATGATCTCTTCAGCTTCGCTCTTGTCCGACGACAGAGAGATCGTGCCGGCGCACGAAGGACATGAGAGGTATTGGAGTAGACGTTCTTTCACTTGGA
>JAWVDF010000035.1:0-3219 GCA_033857635.1 Blastocatellia bacterium
AAGGGCCGTAACGCGGGTGAAAGAGCGGCCGGGCTTTTCCCGTAACGGATTTGCGTAGCAAACGGCCGGGCTTTCCAAGAGCAGCGCAAAGAAGTCCGCGAAGAATGGAGCGAAGGGGATGAGCGACATGGCCGGTAAAGCCGCGAGGTAGCGGTCGAGCATCGCGGGAGCGATCGAGATACAAGGCGGAACCAAAGAAGTGACCCTGGCGAGCCAAGTACCAGCGGACGAAGTCGCGATAGTAAGCTATGACCCCTTTTTTCCCCTGTCGATGAACAGAACATGCCCGATCTCGAGCCGAAGATTGCTCTCGGATTCAGGCGCCATGTTTCGCGCAGCCCACGGCCAGTCCCGCCTTGCGGAGCCCATCGACCAAATGCTCGGTCAGTTCAGCGTCATTCCACTTGCCGAATTCCTCGCGCGCGATCGCGCCAAAGTTGGGTATCAGTGCCTGCAGGTCGCGTAACGCCGCCCGAGCGCGCTGCTGTTCGCCGAGTTGCCCGTAGGCAGCAGCCAGCACCGCGTGCGGCCAATAATATCCAGGCATATTGACCTTTAAGGCACTTTCCAGCGCCCCGCGATAGTCATGCCTGCGGTAAGCGTCCGTAAATTCGCCGTAATGGTACCAACCGGGGTGATGCGGGTTGAGCTGCATCGCGCGTTTCACGACGCCCAGGCCATACTCCCAATCACCCGCGTACGCGATCATCATTCCGAGGATTGCCGCGGTGGATGCATCCATACGATTCAGCGCAAGCGCGCGATCCGCGGCGGTGCGGAAAGCCGGGCGATCTTTCTGGAAGAACAGGGTGGTAGCCACCGCGGAGTGCGCAAAGTTGCTACTTGGCGCAGATTCGACCGCTCGTTGCGCGGCAGCGCGGGCGCGGCCTAACGAGTCCGGCCTGAGGTTGTAACCGAACACGTACTCTTGCCAGTAGATCAGTGAGAGTGCGGCGAGGCAGTCACTGTGGTCGGGGGCGCGAGCGACCGCGGTCTCGAGAATCTCGCGGACCTCCGCGTGCTCTTCCGGGGTTTGGTGCTCCCAGTAACCGCAAGCGCGCAGAAAAGCCTCATGCGCGGAGTATTGACCTGCGCTTCTGCCGCGCAGCGACTCGCTCATGCTATGAACCAGCGCTCCGTATTGATCGGCGACCGTCGAAACAATTCGTGGAACCAAGTCGTCCTGAAGTTCAAAAACTGTCTCCGGGCTAAAGGTGCGTTCGTAGTTCTCCGCCCATAAGTGAGCGCCCGTCACTGCGTCGAGGAGCTGGACCGTGAGGCGCAACCTGGTTCCTGCTTGGCGCACGCTTCCTTCTATGACGTAGCGCGCGCCCAGCTCTTTCCCCGCAGACCGGACGTCGACAGCGTTAGTGGCGTAACGCGAAGTAGAACCGCGCCCGATCACCTTAAGATAAGAGAAGCGCGACAGTCCGGTTACGATTTCCTCGGTTAACCCTTCTGCCAGCGCGGTGAGATCACAGTTACCACCGCTATACTTGAATGGCAGCACCGCGACCCAGAATCCCTCATTGGCCCGAACTGTTTCCGCGTCCGTGCCCGACTTGGTCAGCCGCAATTTCTCAGGCAACTCAGGATTGCCCAGCTCCTTATTATACAGATTGAAAACCCGGACGCGGACGCCGTGTTTTACTTCCACTTCGCCGAGTTCGTGGAGGAGGGAACGCCACTGCCGATATTGCTCCAGGTCATCGGCCACACGTTGGGAGATGACAATATGCCCCGCGTCGCCGCAATCCATTACGCGCTGCGCCATGTTAATTCCAGCGCCGGCGATATTGGTCCGCCCGCTCACATCGGTCACTTGGCAAACGGGTCCGCTGTGAATGCCCATCCGCACCCGAATTTCTGGATGCTTCCGAAGCGCCTCGGCGATCTCAAGCGCGCACTGCGCCGGCTCAGCCACGTTATGATGAAAGACCAACGCAATCCCATCACCAGTCGGTAACCTAACGAGTTGTTCATCGGTCGACTCGCGCACCTGCGTCGTCTCGAGCACGATTTTCGTCAGCTGACCGAGTCGCTCCTTCTGCTCCTCAATCAGGAGTTTGGAGTAACCAACAATGTCGATAAACAAGACATGCCCGATCTCGAGTTTTTCGTCCGGCGAATCCTCCGTCGACACGACGCAACCTATTTGGACGCCGTGGGCGTTAGCGAGACAATTGTGCGACGAAGACCCACCCAGCTGGCATTAAACCACGATAGCCGGATCCGTTTCGATCATGATCTGGCCCGCAAGAGCACATGCGTCACTGCGAGCCGCGGGATTGCTCATCATCTGGACGACTGGGGCCCAAAAGGCGGACACGAATGGCCCTGCTGGCATCACCAGATGTGGGAGTACGTGGGCGCGCATTTCTAGAGGCCGAATACAGTAGTCTGTTCCCCTGACGACAGGTCTGCGGGTTCAGGCGGACCCGAAACACATTGACTTTCGCCGCGCTGCGGACTATCAGGCGCTAACGCCCAGCAAGCGAGCATCCGGTTTCTCAACCGGTTCGGCGGCAATAGCAACGACCGTTGTTCGTCGCGGTCTAAACATTGGGCATGGTCCGCTCACACACACACGGGGTATTCCTCGTGAATTAGAAAACAAAAAATTAATGAAAACAAAAACAATTGGTTTGGGCGTGCTGCTTTCAGTCGCGGCAGCCGCAATGTGTTTCGCGAGCAACCCAACGTTGGGCACGTGGAAACTGAACGAAAGCAAATCCACTTTCGGCGACGGCGCCGGTAAAAGCACGCTGGTGGTGTGGGAGAAAGTCGGCGACCAGCAAAAATGCACGGTCGACGGAACTGACGCTGACGGTAAGAAAACTCACAGCGAGTGGACCGGAAAGATGGACGGCAAATTCTATGCGATCACCGGCGAGCCGCAGGCCGACCAACGCTCATTCAAGAAGAGTGATGACAATACCATCGCGATGGTGACTCAGAAAGATGGCAAGACTGTTGGTGACGGTACGATCGTCGTGGCCGCCGATCGAAAGAGCCGAACGGTTACAAGCACGATGACGAACGCCAAGGGCGTGAAGGTCACGAGTACGTTAGCTTACGATAAGTCGTAACCTGTAATTCGGCGGTAAATGCCTGCGCATTTTCTGCCGACGATAAGTTGAATTAACAGCGGCCGAACGTGAAGACGTTCGGCCGTTTTTCTTCACGTCGTCGTTTCGAGGACCGAAGAATATTTCCGGC
>JAWVDF010000036.1:0-255743 GCA_033857635.1 Blastocatellia bacterium
GCAATGGGGTGCGGGCGGAAGGACCTGCTTAAGCCGTCTACAGACTACCGTCGTGCCTAATGCTCCTCTTTCATCTGCCCACCGCTCACCGCTCGCTGCCCACTGATCCATGCGCATTCTCATCGTCAAACTCGGCAGCATCGGCGACATCGTGCATACTCTCCCGGCTCTCGGCGCGATGCGCCGGGCCTTGCCCGACTCTGAAATCTCCTGGGTCGTCGAGCGCCGATCATCTGAAATATTAAAAGACAACCCGATTCTGGATCGCCTCATCGTAATCGACACGAAGGCGCTGAGGCGCGGGCTGATGTCTGGGGAGACGCTGCGGGCACCGCGCCAGCAGTTACGTCTGCTACGCGCCTCCGCCTTCGATCTAGCTCTCGATTTCCAGGGACTACTAAAATCTTCATTGGCCGCGCGGCTTTCAAGGGCCCAGCGCGTCTATGGCTTTGCTCGCGACGCTTTGCGCGAGCCTGCCAGCCGTTTCCTGGTTCATCAAACAGTTCCTATTTCCCCCGGTTTACACGTGATTCGCAAGAACCTGACGCTGGTAAAATCAGCGCTGAGCATTCCTGTCCCCGACGACGCGGCCGATTTTGAATTTCCTATTGCGGTAGATCCGACTCATGAACTTGAAGCGGAGGAAGCTGCTCGCGGCACGGATGAAGGTTACGCGATTCTGAACCCGGGCGGCGGCTGGCCGACAAAGCTCTGGAGCGCGGACAAGTTTGGGGCGTTGGCGGATCAACTGTGGAGCCGTTTCGGTCTGCATTCACTGGTGACCTACGGACCCGGTGAAGCGGGCTTAGCAGAAGAGGTTTTGGCGGCATCGTCGTCGCGAAAAGCGCGGGCCGTCTGCCTGTCATTAAAAGGCTTCTTTGCGCTAGCCAGGAATGCGCAGGTCTACGTGGGAGGCGATACTGGTCCGATGCACTTGGCCGTGGCGGCGCGCACGCCGGTGGTTGGGCTGTTTGGCCCGACCGAATGGTGGTACAACGGCAGCCCCTTTTCCGAAGACATCTGCGTTGAACGGACTGACATTGATTGCCGGGTTGATTGCCACCGGCGCGCGTGCTCCAAATGGATCTGCATGGACATTGACGTCGAGCGAGTACTGCACGCTGTCACTGATCGGCTGACTCGCGCGGGCAAGATCAAACCTGTGGAACTGGTGACGATTGGGTAAACCCGGAACATGGATGCAGCGTTGGCGAGTGCCGCTCGGATTCGTTTGCGCGGCAATTTTCTTTTTGCTCAGCCGGCCAGGGCCGTTGACCCTGGCGGTTGGCGGAGCGATCGCCCTGCCGGGTCTCGCTCTGCGGGCGTGGGGGACCGGTCACCTGCGAAAAAATGATGCGCTGGCTACCACCGGGCCGTTCGCTTACACGCGCAATCCGCTCTACCTCGGAAGTTTTCTAATGGGCGTTGGTTTTACCATAGCTTCAGGACGTTGGATTCTGGGTATCCTCTTCGCTGCACTCTTCTTAGGCATCTATGTGCCGGTGATGCGCGTCGAATCGGCGACCCTCGCGAAGTTGTTTGGCGAGCGTTATCAGAGATACGTGCAGGCCGTGCCCTTGTTTTTGCCGCGCCTTTCCCCCTACCGCGACGGGACTAAACAGAAGACCGCCTTCGACATGACACTCTACAAGCGTTATCGCGAATACCAGGCCGCCATGGGTTTGGCCATGGCGTGGGTGCTCCTGGCTTTGAAGGCTTTTATTTCCAGCCGGCTCTGATTTTGGGGGTTCGTTTTTTGAAAATGCAATTAAGAAAGTTTTTGTGGATTCAAACATCTGTCGCGTCGCTGGTCTTCGCGTTGTCTGTCCATACAGCGGTCGGTCAGCAGGTACAGCCAGCCAAGGTCCCCTTCGCAAACGGCGAAGAGCTGATCTATCAAGCCGAGTTCAATAAAGGACTGCTGCGCGGCGTGGACGTCGCCGAGTTTCACTTCAAGACAACGACGGAACGCGTCTCTACGCGGGGCCTGGCGGAAAATGATCCTGTCATCCTTCGTTTAGTCGGGGATGTGACGAGCAAAGGTTTGTTTCCGAGAATTGCGGGCTTCCGCTTCCACGAACATGTGGAATCTACCGTCGATCCGGATCCGTTCACGGCTCTGCGAACGAGTAAGCTGGAAGAACAGGGTAAGCGAGTGCGCGCCAGCGAGGCGGTATTCGATCATGCCACGCGCACAGTTACCTGGACCGAGCGCGATCCGAACCAGTCGCAACCACCACGAATTAACTCGCTCCAATTCTCGGAACCGATCCAGGATATTCTCACCATGATTTATTTTCTGCGCACGCAGAAATTGGAAGTGGGAAAATCGTTTGACGTTCCGTTAAGCGATTCGGGCAAAATGTTTCGCTTCGCGGTAGCAGTAGTTGAACGAAAACAGCTCAAGACCGTCCTGGGCCGTGTCAGCGCGGTCCGAATCGAGCCGGCTTTGTTTGGCGAGAACGGTTTGGTTCGCGGCCGCGGCTCGCTCTCAATCTGGATCACCGAGGACAGCCGCCGGCTACCGGTAAAGGCACAGTTGAAGGTTGAGCTTGGCACCTTTGATATCACGCTAAAGCGAGTTAGCTATAACGACGCGACAAGCTCGCCCAAGAAATAGAGCCTCGTTTTTTCAGCTTGGCGCCTTTGCGTGAACAATTCTCTTAGTTGGTCGATTTCACGCAAAGACGCAAAGGCGCGAAGAATCAGACCGACTTAGTCTTGGATCTAACACGACCACTCTGATTGCCACAAACGATCTCGAAAGCGCCACCACTAATCATCGGCCATCGCGGCGCTTCGGCTGTGGCCCCGGAAAATACACTGGCCGCTTTCACGCGGGCTTTGGATAAGGGCGCCGCCGGCGTCGAGTTGGACGTTCGCTTGGCCAACGACGGCGTGCCGGTAGTCATTCATGATGCGAGCCTACGGCGCACGGGACTCTGTGAAGGAGCGGTCGCCGGCATGACCTCGAACGAACTTCAGCGAGTGGATGTAGGGAGTTGGTTCAATCATATCCATCCCAACTTCGCTCGAGATGAATACAACTCCCAAACTGTTCCGACCCTGGATGAAGTCTTCGATCTATTTAATCGCCGCGCCAATTGGCCTGAGATCATTTATGTGGAAATGAAAACCGATCAGGCCGAAGAGACTTACGTGGAGCTGGTTCAGGCGGTGGCCCAACTAACCCGAAATCATCAAATGCTTACTCGTGTTGTGGTCGTAAGTTTCAATCTGAAGGCAGTCGCCCACATCAAACAGATCGATCCTTCTATTACAACCGGAGCGCTGTTTGAGCCGCGCCGCAATCCAGTCGAGTTGATGCGCCGGCACCCTCTAATCACCGCCGCGCTTGCGTGCGGGGCTGAGGAGATTCTGTTGCACCGGTTAATTGTTTCACGGCGGCTGGTCGATCTCGCGGCGGAAAGTAACTTGCGACTGGTGGTCTGGACCGTTGACGATCCCAAATGGCTGCGGCATCGAGCCGAATTCGGAATTCATGCCTTGATTACGAACAAGCCGGCGGAGATGTCGACGAGCCTATGATCCTTGCCGGCAAACACCGAGGGTGTTCATCAATCCCAGCCCAGGGCAACGCCCTGGGTCAGATAACCAAATTGATTCCGAACGCCGAAGGTGTTCGCGAATGACGCAAGCAATCGTAGTCTTTCGCGAACTCTCTTAGAGTTCCAACCCACTATTGGGCTAGTAACCCAGGGCGTTGCCCTGGGCTGAAATTGGAGAGCGCCTTCGGCGCTTGCGCAACAGTCTAGCCAGCAACTTATCCTTCCTCACTGAGAGTCATGAAAGGGCGCGGGCCTCCCAACACCAAGCGGCAAAGACGCAAGTATATTCTTCATCACGAATGCGGCACCAATACCTCCACCCACTCCTGACGTGCGAATCGATCACGTCTCATGTATCATCGTCGGTCTCGCTAATCTCGTTCTTATTTCTCGGAGGTAGAGTCGAAGTATGCCGGTACAGAAAGGCGCGGATATCGCGCCGGCTAAAGGTAAGCTTGGTGTGTTGTTGGTTGGGCTGGGCGCTGTTAGTACAACTTTCATCGCTGGCGTCGAAGCAATTAAGAAGGGCTTGGCTGAGCCGATTGGCAGCTTGACCCAGATGGGAACCGTCCGCCTGGGACGACGCACGGACAATCGCGTACCGGCAATCAAAGACTTTGTGCCGCTGGCAAAACTGGAAGACCTGGTTTTTGGCGCGTGGGACATTTTCCCGGACTCGGCTTATGAAGCCGCCACGCACGCTGGCGTGCTGGAGAAGGAACTACTTACGAAACTGCGCGCGCCCCTGCAGAAGATTAAGCCGATGAAGGCAGTCTTCGATCAGAATTATGTGAAGCGTCTGACGGGCACGAACGTCAAAACGGGCAAACACAAACTCGATCTGGCGAAGCAGTTGATCGCCGAGATAGCGGAATTTAAGCGTAAGAACAAATGTGATCGGCTGGTGATGATCTGGGCGGCTTCTACGGAAATCTTCATGAAGCCGCACGCCGTGCATCGCAACCTGAAATCGTTCGAGCAGGCGATGCGCGAAAATCACAAGGCCATTCCGCCGTCGATGATTTACGCCTACGCCGCGCTGAAATCCGGAGTGCCCTTCGCCAACGGCGCGCCCAACCTGACGGTTGATGTGCAGGCGTTGATGGATCTCGCGAATCAGGAAGGCCTGGCAGTTTGCGGCAAGGATTTCAAAACCGGACAGACGCTGATGAAAACCATCCTCGCGCCTGGTTTAAAGTCACGCATGCTGGGATTGGATGGCTGGTACTCGACAAATATTCTCGGCAATCGCGACGGCGAGGTGCTCGACGATCCTGAGTCTTTCAAGACCAAAGAGGAATCCAAGTTGTCGGTGCTGGAATACATCCTGCAGCCTGAAGTCTATCCCAAGCTCTACAAAAACTTTTCGCATGTCGTCCGCATTAACTATTACCCGCCGCGCGGCGACAACAAAGAAGGCTGGGACAACATCGATATCTTTGGCTGGCTCGGCTACAAGATGCAGATCAAGATCGATTTCCTTTGCCGTGATTCGATCCTGGCGGCGCCCATCGTGCTTGATCTCGCCCTTTTCCTCGATCTGGCGCAGCGCACCGGCATGAAGGGCGTCCAGGAATGGCTGTCGTTCTACTTCAAATCGCCCATGACCGCCCCGGGTCTGTATCCGGAACATGATGTTTTCATCCAGTTAATGAAGCTCAAGAACACTCTGCGACATCTCAGAGGCGAGGACTTGATCACACATCTGGGACTGGAATATTACGACTGAGTCGCTCTTAGCTATGAATCGTAGCCCAAGCAAAAACTGAGTTACTTACCCTTCGCCCACTGCTCCAGTGTGACAAACTTCTTCTTGGTTTCATCGAAGACTTGGATCGCATAGGCAGGATGGATCTCCCAGACCGAACGGCGGACGGGATTACCTCCTCCGCCTGGCGCTCCGCATGGAGTTGCCGTGTGACTGCCGTCAAAGAACAGTTGACCGGTAATTCTCACTCGAATGCCTTTGACCGGCAGCGGCTTGGTGACATGCGGCGCGGTGCAGGCGTTGGAATCGAACCGATCCCAAACGGCCGGCCGGAAGTGCGGAGTGATTTCGGCCGTCACGCTCGAGCACTCCTTGGCCGAAGCTGTATCAGTAAGCGCAACGTGGATGTCGTTCCAGTCGAAAAGCGAATTCTTGCAGTTGACGCCCTCGCCCTTAAAACCGAACGGAAAAGTGTCGTCGTGCTTCGCGTCGAATACAAACGCCTCGATCGTCACCAGCTTACCCTCGCCCAGAGTGACCGCTTTGCCCTTTGAGTCCACTGTCGAGAGTCCTTGCAGCTTTGCTCGATCAGCCGGCGGCGGCGGACCAGTTTTGCCGTAGCTAAACTTACCTTGCTGTACCAACTGATCAACGGCAGCCTGTAACTTATCTATAGAGTCCACACTGATCTGAACAGGTGTTCCCGTAGCGCAGAGATTATTCTTGATCTTATTCTGGGCTATATCGGAATCTCTCTTAGCGCATCCTTCGTTGGGACAACGCTGATCGATTTCGTGACTTTGCTCACCGGTCCAAGGCAGTTTACAGCCCGGGTTGAATGGTTTATTGATGTCGCAGTTGGAAGGATTCGCCGGCGGATTGTCGCCGCAATGGGGAGACTGTTCGGCGCTGGTCGCCATAGGCTCTTCCGGTTCCTGGCCTGTGGCCACCGTCGGGGTCGGAGTGCCCGCGGGCGGATTTGCATTGTTGGGGCTTGGGGCCGACGTTGGAGCGCTGCAGCCGATTTGATACGCGACACCGAAGGCGAGCAGGAAGACTAATGTAAGGCATCGTTTCATGGGACACACTCCTTTGGGTTAAAGGGTTGAGAGTCGTAAGCCGACACAGCTAAAACTGTGCACAGCCTACGCTTGGCTATGTTAGCTGTCAATCTTTATATGCCGTTTCTTGCAGCTCACAATGCCATTGCTAACAGAGGAGCCGATGTTCTTCTCATCACCCCCAAAACAGCCCATCCCATCGGGAAGCTAATCAACGACCCTCGAAGGTGGGCGGCCCGAATTCGACAGTGAAGAGACTCAGTGAAAAGGGAGGCCTGAAACAGAGCGGCTACTAGGTTCCGCACAGGGTCCAACTCTCGCGCAGGACCGACGTTTTGCGGAACGCAACACTCTTTTTGTGTAGAACTCATTGGAGCAAATGAATTCCTGAAAGCCGAAACAAGAAAGTGTCACTCGTCTTCTGCCGAGAAGTGGCACGTATTTTTTATTTGATGACACCTGATCGCGACAGTCTTTTCAAACAACCCCGAATATTTTGGGTGACATTTCTTTGTGAGTCGTATATATAGCGTATGCGTCGGCAGGATGTGTTGTTTATTGGGCTTTTGAGAAGGCGAACGCGACGACCCATACGCGCATCAATTGATCGAGCGGATCGTTCTTTGCATGAGGAGGAACTGGAGGATCCCGAGCGGCGAAAAGTATCGGTCGCGAGGAAAAACAAACATGATTGGCGAATTAAAAAGAGAAGAGATAAGCGCCCCGGAAAAGCAGATTGACGAGACGGTGTTTCTTGACCCGGATCAGAAAAGTCCGCGCGCACAGGATTTTGAAGAGCGCCTGGGGGCGCGCATCGTTGGCCAGGAGCGTGCGGTACGTCGCGTTAGCGGCCTGTATCAAATATTCCTGGCTGGCATGAATCCGCCTAGCCGGCCGATTGGCACGATGTTGTTTCTCGGTCCTACCGGTTCAGGAAAAACACGCGTTATCGAAGCGGCTTCTGAGGTTTTGTACTCGGATCCGAACGGCGTCGTGAAGATCGACTGCGCGGAATTCCAGCATTCGCATGAGATCGCCAAGCTGATTGGCTCGCCTCCGGGATATCTCGGTCATCGCGAGACTTCTCCCATGTTGACGCAGGAGAATCTCGACCGGATGCATAACGAAGAGCTTAAGCTCACCCTGGTTCTCTTTGATGAAATAGAAAAGGCCTCGGACTCGCTCTGGCAGCTTCTGCTCGGCATCCTGGACAAAGCAACGCTCACACTCGGCGACAACCGGCGCGTCGATTTTTCGAGGTGCATGGTAATCATGACTTCGAACCTTGGCGCTCGCGAGATGTCCGAGTTGATTTCCGGCGGAATTGGTTTTGCTCCCGGCAAAGGCGTTAAGAACCCGGACAGCGAAGTTGATCAGAAGATCTACCGCACAGCCGTGGAAGCGGCGCGGCGAAAGTTTTCGCCGGAGTTCATGAACCGCATCGACAAAGTCGTAGTCTTTCGCTCTTTGAAAGAGCATCACCTGCGCGCGATTCTCGACCTCGAGCTGCAATCAGTCCAAGACCGAATCATGATGTCCGCAGGAACAAAGTTTGTCTTCCAGTGCTCCGACGCCGCCAAAGACATGCTGTTGCAGGAAGGCATCGATTACAAGTACGGCGCGCGTCATTTGAAGCGTGCGGTCGAGCGCTTTCTTGTCTATCCGCTCTCGAATCTGGTGGCAACTGGTCAAATAGGCTTAGGTGATTTGGTGCAGGTGGACTTGGGAACCGTTCCGGGTAAGCTGACTTTCTCGAAGAAGTCGGGCGGGGCGTTAATTCAGGAGATCACCGCGAAGACACCGGAAGAGGAGCCCTTGGCGGCCCTTTCGGGAAGCGTCGGCCTACCCATTCCGCCGGCCAAAGAAAGTAAGGCTGCCCGCAAGGGGCAGGGCCGCGGAGAAAAGACCGAAGGCTAACAAGCCAAGCCTTCCCTAACGACCCACCACAGGCGCGGAAGCGAGAGCTTCGGCGCCTGTTTATTTTTTCGTATATTGGGAAGGCTGACTTCCTTCGGGCTATGTCATTCCTCTAATTTGGCTGAGGCTTCTTTTTCCGCCTGGGCAAGAACGATCCACGAAACCACACGAAATTGCATCACCAACTCTATCGCTTAGTGTATTCCGTGGATCGTTTTTCCGCGGCGAGGGATCTCTTAAGGTAAGACTGCACGGGTTTCTGATATTGAGAACTAAGCCCACTGAGGTTAGCTCTTCACTATCTCATTCAATTCTTCGTTGCCTTAAGTCGGCGGAGTGCATTGCGGGCTGCGTCGGACAGATAGGGATCACTTGAGGTAAAGGCAACCTGCAGAGCCGCAGTGGCAGAGCTATCCCCGATCAGCCCCAACGCGGTGGCCGCTTCCCGTCTGACGTCGTTGTCATTAGCTTCGTTTGCAAGAGTCGCAATCAAAACATCAACTCCTGAACGGCTCTTGATCCGGCCCAAAGATTGAGCTGCCGCTCGCTTCACAAAGTCATTCGGTTCTGCCTTCGCCTTCTTCTTTTTCGACGGTTGTGCGGTGAGCACCTGAGAGAGCGGTTGAACTGCCGACTCGTCTCCGATCTCACCCAGCGCCACCGCCGCAGCGCTTCGAACAGTCATTTCTTTGTCGCTAATCAGAACGTTCGTCAGGGAAGCAACAGCTGAACGACTACGAGTTTCGCCCAGGGCATAGGCCGCCTCGCGACGCACGAATTCCAACTTGTCAGCCAGGAGAGGGAGTAAAAGCGCGGCGGCCTCGGCTTGCGGCAAGGACATTACGGCGTGAGCGGCGGCTACGCGAACCATCGGCGACGCATCATTCAACCCGGCGATGGCGACACGCGCTGCATCAGGGCGCTTTAAATTACGCAAGCGCATCAGTGCGTCACGCCGCTCTTCGATTTCTTCCGATTTCAAACGCTGGCGTTGGCGCTCGATCTCTTTCTGCATCGGCGTCAGCTGTTCGCTGTTTTGAAGCGCGCTCAAACGTTTGGGCGCAGACTGGCCGGCTCCTGACATCGTGGCGATTAACGCACACAAGCCCGCACTAAAAAGGAATGGCCGGAGTTTGGTAATCGAGAGTTTCATTCGGCGCAACATACATGACCAGACCCGAGACTTCAACCCGTATCGATCCGCGAGGCAACTGCGTGCACCGTGTCAATAATTAGAACGGCGATGGGCGGGTAAAACAATAGATCCGAAAAGAGCAAAACCGTAGGCGAGAATGAGCCCACACCAGGGGCCGGCGCGTGATGACGAAACAGCAGCGTCAAGTCGGCGAAGAAATCTTGCGCGTGCCAGCCGATCAAGAGTCCCACCCCCAGACTAATCACATAGCCGAGGACTAGAAACGCGTAAGCGGAAAAACGGGTGAACGGCTGATCGGGCTCTTTCTCTTCACTCGTGATCGAATAGTTTAAATCGTCCGGCTTATACGTGTAGTGCGTAATGTATTCGCGTAGACGGCTGATCAGGTGCCAGATTCCCATTATGAAAAGCGCCCCCAGAATCGCCCTTTCCGGCACCCCAAACGATTGCCACAACGGAGGTTTGATCATCGCCACAAAAAACGTGGAAAGGAAAAGTGAAACAGTGGTGAAGACAGCTCGCTGGCGCTGGATGTTCTCGCGCCGATCGGTCTCGAGTATTTGATTGACTACCCGATCCCAGCGGGCCTGGGCCGCGATGTTGCTGGCTCGTTTGGCGTGCGGGTTGTTATCCAGTCCCAGAAAGGGCGCTTCACGCGTACCCTGGTTGAGTTGCTGATCGTGAAAGGCTCGTTCCTGAGGATCGATCAGAGTGTGATAAGCAAGTGAGAGGAGCGCGAATTCGCGCGCTGCTTTTTCCGAGCCCCGATTTACATCAGGATGCCGCTTGCGCGCGAGTTTGCGATAAGCGGACTTAATCTCAGTAGCCGTCGCGCTCCGCTTAACGCCCAGGACATGATAGTAGTCGGTCATCGACAGGGGGTAATGGCCGCGAGGACGAAGACTATGTCGCCGGTCACAGCCCGTCTCGCTAACTAATCCGCGGCAATTTTAGCATTTCAGGAATTGCCAGAGCGAATCAATCCCTTTATGTCTTAGTTTGGTTTCGTGATTTGTTTCGCTCCGACAAGAACGATCCACGAAATCACACGAAACCGAACGAGCAAACCAGTCTCCTTCGTGTGTTTCGTGGATAGGATTTAATTGGACAGTGTGAGCTTCTGAAAGAAAACACTACTTGGCAGCTGACGCCTGGGCCAGGTCGCGAATTTGAGGCAAGGCGAATAGTTCAAGCCAGGCGCGCCATCCTCAATTACCATTTTGGCGAGCAGCACTCTCAATGAATTCGATTAGCGTTCGCACCGCGATGCCCGTCGGGCCCTTGGAACGATATGGTTGAGCCGTGTCGCCCCAGGCCGTGCCTGCGATATCGAGGTGGGCCCAGGAAGTGTCGCCGGCAAATTCCTTGAGGAAAGCAGCCGCGGTAATCGTGCCTGCCTTCTTACCACCGACGTTCTTGATGTCGGCGATGTCGCTCTTGATCTGGTTGGTATATTCCGGGTCGAGCGGCAATTGCCAGAACTTCTCGCCCACTGACTTCCCGGCTGCGATTACTTCGTCGATAAGAACCTGATCGGTGCCGAGGATAGCCGTATTGACGTCGCCCAAAGCGATGGACACTGCGCCCGTCAACGTCGCCATGTCGATGATTTGGGTGGCGCCAAGCTTCTTTGCGTAGGCGATAGCGTCGGCCAGGACCAGTCGCCCTTCCGCATCCGTGTTGATGACTTCGATCGTCTTGCCGGTCATAGCCGTCAGAATATCGCCTGGCTTGGTCGCCTTTCCCGAAGGCAAATTCTCAGCGCATGGGGCGATTCCGAGCACCGGAATCGAAGGCTGTAACTGAGCGATCGCCTGCATCGCTCCAATGACGGTCGCGGCCCCGGTCATGTCGTACTTCATCAACTCCATATTCTCGCCCGGCTTCAAAGAGATGCCGCCGGAGTCAAACGTAATTCCCTTGCCTACCAAAGCCAGCAGTCCGTCCTTTTTCCCGCGCTTGCCCCGGCTGGGTTCATACTTCATCACGATCAACTTTGGCGGCTCATCAGAACCGCGCGATACCCCCAGCAGCGATCCCATTCCCAACTTCTCCATCTGCCGTTGATCGAGCACGTCGATACTGAGACCGAACTGTTTAGCTACTTTCTGTGCGCGCTGGGCCAGGATTGCCGGAGTCAGATGGCCGCCCGGTTCGTTGGCGAGGTCGCGGGTAAAGTTCGCGGCTTCGCCGATAATCCGGCCGCGTTCGGCGCCCTGCTGCACAGCTTTCTTATCTCCGCTTTCAATCACCACCACGATTCGATCAAGTTGGCGCTCCTCTTTGCCGCTGGTTCGATATTTGTCAGGCTCAAACAATCCCATGACCGCACCGGCCATAGCGGTTTGCGCGACTTTCTCTGCTTCGCCTTCCGCACGCGGCGCGATGGCGATCGATTTTGCATTCTTGCTGCGAAGGAAACGCACTGCGGTCCCGGCCATCTGGCTGATCTGCGCTGCCTTATATTCGTCGCGCTCGCCACAACCTATCAGGAGCAAGCGGTCCGCCTTTAGTCCCTTTCCGGAGAGATGGAAATAAGCAGTCTCGCCTGGCTTGGCCGCAAATTCTTCACTCTTGATCACGCGGCTAATCAGGCCGCCGCTAGCGGCGTCCAGGCTTTTCAAAAGCCCTTCATTCGCTTTCTCATCCTTGAAAACCGCCACGGCCAACGCTTGCACGTTAATCTCTGTACACGATTGAGAACTTCCGATTGCTTCCATTCCTATCTCCTCTGGCTTGGGTGTTTAGAAGCGGGCTACCGCCCGCTTGGTCGGGCAGTAGCCCGACTCTAAACAACTAAGCTTTACTATCGATTTCGTTCTTTCAATTGCGCCTGGGTTTCGCGCTCCACGATACGCCGCATTTCGGTTTCGCGTTTGTCGTACAATTTCTTACCCTTCGCAATGCCCACTTCGAATTTGATTTTTCGGCTCTTCAGGTAAACCCGAGTAATGATCAGGGTCATGCCCTCTATCGATGCTGCTTCATCAAGCTTTTGAATTTCGCGTCGATGAAGCAGAAGCTTGCGGGTCCGCAAAGGTTCGTGATTCGCAAGGTTGCCGAATGTGTAGGGCGAGATATGAGCGTTGAAGAGCCACGCCTCGCCGTCACGAACTCCCACGTATGACTCTTTCAACTGAATGCGGCCATCGAGGACGCTCTTAACTTCCGTCCCCAGAAGCGCCGCACCGGCCTCGTACTTTGCCGAAATGTGATAGTTGTGAAACGCGGCGCGGTTAGTCGCCAGGACCTTTTCTTGCGTCGCCGCTGTCATAATCAAGTTGTACTAAGCGAAGTTTGACTATAACAAGCAAGTGAACGGGGAACAAGCTAGGGTGTTGCCGAGTAGTGTCCAATTTTGAGAGACTGCCTTGCCAGGTAAAGCGATCCACGAAATCACACGAAGCAGTGCTAGTTTTGTTCGTTCCATTTCGTGTGGTTTCGTGGATCGTTCTTGTCCGGGTTGCAGGAGCACCGAAACCAAACCAGGACACCTATATGCAGCGTCTAACCAACCCGCGGCCTATCTGGCCAACCCTTCTTATCGTCTCCGGAATTCCGCGAATCGCCGGAGCATTCTTCCTCCCAAACGCGTTCGGCGATGCCTACGTTTACATTCGCGACATCGGCACGATGAGCACGAAAATGGCGAATGGAACGTTTGGATTGAACGATCTCTACGGCTTCTGGTTGCCGCTCTATCAGCTTATTTCCGCAGTGCCAAACATCCTGATCAGAAACGGCTTCTATACAGGAAAGATCGTTTCGGCGCTTTTCGGAATCGGATCCTGTGTGCTGGTTTACAGCCTTACTCTGCGCTTGACCGCGAGTCGTAAGGCAGCGCTGTTGGGGTTCGCGCTGATCGCCTTGAACCCCCTCCACATTACTTACTCAGCATCGGCGATGACCGATGTGCCGCATGCGTTTTTTGTCCTGGCCAGTCTTTATTTTGTGCAAAGAAGAAGTTGGGTGCCGGCCGCAATCTTAGCGGCGCTCGCCGGCTTCACGCGGGTGGAGAGCTGGATGTTCATAACCCTGATTCCGGCGATACAATTTTTGAGAGAGCGCCGCGTGTCGTTCGCGGCGATAGTCATCCTAATCATTCCGCCGTTGCTCTGGTTCTACATTTCCTGGAAGGCTACGGGAAACTGGCTGGCGTGTTTTGTCCAGCGCCAGTACTACCACGATTGGTTGCTGGCGATGAATCCCGCGCTGGCCCGCTTCTCTTTTTCGAGCGTGATTCGTGACAGCGCCATTCTGATCATCTCGACGGACATCGCGGTATTGATGTCTGCATTCGTCGCGGGCTGGATCGTGTTGAAGCATCTTCCTCGCAGCTTTTCGCGCGCCGGCTTTCCCGAAGGCCTGCGGTCGATTCTGGCGCCGGTCGTTTTCTTCTTTGCGTTCCTTGGGCTTCTGGTTTCCGCCTATCTGACACATCAGCAGCCGATGATTTTTCCTCGCTACGGTTTGCTGCTTTTCAGTCTGGGCATTCCGATTTTGGCCTGGACCTACTTAAGGGTGCGGCAGCAAAAGCCTTTCTGGGCGCGACGCCTGCTGATATTCGTAGTCGCGCTCTGTGTGTTCGATGCCAGCATCCAGTTCGTCGGTTCAGTCGGTTCGCTTAACCAGACATCCGCGCAACGCGCCGCCGCCGACTATCTTCGTGCTTACTTCGAACCCAATTCGGATGCTTTCATCTTCAGCGACGAAGGCACTGTGTCGGTGATGTCGGGCATTCCGGAACAGAAGTTCCTGACTTCGTCCGACGCGCCCCGGGACCACGAAGGCTTCCTCGCCTTCCTGAAAGATAAGAATGTCGAGTATCTGGTCTTTGTTAACAAAAGTGATTCAACCCCGGCAAAGCTGTTTCCGGAATTAAGTAGCGGGCAAAGAGTCGAAGTGTTTGAACCCGTCTCGCACAGCAGGTCCCGTTTTCTGCGGATGGATATCTGGCTGTATCGAGTTGACCGTCGGTACGACGTAAGGCAGCAAAGCGGGCATTAGCCCGACGTGAGGTAAGGCTTAGCTCCTCACGCTGAAGGGCGTGAAATAGAATAGCCTGGGACAACGCGCGCAGCGCGCCGCCCAGGATCGAGTTACATTTATTCATGAGCCCGCTTCAGCGGGCGACAGATGATCCAGATACTGGAGCGGCGGTGACCAATCAATCTCTGTAGTAAATCGATAGACGGCTCACGGCCTGACATAGTAAGGTGGCGCAGCGCATGAATAGCCCACGCATCAAATACTTCGATCAAGAAGATGTGCTTCACCTGGTGATCACCGAAGAGCCGGAAGCCAGAAGCGTCGAGCTGAACCCAAACATCACAGTCGAACTAAATGACAAGAACGAGATGATCGGAGTCGAAATCCTCAACGCGAGTTCCTTCTTACGTGATGCCCTACTCGACTCGATTCAGGCAAAGACTCTGCAACTGATCGAGGCCGGAGCATGATCGCCAACGTCAACGATATTTCTCGAGATGGCATTCGGTTATTGCCAGGCGATTGTATTCGCGGCCGTCAAATCAACCGCCTCCTCAACATATCCAAAGCCGCCTGAGAAGCCCGCCAACGAATCAACTCCCGATCTCCCGGTAAGACGAAACGCTTATGCTCAGTATGCGCTTCGTCGGCGAGCGCGATGAAAACCAAGCCCACGGGCTTTTCTTCCGAGCCGCCGTCAGGCCCCGCGATTCCCGTTACGGCTAATCCGAAATCGGTCTTGGCGCGATGACGAACGCCGCGGGCCATGTCTCGGGCAATCTGCTGACTGACCGCGCCGAATTCCAGAATCAATTTCTTGTCGACCCCGAGCAGTCGCGTCTTTGATTCATTTGAATACGTCACCAGGCCTTCGACAAAATACTTTGACGATCCGGGAACGTTCGTCAATCGTTCAGCTATCAACCCGCCGGTGCAGCTCTCTGCCACGGCGAGGGTGAAGCCTTTGATCGCCAAACTACGCCCAACAACTTCTTCCATTTTTTCGCCGCGAAACGAAAAGACCGCGTTCCCCAACTCCTTTTCAATCTTCAGAGAAAGATCATCCAGCAGGGCTTCCGCGTCTTTCTCCGTACGTCCCTGGGCGCGCAAATGCACTTCGATCTCGCTGCTGTTGAAAAGAATTGTCGTCTGCGGATTTTGATATTTTGAATAGATGGGCGCGATCCGTTCATCGACGGCCGATTCGCCCAAACCGGCGACGCGCAGCACTCGGCGCGCAAAGCGCACATCCCCGGCCAACTTTTCCAACCGCTCTTGCAAGTGATTCTCGAACATCGGCTTCATTTCACGCGGCGGCCCCGGAAACAAAGCGACCGCACATCCTTCGTGTTCGAGATAGAGACCGGGCGCGCTGCCGTTGGGATTCGGAAGCACCTCGGCGCCATCTATGACCATCGCCTGGCGCGAGTTTCGTTCCGGCATGTTCATGCCAAAGCTCTTGAATCGTTCGCGCAGTTCGGCCAGCATCGGCTCACTCAACGTCAGCCGCCGCTTCAAAGCACGCGCGACCACCTTGCGTGTGATGTCATCTTCGGTTGGCCCCAGGCCGCCGGTAGTGATCACCACGCGAGAACGTTTGACCGCATCTTTGACAACTTCTTCCAGGCGCGCATCATCATCACCCACAACGGTCTTGAGCTTAACGTCGATGCCCAGCCGATTGAGTTGTTCAGTCAGCCAAAGGCTGTTGGTGTCGGTCTTATCAGAAGCGAGCAGTTCGGAACCGATGGCGATAATTTCTGCTGAGAGCATGAGAGATTATTACCACAGAGGACACAGAGGAAGGAATTCTACTCAGTACTGTCATAGTTGGCCTTATTTTTTTCTAGTCCGACAAAGACGATCCACGACATCGCACGAAACTGAAACGAACTATTAGTGGTGTCCTGAAGTTGCGTTGATAGGATTCGAAGCATGGAGCGGGGCATTAGCCCGACCGTCAGGGAGGGCTCCACGATCCATGCCCTTAGTCTGAGCCCTCCCTGACGGTCGGGCTAATGCCCTGTCGTGACAAACTCGAACCAAACGGACATGCGTTCTTGTCGATTCTTCCCCAGGTCGCTTATAGTCACCCTTCGCAAAAAACAACAATGGCAAAGCAATCTTATTACATCGTAGCCCTGCCCGGTGACGGCATCGGGCCAGAAGTCTTGTCGGCTGCCCTGCGCGTCTTGCGCACCGCGGGTGAGCTGTTTCAAATCAATTTCCGGATTGAAGAGATCCCATGCGGCGGTCACTACTACGCCGAGCACGAGACCGAATGGCCCGAGGGTTCTTTCGAAAAGTGCGAGGCGGCCGACGCGATCGTGCTTGGGGCGGTTGGGCACGAGGTTGACGGCAAAACGGTTTTCACTAAGCCTGGCAAGCCTTATCCCGAACCACAATTGGCCGGGTTCGCGCAGGTCATTCTCAACAGACAGAAGCTCGATCTGTACGCGAATGTCCGTCCGGTGAAACTGTACCCGGGTGTCAAGCACAAGATTCATGGCGAGTTGAAGCAGGTATGGGAAGCAGGCAAAGTTGACTATGTCGTGATCCGCGAGAATACCGAGGATGCCTACACCGGCGAGACCACTTCGATTGCCGACGGTCGCGTCACACCGATACGAATCACGCGACGCGCGACTGAACGTGTCGTTCGCTATGCGTTCAATCTGGCGCGCCGACGTGGCAAGCAACTCAAAGTAACCTGCGTCGACAAGTCAAACATCATCGGCGCGCACCGCTTCTTCCGCGAAGTGTTTCGCGAGGTCGGTGAGCGAGAGTTCCCGGAGATTAAGCTGGACTACGCGTACGTCGATGCTTTCTGTCAGTGGCAGATTCGCAACCCCGAATGGTACGACGTGGTAGTTGGGCCTAACCTTGTGGGGGATATCATCAGCGACAACGGAGCGACGACGGCTGGCGGCCTGGGACTGGCGGTCGGCGGTAACATTGGTGATGAGCACGCGATGTTTGAGCCGATTCATGGCAGTGCGCCCAAGCACGCCGGCAAGGACAAGGCGAATCCTCTGGCGGCGATTCTGGCGGTGCAGATGATGTTGGATTGGCTCGGCACGCGACATGAAGATGAGCGTCTGCGCCGGGCCGCGCAGCAAGTCGAAGGTGCGGTGGCTAGTCTCCTCAGTGAAGGTAAAACGCTGACCTACGATTTGATTGGAGAGGCGAAAGCCGCGCGCTGCAGCGAAGTAGGTGCGGCCGTCGAAGAGAAGCTGCGTTCGATGTAGCGCAAATTGTTAATTTGCGCTTCTCCGGCGGAAGCGAATCGCAACTTAACAAGTAACGCTACCTGGACTTGCTCAGCCGTTCTTCAATCTTCGGCAAACTCACCAGCACAGCGTCGCCCACAGTCTTTAAACTCTTCGCTGAGATCTTGTCCAGAGTATCTTCCTTCGTGTGCCAGTACGGATAGCTGCTGAGTTGGATGATATCGATGGCGTCGACGCCGGCATGCAGAAACGGGCCGTGATCGTCGTCGCCCACGCCTTCGACGCTGTCAACGAAAACACTGCCGTACCCAAGTTGCTTCCCTGTCTGCCAGACTATATCCGTGAGCCAGGTCGTCCCCAGATCGGCGCGTCCCAGCTGGAGGCTCTTATAACCAATCATGTCCAACAAAATCATCGCGCGCACGCGCGGCAATTCATTCTTCTCGATCAGTTGGCTTACATATCGACGACTGCCGTACGTGTGGTCAGGCAAAGGATTTTTTGGATCAGCCGGATTCGGGTTGTGACAATCGTCCCACTCGCGACAGAACGCCTCTTCACCGTCAAAGAAAACAAACCAGTAAGTAACTTTCGGCTTCTGCTTGCCGGCGGCCATTACCCGCGCAAGTTCCATCAACGCGCCAGTTGAGGAGCCGGCATCGTTCGCACCCAGAAACTTGAACTCCTTGAAATACTTGGTGTCATAGTGGCTGGACACGATGATCACATTGTTCGATTCGCCCTGCAGCTCGGCCGTGACGTTGACCATCTTCCGTTCACCGAGGGGCGTGGTGGAACGAAACTCATCGGTCGTAACTTTTAAGCCGTAAGAACGCAACTGATCGATCATGTAGTTACGCATCTTCTCCAGTTCAGCCGATCCAGCGGGCCGCGGTCCAAACTCGACCTGCTTGCGTACATTGTCGAAGGCGCGATCGCCGTCAAAGTCTGACTTTGCCGGCGATGCAGGCGGCGGCGCCGAGCCATCGGCAGGCTTGTTAGTGCCGCTGGGACAGCCGAGCAAAAGCAGCGGCACGATTAGAACAAATGCCAGCGCCAAAAATCGAGATGGGTTCTTTAAGGGTTTGGTTAGCGAAGAGTCGTTGGCCATAGTCTGTGTATCAGCGTTACTGGAGCGACGCCTCCTCGGCGGTTCGTGGGCATCCTTGCCCGCACCGCGCGCAAAAGCGCATTCAAACTGTCTTTCCCTTTTCGGCTTGGCCGGACTGATCGGCCTTCGCGGAAGCATCAGGCATAACAGTGTCGAAAATTTTCTTGCCGAACGAAATTGAAGCATCCGCGATCTTGTCGAAAGCTTCTGTGGCGGCGACGGTTTCCAGCTGCACTAGCGTGGCAATCTTTCGGTCGAACGGAAGTTCGCTGAATCCCCGG
Organism: Blastocatellia bacterium; assembly: GCA_033857635.1. Taxonomy (GTDB): domain Bacteria; phylum Acidobacteriota; class Blastocatellia; order Pyrinomonadales; family Pyrinomonadaceae; genus UBA11740. The sequence goes on from JAWVDF010000036.1 coordinate 19,023, forward strand.
CGCAGGTCGCGCGTTTTCTCTTCGGCACTGCGAGCACGCTCGGACTCTGCCACCAATCGGATTACCAGTTCCCCACCCCGCTCTGCTTTACATTGGCAGGCGAGACGATCACCTGAGGCCAGCCGCTCAGGGCTCAACTGCTTCCGTTCGATGTCGGTTAAATCAGAAAGCAAAGCCATCCCGGTGACGATCCGGATCGCACAGGTGGCATCGCACTCGCCGCAATCCGGAATTTGAAAGCCAAGCTGGCGGGCTGCATCCGCAATAGAGGCGCCTTCGTTAACCGAGCCGCTGGGTCCATCGGGTTCAAATCTTATTTCAACACTCATAACTAATTCCTTCCTGCGTCACCGGCGCGATCCGCGCGCGGCTGCATGCACCTTTGGTTGTTTCACCTCGTCACGTTTTCTCTCGCGTGCCTGACGGCGGCAGTCGGCGCAAACTCCAATCATCCGCAGCAGGTGTTCAGTCAATTCAAATTTGTGCTTGGCCGCCATCGCGTCCTGTATGGCTTCCAACTCCGGCGAATAGAACTCTATGATCTTTCCGCAGTCCGAGCAGATCATGTGATCGTGATGAGGGTGTTTGTAATTGTGCTCGTAATGCGCGCGCCCATCGCCAAACCGGACCTCGCGCGCCAGACCAGCCTCAGTCAAAAGCCTGAGCGTGCGATAGACCGTCGTCTGACCAACAGTGGGATCCTGACCGCGCACTAGCTGGTAAAGATCCTCACCCGAGAGATGTCCCTCAGTTCGCAGAAACACGTCCAGAATAAGATCGCGTTGCGCCGTGCGCTTCAAGCCTTGCTTCTGAATGTGTTTGAGGAAGACTTCCTGCTCTTCGGTCATTAATGTTTCGCTAGGCGGCAGATTCGTTTGAGAAGACCAGGGTATTCTACACCCTGCTTATGGCTCAAAGAAATAAGAACGGCAACGCATACAACTATTGAGACGTTTCGCTCCGTAGGAGCCGGATGTTTATAGCAACGGGGTGACCAAAGAACCGTGAGCTCCGGAGCGGAATGTGACCGAACTCACGACCACATGTCGCTCCTATGGAGCTTGCCCAATCATGTTGGAGCCCATTGTCTATAAACATTTTGTAAGTATCCCGGGTTTATGTCCACGCACAAGTAGAGATTTCCGGGTCTTGGGTTAAAAGAAATTCTCTGGGCGTGATGTCTCCCAGAGCATCATGTGGCCGCTCCTCGTTGTACTCCTTGAGCCACATTTCGGTTTGTTCACGCACCTCGTTCAAACTCTGAAACACGTACATGTCGAGCACCGCCTGGCGATAGCTGCGATTGAATCTTTCAATGAAGCCATTCTGCATCGGCTTGCCAGGCTTGATGAACTCCAGCGTCACTCCATGCTGCTCGGCCCATTCAGCCAGGGCCAGCGCGATGAACTCCGGACCGTTGTCTGTTCTGAGCTTGAGGGGATAGCCGCGGACAGCGGCTATCCGTTCAAGCTCGCGCACCACTCGCTCGGCAGTCAGGCTGAAGTCCACCACGATCACCAGTGCTTCACGATTGAAGTCATCGACCACATTGAAAGTCCGGAAGCGTCTTCCATCCCACAACGCATCGCTCATGAAGTCTGCTGACCAACATTCGTTCATCGTTTGGGTCGCCTGCAGCGGCGCCGGATTACGTGTTGGCAACCGTCGCTTGCCCTTACGTCGTTTGTTCAATTTCAGGCTGCAATACACGCGATGCACTCGCTTGTGATTCCAGCGCCGGCCCTGCCGCCGCAGCCGCTTGAACAGCTTTGGAAATCCTTCCTCCGGCCGCCGGTGCGCCAACTCCAACAACAGCTTGATGAGTTCTTCGTCGCGGCTCGGTCGCCGTCGATAGCGATACACCGATCGTCCCAAGCTCACCGCCGCACAGGCCCGACGCTCGGTCAGTTTATGCTCGCGTCGCAACTCCCCCACCAGTTCGCGCTTGACCGCCGGCGTTACAGCTTTTTTGCGATCACATCTTTCAGCGCCCGGTTCTCCAGCAACAACTCGGCCGACATCTGCTTTAATCGCCGGTTCTCGTCTTCGAGTTCACGCAGCCGCCGGATGTCAGCCGCTTCCATCCCGCCGTACTTTGTCTTCCACTTGTAATATGTCGCGTCGCTCACTTCGTGCTCGCGGCAAACATCCTTTACCGTCCGTCCTGCTTCGACTGCTTTCAAGATCGCGATGATCTGATGCTCACTGAATTTGCTCCGCTTCATCCTGGCCTCCTGGGCTCGCTATCCTACCCGGAAACCTCTACTTTTCAATGGTCCGAATTCAAGGGATACTTACAATTTCGTCCTACGGGACTAAGTGCGTTTCTCAGCACGCCGGTCGGTTATCCCGGGCAGGAGCAATACACTGGCAGAACACTGTCCGTCCTGCAGTTAACTGCCTGCTGCGAACCCCTTTATGTTATCTTTTTGCGAAGTGCCGGGGTGGCGGAATGGCAGACGCTGCGGACTTAAAATCCGTTGACCGTAAGGTCGTGTGGGTTCGACTCCCACCCTCGGCACCAATTCAGAATCAAACAGTTACGGGCAGTCAGTCTCTTGCAACTGACCGCCCGTTTTTTGGTTTTGTGTGCCTATAGTGTGCCGGTCTGACGCTGACGAGTTTATACTGCCCATATGTCTAAAGATTGGGATGTCTTTATTTCTCATGCATCCGAGGATCAGGAGGATTTTGTCCGGCCGCTTGCCTTGGCACTAACTCAGCTCGGTGTGAAGGTGTGGTATTCAGAATTCAGTCTGGAAGTTGGTAGCAGTCTCTCACGGTCAATTGATCAAGGGTTGGCTGGTTCGGGGTATGGCGCCGTTGTAATCAGTCCTTACTTCATGCAGAAAAAATGGCCCGAGCGTGAATTACGCGGTTTAGTTGCTCGCGAAATCGAAGAAGAACAGAAAGTAATCCTACCAATATGGCTTGGCGTTACGAAGCAGGAGGTTTTGAACTTTAGTCCGCCGTTAGCAGATACGATGGCAATTCCAACCGAAGGCATGAGTGCGGAGGACGTCGCATTGGGTCTCTTGAAGATCGTACGACCAGATATTTATCACAAACACCCGAGGGCCGAACTGGAGAAGATGTTAAATGGAGAGGCGTTGCGAGACCTCCAGGATGAGTTGGAATATGTTCGAGACGAATTAGCCCAGTATCAGTGCCCGTACTGCGAAGCACCATTATCATCGAGGAATGATGTTGAGATAGATTCCGAAATCGGCGTTGAAGTAACCGTCGAAACGTTTGCTTGTGGTTATACGTCCGGGGATGGTGGTCTTGAACGATTTTGTCCGTCCGATCCAAAATTTCCAAAATTTGAAGAGTTCACCTTGGAAGTTCGTGAATCTGGCGGACAGTGGAGGTGCTATGCACGACCAAAAACAAAAAATGCGCAGCATCTATCTCTTCTACGAGGTGTCGCTTGGTCTGAACAGGAAGCTAAGGACGAAGTATTTCGTCGGTATGAGAAGGCGGCAAAGAAGTGGAGGCCGTAGTTACGTTTCCTTCGCATTTTGAGTCAACGACTATCCTCTAGCATGACCAAACAGAACCTTTTCGATGCGCCGCGCTGCTTCCTCTTGCATGTCCGGCAGAACATGAGAATAAGTATCCAACGTCAGCACGATGGTCGAATGGCCCAACCGTTCGGATGCGACTTTAGGATTCTCGCCGTTTGAGAGCAACAGGGTGGCGTGAGTGTGCCTCAAATCGTAAAGTCGAAACACCGGCAAGTACCGTTGTGCAGCTTTTCTATCAGGAGGCGACTCCTGATGGGACGAAAGGCGCGCATGAAGCCAGAACGCTTGTCTGAAAAGCTCTTGCAGATTCGAAATGGCCTTGGCCTGTCGCAGCCTCAGATACTTCGACACTTGGGTTTTGAAGATTTGATCGACTACAGGCGAATCTCGGAGTTTGAGTTAGGTGATGCTGAGCCTCCTCTTCCAGTCTTGCTCCAATATGCGCACATAGCTGGAATACACATGGAAGACATCGTTGATGACGAACTAGACCTACCAGCGAGACTTCCAGACAAAGTGAGATACCAGAGGGTCAAGTCCCAGCCTGCATCTCGAAAAACGAAGCGGTAAAATGTGACCTCCCAAAGCATCCGGCAGCCGTCCAACCTAATGCGCACTCAACGCTAAGATGACAGCGGCGCGCGCGTGTCTCTCAAGTGTCCTTCTTCCTCTTTTGGTTTGGTGCTCTTGAAAGGGTGTTCCCCCTCCTAGCGACAAAATGAAACGACTGGGTGCCCACTCCGCACACCGAAGGGCGAAACGCAGTGGAGCACTCGGAGCGCAGCGCAGAGTTGTGTGGATGGGCTGTCGTGAATAATTGGAACGAAGCGGGGGAATGGATCGGCACAGTATTACGAGAACCGGGAATCGTGTTAGCCAGCTAGCTCGTTCGGAGGTTCATAACCAAGCCAGCATTCTTTGTAGTCTTCATAGATGCGTCTTATGTCGTTCTCCAAACCAAGTTTGAAATAGTCGTTGTGCATATCGAGCACGTGAATCAACAGAAGATGGGCCGCTACCAACGCGTCTGGGATGTGTCTGCGTTGACCTTCATTATCAAAAATAGGCTCCCCTTTTTCATCCTCTCTCAGGCGGGCTAGGATCGAGTAAACGGAACTGTGAGAAAACATTGTCGGTTGAAAATAATGAACATAATAAAGCTCCGCTAAGCCGCGTTCTGCTCTTTTCGCTAACTCAGGTGTTGAATATTTTGACCAGGACGCCATTGGTTTGGTGGTATTGCATTTCTCACATACTTTCTCCGTAAAGCGTCTTATCACATTCTGGTAATCTTGCTCGATCTCCTCTTGCCGCTCTTTTGGTACTAGTTTGGTGAATTCGTCACCTGTGTACATTTTCTTAGCGTGGTTCATTCCCCTTCGCATCTGAACGAAGTGATAATCAAGGAAATCATCGAGATCCTCGGGGTGTCTTATTAAATACGCTGCGGTTGTCTGTCTCTCATAAAGCCCCCGGATTATCTGCAACGCTCCGATGCCGAAACCGTTACCGCATAAGATGAGCGCCTGTTGGAAGTCTTCGGAGCAAACGCGACCGAGACCAAAAATAATTCTTTGCAGTTTGTCTCCTACGCCGCTTCTTTGAAAGACCATATCTCGCACGGCCTCTAAGGCCGCATACTTTTCGACGAATTTAGGGAAGCGAATATTAAATCGTTCCCATTCTTCCTGACTTCCGAATCCCATCATTTCCATAGGTTCACCTCTCGTGCAGAGACTTCTAACTAAGCCAACGGCAGAAAAGCCAGACCATAGACCTAACAGAAAGTACCAGCATTTCTTCATGTGCGAAGTTTATCACTTTAAGATCGCGCGTAACCGTGGGAAGACCTTTGGTCCTTGGTCTTGGTAAACTGGTGCCGACAAAGAGCGGGTGGACATTGCGAATTCAGGCGATTGATAGCTTCGCAACTCGCAACCGAAACAACAATGACATTACAACTCCACGTCGAAGCAGCGAAGAACTTTAATCGGAAGGCAGAAGAGCTTTTTCAAAAGATCGTCTTCGATCCGCACACGAGGACCAAGAGTAGCCCAGCGGGGGGATTCCAACCGGATATAGTCAGACATGAAATACCTGCGGCAGACGTGATCGCTTTGACCCGAAATGGTTACGTCGCCGGACCGTTACAAAAAGAAGTAGCAAAAACGTTTCCTTTTAAGGACTCTGTCTTAGGACTCTTTGCAGAAGACTATAAAGGGCTTGTACGTTTGGCCGAGAGTATGCAGAAAACAGCGACCTTGCGCGATAAGGTAAGCGTTCGCTTTCTCATTGATTCGATTTTCAATTGGATAGCGACGAGTTATCAAGGAGCCGATGTTATTCCCATGACGGACATCGTACTCGCGGAAGCTGAACACGCTATTCAAGAGATTGAGCTATGGCTACCCATTGCGATGCTACATATTGAAACTGACATCGTATTAGGCAAGATTACTCTGAAGACAATTACTAAAGAGGTCCTCGATGATTACCATGCGGCAAGTATTGACCAGATACGGAAAGACGGGCACGACATTGGCCCAGAGCTTCAGCAGCATTTTCGGACTGAGCGCCAGGAACTTCAGGGCCTCGCGGCTGCGACAATTAAGGTACATGCTGAACCAATACGGGCGGGTGAAATCGCCGTTGATGAAGCTGAGAGCGCACTGGCGATCCTGCGGCTCTACTCTCTCGCGAATCTTGAGCCTGAATTGACCACGTACTGTACTTTACTCGGCAGAGAACGAATTGATGAAACTAGAACTTTTACGGTACAGGACGGAAAAATCCGAGGCTTTTCACGCGCATTACTCAGTGCGGCTGATCCGTCGTGGACACTGGACAACGCCACTGTTGCTGAGTTTCGTAGAACTCATGGTTTGGACTTCCTAGGCAGTTTGCTTATTAAGCAGGATCGAACGGAGTACGAGCAAGCATTGATTGATTGTCTCTTGCTTTACTCGAAAGGCTCCTTAGCAAAGGATCCAGTGAGTAAGCTTGTTGCCGTGCTCGTTGCGTTGGAGTCAATGCTCTTAAAGGATGGCGGTGAGCCCATCCAGCAGAACCTGTCCGAACGGATAGCGTTTCTATTTGCTCCTGAAAGGAGAATAGAGATCAAGAGGAGTGTCATTCGGGCTTATGGACTTAGGTCACAGTTTATTCACCACGGTCACAGTGTTGGAAGTGATGAAATTGAGGCGCTCCGCGAATTTCTGATAAATGTCTGGGCGGCAGTTCACGGACTCATCAATCTGTCTAGTCGTTGCAGTTCAAAGGCGCAGTTCTTCAAGTTATTTGAAGAAGTGAAGATGTCCGGTGGCGACTTGTTCTCACAATCAACGAATATTGGTGCATAGAATCGCCAAACCTTACTCCGCATGGTAAGTTCGGCGCACGGCAACGACATCGAACTCGAACAGTTAATCCACCTTTTCATTTATTAGAAAATCACTTGGGTTGAAGATGTCTATGCCTTCGTGCTGCTTGAGCACGAGCAAGTCTTTGTCGCCGGTGATGATGCAATCGCATTTACCGCTAATTGCAGCGGCCAGTATGTTGTCGTCGTCTGGATCGCGGCAGATTGGATTCTCAAGCGTCGAAGCTGGCACGACTGTCATTCGCGATCGCAGAACGCTCCCAGCTTCAGCAGCTAACTCTGGGGAATAACCGAACTTTTCGATTAGCTTCCCTTGAGTCTCTTCGAGAATGAAATCTGAGGTAAACAGGGTATGCCGGAGAGCGCAGTGTTCAAGAAGTTGATGAGAGAAACCGCGCGCAATGAGGGCGGCGATTAAGACATTCGTATCCAGGACGATCTTCACGAGACGAGATCAAAGACATCCTGATCGTTGAGGTCCTTGCCCTGTGACATCAACCGCTCGCGGAGATTACGAAATCGCCGTATGAAGAGATAATCCGAAAGCGCCTTCTCGACGAGTGCGTTCTCGGACAAGCCTTCTTCATTTGCTGCGTCATCGAGAGCAGTTCTAGTCTCATCGGGCAAACTGATTGTTATCATCTGGCTCATGGTAACTGTTCCTTACGTCGATTAAGAGTATCACACAGATCCGAACTTGCGAGGCATGTTTTCGTCGAGGAGAATCCTCACGCCGCTGTCGCTTCCTTTTCGTGCGCCAGCTCACGCAATGCGCCCTGCACGGCGTTCTCGGTCAAACGTCGGATAAGCATCGATGATCTCCGCGACGCTCATTCCACTCGCCAGGCATTCAAGCAGAAAGGCCACCGAAATGCGGGTTCCTTGCACGCGGGGCTTACCACCGAGATGGTCTTTATCTGAAACAATCCACTTCTCGTCGCTCATGATTTTGTTCTCGATTGAAACTCGATAGCCCGGACGCTACCGCTCGCGGTTCTGACACTAGCCCGCTCATCAAGCAACGAAAGTTTTTGTGTGCCAGTTGTGTGCCAACACAACCAAATCAGGCTATACTCACGGGCACGCAGACATTATAGAGTAAGCGGAAATGCTAATAAAGACGCACGGATCAGAACTGATGCATACAAGCGTTAACAAGCGATTTGAGACTTAAAATCCGTTGACCGCAAGGTCGTGTGGGTTCGACTCCCACCCTCGGCACCATTCCTAATCTTATTGTTACCACGACTTCCATTAACTTAGCCCCAAACATGATCTCAGCTCCCAGAATAGTGATGGGCAAAGATGGTGACACCTTCAACCAGCCTTTCTCTTGAACTTGATCACATTACCTCTCGGCTCTGCGAGTTTGTTCACGGCATCTTCCACCCAACGGCATCATTCGGACCTTCAGCTATGACGATGCAGCCCGCACCCAACACGTAACGACGGCCAACACCGGCGCCTACACTCGTTATGTCTAGGGGCCCACCTATGTTCAGAGTTATGCCAGTGTGAACAACCTCGCCGACGAGGCGTATTCGATCCAGGTTCTTGACGGCGCCGGGCGTGTCTCTGCCGCGGCGTCGAATCATCCGGGCAGTGTGGGTGGGTACAGCTCGGTCTATTCCAATTACGACCTGATGGGACGTGTCTCAAGACAATCGAACCCCACCGAAACTACCTCAGGCTGGGCGCCGTCGGGAGACGACGCGGCCGGTTGGCTTTTCACCCAGCAGACTTACGACTGGAAAGGCCGACCGCTTGTTACCACCAACACTGACGGTACAACGAAAGAAGCAAGCTACGGCGGCTGTGGTTGCGCGGGTGGCCAGGTTGTAACGTTTACCGATGAAGCCGGAAGAAGACAGAAGACTTATAGCGACGTACTTGGCAGAGACTGGAAGAAAGAGAGTTTGGAATTGGGATGGTTCGACCTATTCAACCACGTCGGAAGCTCTGAACGCTCGCGATCAGGTGACGCTCATCCATGAGCAGGCATCCAGTGGTACCTATCAAGACACGGCGATCACCTACGATGGTTATGGTCGCTTACAGACCAAACATATTCCCGAACAAGCCGCAGGGTTGGTGACCACCTGGGACTACAACCCTGACGATACTATTCTGAGATCCACGGATGCACGCGGCGCAACTTCCACGTTCGGTTACAACAACCGCAAGCTTGTTTCTGCCTGCGGATCGGATATGCGCTTCTCACAAGAAGCGCCCACCAGTATGTCGGATTCCGCAAGGCCGCTTGTACGTGTGCGGCTAAACTACTCCCCTTCTGTCAATTCCGCAGGGAGAATTCATTGCTCCGGCCGCGACCGCAAGCCGACAAAATCAGCCGCGCTCTTACGGTCCAAACCTATGCCGGTACTCGCTGGACACGAGGAAAGCCTTCACCATATCTGCGCTAACGAAGTTGCCATTAAATTGATTCAACTTATTCAACCAAAAGTTGTAACCCTGATAGTCAAGGGTCGCCTCTGGCGAGTCATTCGGGTTGCGGCGCAAATAACCAAAATACTGCATTAGCACGAAGGCTTTGTTCGATTCGTTCCGCATCAGGTCAGCATCTTCCGCCACTGCTCTTAAAACCTGTGCCCGCGTCTGCGCGCCCGAAGAAAGTGCTGCGACCAGTGCGTCCCGTTCGGCTTGCGACAAAGCCGCGCCCGCATTTGCATTAAGTGTGTCGACGAACTGCGCGGCCGGCATCGTCTGCGCGTAAGAGGATAGGAACCGCGCCCTCGACACGAAATCCGCGTAGAAGGCCTGCTTATTGTTCTCCAGTTGCTGCTGCCAACTGCCGGTTCCTACTACTACGTTGCTGCCGATCTCCTGGGTGTCTGGCAGAAACTCAATTAACCTTAGCGGGACGGGCGCGCCCGGAAGATTGCCATAAGCTGCTTTGTAGGTTCTGTAGACGAGATAGCCCGTTTCCTGAAACTCTATCGATAAGAAGAAGGCCGCGGACACATTGATGCGCTTTGCCTCAATGCACTGTGCATCGGTGCCACACTGCGTAATTTCATTAGTCCAGAATGACAGCCCACTGGCATCGGGCTCGCGGTTTAGAAAGTCGATATAATTCTCGCGCGCGAAAGCCTGCGCCTGGTCGATCGGGTTAGACCCATTGACGGTCTCATTGTCATTGATGACCACGGTTATTGTGGTCGGCGAACCAAGATTCGTACCCGTCGCATTGCTGAGAGAGAGAGTGAAGCTCTCGTTACCTTCAGCAAAAGAATCATCGACAATTGGGATCGAGATAGTTTTCGAAGTTTCTCCCGGGGCGAATCGCAGCGTCCCCATTGTCGCTTCATAATCACAGCGAGATGAGGCAAGTCCATTGACTGTGCCGCAGTCGTTCGCGCCGGCGAAATCGCTCGTTGAGTAATCAACGTTAGCGGCCGCCGAAGTATCACCGGTACGTGAAACCATAACCAACGCACTTGTCGCGCCCTCGGTGATTGTCTGACTCGAAGCGTTAAGCTGCACAGTATTTGTCGGCTCAACATCCGGCGCTGTGGTCAATGCTGCTCCCGCGTCGATGCGCGCGTTGGGGCTGGGACCTTGAATTCGAATGCTGTGCTTCAAAATGTGATCAATGATCTTTCTGCCTGACAACGAAGGGAAGGCGGCGCGCACCAGCGCTGCTTCTCCGGCCACTATCGGAGCAGCCATTGAAGTCCCGCTCCATGTTCCATATTGCCCATTCGGGACTGTGCTGATGATTGCCTGGCCGGGGGCCGCCGCGCCAATCCATGAACCACGGGTGGAAAAATTGGCCAGCACATCCTGCTGAGTGGTTGCCCCAACAGCCAGTAATCCGTTCACGTTTTCAGCCGCCGGGAATTGTTGCGTCGTATTTCCGGCATTGCCTGCCGCGGCGATTACGACGAGGTTGGAATTGGCTACGGCCGGAAAATTATCTTCACCCGGCGCCGGGACATCATCGCACACAGCCGCGAGCACACTACTTAACAGCCGAGTGTGACGCAGCGTCACGATGCTCATATTAATAATGTCGGCGCCGTCGTGCGTGTTTGGATTCCCATCCGGATCCACGGCAAACTTAAGTGCTTCTGCCAAGACCCAAACATTTCCCACTCCATGCTGATCCAGTACGCGAATCGGAATAATCTTAGCTTCCGGCGCCGTCAGCGCGATCAGTCCTGCGACCACCGTGCCATGACCGTATGGTCCAATTTGCGAATTGCCCACCTCACTCGGATCGTTGTCGTTGTCAACAAAGTCATAACCAGGCAGCAAGTGGCCCGCCAGCGCCGGGTGGTTTGTATCAACACCCGTATCCAGCACAGCGATCTTGATCGGGCCGTTGGGACCTGTCCCGCGGTTAACCTGGTGGGCGGCCGACAATCGGATCGTCTGGGGCGCCCATTGGGCCGCATATGTGCCGGCATCGCCGCCGACGCTCCATGTCTGACCAACGCTCCATGTCTGACCGCCACCCTCGGGCGGTGTCTCGGTGAAGTTAGGCTCGGCAAAAGCTACTCGCCCATCCTGGATAAGCGCGCTGACTACAGCCGTGACGCTGGCTCCATTGGTGATCCTGAGCCTGTAGATCGGTCTTGAGCCGAACTGACCAAGCGGAGTCGGGTTGAGAGCAAACTGAGCAGCCACGCCCGGGAGGTCCGCAGCGCTAACAAGCTTGACCACGACCTCACCCGCGACGAATCCCTGATCACCGTCGCTGGCGTGCACCAGAACAGATTCTTGCCCGCCGGACGAAAGCGAGAAGAAGAGCAGGAGCAGACCGACTAAGACTGTAAGAGTACGACGCACAAATAAGCTCTTGAGCCACGACGAGTTCTGGCGATATTTTTCGGGGGGTGTTTCTAACATACCGATAATCGAGGCGATTTCCAATGCAGCGCAGCTCGGGACTCCCCAGATTCTACAGTCCCATGCGTAAGGCGATAAATACAGGCTTGGGCAAATGTTTTTCATCTTTCGGCGGTTTCATCTGAGATGAAGGGCTCAGATGTTGGCCAATCATGAAAGGTTGGAGCTAGCGCGGATCCCCCAGTTAATTGAGCCGGAAACCCTAATTTACCAGCTCCCGAACAGAACAAATGGAGCCCAGAAAAACGGATGTGGCTTTTCTTTCAGCATTCTCAACTGCGCCGCACGCAGGGCGGCGGAACGAGAGTTGGTGGCTCTTAGTTCCCGGTAAAAGTCCGCCATTAACAGCGCGGTCGCTTCATCATCGACAGTCCAAAGGCTGAGCAAAATCGAAGGGGTGCCAGCCGAAAAGAATCCGCGCGCCAGTCCGATGAGCTCATCTCCCGGTGCAATATCATTGATGCCGGTTTCGCACGCGCTTAACGTTACCAGGCTGCAGTTGAGTTTTAGACTGTAAGCGTCGCGGACCGTTAGCCAACCAGTGCCAAGTCGCAGTGAAGAAAACAATGGATTGTCAGATCGAAACTGTCCATGACAAGCCAGATGCAGCACATCGACTGAAGAGGAATGTTCTCGCAGGGCTTCGATAGACGCATTCTGATCTATCAGCGAAATGGCCTCAGGAAAGATTCGGCTGATCGCCGCGACTTCCTGATGCACATGAGGAATTTGTTCGTCAGATACTCCGAGCAGCAAAGCGCTAGTCAACCCACGATGCGGCCGGTCAAGACATTGTCGAAGGACCAGCGCACTGGGGGCATAAAGAATTTCCTGCGCTTCGATCAGATAGCTCGTGCCATCGAACAATGCCTGAAAGGGAAGATAGTGAAGCGCACGGTGGGGTACGATCACTAATCGGCGCCCTCCAACGGCATGCCGAAGCGGACGTACCAGTTGATCGTAAAGCGATTCGAGGTGTTTCCGGGCGCGTTCCGTAAGAGCCGGCAGATGTTTACGAACGGCCGCGGAGCCGTAACGTAGCGCATCTACCTGAAAACGAAACTGAGCAATCTCCCTCGCTATTGCGGACTCGCGGCCGAGATTTCTAAACACGTCGATGCTCTCGCCGGTTACGACGAACGCCAGCAACTCTTCGTCAATCGTTGTGTACTCTACGAGGGAGGTATGCGCGCCGAGGCGTCGTTGTAGATCGCCAAGATCGAACGTTTCGGCTTGCCCCGAAAGTCTTGGATTTCGATGCTGTAACTGCCGCGTAATTTCGAGGAGCTTGCTCTCGCGTCCGCGAAGAGCCATTTGGAGGCTGGCAATTTCCGTCTGCGTTCTCTCAGCCGCGCCGAGCGGCCGGTTTATCTGGTTGTAAAGATAGTTCAGTTCTTCCCGCAGCCCTTCCATTTGCCGTACCAGGTCTTCTTCGAACCTGTCATGCGCCTCGGTGGTCGGGCGCAGGTTTCCTCCCAACGTGTCTGCAAGTGCTCGCGACCGAGCGCTCTCGACAAACGCGAGCGCTTCGGCGATTCGTCCACCGTGCAGACATAACCGCACGAGTTCGTTGTAGGGCGTTAGCTTGTCTGCGAAAAAGGCAGTGCGGAACTCTTCTGCGGGAAGCGGCGCGCGCAGCGCTTCGATCAGCTTGACTGCGTTCTTGAAAGAATGTTCCGCCGCAGCGAGATCACCCGCCTTGGCGGCCAACAGCCCCAGCGAGGTCAGACAGCGTGCCGCAATGTCGGGCTGATCGCCAGACTTCGCTTCGCTCACCGTAGTCTTCAAAATTTGCCGGGCTTCGTCCGCTAGTCCCTCGCAGCGATCGGCCTCGCCATGAAGCCATCTTGCAAACATCAAGCGGCGCGGAGCGCCGGCAGCAGCAAGAGAGGGCTCGGCGTCTAATGCCGCCTGACGGGCTTGTCCCCAATTGTGCTCTGCATAAAAAAGTTGCGCCTCGGTAAGCTTGATTACCGCCGCGCCCACATCGTTCCCCTCGGCCGCGTAAAGCTCAGAACCTTTGTCAAGCAATGAATGAGCTTCGTTCGTTTTGCCCATGATGATTAACGCGCGCGCGTGATACGCACGTGCACGCGCCTCCTCAGCGCGCATTCCGAACTCCCCAAACGTGCGCGTGACCCGCTCGTAAATCTCCACAGCCTCGGGAATCAGATTGAGTTCAAGATAGGCATCCGCTATTTCTTGTTCGGTCAGGGCCGACAGGTGTGACATTTTGAGTTCGGCATATTTGCGGCGCGAGCGCTCAAGGTAATCAAGCGCTCGATCGTAACGGCCCTGATACAGAGCCAGCGTTCCGATGCTCGACTCAATCGCCGCTTGAGTGGAGAGTTGATGTGCCGCCTCGGCCCGTCCCAGGGCCTGCTGATAAAGCTCTTCGGCGGCGCGAATCTTGTGTTGCTGCGAAAGCGTCAGCGCCAGACTGTTTTCGATCTTCGTAAGCTGTGCTTCGTCGTTGGCAGCGATAAAGCGCTCACGCGCCGAAGATTGAAACTTTTCCGCCTCTTCGTACTGGTCGCGACGAAAGTAAATGTTGCCTATATTGTGCTCGATTCTTCCGGCGGCCAGAAGATCGCCGTGGACGATAGAGACCTCGCGCGCTCGTAACCCGCAGGAAACAGCTTCGTCATAGTCCCCCAGCATAGCCAGAGCTATCAGTTTGCTGACCTGCGTAGCGGCTGCAGCCTGGGCTTGCCCAATCTTCAGAAAGCGCGCTTCACTGTCATTAAGGGATTCGACCGCACGCTCCATTTGTCCTTCGACCAGAGCTTCCAGTCCTCTGGTCCAGGCACTTAGAGCTGCGATCTCGAAATCTTCAGAAAAGTTGGAGAGGATTCGAAGGGTTGCAGCGGCTGCGAGAGCTTGCGCCGGATGTGTGCTCCAGCCATCCAGGCAGATGTCTTTTAGGATGCGAGCGAGCTGCACGTCCGCGAGCCCAGAGTTCTCCCTGAGTAACGCGCTTCGCTCCGCATCGGCCGCCCCGACCAGAAGCGCCGCCAGCTCTCCATGCTGCATCCGTTGTCCTACGTCTATGATTTGAGCTCTAACTGGGGAACCTCTACTTCGATATTACCTAAACGCAGAAAAAGAGTGTAATTGCCGGACGGCATCGGTGGTAGGGTGAATTCACAAAGTTCATTGAGCCGAACAACCGCGGTTCCGGTTTCACCTTCGAGTCTAACTTCTCCCGCCTCGCAGTCTTCCCCCAGCAACTGACCGGCGATAACCCATTGATCTTCGAGCGGCGTAAGTCGCAGGTCAACGTCCTTCCCTGCGGCTGAGTATATTAACTGGCGAGAGGCAACCTGACCTGAGCGCACTCCAAACGCGGGCGCTAGATTCGCGCTGCTATCAAAAGTCAAAGCAGCAACGATGCGACGCAGAAGCGAGGGAGCCCCGGATACTTCACGCTGTGCAAAAATATTCACTGCAAACGCAATCAGATCACGCGGAGCGTCAGGTTCTTTATCTGTTCTCATCAACAGCAATATGCGCTCAAGCCGGTTCAGCTCATCCCCGCACGCTGTGCAAGTTGAGATATGTGTCACTAGCTGACTTCTCTCGTCGGGCGCCGTTCGATTCTCGGCGAGATCCGCAAGATCAGTGAAAGGAATGTGTTGAGAGGTCGTATTCATGTTCTACCAATGTCTGGGGCTTCCGGGCTTAACGCTTCCCACCGCTACAGTGCGATCGAGCAGGGAGAAAATACATTTTTGGCACTATCTATTCAATAAACGCAACATTTTTTCTAGACAACGAGCGCGCGTCGGTCCGATGCTCCCGGCGGACGTGCCGAGTGAAATTGCTATTTCGCTATAAGACAGAGGCTCGGGCTCGTAGAAGAGCAAGGTCCGCAATTTTCGGCAGCGTTCGTCGAGGTTCGCGACCGCCGCGCGGACCTCATGTTGTTGCTCCAGGCGCACCATTACTTCATCCGGCAAAGGAGCCTCGTCCGGAATCTTCATAAACTCTTCGTCCGGGTCGTCCTCATTATTTCCCATCCTGCCTTGCTGCAATGTGCGTTCTTTTGAAATGAGACGCCATGTTTTCCGTCGCGCCGTAGTAACCAGCCAGGCGTGGAGACGTCCGGGATCGTCGATATCGTCCAACTTTTGAAAGAGCGTTGTAAACACCTCCTGAAAAACTTCGGCTGACTGATCTTCGTCAAGTCCGGCCCGGCGCGGAATCGTGTAAATCAAACGTTGATAGCGCTTAACCAGAGACTCCCACGCCTTCGAATCGCCGCGGCGGCAGGCCAAAAGTAACTGCTTGTCAGTGGGTTCCATGTGCCAAACCAGAACAGATAAAGCGTGAGCCGCTAGTGTAACGATTGTCCTTTCAACTTCAAAACTGGCCTTCGAACCATTAACTGAGGCCGAGGTATTTTTGGGAAGACTAAAGGGCACTGTGCAGTTGACTCGGAAACAACCGGGTGCGAGCAGGAGAGCAGAGTGTTCGCAGCTCCGCCGCCTGATGTGCGAAAGGCTTCGCCTTTCCGAAAAATTCTTAGGGGAAGTTTGGAGAGAACAAGATGAAGAATATAGACAAAAGAACGTTGCAAATAATTGGACGATCGCTACGCACGGGTTTCATAGGACTCGCTTTAAGCTTGTGCCTGTGCGCCTTTGCCATAGTCGCCGTTAATGCTGATGGCGGATCTGGCTCCTCGACCAAGATTGAAGCCGAGTTCGCGGGTGCGATGCTCAACGGCCTGGTACCGAAGGGTGAAGCCGAACTCGAGACCTTCGCCGATGGAAATCGCAAATTTGAAGTCACAGTAAGCAATGTCAATCTGCCAAACGGAACGGTTCTAAACGTACTGGTTGATGGCGCCAAGGTCGGGACGCTAACTGTCGGAGCGTTGACTGGCCAACTGGAACTCAAGACCAAAGACGGCCAGACTGTGCCGCAAATCAACACGCGCACTCGCGTAGCAGTTACGGACCAGGCGGGCAACACAATAGTCGCCGGCTCATTCTCTAATATCCCGCCGACACCGACGCCGTCACCCGGAGCATCTCCAACTCCATCCCCATCGCCGAGTCCCGGAAACGCGGGTGAGACCAGAATCGAATCGCGTTTGGCTGGAGCGGCAATTGGCGGGTTGACACCCAAGGGTCATGCTAGGTTTGAAGTCCGCGCCAATGGGCGACGCAAACTCAACGTGGAGATTGAAAAGGTGAACCTACCGGCAGGAACCATCCTCAATGTACTCGTTGACAACTTCAAAGTAGGCCAGATTGTTCTTAGCTCGACCTTGGAAAATGAGTTGGAGCTGGATACGGAGAGAGGTAACCCCGTTCCCAACATTACTACGGCTTCGACGGT
This sequence comes from Blastocatellia bacterium, assembly GCA_033857635.1. Classification (GTDB taxonomy): domain Bacteria; phylum Acidobacteriota; class Blastocatellia; order Pyrinomonadales; family Pyrinomonadaceae; genus UBA11740. The sequence goes on from JAWVDF010000036.1 coordinate 36,147, forward strand.
TGTGATAACTAACTCTCAAGGTAAGACCATTCTTAGCGGCACCTTTAACACAACGGCAACACCAATCCCGGGAAACGACATCGACGACGATCGCTTCTTTGTCGAACAACACTACCGCGACTTCTTTGATCGCGAAGGTGACGACAATGGCCTCGACTTCTGGCAACACCAGATCACCAACTGCGGCGATGATTCCGGATGCAAAGACCGCGCAAGGATCAACACTTCTGGCGCGTTCTTCCTCTCGATTGAATTTCAGGATACCGGTTTTCTGCTCTATCGCTTCAACAAAGCGTCATTCGGCACGATGCCGCGTCGCAATGACTTCCTGATTGAGATGCAGGCAATCGCCCAGGGCGTAGTTGTGGGCCAGCCGGGATGGCAACAGAAGCTTGAGGACAACAAGCGTCAGGCGGCCGAACGTTGGACCAGCCGGCAGGATTTCCGCGACCGCTTCGCGAGTCGATCCAACGGACAGTTTGTTGACGACCTTTTCGCTAACGCCGGCATCAAGCCAACTCAGCTTGAGCGCGAAGACTTAATCAGGGGCCTCGATTCGGCAACTGAAACAAGGGGGTCGGTCCTGCGTAAGGTCTCAGAGAGGTCTGACTTTAGCAGGAAGGAACAGAATTCGGCCTTCGTGTTGATGCAGTACTTCGGATACCTGCATCGCAACCCGGATGAAGGTGCGGACCACGATCTCAGCGGCTTCAACTTCTGGCTAAAGAAGCTGGACGATAACGGCGGCGATTTTCGCTCAGCCGAAATGGTCAAGGCCTTCCTTAGCGCTGGGGAATACCGACATCGCTTCGAATGGTAAGTAATAGAATTGATGGTCGTTGTTAGGCGAAGCGCGGGACTTCACGAGTCCCGCGCTTTACAGTTAATTGGGTCTTTAGGTTACTAATGATGCTTCGGGACTCTTGTTCTGAAAACTAATGTCCCGGCGCGTATTTCCTGCAACAGGCAACGCACTGTAGAACCAGCGATGAAACATATAGCCCGACACATCCTTCAGTCTGGTCCAGGGATCTTCGCTGAATTACCGATGGTGCGTCCCTTTGGGGCGTTGATAAGTAAACTTCAGTTCAGGAGATCTTGAATGTCGAAAATAAGACGAGTGGGCAGCGCAGTAGCGCTGCTTTTTGTTTTCCTTTGCCTGGCGAACGCGCCCGTTCTAGCGCAAGCCCCATCGGTTCCGGTCGGACAATTGATCGGCACCGGTACAACTCTGGTCGCGGGCGACGTGACCTTCAGTAATTTCACACAGGTGCCGGCCACTGTAGGCATCGCACCTCCCTTGGATGGCTTCGGCAACATTGCTGCCAGCGCGACAGTCAATCCGGATGGTAGTGTCTCGCTGGTTTTCACAGCGATCAACCCAGCTACCGGCGTAGCGACGCCGATCACTGCCGGGTACATGCAGTCGATCGCTTATGATCTTACGGTGACCAATCCGGCATTCTTGTTGGGTTCCGTCAATCAGCACTTCGGACCAGGCACAACACGCGGGTTCAACATTCTTACCTACCGGGCGCCTGCGCCATCCGTCGTTGAGATTCCCCAATTCTTTCCGGGAACCGACGGTACGCTCATCTTTGACCATGCCACAGGCGCCGTTGTGACTCTCCCTGATGGGACACCGACGCTCCAGATCCAGAGGAGCGGTGCGCTCTACCCCCTCGGTTGCCAGAACACCGATGGTGTCTTCTTCGTCGCCCATTCCGCTCCCTATGGTTGTGGCAGTTCTTTACCGGGTGGAAACCGGGCGAGCCTGGGTCTGGAAAACTTTTTTGGCGTCTTGACTGACAATCATAGTTTTCTGGGCGGCTTCAGCCTTACCGCGCCTTTCTCTTTTGATGCGATCGCCATGACATTTACTCTCGTGCCGGCGGACACACCGGTAACGCCCATTCCAGTTAACCTTCAGGCATTCGATGTTTCACAGCCGGGAGTTGGCTCGGTTAGTCTTGCCCATACCATAGGCGCGGATGGTTTCTCTCATCCAGGCTTTGCTCCGGCAGGCGGCGTGCCGGTTACGCTGACCAGCAGCAACACCGCTGCGCTGCCGCTCCCGCCCACGATGACGATGCCGCAGGGCGCAACAGCGACGAGCTTTCCGATTGGCGACGCCCAGGTGGATGCTCCTACACCTGTGAACGCGACGGCCACCTACAACGGGGTGACGCTTCAGCAGAATGTTACCGTTAGCCCGGCGGTGCCTCTGAACCTCGCGACCTTTAATGTGAGGGTCCTGGCGAATACCTTAAATGTGGGAGCGACCTTGAATAACATACAGTTCTCCGTCAACTTAAATCGCAAGAACTTCTCCCCCGCGGTAGTTGCGCTCTCAAGCAGCAGTCCGGCGATTGCGGTGCCAACGGGCCTCAACATTCCCGCTCTCACAGTACCGGGCATACCAGGCACCGGGACCGGGTTCGTGGTCACCGTTCCTTTCCAACCCGTAGCAGTGGACACCCCAGTTACGTTCTCAGCCACCTTTAACGGCGTGACTCTGAATAGTACCGTTACCATACCGAAGATGGTGGACGGGGTGAAGGTCGCCAAGGCTGAACTGATCGTAAAAAGCGGGAGCCTGAAGGTAGAAGCCACCAGCACCGTCCCGTCCGCAGTGCTTACTCTCTACAACGCGTCGACCGGCGCGTTGATTGGGACGATGAACAACAACGGACCCAGCGGCACTGGAGCGAAATACTCCTATCAAGGTGTCGTTTCTCCGGTCACCTCGCTGCTCTTGAAGAGTAGCTTTAGCGGAACCGCCACAGGAGCCGTGGCGCAGAAGTGAATAGCGGCGACCGACCGAGCGGCCCGATTACGATCCGGGCCGCTCAACCGCGACTTTCTGGTCGGACGTTTGTTTTTCACTTCAACGGCATGCTCTAATTGCAAATCGTTTTTAATGCGACTCTGAAACGGTGGGTAACGGCCGCTCACAGCCACTCATCGACCCGCTGGAAAACACCAATTATCCTTCAACGCAGGAGACATTATGAAGATATTCGTTAAGGGCTAGAGAATTATGAGGACGTTGATGAAACACACACGATGGCTGTGGCAGTGGCGAAGCCGTCTAGTCTTCGCATCGGCCGTGACTTTATTTTCGGTTCTTACCACGCAGGCCCAAACCGCCGTACTTCCACCGATCGGTGGGAGGGGTGGCGGTCAGTTCATTGCACGTTGCGCCGATAATGATCTCCTGACCGGCTTCGAGTTGCGCGCAGGCGACGATGTTGATGCAATCCGGCCGTTGTGCGTAGCCGCGTATGGACCGCGTGACGCGAGCGCTCCGGCCCTGACGAAAGGTTCGGGTTTGGTGACCGTAGCCAAGAGTCCGCTTGGTGAAAAATTCGACCTGGTAAAACTTGAAAGCGGTTGGTATGGGGGAACGGGAGGCCATCTTGCGAACGTTGTCTGTCCGGTGGACACACCGATCGTGACCGGGATGTACGTCAAGTCGGAAGGCGTAAAGACGTTCACCGTCAACAACATTCATTTGTTTTGCGGCATCGCGGCCGCGACTCAAGAGCCGAGCGAGTTCCCGTCGGCCGTGTTCGACGCTCCTCCCGCCGAACCTAAATGGGGGCTCCTCGCAGATGATCCCGTCGTTGAAGGCGAAGATACGCAACGTTGTCCCGCGGGACTCGTAGCTGTGGGCATCAATGGGCGATCCGGTCTTTGGGTCGACGCGGTGGGACTGATCTGCGGCCAGCCAAAGTTGACGCCGAAACCGCCCGGGCCGGTCGCCCTCGGCCGGGTGCAAAGCACGAAGCCGAAGGGCCCGCCTATGTCGATCTGCGATCGTGCGCGCGACGCGCGCGCGCGAAATTCTCCGGCCGCTGCCAGCCTCGAAGCGCAATGCCGCGCCGCCACAGAGAAACCACCAGTCGCCCTGGGCCGGGTGCAGAGCACTAAACCGAAGGGTTCGACCCTATCGATCTGCGAGCGTGCACAAGACGCGCACGCGCGAAACTCCCCCGCCACTCCTTCCCTCGACGCCCAGTGCCTAGTTTACCTGGAGGCGAAGGGAGCGGCGATCGCGAAGACGGACCCGGAACTCGCGGCGGCCCGCGCCGTGGAAACGAACGCACAGTATCGGCAGGGCTTCGATATCGCTACGGGGATCTTCGGCGACCCAGCATTAGGCGCGCAAGGTGACAGTGCGATGGGGTCTCACTCTGAGAGGATTCGAAATTCTCTGACTGCCGCCGGACAGAGAGGCTTTGATGCCGCAGTGAAATTGCACTTAAGCCGGAAGTATAAGCCTTGAACGATTTCCCTCAGACTAAAGAATTAAGGAGCAAGTAATGAAGCTTCCAAGCATGAAATACGCGCGAGGATATCGGCACTGGCAACCCCGCTTGATCTGCTTGACGGTTGCGATGTTGTTCCTGGTTATGCCGGCGCAGGCCCAGCACAGCATTCCGACCTCTTCACCCAAAGTACCGGGCGGCCCGGGAGGCGGTGAGTTCGTCGCCCGCTGCCCACCCGGTCAGTTTTTGAGCGGGGTTGAATTGCGCGCTGGCGACGACATCGATGCGATCCGGCCGCTGTGTCGCACGCCGTCCGTGCATAAGGAGAAGGCAGCTATTCAACCGGGCAACCCTAAATACGATCCATACGGCTACGATCAATACGAGGAGATCACGTCATACTATGTAAGCGACGCTATGCCAACCACCGGTTGGTACGGAGGACCCGGGGGCAGCATCAAGACACTCGCCTGTACGCCGGGTGCCGGAGGGATAGCCGAGCCGGTTGTGTCGGCAATTTACGTGGAAGCCGAAGGCTTCAAGACGGTCACCGTCAATCGCATCACCCTCCTGTGCGAAGGTCTGACCTTCTGGCTTCCGACACAATACCGAGACCGGGAGTTCTGGAAGGATATTCACTCCCAGGATAGAAGCGTGGTCAACTTCGAAGCGCCAAAGAATTCTGCTAATGAAATCACCGGCACAAGTATTTGCCCGGTCAGCCAGGACAACCTCGCCACGATCGCCGTCGGCATTCGTGGGCGATCTGGTGTCTGGCTGGATGCCGTTGGCCTGATTTGTGACAACCCGAAGCCACCCGTCCCGCCTGTAGCTCTGGGAAGGGTGCAAAGCACCGGGCCCAAGGGCCCGCCCATGTCGATCTGCGATCGTGCGCGGGATGCGCGTGCGCGAAACTCTCCAGCCGCTCCCAGCCTGGAAGCCCAGTGCCAAGCCGCCAGAGACAAACTGCCACCGGTCGCCCTGGGCAGAGTGCAGAGCACAACGCCAAAGGAAATACCAATATCGATCTGTGCGCGTGCGCGAGACGCTCGGGCGCGAAATTCTCCCGCCGCTCCCTCTCTAGAAGCTCAGTGTCGCACCGCCGGAGCCGCCGGAGAAACTCCGCCCATCGTCGGTCCGGCGATTATCGCCGCTCCCAATCCAGTCGTGGTTCCAAACGGCCAGGACTCCGGCAAGACGACTATCACCTGGAAAGCCGGACCCGATTATACCTACTCCGAAATTTATCTCTCAGTTGATGACGGCGAGTGGAGTGAGTTCGCCAGAGGTAGCGACAGCTCCAAATCGATGACGGTCAAACTCGGCAGTAGCTACACCTTCCGCATTATGGTGTATGAGGGACAGGCGGGTACACCGAAAATCATTGCAACTCTCACCCTAGCCCCAGCGAAGAATTGACGAGAAATGATGAAGAGGCCTGAGTACTCACGGTGAGGATTGCACGTTCGAGACGATGCTCAAACGATTCAGTCTGAACGATAACAAAGGTTTGCGTGAGATTGCCGAGATAGTCCACGACATCGACCTGAAGGACGACAGGTTTCACCGGCTTGAGGCCTCGGGCCTCAACGCAATAATCAACGGCTTGAGCGAAACGTTGAGAAACGACCGCAAGCTGCTGCAGCAGACCGGCAGCATCTTTGACGGTCTATATTCACTATATAACAAGGCCTCAACTGGAAAGCTCGGCGCAAAATCGCGCCGACGCAAGGCTCCCAAACGAAAGTGAAACGGAGTCGGCGATGAGTTCCGAGGATGATGTGTGAATAGGAAGAAAACCAAGCCTAAGGCTAATGACGACGGCGATCAAATGCCTTCATGGCGCGAAGTGTTTCTCTACTTTCTTTTTCTTGGTTTCATAAATGTCGGTGGGCCAGTCGCTCAGATCACAATGATGTATAACCACATGGTTGAGCGGCGGAAATGGCTCTCGGAGGATCGCTTCGTTAAGATCATGGCCTTCTGCCACATGCTCCCCGGTCCAGAGGCTTTGCAGTTAGCGATTTACGTTGGTTACTTGAAGCGCAAACTTTTAGGTGGAGTCCTCGCAGGTCTGACCTTCATCATTCCCGGTGCGGTCGTTATGATCATTTTGAGTTGGCTATACGTTACTTACGGTAGCCTGCCACAGGTTAATAACTTTCTCTATGTGCTCAAACCTGCCGTACTCGGCATCATCGCTGCAGGAATCATCAAACTTGGCCGCGCATCAATCCGCAACTGGTTTCTGGTCGTGCTGCTGGTCGGGTCTTTTGTGGGAATGCGTTTCGCGGGTATTAATTTCTTGCTGATCCTGGTGCTTTGCGGGCTTTTGAATCTACTCGTTAATGGTTGGCCGCTGATAGGAAGAAAGGCAGCGCGGCTGCCGGTGATCATCGTAGGGCTGGCCTCAATTTTCCCCTTCGCAAGTTCGCGCTGGCTCCAAATAGCCTGGCTCTTTCTTCAGACTGGAGCGTTTAGCTTTGGCGGTGCATATGCCTCATTGATCTTTGTGCGGCAGGGCGCCGTTGCCAACTACCACTGGCTCTCGGACCGTCAACTGTTGGACGGAGTAGCGCTAAGTGTCGCGACGCCGGGACCATTCATGCTGTTTACGACCTTTGCCGGCTTTCTCGCCGGTGGAGTTCGTGGCGCTGCAATCGCTACGTTCTTCGTTTTCCTGCCGTCATTCGTGTTTGTGCTCGGCGGCGCGCGCTATATCGAGCGCGTGCGGGACAACAAGTTGATTCAGGCGTTTCTTGCGGGTGTAAGCGCGGGAGTCGTGGGCGTAATTATTGTGGTCTCGCTCGAACTGATTCCCTCGGCGATTGTGGGTCTGCCAAGTGTCGCTATTGTGACCGTAGCTTTTCTCGCGATCGTGCTATTCAAAATTGACGTTGCATTCGTGGCCTTGAGCGCCATGGCTGTCGGAATCATTTATGTGGTCGTGCGAGCGTTGATGTAAGGCAATTCTAGATGAGAAGAAAGGCAGGAATGAAAATGAAAACGAAGAGGAACATACCGTCCGCGGCATTAAATCAATTGTTTCTTGCGCGTAACACGAGAAGGGTTGTTTTGGGTATCGTCGCGTTTGGCGTAGCGACGATGTTCGTCTTGGTAGCATGCTCTGCGCCGCAAAACCAAACGACACAGTCGAACAGCCGGCAGCCTTCGGCAACCGATTGGAAGGCGGTCGAGCAGGCGTTAGGCAAAGCCGGCTCTGTGCAGCCGGGCGATGTTTACAAAGTCAGCCTGCCGCGCAGCGATCTAAGGGTCGCCGTCGGAGGTGTGGAGCTTAAACCAGCGCTTGCGCTCGGCTCATGGGTCGCCTTCAAGAAGACTGGCGACATGACGACGGTCATGGGGGATTTGGTGCTCACCGAAGACGAAGTGACGCCAGTCATGACGAAACTTGAAGAAGGCGGAGTCGAACCAACGGCTTTGCACAACCACGTACTGCATGAATCGCCGCGCGTGATGTACATGCACATTCATGCGATGGGTGACGCAGTAAAGGTGGCCAAGGCGATTCATGATGCGCTGGCGCTGAGTAAAACTCCCTTCGCGGCGCCCGCCGCTGCTGCTCCGAATCAGGATCTCGGAATTGATACAAAACAAATCGATCAGATCATGGGTCAGAGCGGAAGAGTAAACGGCGGCGTGTATCAATTCTCCATTGCACGCGCCGACAAGATCATGGACAACGACATGGAGATTCCTGCTTCGATGGGAGTCGCACAGGCAATAAACTTTCAGCCGACGGGCGGAGGCAAGGCAGCGATCACCGGCGACTTCGTGCTGCTCGCCAGTGAAGTCAACCCAGTGATCAAGGCGCTCCGAGATAACGGCATCGAAGTGACGGCTTTGCACAGCCATATGCTTGTAGAGACGCCGCACGTGTTCTTCATGCACTTTTGGGCCAACGATGATGCATTGAAACTGGCCCGTGGCATTCGCGCCGCGCTCGATAAGACCAATTCCGCAAAGGGGTGATGTCTGAGTGTGGGGATGGGTGTGGTCGGCCTCATGCCCGTCGGTTGATGGTTGGCGCCGCTTGTTGACAAGGCTTATTCTTACTCTCTGCGCGCGCGTAAACTATTCGACTAGGCACGTGCTCTCTCTCACTCACCTAAAGTGAATTACTGGGCAAACGACTAACAGAGGGCTACGTGGCAATTGACATTCGACGGGATTACCGGCAAAGATGTATTGACAGAAGGGGAGTAGTTTAGCCGCACACGTACAAGCGGTCTTGCGGAATCCGACATACTGATGCGCGCTTCTTGTGAGAAGCGCATATCCGATCCGCGGGCAGAACCTAAAGAAGTTTCTGAGAGCCAGACCTTCGTCACAACAGATCGATTTGGATCTGTCTTGTGACGAAGGTCTGGCTCTTTTGCTTTTTAGTTTTGCCGATATGTGAGGGTGCGCGGCCATATTGAATGCGTATGGATTAATCGAAGGGGAAACTATGACTGCTTTTTGGATCGCGCTATTTTTCGTGCTCATCGCCGAGATGGGTGATAAGACGCAGTTGGTCGCGTTAGCATTTGCCACTCGCTACCGAACTGTCACAGTCGTCACAGGTGTGTTCGGCGCAACCCTGCTTGTTCATCTTTTTTCCGTCGCGCTTGGGGAGGTCGCAGGGTTGGCTCTACCTGTCTTTTGGATAAATTTGTTGGCTGGACTTTCGTTTATCGGTTTCGGTCTCTGGACTCTGCGCGGAGATGATCTCGACGAAGAAAAGATAAAGGAAGGCCGCTTCGGTCCCCTCGTTACGGTAGGTGTGACTTTCTTTCTCGCCGAGTTAGGCGATAAGACGATGTTGGCGACAGTGACTATTGCCAGTCAACAGCGGAGCTTTGTCGGCGTCTGGCTGGGGAGCACATTGGGAATGGTCATCGCCGACGGGTTGGCGATCATCGTTGGAAAAGTGTTGGGTAAGCGTCTGCCGGAAAAGCTGATTAAGTACGGCGCTGCCTTGATCTTTCTGGCTTCAGGCGTATTCACGCTAGTACAGGCGTTTCGCCATCAATAAGGACTGAAAGGACTGAATCATGAGAGGAGCAACTGAGAGAATGACTTCAACAGATGAAAGACCCATTGGGAGGGAGATCTCCGTCGCTTGCCCGACGGACACTGGCCGAGTGCGCTCAGCCAGGTAAGCTGTCTGGTTCACTGGAACTTTCTTTTCATTCAAGTAGTGCAGCGCCAGAAACCGTTTAAAACGGTTTCAGCGGTCATGCCACTCCAGGCGGTGCTTCTTCACCAGCATCTCAAACCCATGTTTGAGAGTCTGTGTCCGATGATGCTCTTCCTGGGCGGCAAGATCAGCGACCACATGATTGACCTGGGAATGCGACACCGAAAACGATCCATAACCGCGCCCCCAGGAAAACTTTGCCGACAATAGTCGTTGTTCGTTAATTCCGGCAAAACTTCCGGCAAATCAATTAGTGCTCTTCTCCATCGGACTTATCCCAATCCTCTTTAAGGGACGCCGCTTCAATGCATATCACCTGCAAACCGATTTCACTTTGAGCTTGCGCCATATGCCATAGTGACGTAAAACAGCACAAATGGCAGAGCTATCCCCCGGGACGAGCCTGGCCCACTATCGCATTGTCTCCAGGATTGGTGCAGGTAGCATGGGCGAAGTGTACCTCGCGCAGGACACAAGACTGGATCGCAAAGTCGCGCTGAAGATTCTGCCTGCGGACCTGGCAGCGAATCGCGATCGGATACAGCGGTTTGTGCGCGAGGCGAAATCCGCGGCCGCTCTGAATCATCCGAATATCGCCCACATCTATGAAATCAGAGAGAGCAACGGTCTGAACTTCATCGCGATGGAGTTCATAGACGGGCGCACCTTCAGTGATGTGATTCGAAGCGAGACCGATCTGAGAAAGCTCTTGCGCTACCTGCAACATGTCGTCGACGGTCTATCGAAAGCTCATGCTGCCGGCATCGTCCACCGTGATCTCAAACCCGACAACATCATGGTGACCCGCGATGGTCACGTAAAGATTCTGGATTTCGGCATCGCGAAATTGATCGAGACACAAACACTCTCAAGTACATCGAGTGAAATCGACACGGCGATCACTCTGCAGCATTCGCAACCCGGCATGGTGCTCGGAACTGTCGGTTACATGGCGCCGGAACAAGCGCGGGGAAGAACAAACGATATCGATCGACGTTCAGACATTTTTTCTTTCGGCTGCATCCTGTTCGAAGCAGTAACAGGTCACAAAGCTTTTCCGGGAGAAGATGCGATTGATACGCTGAACAAGATCATTCGTGGGTCGCCGCCTCCGATCACCGACTTCCGGCCCGACGCTTCAAACCGTCTGCAAAGAATTGTGAGTCGATGTCTGGCTAAGGATCCGAAAAATCGCTATCAAACAACCAAAGATCTATCCATCGAGTTGTGGGAACTGCGGCGCGAACTCGCGAACCCTGCCGCAATCGACATTACCCAAGCGCCGGCATCAATCAAAGCAGCGACCGGGGTCAACGTGAAGACCCCGCCGGAAAGTGCACGCTTGAGTTCACCGCCGGCGCGCGAATCCATGGCAGAGTACCTTATCAGTCAGGTTAATAACCGCGGCCCCTTTGTAGCGATGGGACTGCTGTTACTGACCACGACGCTAATCTTGTTATGGTATTTCAATGACAGTCGCGCTGCCGTCTTAACGATTGGACTGCTGGCACTGACCCTGTCGCTGTTGTGGTTCTGGTATTTCAAACAGGCTCGCCCCGTTTTACTCACCGATAAAGACACCATCGTGCTCGCTGATTTTCTCAACACCACGGGCGACGCAGTATTCGACGGCACGCTAAAGCTGGCCCTGGCGGTGCAGTTGGGCCAGTCGCCATTTCTCAACATCTTTGGCGATGATCGCCTCCGTGAGGCCTTGCGGTTTATGGACCGCTCGCCCGACGAACGAGTAACGCGAGATGTGGGCCGTGAAATCTGCCTGCGACAGGGACTGAAAGCATTGCTGACCGGCTCAATCGCGGCGCTGGGCAGTCACTACGTAATCACGCTCGAAGCGATTAACGCGCTGACTGGCGACGCGATCGCGCGCGAGCAGACTGAAGCTGAAAGCAAAGAGCAGGTGCTGAAGAAACTCGGCAAGGCAGCAAACAGGTTGCGCGAGAAGATGGGCGAATCGCTGGCTTCAATTCAAAAGTTTGACGCGCCGATTGAGCAAGCTACCACATCATCACTCGAAGCGCTCAAGGCCTATTCTGTGGGACGTGAACTCGCTCTTGGGAACAACGATCGCGAAGCCATGTCGTTCTTAAGACGAGCAGTCGAACTCGATCCTAAATTCGCCCTGGCCTATGACAAACTCGCAGGTTCATATAGTAATACCGGGCAGCAAGAGCCGGCCATAGAAGCCTTCCAAAAGGCATTTGATCTGAGAGAACGATCCAGCGAGTATGAAAAGCTCAGGATTGCCGCGGACTATTACGCCTTCGCGACATTTGAGGCTGACAAATTCATCGAGGGGTACGAGTTGCTGGTGCGGACGTATCCGCGCGACTTTGTGGCGTGGAACAATTTGGGCAATCGGTACAATTCAGTCGGCCAGTTTGAGAAAGCAGCCGAAGCCTGCCGCGAGAGTATTCGCCTTAATCCAAACTGGGTTATTCCGCGAAGTAACCTGGCGCTGGCATTCATCTCTCTCAATCGGTTCGATGAAGCCAGGCAGGTAATTCAGGAAGCGCTCGCGCAAAAACTCGAATCCACGGCAATGCATTCCCACCGCTATTCGATCGCCTTCGTGCAGGGCGACGCGGCGGCAATGAAGCAACAAATCGACTGGGCCAGCGGAAGGCCTGATGAATATCTGGCCCAGGCATGGCAAGCCGAAGTGGCGGCCTTCCGCGGCCAGTTGCGAAAGGCGCGGGATTTCAACCAGCGCACGGTTGAACTTGCCCTGCAACACGAACAGAGAGAGGCCGCGGCCCAGTTCCTCGCCGGCCAGGCGGTAACGGAAGCAGTCTTCGGTAACTGCGACCAGGTCGAGGGCTTCGTCGCCAGGGCTTTTGGCATTCTGCGTAGCCGCGCGGCAGTGGCAATTGCGGCCAATGCATTTTCCCTTTGCGGCGACTCCGGGCGCGCGCAGCCGCTCATGGACGAATATTCCAAACGGCTTCCGAAAAACACATTCTGGAATGTAGTGAACGCTCCGTTGTATCGAGCTCAAGTTGCGCTGCACAGCGGCAATGCCGCGCAAGCAATTGAGTTACTGGAATCAGCGCATCGCTTCGAGTCGTCCGGCAATTTTGCCCCCCAATACGTTCCAGGTCAGGCCTACTTAAAACTAAACAAAGGCGCGGAAGCGTCTGCTGAGTTTCAAAAAATTCTGAGTCATCGCGGCTGGTCTGTTCGCGGGGTTTTGTATCCTCTGGCATACGTCGGCCTCGCCCGCGGAGCCGTGCTTCAAGGCGACACTGCAAAAGCGCGCAAGGCTTACTAGGAGTTTTTCGCGCTCTGGAAAGACGCCGACCCGGATAATCCTGTTCTGATTGAAGCAAAGAAAGAATACGAAAAGCTGAACTGAGCATGAAGCCATATCTGCAAAGCCTGCAGGTTTAGCCGTTCTGACCTCGCGCCCTCAGCGCCAACCTTCATTTCAAGAACTTTCCGATAGTTTGACCCGTCCCGGAGAGACGGACAAGTCATGTTGACGGCGCGAGCTGATAAGTGCGTTTGAGCACAGACACCAAAACGGAAGCGAGAGAGAATGAAAGGTTTGAAATACCAGAGCCAGGTTCGCATAGCAGTATGAACTTTAGGGGAAAATACCAATGACAATCGCTGAACTCGAACTAACAACTACCAGTGCACCCACTCCAGCCGCCGGCGCCACCATGAAAGCGCTGGTGTATCACGGCCCGGGCAAGCGTGCGTGGGAGGACAAGCCGCGCCCGACCCTCCAGGATCCGAGCGATGCGATCATACGGATCACTACTTCAACAATTTGCGGAACCGATCTTCACATTCTGAAGGGAGATCTTCCAGCGGTGACCGACGGACGCATTCTCGGCCATGAGGGCATCGGTGTAATTGAGCAAGTCGGCGCTGGCGTCTCGGAGTTTCACGTGGGAGACAAGGTCATCATCTCGTGCGTCAGCGCCTGCTTGAAATGCGACTTCTGCAAGCGAGGTATGTATTCTCACTGCCGTTACGGCGGCTGGATTCTGGGCTACACCATAGACGGAACTCAGGCCGAGTACGTGCGCATCCCTCACGCTGATGGCAGCCTCTACAACTTCCCAGCCGACGCCGACGAAGAAGCGATGGTCATGCTCAGCGACATTTTGCCGACGGGATTTGAGTGCGGCGTGCTGAATGGGCAAGTGAAGCCTGGTGACACGGTCGCAATCGTGGGCGCAGGACCCGTAGGGCTCGCCGTGCTGCTGACCGCCCAATTCTATTCACCAGCGGCAATCTTCATGATCGACCTGGACGACAAGCGCCTCGCGGTCGCGAAAAAGTTCGGCGCCACGAGTCTAGTCAACAGCTCGGACGGACGCGCTGCCCAACACGTGATGGACATGACGGAAGGGGCCGGCGTCGATGTGGCCATAGAGGCGGTCGGAATTCCTGCGACGTTCGATATCTGTCAGGCCATTGTCGCAGCCGGCGGCCACATCGCGAACGTCGGCGTTCACGGCAAACCGGTGGAACTGCATTTGGAAAAACTCTGGGACCGAAACATTTCGATCACCACACGCCTGGTGGACACGGTAACAACGCCGATGCTGTTGAAGGTCGTGCGCTCGGGCAAACTGCAGCCGGCGCAGCTCGTGACTCATCGCTTCGCTATGACCGACATCATGAAAGCCTACGACACGTTCGGGAACGCTGCCAGAGAGGGCGCCCTCAAGGTAGTTCTAACGTCAGGATGATGCTGCTGACTTTGATACGAGCATGAAGAATTTCTAAATTGAGCCTGACATAGCCCGGCGCGCCGGGACCCGGTTGGCTCAGGCACAGATAGCAATCGCATCCGGCAGAGTGAAGCGTCCTTCATATAGCGCCTTTCCGACAATCACGCTGTCGACGCCGCGATGGCTCACAGCGCGGAGCAGTTCCAGATCATTAAGCGATGCAACCCCGCCAGAGGCTGTGATCTTTAGACCGGACGTTTCCGCGACCAGGCAGGTCTGATCGATATTTACTCCGGTGAGCATACCGTCGCGAGAGACATCTGTATAAATGATTCGCTCGACTCCGGCGGCGGCAACTCGTTGAGCCAGAGTCAACGCAGTCATTTGTTCCTCGGTCTCCCAACCGCGAGTCATCACCTGACCATTTCGCGCATCAATGCCGACCGCGAGGTGGTCGGCTCCGAATAACCCCACGAACTTTGCCAGCAGCTCAGGCGATTCAACGGCGAGCGTGCCAATCACTACTCTGTCGACGCCTAAGCTGATGACTTGCTCAACGTCTTTGGCGCCGCGCAACCCGCCGCCAAATTGCACCGGGATACTGACCGCGCCGACAAGGTCACGAAGGACTTCGCGATTGCGTCCGTTAGACTCGGAAAAAGCGCCATCGAGATCGACTACATGAATCATGCGAGCGCCGTCTCTTTCAAAACCTTCGGCGACCTTGACCGGGTCGCCATCATAGACAGTGGCCGCATCTTTGCGCCCCTGAGTGAGACGAACACAGTTACCTTGCCGTAGGTCAATCGCGGGAATGACTATCATCGATCTCAGTTACCCTTTCCATGGTTAGGTCGTGTCATGGGTTAGGGCGTTTAGAGTACCAACTTTAGTTGGGCTCTTTCTTGGTTAACAAAACCCGACTAAAGTCGGTACTCTAAACGCCGCTTATCAAAGACCCGCTAATCGTTTCCATCACGTTGTCGAACAACAGTCCATTTGTTGAGATGGCGTTGCCGCCGTGAATTGTTCTCTTCCCCTGCCAGTCGGTGAAAGTGCCACCAGCCTCTTCCAGCAGCGGAAGCAGCGCCGCACAATCCCAGACGTTCATGACCGGGTCGAGCATGATGTCGGCCCGTCCCGTCGCTACCAGCACGTGACCGTAAGCGTCTCCCCACGTGCGGCGAGCGTTGACTTGCTGCTGCAACTTTGCCGCGGCCGGGCCAAATCCAAATTGTTCGGCCGTGCCAAAATCCGTCGCCAGCAAAAGGGCTTCGCTAAGAGATTTAGTTGCCGAGACTCGCGCAGGCTCACCATTCCAGAAACAACCCAGCCCGCGCGCAGCATAGACGAGCTCGTTCAACGCCGGAAGATTAACCGCGCCGAGCACCGGCTCTTCGTCGATCTCCAGACCAATCAGCACCGCATAGAGCGGAACGCCATGCACAAAGGAATAGGTTCCATCCACCGGATCGATAATCCAACGCCGCCGCGATGTTCCGATCTTCTCGCCTTCCTCTTCTCCCAGAATGCCGTCGTCGGGAAACGACTGTTCGATACTGGCGCGCAAAAACCTTTCGGCTTCGCGATCGGCGATCGTCACAAAAGAGTTGTCAGCCTTTCGTTCAGCGGCAAACGATCCTTTGAAATGCCGGAGAGTAATATCCCCGGCTTCGCGCGCCAGTCGCACGGCGAAATCCAGAAGAGACTTTAGTTCGTTACTCTCGGGGATCATTTACTTCCCTTCTCGCGGCGACCCAGAAGTTCGCGCTGCACTTCGTTAAGCGTCACACCTCGCTGAACGAAAAGCACCAGGAGGTGATAGAGGAGATCAGCGGACTCGTTAACCAAAGCTTGGCGGTCATCGTTCTTGGCCGCGATGATTGTCTCGGCGCATTCCTCTCCGACTTTTTTGAGAATCTTGTCCAGGCCCTGGTCGAATAGATAGGTCGTGTATGAACCTTCCGGTCTTTCCCGGTTTCGCGACTCAATTAGGGCATAAAGGCGGCCAAGCACTTCGCCCAGATCAGCTTGACAGCTTTCAGGTCCAACTCCTTTTGACCCCTCTTGCAGTTGGTTGTGAAAGCAGGTTTGAGCGCCGGTGTGACAGGCAGGGCCTTCCGGAATAACCAGAACTCTGACGGCGTCATAGTCACAGTCCACAGTCACATCTACTACTCGCTGCTTGTTGCCGGAGGTCTCGCCCTTGTGCCACAAACTTTTGCGAGAACGGGACCAGAACCAGGTCTCGTTCTCTGCCAGACTCCGTTCGAGGCTTTCCTTATTCATATAGGCGAGGGTCAACACTTCGAGCGTGTTCGCGTCCTGAACAATCGCCGGAACCAGACCGCGTTCGTCAAACTTTATTTCTGCCATTGCAATCTTCATCTCACCACCACTCCTCGCTCGCGCAGATACTTCTTCACATCCGCAATCGTGTATTCGCCAAAGTGAAACAGCGATGCCGCCAGTACGGCGCTGGCGCCTCCCGCGGTCAGTGCCTCATAAAAATGTTCAGGCTTGCCCGCGCCCCCCGACGCAATGACGGGAATGCGAACGCTATCAGAAACGGTGCGCGTCAGCTCGATGTCGTAACCATCCTTCGTGCCGTCACGATCCATACTGGTCAAGAGAATTTCTCCGGCGCCTAGTTTCTCGGCCCGCGTTATCCACTCGATCGCGTCGAGTCCAACCGGGCGCCGCCCGCCGTGCGTATAGACCTCCCAGCCTTTGCTCGGGTTGCCCGGATCACGCCGCCGGGCATCAACCGCGATTGTCATGCACTGCGATCCGAAAGTCTCTGCTCCCTCGCTGATCAATTCCGGGTTCTCGATCGCCGCGGTATTGAGCGAGACCTTGTCGGCGCCCGAGCGCAGGACCGCCCGAATATCTTCCAACGACCGCAACCCGCCGCCCACTGTTAGAGGAATGAACACTTCGTCAGCCACACGTCTGACCAAAGCAGCAACGATGTCGCGCTTGTCTGACGACGCGGTGATGTCCAGGAAGGTCAGTTCGTCCGCGCCCTCACCGTCATAGCGCTTCCCCTGCTCAACCGGGTCGCCGGCATCGACCAGCGAGACGAAACGAATCCCTTTGACCACGCGGCCTCGGTCTACGTCCAGACACGGTATGATTCGTTTTGCCAGCATAATTGTTCGACAAACTTTAGTTTGTCGTTCCGAAAGCGACGAGCCGCGCGGCGATGAAGTCAGTACCACCCGCGTCAGCGGGTGGGTCAAACACGGAGTTGACTTGGATCGATCCACCTGCTCACGCAGGTGGTACTGACCTCTCTGCGAAGTTCGATAACAACCTCAAGCCGACCGCCTGACTTTTCTCCGGATGAAACTGCACCCCGCAGATATTCCCTCGCGCGACCACGGATGGATAGGCGATGCCGTAGTCAGTCTCGCCCAAAATCACTTCGCTTTCCGCCGGCTCGCAAAAGTACGAATGCACGAAATAGAAAAACCCTCCGTCGACTATCCCTTCAAATAAAGGATCGGTGACTCGCTGCTTTACCTGATTCCATCCGACCTGCGGCACAACCAGGTCGCCTGTGAAACGCCGCACCCGCCCGTGTAAAAGCCCTAAGCCCGGCTGCCGGCCAAACTCGTCCGATTCCTCAAACAGCATTTGCATGCCGACGCAGACGCCGAGTAAGGGTGTTGCTTCGGCGACCCGTTCGCGCACTAACTGATCGAATCCGCGTTCAGTAAGGGCCTTCATGCAAGCGCCGAATGCGCCGACTCCGGGCAGCACCAAACGCTCCGCCTGACTCAGTACGTGTTGATCTGAACTTACCACAGCGTTGCAGCCAGTCGCGGCAAAAGCCTTTTCGACCGAACGGAGATTGCCGACGCCGTAATCAATGATGGCAACTTGGGTCATAAGCAAATAGCCAGTTCATGGCGGCTCTGCCGCCCGATGTGCGGAGAGCCTATGGCTTTCCGCGCGATTATTAAGGCACTCTTTCTAGTCGCCGCCGCACGGAAGCTCCAGGGATGAGGTCAGTACCACCCGCGTGAGCGGGTGGGCTCGACACTCACTCTCCAAGCTTGAGTGCTGGATCCACCCGCTCACGCGGGTGGTACCGACACCATGGCCCGGCAGCCGTGCTGGGGCGACCGGAAAAGAAAAGTGGCACGACCGAAAGGCAGAGCCTTTCCGCACATCAGGCGGCAGAGCCGCATCAAACCACGCGATGATCAAAGCACTCCTTTCGTGCTCAGCACTCCGACGATGCGCGCGTCGCGCTCGACGGCCTGCCGCAGGGCTCGCGCCGTAGCTTTGAAAGTGCCTTCCAGAATGTGGTGCGTGTTACGACCGCGCAAACAGTCAATATGAAGATTGAACCTCGCTGTTTCTGCAAAGGATCGCCAGAAGTGTTCAGCCAACTCAACTGAAAAGTTACCGATCTTCTGACGTCGTGTCTGCACTTCATAAACGAGATAAAAGCGCCCGGAGAGATCGATCACGCTGCGACACAGAGCCTCATCCATCGGCACGATCGCTTCGCCATAGCGCTTGATGCCTGTTTTGTCGCCCAGCGCCTGCGTCAATGCCTGCCCCAGGGCAAGGGCCACGTCCTCGACCGAATGATGATCGTCCACTTCAAGATCGCCTTTGCAGGCAACGTCGAGATCGAACAACCCATGCCTGGCAAACAACGCGAGCATGTGATCAAGAAACGGCAGTCCCGTGCTGATGCTGGATTGACCACGACCATCGAGGTCAAGTTTCACCCTCACGTCGGTCTCTTTGGTTTTGCGCTGGACCTGCGCCACCCGCGTCGAGGTCTGCTTAAGTTTTTTCATAAGTCTTCTCCCCGTTGGAACGGAGTCAGTACCGGGAGCGGTAGCGACCGGGCCGATCGTCTCAGATCCGCTCTTACCCGGTCGCTACCGCTCCCGGTACTGACCTCATCTAAGGCCGTGTCACCTGACATTTCAGGGTTGCCCTCGCGCTCCAAATATTTCTCTTAATGCTTCAAGCAACAGCTCGTTCTCCTCAGGCGTACCCACGCTGAAACGAAAATATTCACTCAACATCGGATAGCCACTTACGTCGCGAATCAAAATATTTCGTTTGAGTAGTTCCGCGAACACCTGCTTTGGCTCGATCGTCGAGCGCACCAGAATAAAGTTTGCGCGCGAGCGGACTGGTGTCAGCCCGTTAAGGCGACTGAGCGCGTCGTGCAATCGCTCACGCTCGGCGATGATCTTCCGCACCAGCGGGCGCAGTTCATCTTCGTACATCTCGACGGCTACCTCGGCGGCGGTCTGCGAAATGATATTCAGATTATAAGGAAGCACGGCCTTGCGTATCTCAGTCGCCAACTCCGGCGCGGCGAGCAGATAGCCGGCGCGCAGCCCAGCCATGGCTATCGCTTTGGAAAACGTGCGCAAGACCACCAGGTTGTCGTGTTCGCGCAGGAGGGGAACGACAGAGTGCTCGGCAAATTCATGATAAGCCTCATCGACAACAACCAGGCCATTCGTCGATTCGAGCAACAGAAGAAGGTCATCATCGTTCAGCACGCCGCCGGTGGGATTATTTGGCGAGCAGACGATCGTCACCTCAGGCTGCAAGTCAGCGACTGCAGCAGTCAATGCAGTGACGTCATAACTAAGGTCTGCATTGAGCGGAAGACTAATGATCTCGCCTCCAAGGACTGTGGTGATCTGCCGGTACAGAGCGAACGTCGGCTCGTTGATGAGCACGCGTTTTCCCTCTCCGACGGTGACCATCAACAGCGCCTGAATTAATTCATTGGATCCATTGCCGGCAACTATGCCTTCAGCTGTCCAGCCGCTGAAGTCAGCCAGGCGTTCATGCAATCTTCGGGGCGCGAAGTTCGGATAACGCGACCATGCGCAATCGCTGATGCGCCGTAAAGTTTCCTGCTTGATCTTGACGGGCGTGTCCCAGGGGTTCTCGTTCTGATTCAACTTTATTCGCGCCACGTCAGGGCTAAGTGAATAAGGCCGCAACTCACACACGCGCGTCTTGATGCTCGCCAGGGTTTTGCTCATCATTCGTTCTCCCCCAGACGAAGCAGAACTGAACGGGCATGGGCGTCGAGACCTTCAGCCTTAGCGAGCGCCGCAATCATCGGCGCGGTGCGCTCGAGTTCAGCCGCCGAAAACTTCATAGTGTTGGTTCGCTTGAGAAAATCGCCGATGCCGAGACCGGACGAGAAACGCGCCGAGCCGCCGGTCGGCAGAACGTGGTTGGGCCCCGCTATGTAATCACCAACCGCCTCAGGCGTGTGCTCGCCAAAAAAGATCGCTCCGGCGTGGCGAATCCGCGAGGCAATTCCTTCTTCATCACGGGCCATAATCTCCAGATGTTCCGGCGCCAGGTCGTTGACGATCGCGCATGCTTCGTCCATATCGTCGACAACAATAATCGCGCCGTACCGAGCCAGTGATGCTTCAATCACTTTGGCGCGGGAAAGTTTGCTCGTCTGAATTGCGAGCTCGCGGACAACTTCAAGCGCCAGCGTGTTACAGGTCGTCAGCAGTATCGCCGAAGCATCTTCGCCGTGCTCGGCCTGGGCCAAAAGATCGCTGGCAACATAAGAGGCGCGAGCTGAATCGTCCGCCACAATCACCACTTCACTCGGCCCGGCTATCGAATCGATCCCGACTACGCCGAATACAAGTTTCTTCGCGGCGGCAACGTAACGATTCCCGGGTCCGGTGATTTTATCGACGCGCGGCACCGTCTCAGTGCCGTAGGCCAGCGCAGCAATCGCTTGCGCACCGCCCACGGCATAGACCTCAGTCACACCCAGCTCAACCAGTGCCGCCGCCACTGCCGGGTTCTCCTGAAGTGTTTGAGGCGGCGTTGCGACAATCAGCCGATCGACGCCCGCGACCTGGGCCGGGACAACATTCATCACGACGCTTGAAGGATAGCTGGCAGTCCCACCCGGAACGTACAAACCGGCGCGCTCGATGGCGGTAATGCGCTGACCTAAAACCACTCCGCCCTCGGTTTCCAGGACCCATGATTTCGGAAGCTCCAACTGATGAAAGGCGCGAACTCTGCTAATGGCTTCGCGGATTGCTTCGAGCACCTGCGGGTCCGCGCGAGCGGCGCTGCGACGCAAGACATCCTCGTCGACGCGTAGTTCCGCGGGTTGAAGGACACACCCGTCGAATCGCGCGGCGTAGTCGATCAGCGCTGCATCGCCGCGCTCTCGCACCGCTTGCAAGATCGCCGAGACCTCGCGCAGTAAGTCCGCATTGAGGGCAACGTTGCGGCCCCTTATGCGTTCGAGCTTAACCCGGAACCGATCCGTTTCCCTGCTTGAGATCACCTCAACCACTTTGCAACCTCCTTCGCCTGGTATCCCAAACTCCAGACTGTTCGTCGCACAGCCACTTGGTACGGAACCGCTTGCGGTAGCAAGCGGGTATATCTCGTGGAAACCACCCGGTCGCAGCTAGTGTCCTAATCCACCGGCGTTTAGAGTACCAACTTTAGTTGGGCTCTTTCTTTTTAGTGCTTCCTGCCGAGTAAAGCCCGACTGAAGTCGGTACTCTGAACACCGCTTATCAAAGTTGGAAACCACCCGGTCGCTACCGCGACCGGTTCCGTACCGCGCTTATCGAGTCGACTTTTTTCAGATCTCATTAACGCCCAGCCGCTTCCAGGCCCGCGATTAAAGTCCCCACCGCTTTCGCTTTCAATTGATAGCTGGCCCGGTTTACCACCAGCCGTCCGGTTGATTCGGCTATGACTTCAACAATGCTGAGGCCGTTGTCGTGCAAGGTTCTGCCGGTCTCGACCAGGTCGACGATGCAATCAGCCAAACCCAGGACGGGTGCGAGTTCGACTGACCCGGACAGCTTGATGATCTCCACAGGCTGGCCGCGCGAGCCAAAATGTGCAGCGGCGATATGCGGATACTTAGTCGCCACCCGCAACATACCGTAACCATTGCCGGGCTTATCTGCGGGCGCGGCCACCACGATGCGACAACGACCAATGCCGAGAGTCAGAGGCTGCAAGAGATCAGCTTCCGACTCCATCAACACGTCGCGACCGACAACGCCGCAGTCGGCAATGCCGTGCTCAACATAGACTGGAACGTCCATCGGCTTAACGAAGATAAAGCGAAAGAGGCCGGACTCATCTTCTATTGCCAGCCGCCGAGAAGACAGAAGGTCTTTCGTCTCGCAGAGCCCCGAATTCGCCAACAACTCAAGCGTTCCAGCCTGCAGTCTTCCCTTGGCAATCGCGATCGTCAAT
The DNA here is from genome assembly GCA_033857635.1 of Blastocatellia bacterium. Lineage (GTDB taxonomy): Bacteria > Acidobacteriota > Blastocatellia > Pyrinomonadales > Pyrinomonadaceae > UBA11740. The sequence goes on from JAWVDF010000036.1 coordinate 58,592, forward strand.
TGCGTCATAGCGTCACCTCGCCGGAAACAATTACCACGCGCTCGCCGCGCGCGCGCCTCTCGATGGCTTCACCAAAAAGCGCAGAGAGGTCGTTGTCGGCAACGCGTTGCACGTTTCTCTCTGACTGCGCCGATAGCGTGGCCTCGTTAAAGCCCGGCAGCAGCAGACCGGCCAGCGCATCCAGGTCAAGCACAAAGCCGACGGCCGGTTCAGACTTGCCGAAATTAGCCGTCAGGTTGTCGTAGCGTCCGCCGCTGCCCACTCTCGCTCCCGCGCCCTCGATATAGATCTTGAAGGTGAGCCCGGTGTAGTAGTCCAGCCTTGATACATCGCCCAGGTCGATCTCGAAATGATCCGTAAGAGAGAGGGATTCAATAATGCGCCAAAGATTCTCGAGGCGATCAAGCGCGGCGCTGGATCTCGCGTTCCTGATAACTCTACGTGCTTCGGCGAGCGCTTCGGACTTGCCTGAAAGCCGGATGAGTTGCGAGATCGTCCGGCCGTCCTCCACAGAAGCGCGCGTAGCGAGAAAGGATTCCAGGTCAGCGACGTTCCGCCCGTCTACGAGTTGTCGCAGCTGGTCGCGGGTGTTGGAATCGAACCCCAGACTTTCGGCGACACCGTTGAAGACTTCCACGTCATTCAGCGTGATCACGTATCCGCGATCGAAATGTAATCGCCGGAGAACCTCGCAAGCGATGGCTAATACTTCGATGTCGGACGCGGCGCTGTTTTGACCGACCAGCTCACAGCCGATCTGCGTCGACTCTCGTCGCCATTCGATGGTTGATTGCCCCTGTTGATGAAAGACCGGTGCGGCGTAGCAGAGACGCAAGGGCCGCGGGCGGTCCGCGAAGAGAGTCGCAGTCAAGCGTGCAATTCCAGAGGTGACGTCCGGCCGGAGCGCGAGCAGCCGCCCATCAGTGTCGGTGAACCTGAACGCGTGATGCGCCTCCGCGGGGCCCATGCCGCGCTCGAAAAGAGAGTAATAATCCAACGTTGGCGTAATCACTTCTTCATAGGACCAACCCTCAAAAACCGACATCGCGGTCTCTTCAATCACACGCCTCAGGCGGGCCTCCTGTCCAGAGTAGTAGCGCAGGCCGTTGGGAATTTTAGAGAGTGGCTCAGACATAAAATGAAAACTTTCCGCTTGCGCTGTGAGCGCGGACGGCCCGTCCGCAATACCATGCGTCGCACGCTCAATTCTTGACAAAGACTTCTCAGCGGTCAGTGCGGACGAGCCGTCCGCGCTCCCGGCATGTAGAACAAAAAAGAACCCGCCGCCAAAACGTATTTGGCAGCGGGTCCTGAAGGTTTCGGTTTGTGCTTCCTGCTACTCTAACTAGCTTCGGAGTCTCGAATCACAACCGCCAACGCGCTGCCTTGGTGCCAATGATGGTTGGCACTGTGGTGCGAATGGTGTCGATGATGAGTTCTACTGAAGCTCATGAATTATTCCGCTCACTTACTCGGGCAGGTGGGGTTATACCTGACCGGGGACTTGCGTGTCAACCAACGAGTAGTGACCAATGATGGGTTGCTTGCCACGCAACTCACGCGGCGGCCGGTGTTAGTTTCGCAAGCTTGGTGAAATAGTGCTCGATAGCCACCTCGAACGCCCCGCCCAATCCAGCGCCTGTGGGTTGGCCTCGTTCGACGGACCAATGCGATAACCTTCCTGCCATTGTCCCGGCGACCGCGGCCTGGAGCGATCTCTGAATGAACTTCCAGCCGTGAACAATCCGGCCGCTTACCACTACTTGCGAAACGCCTACCCCGGTGATGACGTTACTAATGCCGATCCCAAGGTATTCCCCGACTCGATCCAGAGTGGTTAGCGCCTGCAACTCTCCGGCCTCGGCACGCGCAACGATGTCCACGAAACGCGGAGGCGTTCCGACGTTGCCAGCTGATCCTTCACCCATATACAGCGACGCGGCGCTCGCGGCCGAAGCATAGACCTCCCAACAGCCACGGTTGCCGCACGCGCATTCTTTTCCACCCGCGACAATCGTCATGTGCCCAAACTCGCCGAGCAAACCGCGATCGGCGCCGGTACCGCGATAAACCTCGCCACGCAATACCAGACCGACTCCGATCCCGGTACCCGCGCGGACCAGAATGAAATCGTTTCGCGTCTGGTGCGGGCGCTCCCGCAAACGGCGGCGTGCTTCATACATTGCCGCAGCGGTCGCATCGTTTTCGACAATTACCGGGACTCCGCGATTATCTCCAACGGACAGAGTCTCTGCCACTCGCACATCACGCCAACCAAGGTGAGGAGCAAACAGCAATTCTTTCCTTCCAGCATCGGTGGGACCGGGAATGCTCACGCCTATTGAAATTAGATCGTGTTCGGTGATTAACGTGCGGAGTCGTCTCAAACTCGAGTTGATTCGTGCCAGCGCTTCGTTTGAGTCGGATGGCGTGTCGAACGATTCTTCATCGAGCCAGCGGCCATCGGTTGTCGCGGCGCCCACCTGAGTTCGACGCACGCCGATATTGACTCCAATGATAAATAGCTTATCGCCGCGTAACGAGAGACCAATGGGCGGCCTGCCACGACGGCTTGCGGCCGCCTGTTCCGGTGCAGCTTCACGCAAGACGCCCGAAGCGATGAGCGGCGTCACCATAACCGTTACGGTGCTCCGATTGACGTCCAGCCGGCGGGCCAGGTCTACCCGTGAAATCGTTTGCGCGGCACGGACGATCCGTAACATCGCGCGCGCAGTGTCGCCTGAAGGGAGTGGGGCCTTTTGGGGCGCCGGCGCTGATCGGCGACTGGATGTTAGAGCACCAGGCTGCTCGACGGCGTCAACATTCTCCTTGTCGCGGAATTTATTCTCATCAGAAATAGTCCCGGACATTGGAAGACTTACGTTGCTTCCTTTCTGAAACCGTAATCCGCCGGCCGCGTTCGGAAGAAATCCGAGCCGAGCAATCGCGTCCTCGACCCGCGCGCGCGTATCGGGCTTGACGGTCCGGGAGTTGTTTACTACCCGAGAAACCGTCATCGTCGAAACACCTGCTAGGCGCGCCACATCACGTAAACTCATAACTATCTAACCCTCCTGGAAATACTTCTATTCAAATTCTCTGTTTGAATCATGCAACTCATAAGCCAACATCTCGCCATCGGCGCCGACTATTTGGAAACCCCGGCTTCGGAACAACTAATTAGTTCACATACCAAGCAGAACGTCGACTTAAGATGAGGCGGCGATCATACACGCTCAATGTTACGTGGGCATGAATTCGCCGATTAAAGTTTCCTCTATTTGTTCCCGCACTACGTTTCTGTCGATGTGGAAAAGAAACAGTGACGAGTTTGTAGGCTAGATAACCCAGCAGTTTAAAGAGTGTGTCAGAAGCCCGACCGTGAGGGAGGGCAACACTCGGCCAGAATCTTGATTAAGGAAATTTGGCCGCGAACAATTGTGTTGACGCTATGGACGATTGCGCCGCGTGTCGCCCTTGCTTACGCGCGGGCTTCTGACAATGAACGTTGAGCCAACGCCAAACGCTTCTGGTAAGCTTCACGACAAAGCTGAACATCTTCGAGGAATCTGGGTAGCTCTTCCAACAGCAACGCCTGCGGCCCGTCCACCAGTGCCTGACCAGGCGCGGGGTGGAAATCAACCAGGACCATGTTGGCTCCGGCGATGACGCCCTGAGCCGTGACATGCATTACGTCAAGGATGCCTTCCGGTCCAACCCGACGCGATCCAACGGAGTGCGACGGATCGACACACACGGGCATTCGCGTCAGGGCCTTCACCACCGGCACATGCGCGAAATCGGCGAAGTTGCGGTGCGGATCGCCAAGATTTGATTTGATACCCCTAAGTCCGAAGATAACTTTGCGGTTGCCCTCGCTGGCGAGGTACTCAGCCGCGTGCAGCGACTCACTCAAAGTAATTCCGAACCCGCGCTTGAGCAGAACGGGATAGTCCTGCTGCCGTCCGACTATTTTTAAGAGCTCGAAGTTTTGCGTATTGCGCGTGCCTATCTGAAGCAACACACCCGTAGGGTTTCCGGTTTGGTGCAACGCCTCGTTGATTTCATCGATGTGCATCTCATGGGTTATCTCCATGGCGATGACTTTGATTCCATACTTACCCGCCAGCTCAAAGACGTAAGGCAGGCACTCCTTGCCGCGTCCCTGGAACGAGTACGCACTGGTCCTCGGCTTGTAAGCGCCCATGCGCGTGCAGACCTGGCCGTTATCGCGGAGCGCCCGCATCATCGTCTCGACGTTCTCAGGAGTATCGACCGCACACAACCCGGCAAAGACATGCAGAGTGTCCTGACCAAAACGTAGTCCCTGATACTCGAAGTGCAAGGGCCGGTCGTCGTCCTTGTGCCGGCCGAGCACTCGATATTCCTCCGACACCCGAACTACTCGCTCGACGCCCGGCAGGGCCATCATTTCATCGACAGGGATTGCCAGCGTGTTACCAATCAGGTAGATCTCGGTCAGAGACTGTTCAGAGCCTTGCTCCTGGTGAACGCGTGACTGAATGTTGGGTAAGCGAGCAAGGTGCGCCATTAGCTGCTGGTACACTTCGCTCTCCGGTTTGATGTTAGGAGTTAGGATCAGGATCATCGACTTTAGATTTCACATCTCTCATTGCTGGGAGCGCGGACGGCTCGTCCGCACTGCATGCCCAGCTTGCTCATCTTTCTTACAGCTCAATTATTCAAAGCTGTTCGCGCTTCGCGCTCAGTGCGGACGAGCCGTCCGCGCTCCCAGGATCGAGTGCCTCTCATATTAATGGTTAGCCCGCGGGCACTACCGCCGATTTGTAAGCCCCCAGGATTCGAGTTTCCACGCGCCGATCGTGCAATTCGTTAAGCGCCGTCTTCACTTCGACGTCGTCGGGAGAACTTCGCAGGTCAAGATAAAAGCAGTATTCCCACGGGCGACCCTTCACCGGACGACCCTCGATATTGAGCAAGTCAATTCCGCGCCGCGCGAACGGATCGAGCGCATTGTGCAGCGCGCCCGGCTGGTGCGGCAGCTCGATGACCAAGGACAGTTTGTCGGCCCCTTCCCCAAACTCCTCGGACGGCGTGAGCAGCAGGAAGCGAGTGTAGTTCTCGCTGCTGTCTTCCAGATGTTCACGGAGAATCACTCCGCCGTATTGCTCGGCCGCCCGTTTGCCGGCGATCGCGGCGCGGGTCGGATCACCCTGCGCGACGATCCGCGCCACGCTGCCGGCCGTATCTTCTGCGGCGATGCGGCGAATATGCGGATTGGCCGCGAGGAAGCGCCGGCATTGATCGAGTGCCACCGGATGCGACTCGACAGTAGCGATCCCTTCAAATGTCGCGCCTGGACAACCGATCAAATAGTGGTTGATAGGAATGATGACTTCACCTGAAATGTACAACTTGCTCTCCAGAAGCAGGTCATAGCAGGCGTGAACGAAACCGGCAAGACTGTTCTCGATCGGCGCGAGGATGCAATCGGCCGAGTTGTCGTCGATAGCATTGAAAAGAGATTCGAAGTTTTCCCGCGGGACGAGGGTAATCTCGTCACCGAGGAGCTTGACCGCGGCTGCTTCGCTGAATGCCCCTCGCGCGCCTTGAAAGGCAACCCGCAGCGATCCGTTCGTCTGCACTGGAAGATGAGGCGCAATTCCTTCGGGGCTCGGCTGTGTCGCGAGAGTTTGAATTCGCCGGGACTCGTGAATGATCGCCCGGTAGAGTTCTATGATTGCGCGATCGTCGAGGGGTCCTTCATTGGCCTCACTCATGCGCTCGATTACCTGGCGCTCGCGGGTGTGATCGCAAAGCGATGCTCCCGCTTCCTTTTTCGACTCGCCTACCTTTAAGGCGATGCGAGCGCGCTCGTTGAGCAAGCGCAGCAATTCGCCGTCAAGCTCATCAATTCGCGAACGCCAATCGTCGATACTCATCTAAATTTCCTTCGAGCTCCGGGCGATCATGGAGCGCGGACATCCTGTCCGCCAGCGGGCAAAGCCCGCTCATACCTTGCCAGGTTCGGCCGTTCAAGATGTTCGCGCCGCGTTCAATTGCGGACAGGGAGGTCCGCGCTCCGTCCGCGGCACGACCTTCCTACCTTACTACGCCCACACTGTCTTCACCATCCGTAATCGCGCCCAGACTGCTGCTGGACACCAACCCCGCATATTTTGCCAATACCCCGCGACGATAGCGCGGCGGCGGCGGACTCCATGCGGCCCGACGACGTTCGAATTCCGTTTCTGAGATGTTCAGTTGCAGTAGCCGAGCGGGAGCGTCAATTGTGATTGAGTCACCTTCTTCGATCAGCGCTATTCCACCACCTACGGCCGCTTCAGGAGCGACGTGGCCGACGACCATCCCATACGTCCCGCCCGAGAATCGTCCGTCGGTGATCAGCCCAACCGCATCGCCCAAACCTGCGCCAATGATCGCCGAGGTGGGAGCCAACATCTCTCGCATGCCCGGGCCGCCCCGCGGCCCTTCATAGCGAATCACCAACACATCACCCGCTTTGATTTTTCCGGAAAGGATTGCCTGCAGACAGCTCTCTTCCGAATCGAAGACGCGGGCCGGTCCGGAGATCTTCGGGTTCTTAACGCCGGTGATCTTGGCCACAGCGCCCTCGGTTGCGAGATTGCCTTTCAAGATTGCCAGATGTCCCTGCGGATAGATTGGGTTCTCCCACGGACGGATTACGTTCTGATTAGCCGGTGGGTTTGCCGGCACATCTTTTAGCACCTCGCTTACAGTTTTCCCCGTAATGGTAAGCGCGTCGCCGTGCAGTCTATCGTTTACAAGCAGCATCTTCATCACCTGTGGAATTCCGCCGGCTTGATGTAGATCGGTTGCCACGTAACGTCCCGACGGTTTCAGGTCGCACAAAACGGGGACGCGTTCGCGAATCTGCTCAAAGTCGTCGAGCGCCAGTGGCACTTCAGCGGCATGCGCGATTGCCAACAAGTGAAGAACCGCATTGGTTGAACCGCCCACCGCCATGACTACTGCGATCGCGTTTTCAAAAGCTTTCCGGGTGAGAATCTTTTCCGGGCGGATGTCTTTGCGAATTGCTGCCGCCAGGACCAGGCCGGAACGCACGGCGTTCACCGCCGTTTCCGCGTCCTCTGCGGCCATGGTTGACGAACGCGGCAGGCTCATTCCCATGGCCTCGATGGCCGAAGACATCGTATTCGCGGTGTACATTCCGCCGCAGGAACCTGCGCCGGGACAAGCGTGGCGTTCGACCTGCTTTAGCTCTGCTTCGTCGATGCGGTGCGCGAAGTACTCGCCGACTGCCTCAAACGCGCTGACGATCGTAAGGTCTGCTTCTTTGTAGTGTCCGGCCTTAATCGTGCCGCCATAAACAAAGATCGACGGAATGTTCAAGCGCGCGATCGCGATCATCGCGCCCGGCATGTTCTTGTCGCAGCCTCCTATGGCGATTAGACCATCGACACTCTGCGCCTGACACACGGTTTCAATCGAATCGGCGATCACTTCACGAGAGACGAGGCTGTACTTCATCCCCTCTGTGCCCATCGAGATTCCATCGCTGACGGTGATCGTGCCGAAGACCTGCGGCATGGTCCCCGCTTCCCGGAGAGAATCGATCGCGCGTTCCGCCAGAGTGTTCAGACCCATGTTGCAAGGCGTGAGGGTGCTGTAGCCGTTAGCGACTCCGACGATGGGCTTATCGAAGTCCGCATCGCCAAAGCCAACGGCGCGGAGCATGGCGCGATTCGGCGTGCGCTCGGCACCGCGGGTGATTGTTTGGCTACGACGATTGTTCATGACAGTCCATCGGTTAATGCCACGTGCATCCCACGCGTAATTCCTCTAAAAGATTCCTAACAGGTGGCTGAAAAACGAAAGCGATCCACGAACCCACACGAAACAAGCACGAAGAAGATTTTAGTTCGGCCATTTCGTGTGATTTCGTGGATCGTTCCGTCGCTCTTGTACCGAGACCCAAAGGCCCTCAGCCGCCTATTAGTTCTTGGTCTTATCAACCAGCCGCCCCGCGGCGAGCCACGGCATCATCCCGCGCAATTTTGCCCCAACGCGCTCGATCTGGTGCGTTTTTGTTTGCGCTTCCAGTTCCTGAAAACGAGGGCGGCCACGGCGATTTTCTTTCATCCACTCGTTAGCGAACGCACCTGATTGGACTTCCGCTAAAATACCTTTCATGCGCCGCTTCGTCTCGTCGTTTATTACCACGGGCCCGCGTGTCATGTCACCGTATTGGGCCGTGTTGGAAACCGAATAACGCATTTCAGAGATGCCGCCTTCGTAAATCAGATCCACGATCAGTTTCATCTCGTGCAGGCATTCGAAGTAAGCCATCTCAGGCGCGTAACCGGCTTCGACAAGAGTTTCAAATCCGGCTTTGATCAGCGCGGTCAACCCGCCGCACAGCACGGCTTGCTCACCGAAGAGATCCGTTTCCGTCTCTTCGCGAAAGTTGGTTTCGATGATACCGGCGCGGCCGCCGCCAATCGCCGAAGCGTATGCGAGACCGATCTGGCGCGTGTCGCTGGTTGGATCCTGATGGACCGCGAGCAGGCACGGCACCCCAGCGCCGCGTTTGTATTCATGTCGCACGAGGTGCCCCGGCCCCTTCGGCGCCACCATGAAAACGTTTACGTCCTCCGGCGCTTTAATGAACCCATAGTGAACCGAGAAGCCATGCGAGAACGCCAAATATTTTCCTGGCGTCATCGATTCGGCGACCTCGCGCGCGTACACGTCCGAAGCCATTTCGTCCGGCACCAGCATCATGACGATGTCGGCTTCGGCGGCGGCCTGGGCAACCGGCAACACGCGCAAACCCGACTGTTCGGCTTTGGCAACCGAGGGACTTTCCGGGCGCAGCCCAACGGTTACCTCACAACCCGACTCGCGCAAGTTGTTCGATTGAGCAAAGCCCTGGCTACCGTAGCCAATGACGGCAATTTTCTTCTCCCGCAAGGCATCGGCGTTGACGTCTTTGTCATAGTAAATATTCATGGTTTCAATCCTCTCAAAGTGATTTCAACGAACTGCCATTCAGCTCAATTCAAGTCATTCGCGTGATTTCGTGAATCTTTAATCAGCGGCCTTGCCCCAAAAAGCGATCCGGGGTGCAAGAGGCCAGTCAATGCTGGGAACGCGGACGTCTCGTCCGCGCCGGTCAGAGAAACGCTTTTCGCGCTTCGCGCTCAGTGCGGACGGGACGTCCGCGTTCCCAGAAATTGAATTGACCAACTTTTTTTTAGCAAAACCTCAATCAGTCCCTTTCCCATTTGTTAGGCGACCAATAGCGATCCGCCCCGTTCGCGTGATCTCATGAATACCGATCGGCCGCAGCAGTTCGATAAAGGCTTCGACTTTTTCCTTGCTGCCCGAAGCCTCGACAATCATCTGGGTGTGGGAAATGTCGACGACCTTAGCGCGGAACACGCCGACTAAACTCAGGACCTCCTGTCGCTGTGCTCCCGGTTCAGCATTAACGGTAATCAAGGCCATGTCACGCTCGATGTGCGGACTCGTGGTTACGTCCTGCACCTCCCGCACACGGGCCAGCCGTTCGCACTGCTTGACGATCTGTTCGATGGTGCGATCGTCGCCGCTCGTGACGATGGTGACGCGCGCCCACTGCGGATCGAGCGTCGCTCCCACCGCGATCGTTTCAATGTTGAACCCGCGCGCACTGAACAACCCGACGATGCGCGAGAGTTCTCCGGGTTGGTCCGCGACTACGATTGAAAGCGTATGATTCATTGTCGATTGCCAATTGCCGATTGCCGATTGCCGATTTTCAAAACAGAATCTCTTCCTCGCTCTTCCCTTCCCCAGCCAAATCAATCCTTTAACACGCAATTACCAAGGGCCCCAAAGCACACGCCTCAATCGGCAATTGGCAATCGGAAATCGGAAATGCCTAGACTCCCTCACTCTGAAAGATCATGTCGCGCGAATTGCCTCCGGCAGGAACGATAGGGAAGACATTCTCCTCTTTCGAAACCACGACATCGATCACGGCCACACCCTTATGCGACAGACCGGCTTCAAGGACTGCTGCCAACTCGTCGGGACGAGTTGCGCGCACGCCTAAAGCGCCATACGCCTCTGCCAGTTTGACGAAGTCGGGCGCGACGGAGATATCAACTTCCGAATAAGCGCGGTCATAGAACATCTCCTGCCACTGCCGCACCATTCCCAGGTACCCGTTGTTCATAATTACGATCTTGACCGGCAGATCGTATTGCACCGCCGTGGCCAGTTCCTGGTTAGTCATTTGAAAGCCGCCATCGCCGACGATCGCGACAACCAGTTGATCGCGAAAGGCCAGTTGCGCGCCGATGGCCGCGGGCACTCCAAAACCCATCGCGCCCAGACCGCCGCTGGTAATCCATCGGCGCTCCCGCTTGAACGGATAGAATTGCGCCGCCCACATCTGGTGCTGCCCCACATCAGTTGTGATGATGGCGTCTCCATTTGTCAGCCGGTGTAGTTCGCGAATGACATGCTGCGGCTTAATGTGATCGCCGCCTCCTGAAAACTGCAGAGGCTGTTCGCGCTGCCAAGAGCGCAATTGTTCCCACCACCGCTCCCGCTGCTGCTTGCTTTGATCGATCTCGACTGGTCCCACAGACTCCACTTCGCTATACAGCGCCGTCAGCGCCTCGCCCGCATCGGCAATCAGTGAAAGATCCGGCGCGCGATTCTTACCGACATTGGCGGGGTCGATGTCGACGTGGATCACCTTCGCATGCGGAGCGAAGGTCGCTAGTTTTCCAGTCACTCGATCATCGAAGCGCACGCCGACCGCGATCAGTAGGTCGCTCTCGGCGACCGCCATGTTCGCGGCGAACGTTCCATGCATCCCCAGCATGCCCAGGCTGAGTGAGTGCGCCGACGGAAATCCGCCCAGGCCCATCAAAGTCGGAGTGACCGGAATTTGTAGTTGTTCAGCAAGAGCAAGCAATTGCGCCGACGCGCCCGAATTGACGATGCCGCCGCCAACGTAAAGCACTGGACGCCTTGCTTTGAGAATGGCTGCAGCCGCACGACTCACACTCAAAGGATCAGGGCTATGTTTCTTCTCGACTAAGGGGAAGCTAATCTTTTCCAGTCTCGAGTAATGTGCCGGCGCTGCTGAAACATCCTTGGGAATGTCGATCACGACGGGGCCCGGTCTTCCCGTCCGCGCCAAATGAAATGCTTCGTGAACTACCGCGGCCAAATCGCACACGTCGCGCACGAGATAATTGTGTTTGACGCAAGGCCGCGTGATGCCGACGGTATCAACCTCCTGAAAAGCATCCGTGCCGATCAGCGGCAGAGGCACTTGCCCGGTGATCACTACGATCGGGGTCGAATCCAGGTAGGCATTGGCGATTCCCGTCACTGCGTTGGTCGCGCCCGGACCCGAGGTCACCAGAACTACGCCCACACGTCCCGACGCTCGCGCATAACCTTCAGCCATATGCACGGCACCCTGCTCATGGCGTACCAGGTAGTGCGTGATGCGGTCGCGCGCGCGCCACAACTCGTCGTAGATGTGCAGCACCGCGCCGCCGGGATAACCAAAGATCGAATCGACGCCCTCATGCACGAGAGCTTCGATCAAGATCTCGGCACCGCGCGGAAATCTTTGATCTAAATCTGCTTGCGGCGCGCTGTCTGGCGAGGTCGGGATTTGTTGTTCAGCAATCATGTTGGTCTTTCTTTCATTCTTTTTTCATTGGCACCGCGGCTTTAACCCGGTGATTAGTGGTTGGGTTCCGAATGAAAACCGTTTAAACGGTTTCCCCTCATGTCGCCCACTACTTCACCGCGCTAATGAGACCTTCCTACGGCAGCACCGTCTCTCCCATCAAATACTTGTCGACTCCCTTTGCCGCACGTCGTCCATCGGCGATGGCCCAAACGACCAAAGACTGCCCGCGGCTCATGTCGCCGGCAGCGAAAACTTTCGGCACGGTGGTCATCTGGTCTCGATCAACCTCAACATTGCCGCGCTCGTTAATCTTTACTCCCAGTTGAGACAGCAATCCTTCCGTTTCCGGACCCAGAAAACCGAGAGCCAGCAGCACCATCTGCGCCGGCCACTCTTTCTCTGTTCCCGGTACTTCACGAGGTCCGTGTCCATTGCTTCCCGCGTTCAAATCGACCTCGACCGTTTGCACTGCGCGCAAACGTCCGTGCTCGTCACCGAGAAACCGTTTGGTCATGATTGAGTAGGCGCGCGGGTCTCTGCCGAACACGGCCACCGCTTCTTCCTGGCCGTAATCGAGTCGATAGACTTTGGGCCACTGCGGCCAGGGATTGTCCGCGGCGCGCTGTGCCGGCGAGGACGGCAAAATCTCAAACTGCGTTAGACTCCGGCAACCGTGCCGCAGGGCTGTTCCTACACAGTCCGTGCCGGTGTCGCCGCCGCCGATCACGATCACGTCCTTGTCCTTAGCAGAGAGGTAACGTCCGTCTTCGTGTCTGCTATCGAGCAAACTCTTTGTATTCGCGTGAAGAAAGTCCATCGCGAAATGGATTCCCTGAAGACTTCTTCCGGCCAGCGGAAGATCGCGCGGCCGCGTTGAACCCCCGCAAAGGACAATCGCGTCAAAGTCTTTTTTGAGTTGCTCGACCTGGTAGTCCTGGCCCACGTTCAATCCGGTAACGAATCTGATTCCTTCCTTCGACATCAGATCCAAACGTCGCTGAACGATCGTCTTCTCTAACTTCATGTTGGGAATGCCGTACATCAACAACCCACCCGCGCGATCCGCGCGTTCGAAGACAGTTACCTGGTGCCCTGCGTGATTTAGTTGGCTGGCGCAAGCGAGACCAGCCGGCCCCGAACCGACTACGGCTACCTTCTTTCCGGTACGTACGGCGGGTGCATTCGGCACGACCCATCCGGCTTCAAAGCCTTTGTCAATAATTGCCTGCTCGATGCTTTTGATTGTTACCGGAGCACTGTTGATGCCGAGCACGCACGATCCTTCGCAGGGCGCCGGGCAAACGCGACCAGTGAACTCTGGAAAATTATTCGTTTGGTGAAGACGATCGAGTGCTTCACGCCAGTGACCGCGATAGACCAGGTCGTTCCACTCTGGAATCAAGTTATTGATGGGACAGCCGGAAGCAGCACCGCTGATGATCTGCCCGGTGTGACAGAACGGCACGCCGCAATCCATGCAGCGAGCGCCCTGCTCGCGCAAATGCGACTCAGGCAGATGGTCATGGAACTCTTGCCAATCAAATACACGCTCCGCCGGCGGCCGTGAGGCCGGAAGCGTGCGCGTGTATTCCATGAAGCCGGTTTTAGACATTGCCAATTCCGATTGCCGATTGCCGATTTACATCTTTGCCAGGGTCGTGACGTCCGATTCAAAACATTTCAAGCGCAGAAGATCTGCAATTTCAAATCGGCAATTGGAAATCGGCAATCGGCAATGCCCTATTTCCCGCCGACTCGCGCCAGGTCATGCGAGTTCAATTCGAACGCCGCCATCTCTGCCTGTTCGTAAGTCATGCCGTCGCGCGTCATTTGCTTCTGCGCGGAGAGCACACGGTGATAGTCGTTTGGAATGACCCGCACGAATCGCGGCAGCCATTCATCCCAGGAGAGCAGCACCTCGGTAGCGCGAACGCTGCCCGTATATTCGGCGTGGCGAAAGATCATGTCCTTCACTGCCTCGATCTCTTCTTCTTCCGCCAACTCTGTAAGTTGGACCATCTCCTGGTTACAGCGACGCCGGAAATCGCCCTGCTCGTCGAACACATAAGCAATTCCGCCTGACATACCGGCGGCGAAGTTGCGCCCCGTTGTTCCCAGAACGACAACTCGGCCTCCAGTCATGTACTCGCAGCCGTGATCGCCGACGGCTTCGACTACAGCCAGGACACCGCTGTTGCGGACGCAGAAACGTTCTCCGGCGACCCCGCAGATGTAAGCCTCACCACTAGTCGCGCCGTATAACGCGACGTTACCGATGATCACATTCTCAGCCGCGACGAACGTCGCGGACCGCGGCGGATAGACGACAATCCTGCCGCCGGACAATCCCTTGCCGACATAATCGTTAGCGTCGCCTTCCAGACTCAGCCGAATACCGCGCGGCACAAACGCACCGAAGCTCTGTCCGGCAGAGCCGTTGAAGTGCAATCGAATCGTGTCGTCGGGAAGTCCGTCTGCCCCGTAACGGCGCGTCACCTCGCTGCCTAAAATCGTTCCCACCGCGCGATTGACGTTGCGAATCGAAAGCGTGGCCGAGACCGGCGTCTTTCTTTCCAGAGCCGGCTGGCACAGACCAAGGAGCGTGGTGCGATCCAGCGATTGCTCCAGTCCGTGATCCTGCTCAACCCGACAATGCCGATCAACCGTCTCCGGCACATCCGGTCGATAAAGAATTTGAGAGAAGTCGAGGCCGTGCGCCTTCCAGTGTTCAGCGGCGCTGCGCTTTTGAATGCACTCGGTATGGCCCACCATTTCGTCGAGCTTGCGAAAACCCAGCTCGGCCATCAACTCGCGGACTTCCTGCGCGATGAAATGCATGAAGTTCACCACGTGTGAGGGATCGCCGCTGAATCTGGCGCGCAAAGCGGGGTCCTGCGTCGCGACTCCCACGGGACACGTGTTCAAGTGACAGACGCGCATCATGATGCAACCGAGGCTGACGAGCGGCGCAGTCGCAAAACCAAATTCCTCTGCGCCCAACAGTGCGGCAATCACCACGTCACGCCCGGTCTTTAGCTGGCCATCGGTTTCAATCGTGATGCGCCCGCGCAGGTTGTTGAGCACGAGTGTCTGGTGGGTTTCAGCCAGACCCAGTTCCCAGGGCACGCCCGCATGCTTGATGCTGGTTAGCGGTGACGCGCCCGTGCCGCCGTCGTATCCGCTGATCAGGACGACATCGGCGTGAGCCTTGGCAACTCCGGCCGCGACCGTGCCGATGCCGACCTCGGCGACCAGCTTCACGCTGATGCGCGCGCGCGGGTTCGAGCATTTCAGGTCGTAGATCAGTTCGGCAAGATCTTCGATCGAATAGATGTCGTGATGCGGTGGCGGCGAAATCAGGCCCACGCCCGGAGTCGAATGCCGCACCCGGGCTATCTCCGGATAAACCTTGTATCCGGGTAGTTGCCCCCCTTCACCAGGCTTTGCGCCCTGCGCAATTTTGATCTGCAATTCCTCAGCGTTGACCAGGTAGTTGCTGGTTACGCCAAACCGACCCGACGCTACTTGCTTAATCGCGCTGTTTCGCGAGTCGCCGTTCGAATCGACAAAATAGCGCGCAGGATCTTCGCCGCCTTCGCCCGTGTTGCTCTTGCCGCCAATGCGATTCATCGCAACGGCCAGCGCCTCGTGCGCCTCTTTGCTGATTGAACCGTAAGACATCGCGCCTGTTTTGAAGCGCTTGAGAATACTGGCGACGGGCTCGACTTCATCGATCGGAATTGGTTTCCGTTCAGACTTGAGTTCCATCAAGCCACGCAGAGTGCAGAGCCGCTGCGCCTGATCGTCAACCAACCGGCTGTACTCTTTGAAGACTTCGTAACTGTTCACGCGACAAGCGTGCTGCAGTTTGTGAATCGTCTGCGGGTTGAAAAGGTGAAGTTCACCTTCGCGCCGGTAGCTGTACTGCCCCCCGCCATCGAGTGTCGATTCATTGGCAGAGCGATCCGGGAACGCCCGTCTGTGTCGCATTCTCGCTTCTTCGGCAATTACATCCAGGCCGACACCGCCAATGCGTGAAGGCGTCCAGGTGAAGTAGCGATCGACGAAATCCTGATCGAGACCGAGCGCCTCGAAAACCTGCGCGCCGCAATAGCTCTGAATCGTCGAGATGCCCATTTTCGAAATGACTTTGACGACGCCCTTGTTGATTGCCTGGATGTAGTTCTGGCCGGCTCGATCGGGATCCTGCCCGTTGAGCAGGCCCCGACGGATCATGTCGCTCAGAGTCTCGAACGCCAGGTAGGGATTGATCGCCGCCGCGCCGTAACCGAGCAGCAACGCGAAATGATGCACCTCGCGCGGCTCGCCACTCTCGATGACAAAACCGACTTGGGTGCGCGTGCCTTCACGAATCAGGTGATGATGAATGGCCGAAACGGCCAGCAAGGCTGGAATCGGAGCTTGGTCGCGCGTGACGCCGCGATCGGAGAGCAGGATGATGCCGTATCCTTTGGAGATTGCTTTGCTCGATTGACGGCAGAGACTATCCAGCGCGTCCTCGAGCCCGCGTCTCCCCTCCTCCGCTGAGAACAGCATCGGCAACGTGATTGATCTGAATCCGGAGAAACCCGCATCGCCCAGGTGCTTTAATTTTTCGAGTTCCCTGTTGGTAAGAATTGGCGAATTCAGCTTGATCTGTCGCGCACACTCAGCGGTCGGCTCGAGCATGTTCGCTTCCGGGCCGACGGTCGTGTCAGTAGACATGACCAGTGCTTCGCGAATCCCGTCCACCGGCGGGTTAGTCACCTGCGCGAAAAGCTGTTTGAAATAGTTGTAGAGCAGTTGCGGCCGTTCCGAGAGCACCGCCAGCGGCGTGTCCGTGCCCATCGAACCAATCGCTTCGTTCCCATCGAGGGCCATCGGTGCCAGCAACAAGCTGAGGTCTTCGTGGGTGTAGCCGAATGCCTGCTGCCGCGTGAGCACGGTTCCGGCGTCCAGTTCGCTCGCAACCTCCGGCGATGGAATGCTGTCGAGGGCGATCAGGTTGTCCTTGAGCCATTGACCATAAGGGTGCTCGGCGGCGAGTTGGCTCTTCAACTCCTCATCGTCAACAATTCGTCCTGCTTCAGTATCGACCAGAAGCATTCGGCCCGGTTGCAGTCTTCCCTTCAGCAGAATGCGATCGGGTGGAATGTCGAGCACTCCCACCTCGGAAGCCATAACCACCAGATCGTCCTTGGTCACGTAGTACCGCGACGGCCGCAGCCCGTTGCGATCCAGCACCGCGCCGATGCGTATGCCGTCGGTGAAAGCTATTGAAGCAGGACCATCCCAAGGCTCCATCAAACAGGAATGGTATTCATAGAACGCTTTCTTCTCTTCGCTCATCGACTCATGACGGCCAAAAGGCTCGGGCACCATCATCATCATTGCGTGTGGCAACGACCGGCCCGCGAGCGTCAGCATCTCCAGCGCGTTGTCGAACATCGCTGAGTCGCTGCCATCCGGATCGATCACCGGCAAAAGCTTGTGCAGGTCCGAACCAAAGACTTTCGACTTGAACTTGCTTTCGCGCGCGAACATCCAATTGATGTTTCCGCGCAGCGTGTTGATCTCGCCGTTGTGCGCGATGTAGCGATAAGGGTGGGCGCGGGCCCAACTGGGAAAGGTATTCGTGCTGAACCGCGAATGGACCAGGGCGAGGGCCGATTCGAAAGCTGGATCACTCAGATCCGGATAAAAGGCCTGCAATTGACCGGGAGTCAACATGCCTTTATAAACGATTGTTCGCGACGATAGGCTGGAAACGTAGAACATGCCGCGCTCGTGAATTCCACGCTTGGCGCCTTTGCTGACCCGCTTTCGAATGATGTAGAGCTTGCGTTCGAAATCAAGATCATCCGCAAGACTTTCGTTGCGCGCAATGAAAATTTGCCGGATTACCGGCCGCGAAGCTCTTGCGGTGGGCCCGATCCCCGAATCGTCAGTTGGTACCGTGCGCCAACCGAGCACGCGCTGACCTTCTTCCCTGGCGATCTTTTCAAACAGGCGCTCGCATTCGCGCCGGCCGACCGGGTCTGTCGGAAGGAACACCATTCCCACTCCGTAGGCGCCTGCGTTCGGCAGCTTGAACTTTCGCTTCTCGCACTCGCGGGTGAAGAACGCATGTGGGATTTGCAAAAGAATGCCGGCCCCGTCGCCGGTGTTTGCTTCGGAGCCACAGGCGCCGCGATGCTCCAAATTCAAGAGCACCTGAATGGCTTGTTCGACAATCCGCCGAGAGCGACGCCCCTTTACGTCCACGACGAAGCCGACACCGCACGAGTCATGCTCGAACTGCGGGTCATAGAGTCCTTGCTTCACGGGCAACGCCGGCTGGGTCATTTCGTTCGGTCTTTTCTTGATAAGTTCTCTGCCAAAGCGGGTTCGGAAGATAAAGAAAGCCACCAACTAAAACTCGTTGATGGCCTTTAAAGCATAGCGTCTTAGAGGACCATCAGGAGCTATCATCCGGTTTCCCGACAACACGGATAGCCGCACTAATGGAGCCAACGAAACCCGACGCCGGCAAAAGTGTTGTTGAATAAGGCAGCGATGAATTTCCTTTACGTGCCATCACAAAATGCCAGACGCCGCTTTCCAGCCCCCCACGTTCCGAAATGAGATTCGACGAGGTCAATCTACATCGTTACCGACCCTTTGCATAATTTGAATTTTTTAGCCTCCCATAAATCACACGCTGTCTTCCAAGTTAAGGCGAATAGCTGTTCGCATGAGCGACAATTTTGTGGCGCAGGTGTTAGAACGAAACAAAAACGTATTCACTTCGGGGCCTGCATTTGGCCCGATGTGTGGTTCTGAGAAGTTACGCTGGCAAAGTCGAGCGGTGCACTAGCCCGACTGTTAGGGAGGGCTCACATGTTATGTGCAGAAAACAGTAAGAGCCCTCCCTAACGGTCGGGCTAGTGCCCGGACAACCACACGGCGGTACAAGCCTTGCTGGCCCGATACTGGCTTCCCCAATGCAGTCTGTCTCTGAATCGGCGGCTATAAGGAGAATGATGAGAGCTCAGCGCGGATCGACATCACACCTCGGTCAAGCTTATCGCGAGAAAGTGCGGACGCATGCCGAGACTCGTCTGGCGGGAACAATTTCTGAACCCGATCCCGCTGTAGTCTCACAGACGCTGCGACGCTTTCTTAAGATCGAGGACCAACGTCTCAAGACGGCTCACTACCTTGGCGCCTCCGGGTGCGAAACGGCCGCGGCCCGGAGCTTCGTACTCGACCTCGCGGTTGAGCATGCATTTCGTCATGCGGCCCCGGCGATTCAAAAAAACGAAATCGTCAACGGCACTCAACCCGGCTTTGCTCTTTTAGCTGTCGGTGGCTACGGGCGGGGAGAACTCGCGCCTTATTCCGACCTCGATCTTCTGCTCCTCTATAGCGGCCAGCAGCTCGATCGAATGAAGCCGGTCTTGACCAATCTTCTGCGACTGTTATGGGACGCAGGCCTGGCCGTTGGCCACAGTTTTCGTACCGTGGGCGATTGCATCACCACCGCCCTGGACGATCCGCATCTGCGAACGGCTTTGGTAGACACTCGACTTTTGGCGGGGAACAAAGGGCTGCACAACTCTCTACAGGAGGCGCTAGAGAAAGATCGTCGGCGGAGAGTGGACTCGTTCATAACGGTGATCCGCAAAGAGCGCGATGCCCGGCATGCAAAGTTCGGCGGGGCCGTTTGTCTGCAAGAGCCGAATATCAAGGAGACCGCGGGTGGGCTGCGTGATTTCCACACAGCGCTGTGGCTGGTGCACGCCCGACATGGGTACAAGACGCTGGATGAGATGCGCGGGCACGACCTGGTTTCAGAGATTGAAGCCCGCAAGGTTCTTCGCGCCTACGATTTCCTGTGGCGCATCCGGCATTCCACGCACTTCCTGATGCGGCGAAAGAGTGAGCGTCTCTCCCTCGATATACAACCGACATTGGCCGAGCAGTTCGGCTACCAACCCACGGCTCACCTGCTGGGTTCTGAGAAGCTGATGCGCGACTATTATCGTCATGCGCGCGAGCTGCACTTGTTCAGTGAAGCCGTCGAAGCCCGCGTCGCCGACGACGAGGCGCCCCCTTCGCGCTGGCGGCGCAGGCGACCTGCCGAGGCGAGGGGCGAACCTTTTTCAATCAGGAGAGGGCGTCTGCAATTCGACGGCGAACGGGATTTCTTCGACAAGAAACCGCTGGCGATCTTCAATGCATTGGCGTTGGGACAGGCCGCCCGGGTTCCCCTGGACTATCGTATGCGCGAAGTTCTGTCCCAGAGTTTGCGCAACATCGGACCGACCTTTCGCGGCTCGGCAGAAGTTTCTAATGCTTTCTTTGCGCTTCTGCGCCGTCGCGGGCGCGCCGGTTACGTGCTGCGCTCGATGCACGACCTTGGGCTGCTGTCGCGTTTGATACCGGAATTCAGCCGCATTAGCTTTTTAGTGCAGCATGACCAGTATCACCATTTCACCGTCGACGAGCATACGTTGCGAGCGGTGGAGACTCTCGACGAACTGCATACGAGTGAGAACAAAAACCGAGCACACCTGCGGGCCGTCTTTGAACAACTCGAAAACCCGACGTTGCTTTATCTGGCGCTGCTGCTGCACGACGTTGGCAAAGGTCATGGCCGCGGCCACATTGCCCGCGGTGCGAAACTTGCCGAACGCGTTTGCCGTCGGCTGCGGCTGAAAGAAGACGAAGCGCAGAAGGTCGTGCTGTTGGTCAAACAACATGTGACGATGGCGCACCTGGCGCAGAGACGCGACCTCAACGAGTCCCAGGTGATTTCTGATTTTGCCGCGGGCTTAGAGTCGCTGGACGGGCTGAACATGCTCTTGCTCCTGACCTATGCGGACCTCAATGCCGTGGGACCCGGGGTTTGGACTGAATGGAAAGCAACGCTGCTGTGGGATCTTTATCGTCGCACCAGAAAGCTTATGACGGGCGAGGATGCGGCCCTCGAAGAAGATGTGGAACGGGCGCGAATCAAAGAAGAGATTGCCGGAGCGTTGACTCCGGCGGTGCCTCTCAGTGAAGTCGAGCGACACCTTGCTTTACTGCCTGACAGGTATCTGCGCATAACGTCGCCCGCAACGGCGGCAATGCATATCCAGATGACTGAAACGGTCAAGGCTGAGGGCTTTGCCTGCCGCTGGACGCGACACAGTAACACTTCGGCCGAACTAACCGTGGCCGTACAGGATCGTCACGGGTTGTTTGCCGATTTGGCGGGGACGCTCGCCGCGAACGGCATCGAGATTCTCAGCGCCGAACTCAACACTCGCGAGGATGGAATCGCCATCGATCAGTTCATGCTGCGCCAGGCTTCGACTCGTCAGGCCGTCGAAGACCATCGCTATCAGGCGATCGAAAAAGCGCTTCGCGAGGCGGTGGCGGGCAAGTTGAATGTCGCCGGCTTAGTCGAGCACTGGAGCACCAGGAATGCGCCTCGGAAGCGATCGAGGGCCACTCCCGCTCGGCGTCGCAACCTGCCACAGGTGGTCTGTGACAACGAGACAGCCGTATCGTCCACCTTGATCGAAGTCCACGCGATCGACGAACCAGGCCTGGCTTATAAGATTGCGAGCGTTCTGGCCCGGCTCGGACTTGAAATTGTCTGCGCCAGAATCGCCACCGAAAGGAGCGATGCTCTGGATGTGTTTTATGTAACGGACGGCGATGGGTTGAAGCTGACAGAGGAGATGACGGACTCAGTCGAGCGAGCGCTCACCGATGAACTCAAAGGGGTGACCGCGGCGATAGCGACACCCAAACCACCAACGATTTCGGGCAAAGGATTGAATGAAAAAAGTCGAAGCGATTATCAGGCGGCACCTGTTTGATGCAGTCTAAGCAATACGGAGCGCGGACATCCTTGTCCGCCAGCAGGGGCGACCCGCTCTCTGATCTTGCAAAGATTCGTATCGACAATCTGTTCGCGCTACGCGCTCAGGCGGACAGGATGTCCGCGCTCCACTAGTTGCATCTTTGTCGTGACTCGGCCCCACGACGACAAAAACGTCCGCCGGGAGCGCACGCATCCTGCGTGCGGTTCGCGAGCATCCTGCTCGCACTCTTTTTACGCGCTGAAAAGCCCGGCAAGGATGCCGGCGAACCGCATGCAGGATGTGCGCTCCTCTCTGAAAACCAAAACTGCTGTGTTAGGATTCGCGGAACAAGGGTGGTAAGAGACCGATGGAGTTTTCGCAACTCGAATTTTTCGCGACTGTCGTGGAAGAGGGCAGCTTTTCCAAGGCCGCCGAACGTGTGTTCCGCACGCAACCCGCCGTCAGCATTGCCATTCGCCGTCTGGAAGAGGAGATTGGCGCGCCGCTCTTTGAGCGTTCGCAAAAAACGCCGGCGCTGACCGAGGTCGGCGAACTCGTTTACGATTATGCCAAGCGCATACTCGCGCTGCGCGATCAGACATTCGACGTAGTCGCCGAGCTAAAAACTCTTAAGCGGGGACGAGTTCGCATTGGCGCCAACGAAAGCACTTCGTTGTATCTGCTGCCTCACCTCATTCTCGACTATCGCGCCCTGCACCCCAACATCGTGGTGGAAATCTTTCGTCACTCGTCTGAGCGCCTGCCTCGCGAGGTGCTCGACCGCAACGTGGATTTCGCCCTCATGGCTTTTGAGCCGGTCGACAGCGATCTCGAATCTTTTCCAGTTTTGCGAGATGAGCTCGTGCTGATCATGCATCCCAAACACCGGCTGGCCGCGCGGCCATCGGTCAAGGTTGAAGAACTTGGGCCGGAGCCGTTCCTGGCGCATAACGTCAAGACCGGCTCGCGCTATAAAGTCACGGAGACTTTCGCCCAACACCATACGCCGCTCAATATCACGCTCGAGCTGGCAACGATCGAAACCATCAAACGCTTTGTCCAACTAAAGATCGGCCTGGCCTTCGTTCCGCGCATGTGCGTCGCCGAAGAGTTGGAGCGCGGTTCCCTGGTCAGTGTTCCGGTCGAGGATCTCGTCTACGTTCGAACGCTCTGGGTAATCCATCGTCGCGGCATGACCTTCTCACATGCGGCCGCGGCGTTCCTGGGAATCTTGCACAAGCTTGGCAAGGAGCACGTAAGCGAGAAGTAAACCCTTAGAGTGTGTCAGAAGCCCGACCGTCAAGGAGGGCCGGACTGGCGAGCACACTTGATTCAAGAAAACTGGCGACGAACGGTTGTGTTGATTCCGATCGGCAACAGTCTCGCCTGTTGGCCTCGCTGACGCGCGGGCTTCTGACACAGCCTCTCGAGGGAAGCCGCCAGGGAGCATTAGCGCGATTAACTCCGTCATAAAAACTCTTATTTTGACTTTAACAAACTCGACCGATACGATCACCGTTTCCGAATTGCCCGATCGCTACAACCTGCTGCCTGGCTTACCGTGAAGGAAGACGCCATAATCTCTAACCTCGGTCAGACCCTGGACCATAGCGTGTCCGGCTTTCTGCCGCCTTCTACTTTCAGAAAGATGAAACCAGAACAAGCGGAAGCACGAAAACTAGCGACGTTTCTCGAGACGGGTCAGACGCTCGCGGGAACCTACGGGCTCAAGGCAGCGATTTCCCGAGTCCTCGAAACGCTGGATCGTCACCACGGCATGATGCGTGGAGTCGTGATGCTGCTCGATCCGGATACGAGCGAGCTGCGGATCGCCGCTTCTCATGGTTTGGACGAGGCTGGAGTTCGCCGGATCAAATACCGACTCGGTGAAGGGATAACCGGCCGTGTCGTCGAAACGGGCAAACCCGTCGTCGTGCCGCAAGTCAGCCGGGAGCCGTTGTTTCTTGATCGGCTGGGCCTTAGGAAGACGACGCCCAGCCGGCAGGAACTGACTTTTATTTGCGTTCCAATCCTGGTTAATCGCAAGCCGGTTGGAGCTCTCGGCGTTGACCTGAGATATAAAGCCGACCGGGATTACGACCGCGCGAAAACGTTCCTCTCAATCATCGCCGCTATGATCGCCCAGGCGATCAAGGTCGACCACCTGATCGAAACGGACAAACAACGCCTGCTCGACGAGAACATCCATCTCAAGCAGGAGCTGCGTGAGCGATACGACTTCAGCCATCTCATCGGCAATTCCAATCCTCTGCGGCAGGTCTATGAGCAGGTAACCCAGGTGGCGAGAACGAACACCACGGTCCTGCTGCGCGGCGAATCCGGCACCGGCAAGGAGTTGATCGCTCACGCTATTCACTACAACTCTCTGCGAGCAAACAAACCTTTCATCAAAGTCAGTTGCGCGGCGCTGCCGGAAACGCTGATCGAATCTGAGTTGTTTGGTTACGAGAAGGGCGCATTCACCGGCGCGCAGAATCGCAAGAAAGGGCGCTTCGAACTGGCTGAGGGCGGGACGCTGTTCCTCGACGAAATCGGTGACCTGAATGTGTCGACTCAGATAAAGCTGCTGCGCGTGCTGCAAGAACGAGAATTCGAGCGGCTTGGTGGCACCGATACCATCAAGATTAACGTGCGCCTGGTCGCGGCCACGAACAAGGACTTGGGAAAAGCAATTACTGAGGGGCAGTTCCGAGAGGATCTCTACTATCGACTCAATGTCTTCAGTATTTTCATGCCGCCGCTGCGCGAGCGTAAGTCCGACGTGCTTCTGCTCGCCGATCATTTTTTGGAAAAGTTCGCGCGCGAACACAACAAGCGCATCAAGCGCATTTCAACAACCGCCATCGACATGCTCGCCAGTTATCATTGGCCGGGCAACGTCCGCGAGTTGGAAAATATAATTGAGCGGGCAGTGCTCGTTTGCGCGACTGGGGTAATCCACGGCCATCATCTTCCGCCCACGCTGCAAACCGCCGAAAAGTCCGGCACGGTCACGCGGCTTTCGCTTGATAACGCAGTGGGAGCCTACGAGAGCGACCTGATTCAGGATGCTTTGAAGACAACTCGCGGAAATCGCAAGCGGGCGGCGCAACTGCTGGACACAACCGAACGCATTCTGGGATACAAAGTAAAGAAGTACGGTATCGACTGCGATCGCTTCCGCTCTTGATTGGGCCGTCCAAATTAACAGTGACCTCTGTGTAGTCTTTTGAAAGTAGCCGCTCGTTTTCGCGTGCGCGTCACAGCTGGGAGCGCGGACGTCCCGTCCGCAGCCCACCGAACGCGCAGCCATTCGGCGACTAGTCTTTCGCGCTCAATGCGGACGGGACGTCCGCGCTCCCAGCGACTGCGCGTCAATTTCATCCGAGCGTCGTTTCTAGTCCACAGACTTCGTACTCGATAACATCACGCCATCCCAGCGGTTCATCACGTCCAGGTGAATATCAAACTGATCCAGAGTTCGCATCGTGACATGATTGATCATGTCCTCGAGATTCTGCGGATGGTTATAAAAGGCGGGCACGGGCGGCAGGATGACCACGCCCATACGCGATAGCTTCAACATATTCTCGAGGTGGATGTCGTTGAAAGGAGACTCGCGCACGACCAACACCAGCTTGCGACGTTCTTTCAAAATCACGTCGGCGGCCCGATGAATCAGGTTATCGCCCAGCCCGGTCGCAATCGCCGCCAGTGTTCTCATGCTGCACGGCGCGATGACCATCCCCAGAGTCTGAAACGAACCGCTGGAGATCGCCGCTCCCTGATCGCCCAGCGGGTAATTGCGGGTCGCCATGCGCTCGACTTGCTCGACCGTGTAGTCCGTTTCATGAATAAGCGTGCGGGCGCCCCACTTGCTCATGATCAAGTGAGTCTCGACGCCTGAGCCCTGCAGCATTTGCAGCAGGCGGACTCCGAAAATTGTGCCGGTGGCCCCGGTGATCCCGACTATTAGTTTCGTTGGTTTTATTTCGTTCATCGAAATTTCCTCACATGTTCATCTTGTCGGTCCGGGCGACTCTTCTTTTATAAGTTGGGACACCAGGATTATGGCGATTCTTGGCGATGACTTCAAAGCAGCTGGACAGGCCCCGTGGACTCCAGATGGCAGTTTCAAGAATGACGTCCGAGAGTGCCCGTCGGTTCACGAGGTACTGCCCAATTTTACGGCGTACAGAGTACCAATTTTAGTTGGGCCTGTTCGTGCTCAATAAAACCCCGTCTGAAGTCGTGACTCTGAACACCTCTAATCAAATGGGACGCCGGTTCACAAAGTCTTCTAGCGTGCTCAAGCTAATACAGGTAGAATGAGCCCGCTTTACGCATCTGCAAGCTACGGTTTTGCATAGCGCCTTCCGCTGGGCACAGAAGTGACCATTCCTTTCGGGGACTGCCGCAGCGATTTGGAGTGCGTGACTTGTCACCGCTTTTAATTGAGTCGGGTAGTTTTCGGAAAACATCTAAAAGAATCGGTCAATCGCAAGAGTCAGAGCCGCGACCAGCGCAGCACTCCAAACATGAAACGGCGCCCCAGTGCCATCGCCTTGAGCCGGACGACAGGCTCGCTTACTGTTTCGCCGACGGAATGACTCTAATCACTCGGACCATGGATGAACCCCAGTTTGATACTTTCGATCCGATCCACGCTATCAGCAGCTGTTGAAAAATGCGGTCTCCACAGTGACTCTCTGAAGTGAATAAAGAACTCGACGCCAATACGCTTCTTTCGCATTACCGCATCGTCTCGAAAATCGGCGAAGGCGGAATGGGCGAAGTGTTTCTGGCCGAAGACACCCGTCTGCGGCGCAGGGTTGCGTTGAAGGTCCTGCCGGAGAAGATCGCCGCCGACACCGATCGGCTGCTTCGATTTGAGCGCGAGGCATTTGCCGCTTCCGGGCTCAATCACCCGAACATTCTGACCATCTTTGAATTCGGCGCAGCCGGTACGACGCATTTCCTGGCCTCCGAATTTGTCGACGGCGAGTCGCTGCGTGAGCGAATGCGCAAGCCTGGAATGACGGTGTCCGAAACGCTGGAGATCGCCATTCAAATCGCTTCCGCCCTGCAAGCAGCTCATGAAGCGGGAATCATCCACCGCGATATCAAACCGGACAACGTGATGATTCGTGCTGATGGCTACGTCAAAGTCCTCGATTTCGGTTTGGCGAAACTGTCAGAACCGGGAGCGTTGGCGACCGGGTTTATCTCCGACCCGGAAGCGCAAACGCGAATGCAGCTGCAGACGCAGGCCGGAATGATCATGGGCACGGTTGCCTACATGTCACCCGAACAAGCTCGCGGTCAGGAGGTCGACAGGCGGACCGATGTCTGGAGTCTGGGTTGCGTGCTTTACGAGATGTTAACCAGGCAACAACCGTTTGGTGGTAATACGACCGCGGATGCAATCGCCAACATAATTCATCGCGAGCCGGTTCCTTTACTCACGCTCCGGCAGGACGCAAGCCCGGAACTCGAACGCATCGTCAACAGGATGCTCTCGAAGAACAGAGACGACCGTTACCTTAATGCGAACCTGTTAGTAGCAGACTTGAAGCAGTTGCAGAAACGGATTGAGTTTGAGGCGGAGCTACAGCGCACATCGTCACCGAACCGTGACAGCGAACAGCAGACACAAATCATTCGTCCGCAAACAACCACGCCGCAGGAACCGTCCAATTCGATCGCTGTCCTACCGTTTTCAAATCTCAGCGCTGACCCGGACAACGAATACTTCTGCGACGGCCTGGCTGAAGAACTACTCAATGCTTTGGCAAAGATTGATCACTTGAAAGTCGCGGCTCGCACTTCCGCTTTTTCGTTCAAGGGCAAAAACGCGAATGTCAGCGAAATAGGACAGAAGTTAAGTGTGAAAACGGTATTGGAAGGAAGCGTTAGGCGGTCCGGGAATCGGTTGCGAATCACCGTTCAGCTGGTTAATGCGTCAGATGGTTATCACCTATGGTCTGAGCGATACGACCGCGAGATGCAGGACATTTTCGATGTTCAGGATGAGATTACGCTGGCAATTGTCGACGCGCTAAAACTGAAACTGTTCAGTGACGAGAAAGTCGCCTTGCTCAAGCGTTACACCGACAACCCCGAGGCATATCAACTCTATCTGCAGGGTCGTTACTGTTACAACAAATACACACCAGAATATTTTCAAAAAGGCATTGAGTATTTCGAGCAGGCGATTGAGCTGGAGCCGGAGTACGCGCCCGCTTATGCCGGACTCGGTTTTTGTTACGGAGCGCAATTTTACTTCGGCGGTGTTTCCCCCGAGCAGATCGTCCCCAAGTATAAAGCTTTAACATCCGCAGCACTGCGGATTGACGATTCGCTGGCTGACGCCTATCTCTCGCGCGCCAGCGTTGAATTTTATTTCGACTGGGATTTTGACGCGGCCGAATCGGATCATCAGCGGGCAATCGAGCTCAACCCCAACAGTCCGGATGCTTACTGGCGCTATGGTCATTTCCTGGCGCTCTGCGGTCGGTTCGATGACGGCATCAGATTCGGCGAGCGCGCGGTAGAGTTAGATCCACTTTCACTGGTGGCGCAGTTTTTCCTCGCCCGCATCTATCTGCTGAGTCAACGTGTGGACAAGGGATTTGCAGTATTACGTAAAATGGAAGCGATCGAACCAAATTTCGCGGGCGTCTTCACTCAATCAGGCGGGCTTTTCCTTCAGACGGGTGAATATGACGAAGCAATCGAAGCGTATAAGAAGGCGCTGACCTTGGGCCACTTTGTAGTTCCGGCAATGTCGTATCTGGGTGCGGCTTACGGCGTGGCGGGAAAACGCGACGACGCTTACGAGATCGTTGACCAACTGCTCGAGCGGAATAAAGCGCAGTATGTTCCGCCGTTCTGTATCGCGCGCGTGTATAGCGCGCTGGGTGAGAACGACAAGGCGTTCGAGTGGTTTGAAAAAGCTTTTGCAGAACGCAGCGGTGAGATGGTCGCCCTGAAAAGCGAAGCTCTGGCCGGTCTCCTGGGCAACACTATTGTTAAGGACGATCGCTTTCAAGAATTGGTACGGCGCGTCGGTATGCCGATGGACCAACCGGCGCTTAACAAGGCCACCAGCAAGGCCGGCGAGGCGCACACAGTCGTATTTGACTCCGCGGAATATGGCAGCGGAAAGGCGGTCACCTCGGTAGCGTCTGCATCTGGCCGAGGCGGCGAGGAAGTGGCGGGTTCTGATGTGAAGAGCGGTGACTTGTCACCGCTTTCGTCCCTGGCGACTGGTCGCGACGATGCTGGCGACAAGTCGCCCGCTGCCAAAGCGCCGACAAGTCGGCGCACTCCGCACTCCCCCCGGCGCAAGGGCCTATTGATCATCGCACTGATCATCTTCCTCGCTGCACTTGCCACTGGCGGATATCGCTTCTTCGCAAATCGCGGCGTCCAAATCAACTCGATCGCCGTGATGCCATTCGTCAATGAAAGCGGCAACGCTGATCTCGAATATCTCTCCGATGGCATGACCGAGACGCTCATCAGCAGTCTGTCGCAGTTGCCGAATCTTAATGTCAAAGCACGTTCTTCAGTCTTTCGCTACAAAGGCAAGGAAATAAATCCGCAGACGATCGGCAAAGAGTTGAACGTGCAGGCAATTCTAAACGGACGCGTCGTGCAACGCGGCGACCAGTTAACGTTGAGCCTGGAATTGATTGACGCGCAAACCGAGAACGTGATTTGGAGCGAGCAATACAATCGCCGGCAAGCCGACATCACAACTCTGCAAAGCGATATTGCCCGCGACGTATCGAACAAACTAAAACTAAAATTGTCAGGCGCGGACGAACTGAAGCTGACGAAGACCTACACCACCAACGCCGAAGCTTACAAACTGTATCTGCAGGGTCGTTTCTACTGGAACAAACGCGAGGAGAAGGATTTTAGGAAAGCCGTTGAGTACTACAATCAGGCAATCGCGCTCGACCCAAATTATGCTTTGGCTTACGCAGGCCAGGCCGATGCTTACGCGTTGCTTTCCACCTTTGGCTTCATGCCGCCGACCGAAGGCGTCCCAAAAGCGCGTGAATTCGCCCGTCAAGCGGTGTCGCTGGATGGCGGTCTGGCAGAGCCGCACACCACGCTCGGATACCTGTCGCTCACATACGATTATGATTTTGCAGCGTCGGAACGCGAATTCCGTCGCTCCATCGAACTAAACCCCAACTATGCGACAGCACATCAATGGTTCGGCGAAATGCTCCTCAATGCCGGCAGGTTCGACGAAGCATCTATCGAATATCGGCGCGCCCTGGAGTTGGAACCGCTCTCACTTCCCATCAACTGGGATTTTGGGAGGTTCCTTTACATGAGCCGCAGGTATGACGAATCGCTGGCACAACATAAGAAGACAATCGAATTGGATCCCGGTTTTGCGCGCGCGCATCGCACGCTGGCTGAGGTCTATCGCGTCAAAGGCGACTATGCGAACGCTGTCGAAGAAAGAGCGAAAGTTTTGGACCTGATCGGGCAGCCTGAAAATGCCACATTGATTCGAGCTACCTTTGCCAGAGACGGCTGGCTCGGCTTCCTGCGATTGGTGACCGCGGAAAACTCCTCGCTCAAAGACATTAACAATAACTGGGTAATGGCCAAAGCATATGTGGACCTTGGCGACAAAGACAGAGCGTTTGCGGAATTGGACAAGGCTTACGAGAAACGGCTGTCGAGTTTGTGCTGGCTTAAGATTGAGCCGCAGATGGACCCTTTGCGATCCGATCCGCGCTATACGGATTTGTTGCGAAAGATGAATTTTCCAAAATGAGGGACAGTCGCGCGATTGAGCTAACGAGATACGAGGACAAGCGGCGACAGGTAGCCGCATCCCCAAAATGAAACGTTGCCCCCAATGTAACCGCGTCGAGTCTGACGAAGCGCTGGTCTTCTGCCGTGCCGATGGCATGGCTCTGATCAGTGATTCTGTTTCGTTCAGTAGCGATGCCGCTACCGCAAAGTTTGGCGCCGGTGCAGTGTCGAGCGAGATCAATACCAGCCTTCTGCCGCACGCTTCGACTGCTCCCGAAATCAACCGCTCCACGGGACCAACTACCGTCCTTCCCTCAAGCGACACTCAACGTAAAACACGCGAGCTAAGCAAACCCGCACGACGAAAAGCGCTCGTAGCTATGGCCGCAATTATCGTCGCTGCGTTGCTCGCCGGCGGCATTTATTGGTCGCGTTGGTCAGGCTCGAAAAACAACGCGCCGATTGAATCAATCGCGGTCATGCCATTCATCAATGGCAGCAGCAACCCTGACGTCGAATATCTGTCCGACGGCATGGCCGAGACGCTCATCAACAGTCTCTCCCAGTTGCCCAACCTCTCAGTCAAGGCGCGTAGTTCAGTGTTTAGCTACAAAGGCAAAGAAGTCGATCCGCAAACGGTTGGCAAGGAACTAAACGTTCAGGCCATCTTGAACGGACAAGTGTTGCAACGCGGTGATGATTTAACGCTCTATCTCTCCCTGGTAGAGACGCGAACCGGAAACCAGCTTTGGGGCGAGCAATACAATCGAAAGCAAGCTGACCTAATCTCACTACAAAATGAGATTGGGCGGGATGTGTTGAGCAAACTCAAGACGAGGTTATCGGGAGCGGAGGAGCAGAAGGTTGCAAAGAATTACACGCAAAACGCCGAAGCCTACCAACTCTATTTACAAGGCCGATTCTTTTGGAACAAACGCACTCCGCAGACAATTCAAAAATCAATCGAGTACTTTCAAAAGGCGATAGAAAAAGATCCGAATTACGCGCTCGGTTACGCCGGACTTTCTGATGGTTATGCGTTGCTTGCCTACTACGGCGGCGCACCGGCACAAGAAGCGTTGCCGAAAGCGAGAGAAGCCGCCCTTAAAGCCCTTTCCATGGACGACAATTTGGCCGAATCGCACAATGCCCTCGGGTTTGTTCTGGTCCTTTATGACTATGATTACGTTGGAGCGGAGCGCCAGTACAGGCGAGTGATAGAACTTAATCCGAATTACGCCCTGGCCCATCAGAACCTCGGCGTAATGCTCAATCGGATCGGCAGGCATGAAGAAGGCATGGCCGAAATCCGTCGCGCATTGGAGATTGAGCCTCTCTCAATTGTTATTAACCGGCTCTACGGTGATGCCCTGTTTTGCAGCAAACGTTATGACGAAGCCCTGGCGCAGCTTAAGAAAACACTCGAACTGGATCCTGCTTTCCCGACGACACACCTTAGCCTTTCAGGTTTGTACCAACTGACCGGCAAGTATACCGAGAGCGTCGAGTCATATGCCAAATATCAGGACTTGTCAGGTAGACCACAATCGGCGAAGTTGGCACGGGAGAGTTTCGCAGCGCGAGGTTGGCAAGGATACTTGAAGGAGATGACGGGACCCCAGCGGCCGATAGGTGTGTCACCTTTCATCGCCGCAACGTTCCTGGTGCAACTGGGTGAGAAGGACAAAGCCTTCGCGGAACTGGATAAAGCCCTGGACAACCGCGAGTACCTGCTTCTGTATATCAAAATCGATCCGCGTCTTGATCCCTTGCGCGACGACCCGCGCCTTAACCAGCTGATACGGCGCATGCGATTTCCGGAATGAGTATCCACAGATTTAACCATCTGATCTTTAACGCGAAAGGAATCAACACATGGCAAGACCTTCAAAATTTGCGCACGTCGTCTATAGCACACGACGCTTTGATGAAATGATTGACTGGTATCAGAGAATCTTCGAAGCGAAAGTGGTCTATCAGAACCCGGCGTTCGCCTTTCTTACCTATGACGACGAACATCATCGTTTCGCGTTCGCCAATTTGTCAGTGCTTACGCCTGACAGCGTTGCCAGCGAGAAGCTGGACAACGCGGGCGTGAATCACGTCGCCTATACTTACGCCAACCTGGGTGACTTGCTTGCGACCTACGAGCGTCTAAAACAGATGGACGTTAATCCGTACTGGCGCATTCATCATGGAATCACAGTATCGCTTTACTACCAGGATCCCGACGGCAATCGGATGGAATTTCAAGTGGACTGCGGTACGGTCGAAGAGGCCAACGCCTATATGCGGACTGACGCCTTCGCCGCGAATCCCGCCGGGGTTGAAATTGATCCGGAGAGTTTGCTGGTACAGTACCGCAGCGGTGTCTCGGAGCAACAACTCCTGGCGATGCCCGAGGGTCCTGCGTCTTCACTACCGCGCGAGCACGGTATGTCCTGATGCTTTTGCTTTCGGCGCGGTGAAGAAATGACGATCAAAAGCGGTACATCTCTCAGCCATTACTCAATCGTGTCGAAAATCGGCGCAGGCGGGATGGGCGAGGTGTATCTGGCGCAGGAAACCAAACTCGATTGCAAAGTCGCGCTGAAAATTCTGCCCGCCGACCTCGCGGCAAACCAGGACCGCATGCGCCGGTTCGTTCAGGAGGCTAAGGCCGCGGCGGCGCTCAACCCGGAATTATGTTCAGAGCTATACTCTTGCTCTTATTTACAATGGCCTTGGTGATAAAGAGGAAGCATTGAACTGGATCGAGAAGCAAATGTCGGGTCGTTCAGAAACCGCCAATACGTATGCAGTTGCTCCAGAGCTTGACGATTTGCGCTCCGAGCCGCGATTCAAGGAAATGCTGAAACGAATGAATCTGCCGGAATGAATCTCAAAGTAGATGAATAAAGAACTAGCCACCAACTCAATACTTTCACATTACCGCATCCTCTCCAAAATCGGCGCCGGTGGAATGGGAGAGGTGTATCTGGCACAGGACACATCGGAACTGGGCCGGAATGTAGCGCTCAAGATCGTGCCGGCTGAAGTTGCGAAAGACAAAGATCGGCTGCAACGCTTCACCCAGGAAGCGCGCACAGTCTCCAATCTAAATCATCCCAACATTCTCACTGTCTATGAGTTCGGCCAGACGGACTCGGGTTCCTTTATCGCCGCTGAATATATCGATGGCGTAACGCTGCGGGAACATCTTTCCGGGCGACGTCTGAAGTTGATCGACATCCTGGATCTCGGCATTCAGATTGTCGCCGCGCTCAATGCGGCGCACGAAGCCGGCGTTACGCACCGTGACCTCAAACCCGAAAACGTCATGGTCCGTCGCGATCAGATCGTGAAGGTACTCGACTTTGGACTCGCGAAACTGGCAGCGTCGTGGTCCAGCACCGAGATTGATTCCGAAGCCGGCACCCAGGTGATGGTGCAGACGGAGCCTGGCCTCGTGATGGGCACGGTCAGTTACATGTCGCCGGAGCAATCAGTCGGCAGAGACATCGACCAACGCACGGACATCTGGAGTTTCGGTGTTCTGCTTTACGAAATGCTGGCCGGCAGTGTGCCTTTTCAGGGAAAGGACATTCACCGGCAGATCATCGCTATTCAGGAGACCGAAGCCGCGCCGCTTTCACAACTGGTCGAAGGCGTGCCGGATCGTTTGGAAGAGATTGTGGCCAAGTGCCTGGCCAAGAATAAGGATGAGCGGTATCAAACTGCGAAGGACCTGCTAATTGATCTGAGAAACCTCAGACGCAAGCTGGACGTCGATGCTGAAATCGAGCGGACCGTCGCGCCAGCATTTCGCAGCACAAGTGTCGGCGCCCTCGGCGGGAGTACAGAAGGTTCTTCCCTTAACAGAGAGACCACCAGCGCCGCGGTTGCCGCCACCTCGAGCGCTGAGTACGTCGTCACCGGAATCAAGCATCACAAATTCGCGGCGGCCATCGGTTTACTTGTCCTGGTAGCCGCGATTACGGTGACAGGCTTTTATCTGCGTGGGCGCAATTCACATGCGACCATTCAATCGATAGCCGTGATGCCGTTCGTTAATGAAAGCGGTAAGGCGGAGTTTGAGTACCTTTCCGATGGGATGACCGATACGCTCATTACTTCCCTTTCACAGATTCCCAATCTCAATGTTAAGGCCCGCAGTTCGGTCTTTCGTTACAAAGGCAAAGAAACCAGCCCCAAGACTATCGGCCAGGAATTGAACGTACAAGCCGTTTTGAATGGACGTGTCGCCCAGCGTGGCGACGACTTGACGCTCACTCTGGAACTGGTCGATGTGCAAACCGAAAACGTAATCTGGAGCGAGCAATACAATCGCAAACAGACCGACCTGGTTTCTTTGCAGAGCGACATCGCCCGAGACGTCTCCAGCAAACTCAAAATCAAATTGTCGGGCGCGGACGAGCAGAAGTTAACGAAGAACTACACGCAAAATGCCGAGGCCTACAAGCTTTACCTGCAGGGTCGCTTTTACGCAAACAAGCGCACCCCAAAGGACTCGAGAAAAGCTATCGATTATTTTCAGCAGGCCGTCACTATTGATCCAAATTACGCGCTGGCCTACGGAGGCCTGGCAATCAGCTATGCCTACCTCACGATCTATGGTGATGAGCCTGGCGCTGAGACATTTCCCAAAGCCCGCGAGTTTGCCTCAAAGGCAAGTCAACTGGATGGCAACCTGGCTGAACCGCATATCCTACTCGGCCTGCTCAAGTTTCTTCAGGAGCATGATTCGGTTGGTTGGGAACGCGAAAGCGAGCTGGCCCTCGCGGCTAATCCGAATTCAACCGACGCTCATCGCTTGAACGGTCTTAGATTCCTGTTCCTCGGTAGATTTGACGAGGCGCTCGCCGAGGAACAAAGAGCACTGGAGATTGAACCGCTATCAACCGCCGGCAACATTAATTATTCCTATGCTCTATTCTATGCGGGGAGAATAGACGACAGCGAAGCACAGACAAAAAAGGCGATTGAGCTGGCGCCGGATTTCTGGTTATCGCATCACTATCTCTCCATCATTTATCGATATAAAGGTAACTATGCCCAGTCTGTTGAAGAGCTCGCGAAGAGTAAAGAGTTACGAGATGAGACCGAAGCCGCAAGGTTGATCAGAGAGAGTTTTGCCAAAGGCGGCTGGCAGGGATTTCTGCGCGCAATGACGGTTGAGCATGCTCCCATGAAGATGACGCCTTACAACATTGCCGGGTTCTACGCGGAAGCAGGAGACAAGGATCGGGCCTTTGCGGCACTCAACGAAGCCGTCGACAAGTATGATCAGTTTATTGGCTTCGTGAAAATCGATCCGTTCCTGAAACCGCTGCGCGACGACCCACGCTTTCAACAGGTGGTGAAACGAATCGGCTTTCCGAATTGATCTGAAAAGCAAACATGGACGGCTTGTTACCCGACACCACACTTTCGCATTACCGCATCGCCTCCAAAATTGGCGAAGGCGGCATGGGCGAGGTCTATCTGGCGCAGGACACAAAACTTAATCGCAAAGTGTCCTTGAAGATTCTGCCTGCCGACGTCGCCTCGAATCGCGATCGGATGGAGCGATTTACCAGTGAAGCCGCGATTCGCGGCTTGATCGTGAGGTTGCCATCAAATTCTTCCGCCGGATTTCGCGAACGACGAATAACGCTTCCGCCGCTTCGAGCAGGAAGCAAAAGCGACCTCGGCTCTGAACCATCCAAAATCTTGTAAGGAGAACAACCCATCCTATTAAATCAAAACCCAAAACTAACCAGGGTGATGTCTATCGCATTATGGCTCGCTCTAGTAATTTGCAGCCCTGGGAAGATTGTCAACTCTCAGGATAATGCTTCCCCGCCTGACCCTATTCCTAAAACACACAAAGATGGCCCAAGCTTGAAGTTTGATTTCCCGGCAATGCTCGTTGGGGTTGCGGAATATGATGAAGGTCCGACGGGCACCACGGTTTTTTACTTTCCAAAGGGTGTGAAGGCTGCAGTTGACGTCAGGGGAGGAGCGCCAGGCGAGCTGAACGCTGCGGCCCTTCAACTTTCGTATGAGCGGCCACAGATGCAAGCGGTGGTATTCTCGGGCGGGTCCTGGTATGGGCTGTCAGCGGCGACCGGGGTAGCTAACGGGATCAAGGAACTCAAGAACGCAAAGGGTGATATGGATTCTGTCGCCGGCGTCGTGGGCGCGATTATCTACGACGTTGGTGGACGCAGGTTCAGTCGGGTCACGCCTGACGACAAGCTTGGTAAGGCTGCGCTGCTGGCGGCTGAACCAGGTTGGTTCCCGCTTGGCGCCCGCGGCGCGGGACGGTTTGCCATGCAAGGCGTTTACTATTTGCGCGGGCAGGGCGCGGATAAGTTTGCGAAGTGGGCTCACTCTGGGCAAGGGGCGGCATTTCGTACGGCCGGGCCTACCAGGATCGGGGTGTTTACAGTAGTAAACGCGTTGGGGGCAATCGTCGACAGAAGTGGCCGAGTCGTACGATGTAGCCGAAACAATGCCGATGAAGTGTGCCCTTTGATTTCGGAGAAGCTGAAAGCGTTTCCGCCGATAAGTACGAGCACGAATAGCAGCGGCGGTCCAACGGGCAATACAACAATTACTCTTGTGGTGACTAATCAGAAATTGCCCTTCTGGGCACTTCAGCGTTTGGCGGTTCAAGTCCACTCGTCGATGAGCCGCGCGATCCAACCGTTCGCAACTGCAGAAGATGGCGACATTCTATTTGCCGTGAGCACAGACGAAGTGGACAATCCTTCTCTAACTCCAATCGATCTGGGAGTGATGGCTTCTGAACTGGCGTGGGACGCGGTTCTCAGCAGCGTCCCGACAATCCCCGCCAAACCCGCTACGCTAAACGTAAAGTCGCGCGCTGACGAATTGCGGAAATTCATCGGCAGCTACGTATTTCCCGGCGGAGGCGAGCTTTCCATTGTTGACGCCGCCGGATCACTGAAAGCGAAATTCAAAGGTAATGGAAGAATATATTTCGATACAGAGAAAGATTACGCCATCACGGCGAAGGAAAACGGGCTGTTCGTTCTCGATTCCGCAGGACGGGATGTTTTGAAGTTTGAGGAATCCGGTGGCCAAATCACTGGTCTAACGATGAACCCAGGGCCGTGGGCGATACGAGCTGTGTTACGCAGATAGCGCTTTGAGAACTTCCTCCCGGAAATTCTTTGAGTCCGACCGGAGCTGTAGCACCTATAGAGAAACTAATACGCAGTGAACGAAACTATTTCCCCCAACACAACGATCGCCCAGTACACGATTGTCTCCAAGATCGGCGAAGGCGGCATGGGAGTCGTCTGGCGCGCGCGCGATTCAAAACTCGGTCGAGACGTAGCGATCAAAGTTTTGCCGGCAGTGATGTCGGAAAACGCCGATCGGCTGAATCGCTTCGAGCAGGAAGCGCAGGCGGCCGGGGCACTCAATCATCCAAACATTCTCAGCATCTATCACATCGGCACACATGAGGGTGCGCCTTACATCGTCTCGGAACTCTTGGAGGGCGAGACGCTTCGTGAACGGATGGCTGGAGGAGCGTTGCCGCAGCGCAAGGCGATTGAC
The DNA here is from genome assembly GCA_033857635.1 of Blastocatellia bacterium. Lineage (GTDB taxonomy): Bacteria > Acidobacteriota > Blastocatellia > Pyrinomonadales > Pyrinomonadaceae > UBA11740. Next base: position 96,482 of record JAWVDF010000036.1, read on the forward strand.
TACGCGTTGCAAATCGCAAAGGGTCTCGCCGCCGCGCATGACAAAGGCATCGTTCATAGGGATATCAAGCCCGACAACATCTTTATTACCGACGATGGCCGCGTGAAGATTCTCGATTTCGGCCTCGCCAAACTTACCAGCATCGACAGCGCTGCATCGCAAACCGAAGTGCCGACTCGCAAGGTGAACACTGACCCGGGCACGGTGATGGGCACGATGGGTTATATGTCTCCGGAGCAGTTGAAGGGCCAGCCAGCCGATCATCGTTCCGACATCTTTTCCTTCGGCGCGATTCTTTACGAGATGCTTTCCGGCAAGCGCGCGTTTCGCGGCGACTCGATGGCTGAGACGATGAGCGCCATCCTGCGTGAAGACCCACCTGATCTTTCCGAGACGAATAAAACCATATCGCCGGCATTCGAACGCGTCGTACGTCACTGTCTGGAAAAAAATCCCGCCGAGCGTTTTCACTCCGCGCGCGATCTGGCCTTCGCGATCGAGAGTCTTTCAGGAACAGCCACCAGTTCTGGACAAACGATCACAATGCCGGCCACGACTGTAGCGACCGACATCAATCCCGCCAGAGGCATATCGCGTCTTCTCAACAGTGCTCGACTCTGGATGGCGATAGCGGCGCTCTTCCTGCTGTCATTGCTGGCGGTTGGCGTGATGTATTTCAATCGTTCATCAGCTGACACTAACGCCATGCGGCTCTCATTCGATCCACCGGCGAATCTTTCTTTCAACGATGTTCTGCCAGATGGCGCGGTGATTGCGCCCGATGGGCGGAAGGTCGCATTCACTGCAACCTCGCCGGAGGGAAAGACCATGCTGTACGTGCGCGAGCTCGACTCCACCGATGCAAAGATGCTACCCGGTTCTGAAAATGCGATCGAACCATTCTGGTCGCCTGACAGCCGCTCAGTCGCTTATGGCTCTAATGGAAAACTAAAACGTTCTGATCTCTCGGGCGGCAATGCGCAGGTTCTATGTGACGCTGCTCGCATGACCGGAGGAAGTTGGAACAGCTCTGGAGTCATCCTCTTTGAACCAGACTATCGTTTGCGGTTGCTGCAGGTTTCGGCTCAGGGAGGAGAGCCACGAGCCGTTCCAATGAACGTTGGTGATAGTAAGGACGAACGGGATAACAATCCGATCTTCCTGCCGGACGGCCGCAAGTTTCTTTTCCGTCGTGAATCAGGCGAGAACCAGTTGGGTATTTGGGCCGGCTCGCTCGATTCGCCCGAAATTACACAGGTTGTATCCGACCATTCACCATTTGCATTTGCGATCGAAGGCTGGCTCATATTCGTTCGTAATGACGCGGTCGTTGCACAGGCGTTGGATACCGGAAGCAATAAAGTTTCCGGCGACCCAATTCCGATCATCAGCGGCCAGCGAAACGCTTTGGGGAATGTGCGGCGTTTTTCAGTTTCTGACACCGGAATACTGGTTTGGCAGGGACGGTGGGAAAGAGATTACCAGCTTGTCTGGTTCGATCGAGGTGGCAAGCAAGTCGGAGTTGTTGACGCTCCGGTGAAGGTTAGTGTCGGCCAGGATCCGCACATCTCGCCGGATGGGAAACGGCTCCTGGTTAAAAGAGACGCGAATGACCTAACTCGAAATAACCTATGGGTAATCGATCTGGAGAAAGGTACGAGCCTTAGGCTTACCTCAACATTCTCTCAAATTCCCGTTTGGTCGCCTGACGGTAGTCGTATCGCATATAGCGCCGGAGGGGGAATCACTGTAAAGCCTGCAAACGGTCTCGGTGATGCAGAAGTCTTGCACGTCGGCACAAACTTTCCATCTGATTGGTCTCCGGATGGGCGCTTCATCATTTTCTTACGGCGTGGCTTGAAGACGCGGATGGATATGTACGCGCTTTCGATGAGGGGCGAGCGCAAGGAAACGCTGCTCTTGAACTCGGCCGCCGACGAGAGCAGCCCGCAGCTTTCCCCCGACGGAAAGTGGCTTGCCTATGCGTCCGATGACACCGGCATTTACGAAATCTATGTTCAGCCGTTTTCGACAGAGGGCAATTTGGGGGCGGACAGAAAACGAATCTCAACCACAGGTGGCAGGCTCCCGATCTGGCGCCGCGACGGAACTGAACTTTTCTTTATTGCGCAAGACGGCCAGATGATGTCTTCGTCAGTGAAAACTGCAGGAACTGAATTTGAATTCACCACTCCGAAAGCTCTCTTCAAAACACGGATGTTGGGGTGGATTACCAATTTCCACGAATTCGACGTTTCGCCGGACGGCCAGCGATTTTTGATCGGAACACTTATCGGCGAACCCAAGGCGCCCACACCAACTGTAATTCTGAACTGGAGTGCGATTCTCAAAAAATGAAACGCTGCCCCAAAAGTAATCGCGTCGCGACCGAGGAGACGCTGAAGTTCTGTCGCCTCGATTGGACGTCACTCGTTGCCGTTGCGGCCTTTGAGTCCCCGCTGCCCTGGATTGCAACGCTCAATATGAAGAGGCCGCTGCGATGGCAGAGCGGGCACATTATTCCGTGAGGGCGGCGCGATGCTGTAAGGAAAAGCATAAGCAAATGAGCTACACATAATGAGCGAACCACTGGGCGTCAACACAACACTCTCGCACTACCGTATCGTCTCCAAAATTGGCGAAGGCGGAATGGGTGAAGTGTATCTGGCGCAGGACACGAAACTCGATCGCAAAGTCGCGTTGAAGATTCTTCCAGGCGACGTTGCGTCGAATCGCGATCGCATGGAGCGTTTCATTCGCGAGGCGAAATCTGCAGCGGCGCTCAATCATCCCAATATCGCCACCATACATGAAATTGGCGAGAGCGATGGGGTGAACTTCATCGCAATGGAGTTTATTGATGGCGTTACGCTGGGGGGAAAAATCCATCACGAAGGCACCCCACTCCGCAAGCTGCTGAGATTTCTCCAGCACGCTGCGGACGGCCTGGCCAAAGCACATGCCGCCGGTATCGTGCATCGCGATCTTAAACCCGACAACATCATGATCACGCGCGATGGTCACGCGAAGATTCTCGATTTCGGTCTGGCAAAATTAATCGAGCCGCAACCAATGCCGGCCGGCGACTCAGATGAGGCCGCAACCGCAGTGATGCTACAGCGTTCGTCTCCGGGCGCGATCATGGGTACGGTTGGCTACATGTCGCCCGAGCAGGCCAGGGCAAAAAACATCGATCAGCGTTCAGACATTTTTTCCTTTGGTTGTGTTCTTTATGAAGCAGTCACGGCCCGTAAACCATTTGTGGGCGACTCAGTGGTCGATACGTTGCACAAGATCATTCACGACTCGCCTCCGCCCATCACCGATAGTAATCCGACAGCTTCCCCGGAATTGCAACGGGTTATTCGCCGCTGCCTGGCAAAGGACCCGGACGAGAGATTTCAATCGATCAAAGAAGTCACCATTGAGTTGAAGGAGTTGCGTCGCCAGTTAGAAGGCGTCAGCGTTCCTGCGTCATCGGCAATGAAAGGCGAGACTGTTTCCGTCGATAATGCGACGGGAACTCAGTTTGCTGCCGACAAAGCGGGCAGCTCTGCATTTTCACTCTCGACGCGCGCCTCAAGTGCGCAAGATGTCAGCGCTGGACTCAAGCATCCCAAACTGATCACCGCGGTTGTTGTGGGGCTGGTGCTTATTGCTGCTATTACAGCCCTGGGCTTTTACCTGCGCGGCCGGAGCACAAGTGCCGCCATCAAATCGATCGCCGTGCTCCCATTTCAAAACAGAAGCGCGGACAAAGATACGGATTACCTGTCTGATGGTTTGGCGGAGTCGTTGGTTTTCCGCTTATCCCAGTTGCCCGGACTAAAGGTTAGCCCGACAACCTCGGTCATGCAGTACAGCGGTAACGAAGCGGACTTAGGTAAAATTGCCGGCGAACTTGGCGTCGATTCAGTTATGACTGGTCGTTTTACCAAGAGAGGCGATAATTTGGAGATTACCGTCGAACTGGTTGATACGCGAAACAACAAATCACTTTGGGGCGAACAGTACGAGCGCAAGATGTCGGATCTGCTCACTACTCAACGAGAGATTGCCAATACAATTACTCAGAAACTTCAGTTGCAGCTGGCTGGTAGCGAAACCGGCATCGCAAAAAAATACACGAGCAGCAACGAAGCATATCAGCTTTATCTGAAAGGCCGATTTCACTGGGCCAAGCGCACCAAAGACGACCTACAAAAATCCATCGAGGCCTATAAGCAAGCGATCGAGATCGATCCGACATTTGCGCTGGCCTACGTGGGCATTGCCTATGCGTACAATTCGATGGGAAAGAATCCGGATAGCGCCCCAATGGACGCGATCCCTTTTGCCAAGGCTGCGGCAGCGCGCGCGTTGGAGCTCGATCCAACACTGGCCGAAGCGCACGCGGCGATGGCTGATTCATTGGCGATTGGCGGTTGGAATTGGACTGAGTCGGAACGCGAATTTAAGCGGTCGATAGAGCTAGATCCCAATGTTTCTTACACCCATCTCGCTTACGCGGGTAGTTATCTGACAGCTGCCGGACGAGCCGATGAAGTCGTCTCGGAATCAGAACGGGCACTTGAACTGGAACCCGTTTCACTCATCAACAACACAGTGATGGCGAGTTCGTTGGTCTACGGTCGAAAATTTGAGCGGGCGCTGACACAGGCGCGCAAGTCATTTGATCTCGATCAGAATTTCCCTTTGTCGCGACTGTGGCTCGGCCTGGCTTTGATCGCGAACGGAAAGTATGACGAGGCGATTGCCCTCGGAAACGAGGGGCCGCAACAATCACCGACCAGGTGGACGATCCTGTGCTCGACGGCCCTGGCCCATGCCAGGGCCGGACATCCAGCCGAGGCCAGAAAAATCATCGGCGAACTGAAAGAGATAGAGAAGACCCAGTATGTCAGGACTTACTATGTCGCGATGATCTATGCCGCCCTCGGCGATAAAGACAATGCGTTTGTAGAACTCGAAAAATCGTTTCGGGATAAGGATTGTTATCTGCCCCGTGCCCGCGTCGATCCTTTCATGGATCCTTTGCGCGAAGATGCGCGATTCAAGGATATGATGAAGCGGATGGGCTTGGCGCAGTGAAGTTTGCAGTGCACGCCTTGAGGCCGCCTGAGTTTGGCGAAGCGATCGAGAGTCTGGTGAGACTTGTTTAAAGTCGGGCCACCGTCCGCCAATTCGCGAATCAGAGAAACAAAATGGCGGGCAGTAGCCCGCCTCTAAACAGGGATTGAATTTTTGGAATGAAACGCTGCCCAACATGCAATCGCGCCGAAACGGACGAGACGCTGAAGTTCTGTCGCACGGACGGGACGCTACTCGTTGCGGCCCTAGACACTGAGTCCGAGTCAGCCACGATGGCTCTTCCTGCTTCCCAACCAAGTGAGGAGCTCACCACGGGACGACTCCGCGTTACTCCTTCCATCGCCGTGCTGCCATTCGCGAACATGAGCACCGACCCGGAGAACGAATACTTCTGCGATGGCCTGGCCGAAGAACTGCTCAACGCGCTCGCGAAGATCGAAAACTTGAAGGTCGCCGCGCGGACTTCTTCATTCTCGTTCAAAGCCAGGAACGTTAACGTGGACGAAATCGGCCGCGCCCTGCACGTCAACACTGTGCTCGAAGGCAGTGTCAGAAAATCGGGTAATCGGCTGCGCATCACCGTGCAGCTGATTAACGCCACTGACGGTTATCATCTCTGGTCGGAGCGCTATGACCGCGAGATGAAAGACATTTTCGACGTCCAGGACGAAATCACTCTGGCCGTGGTCGAGGCGTTGAAATTGAAACTGTTGGGTGACGCAAAAGAGGCCGTGCTAAAGCGCCATCATACGAAAGACTCTGCAGCTTACCAGGCCTATCTGAAAGGACGTGCCCTGCTATACCAGCGAGGGCTCAGCATTCCCAAAGCGATCGACTGCTTCACGGAGGCAGTGTCTCTCGATAGCGAATACGGCCAGGCTTGGGCCGGGTTGGCGGACGGATACACGACATCCGCGTATTCGGGATTCGGGCTGGCACGCGAGGTAATGCCACGCGCGTTGGAGGCGGCGCGACGCGCGCTTCAATTGGAGCCGGATCTCGCGGAGGCGCACAGCGCCCTCGCCTGCGCCGCTTTGCTTTACGACCTGGACTTCGACCTCGCGGAGCGGGAGTTCCAACGGGCGCTCGAGCTCAACCCCAACTATCCCCAGGCTCAGGCCTGGTATGGGCTGTTCTTTCTGCAGTGGATTGCGGGGCGCCAACAGGAAGGCCGCGCCGAACTTTTGCGACTCCATAAAGTCGATCCGTTATCGAGCTACGCGAACGTCATCCTCGCCTTCTCAGGCGTTAGCAGCGGTCTCCTGTCAGATGCCGTGGAACACGGTCGAAAGGGAGTCGAGCTCGATCCCAATTCGTACCTGGCACATTGGAGCCTCGCCGCCGCCCTGGCTTGCAGCGCTCAATATGAAGAGGCCGCTGCGATGGCCGAGCGGGCACTGGCCATATCCGGACGTCACAGCTGGGCGCTCATGTCGCTGGTCTCGATCTATGCTGCGTGGGAGCAACCCGACAGCGCGCGCGCCGTGTACCGCGAACTGACGGCGCGTAGTGAGCGTGAATACATTCAGCCGTCGATGCTGGCGCCCGCAGCCGCCGCCGTGGGAGAAATGGATCGAGCGATTGCCTACGCGCAGCAGGCGCTGGACGACAAAGATCCGTTGTTTGTAATGCTGGCGCGTACGTGGCCAGACTATGGCAGACTCCGCAAAGATTCCCGATTCCTCGAGATAGTCAGTCAGTTGGGGCTTCCGGGCTGGAGCATTACTTCGTGAGGAGGTCGCGATGCTGTCGGTGTCTGCGATCGGCGGCGACCTCACCCGCTGGAAGATCGATAGCGCGATGCTGTAAGAGCGGCTGAAAACATGAGTACGTAAGCAACAAATAATGAGCGAACCCCTGGGCGTCAACACAACACTTTCGCACTACCGCATCGTCTCCAAAATCGGAGCGGGTGGAATGGGTGAAGTCTATTTGGCGCAGGACACGAAGCTCAATCGCAAAGTTGCCATCAAGTTTCTGCCGGAAAGTTTGACGGCAGATGAACAAGCAATAAAGCGCCTGGTCCGAGAAGCCCAGGCCGCAGCCAGGTTAGACCACCCGAACATTTGCACTATTCATGAAGTCAGCGAAGAAGACGGCCGCAGCTTTATCGTCATGCAGTACATCGAAGGCGAGACCCTCGACTCCGGGATGAAACGCAAGCCTCTCGATCTTTCTGAGTCACTTGGTATCGCCGCGCAAGTGGCTGACGCTCTGGCTGAGGCTCACGCGCACGGGATCGTTCATCGGGATATCAAGCCATCGAATATCATGATCACGCCACGTGGCAAAGTGAAGGTGCTCGACTTTGGTTTGGCGAAAAGTATAAATGGGGATGTTGCAGTCGATGCCGAAGCCCAGACGGCAACGTTGCTCACGCAAAGCGGAGTGGTGATGGGTACTGTGCCGTACATGTCGCCCGAACAACTGCGAGGGGAGCGCTTGGATGGCCGCAGCGACATCTTCAGCTATGGCACCGTGCTCTACGAGATCATCGGTGGGCGGCGGCCATTCGAGGCTAGGAGTTTGGCGGAAATCACGTCCGCTATTCTGATGCGCGACCCGCCTCCGTTGCAGTCTAATTCAAATATAATACCGGCGAAATTAGAGTCACTGATCTTGAAGTGTTTGGAGAAGGAGCCGGCGCAGCGCTATCAAACGATGGTTGAGTTGTTGGTTGATCTGGATCGAGTCAGAAGCGACCGGGAGAACGGAAGCGTGGTCGCGGCAAGTAATGACGCGCCCACGGTTCGAATGGCCATTGATAGGTCGAGGCGGCGGGTGAATTGGCGACGCCTGGCTCAGTCTCGAGTCGCGGCGGCCTTCGGGGTTCTCGTGATCCTGGGCCTGGCGATAATAGGATACCTGCGTTTCTTTCGCAGCCCGACCACTAGCAACAAGTCGATCACAAAATACGAAAGCTCTCCTGCCTACGACACATATCTGCGTGCCAGCGTAGTTATCAAGAGCGAAAGCCAGGACGAGATTGAAAACGCAATCAAGCTATTGAAACAAGCTCTAGCCATCGATCCGCAATTCGCTCCCGCCTGGGCCGCACTGGCGCGCGCATACAACATCAAATCGTTCTACTTTTCGGCTCCTGAAGAACAAAGGAAACAGTTAAACGAGGATGCGGCGGTCGCCGTAGAGAAAGCTCTTTCATTGGATCCGAATCTTGCCGAGGGCCATTATGCGCGCGGCTTAATTCTTTGGACGCACGCAAACCGTTTTCCACACGAGGCGGCTATTCAATCGTACCGGCGGGCGTTGGAATTGGATCCGAATCTCGACGAGGCGCATCACCAATTGGGCGTGGTGTATTTTCATATCGGACTGCTCGATAAAGGTTGGGCCGAGATCGAAAAGGCAGTGAGCATCAACGCGAGTAACACACTGGCGCGGTTCCGTTTCGGCGTTATCTATTTGTATAGAGGTAAGTATGAAGACGCTAATGCCGTTTTCAAAAGCACACCTTTGAAATCCAATCCCTCATTGTGGGCTTATCAATCCGCAACCGCTCTATTCCGACTAGGCCGAACTGAAGAGGCAAACCAACTGCTTGATGAGTACTTGAAGAATTATCCGCAGGACGAAGGCGGCGTAGGAACCAGCGTGAAGGCCATGATGCTGGCGAAAGCCGGCAAGTTTCGTGAAGCGGAAGCGGCTATTCAGCGCGCGATTGAAATTGGCGGCGGCTTCGGCCACTTTCATCACACCGCTTACAACATCGCGTCGGCTTACGCACTGATGAACCAACCCGCGCTTGCTATCAAGTGGTTAGAGAACGCCGCCGATGACGGCTTTCCCTGCTACCCTTTGTTTGCGAACGATACCAATCTTGATAGCCTGCGAAACGATCTGCAGTTTATCGCTTTCATGACAAAGCTTAAGCAGCAATGTGATCATTATCAGGCAACGCTTTAAAAGCCTGCTTCCTAGGAGATAGAGCATCCGAAGAGAGCAATCACTTATGATCGAGGGCACAAGACTCGGCCGCTACGAAATCCGTTAGCGGCTAGGAGCGGGTGGGATGGGCGAGGTGTATCTCGCGCAGGATACAAAACTCGATCGCAAACTAGCGCTCAAGATTCTTCCCGCGGACTTAGCCTCGAATCGCGAGCGAATGGAGCGGTTCATTCGTGAAGCGAAGTCAGCAGCGGCCCTAAGCCATCCGAACATCGCACAGATATTCGAAATCGGCGAGCACGATGGCACGCACTACATCGCGATGGAATTCGTGGATGGCGTTACGTTGCGCGAGAAGATCCATCGGGAGCGAGCAGAATTGAGGAAGCTCCTGCGCATTCTGCAACACGTAGCGGAAGGTTTGGCGAAGGCCCACGCAATCGGGATTGTTCATCGCGATCTGAAGCCCGACAACATCATGATCACCCGTGATGGACATGCGAAAATTCTGGACTTCGGGCTGGCGAAACTCGTAGAACCGCAATTGATGGAAGCGAGCGAAAGAGATCGTGAAGACGTTGCGACTGCGATCCTGCAACAGCACTCAACGCCCGGCGTGATCATGGGCACCGTCGGTTACATGTCGCCCGAGCAGGCGCAGGGTAAGACCAACGAAATCGATCAACGCTCAGACATATTCTCTTTCGGCTGCATCCTGTTCGAGGCAGCGACGGGCAAGAAACCATTCGAAGGTGATTCAATCGTCAAGTCTTTGCATAGTCTGATCTATGAACCGGCGCCGCAGGTTAAAGATCTGAATCCGTCTGCGCCGGCCGATCTACAGCGCATCATCCGTCGATGTTTGGCTAAGGACAAAGAACAGCGCTATCAGTCAATCAAGGAAGTCGCGATCGAGTTGAAGGAGCTGCGGCGCGAGTTGGAAAGCAGCGCCGGCATCGACACGACGGTGCCGCCCGCAAGTAGTAGTGCGACAGCCCTCAGTACCGATGGTGGTTCGTCCGTTCAATCCACCGCGGCGCGATCCGGGTCGATACCACCAACCGTCTCGAGTGCTGAATATTTGCTCAGTGGGATCAGCCAGCACAAAGTTAGTGCTGGAGTTGCTCTCGCCGTTTTGCTCGTCCTGATTTCAGGCGCAGGCTACTGGTTTATCAAGTATCGCGGATTGGCCGGCGGCGGGACCGAAGCGATTCATTCCATCGCTGTGCTTCCTTTTCAAAACAAGAGTGTCGATGCCGATACGGATTACTTGTCAGACGGCCTGGCAGAGTCTTTGATCTTCCGTCTGTCACAGATACCGGGTTTGAAAGTCAGCCCTACCAGCTCAGTTATGCGTTACAAGGGAAAGGAGACGGACGTTGCGAAGATCGCGAGCGAGCTGGGTGTTGATGCAGTCATGACCGGACGCCTCGTCAAGCGCGGCGACAATTTGAATATTACCGTCGAGCTGGTCGATGTCCGTAACAACAAGTCGCTTTGGGGCGAGCAGTATGAGCGCAAGATGTCAGACCTGCTGGCGACGCAGCGCGAGATCGCGGCGGCCATCACCCAGAAACTGCAATTAAGACTTGCCGGCGGCGAAGCAAAGGGCATCACTAAGCGCTACACCGACAACAGCGAAGCCTATCAACTCTACCTGAAAGGCCGATTTCATTTTGCCCGGCGAACAGATGAAGACATTCGACGAAGCATCGAGCTCTTCCAACAGGCGATAAAGCTCGACCCCAACTTCGCCCTGGCTTACGTAGGCGTATCAGAGTCTTATAACGTCATGCCGTCGTACCCGTATATGTCGCCTAACGAGGCTAATCCGTTGGCGAAGGCGGCTGTGGCCAAAGCTCTAGAGCTCGACCCGGACCTGCCTGAGGCGCACACAGTCGCCGGAATGATCGCCGCGACCTATGATTGGGATTGGGTCAAAGCCGAGCGCGAATTCAAGCGTTCGCTCGAACTCGATCCGAATCTCGCAAACACACATTATCGCTACGCCTGGGTCTATCTGAGTCCGATGGGTCGTCACGATGAAGCGATCGCTGAGATGAAGCGAGCGATGGAATTGGAACCGCTCGCACTTGCGCAGGGCGCCAATTTTGCAGCCGTTTATTTGTATGCCCGGCAGTTCGATAAAGCATTGGACCAGGCCAAAAAGACCTACGATCTGGATCCGACCCTCGTTACCGGACAAAACTGGATGTGTCATGCTTATGACGTCAATGGGATGTACGCAGAGTCGCTGGCGATTGCGGAAAAGGCGGCCCAGTCAAACCGTTCGCTCTTTGCTGCTTTAGGTTATGCCTACGCGAAAAGCGGCCAACGAGGGAAAGCCGAGGCTGTGCTGAACCAATGGCATGAATTAGAAAAAACGAAATACGTGGCGAACTACTGGGTAGCCACTGTCTACGCCGCACTTGGCGAGAAGGACGCGGCATTCGCCGAGCTGGAGAAGGCATATCAAGCGCATGATTGGTTTATTCAGCGACTAAGGAGTGACCCGTACATGGATCCCCTGCGCGACGACCCGCGCTTCAAGGATATGGTTCGGCGCCTCGGTTTGCGGGAGTAATTAGTAGAACTATCGAACCGATAAAAATGAACCAGGACGACACAGATCTCGTGACCCTGATGAGGTCAGTACCACCCGCGTGAGCGGGTGGATCCAAAGGGCCCGCTTGGCCCGTCCGCTCACGCGGATGGTACTGACCTCATCTACCTCTAGACTCATCCGCCCTGAAGTTCCCGCAGGCGCCGGTTCAGAAATCGCCGCTCGCTATCATTCGTCACCAGCGCCAACGCCAACTCATAATTCTTTCTCGCTTCATCTCTCGATCCCAGCCGTCGCAAAAGGTCGGCGCGCGCCGCGTGCAGCAGATGGTAGCCCTCGAGTTCCCCAGCGAACGAATCGATTAGCCGCAGTGCCGGCTCGGGCCCCTCGGTCATCGCCACAGCGACAGCCCGGTTCAAAGAAATGATCGGCGAAGGTGACAGTCGCTCCAGGCTATCGTAAAGCCGGACAATCTGCGGCCAGTCCGTATCGTCGGCCCTCGCCGCCCGGCAGTGTTCGGCTGCGATGGCCGCTTGCAGTGCAAACGGACCGGGCCCATCACGCAGTGCTTCGGCAACTAAAGGAAGAGCTTCAGCGATCGACTCCTGATTCCAAAGGTTCCGGTCCTGTTCTTCCAACACGACCAGATCTCCTGCCTCATCCAAACGCGCCTCGCGCCGGGAATCGTGGAGCAACATTAAAGCGAGTAAACCGGCTGCTTCTCCATGAGGCTGCGAAGCCATTAAGGCTCTGACTAAACGTCCCAGCCGGATCGCTTCCGCGCACAGCTCGGCCCGCAACAGCGGTTCGCCGCTGGTCGCTACATAGCCTTCATTGAAAATCAGATAGATCACCGTCAGCACCGCGTCTAAACGCGCGGGGAGATCGCTAGTCTCGGGAACCTTATAAGGAATTCCTGCGTCGCGAATCTTTCGTTTGGCCCTTACCAGCCGTTGCGCCATAGTCGCTGGAGGCACGAGAAAAGCCCGCGCGATCTCATCGGTCGTGAGCCCGCCCAAACTGCGCAGGGTCAGAGCCACCTGGGCTTCCGGCGCCAGCGCCGGGTGACAACAGGTGAAGATTAACCGCAGACGATCGTCAGGTATTTCATCGCCGGCTGAGTCGAGATCGTAATCGGGTTCCTCGACCGTGGAAATCAAACCGGACACGGCGTAGGATTCCAGCTTCTCCTGAATCCGGGTACGACGCCGGAGGCGGTCGATGGCTTTGTGCCTGGCCGTTTGGACGATCCAGGCGCGCGGAAACTCAGGCACTCCCTGTGTCCGCCATTGATCGACGGCGGCCACGAAAGCTTCCTGCGCGGCCTCTTCGGCCACCTCAAAGTCGCCGAAGTGGCCGATGAGCGTGGCCACGATTCGGCCCCAGTCGGAGTGATACACCGCATCTACGGCTGCATTCGCGTTGGGAAGCATATTCTTGTCCGAAACCGCCTGCGGTAGCGGGCGGGCTTAATGTACGATAATAAAAATTTTCCGACGTAGTGTCGATCCAGGCACTCCCCGTTCGATTTACTGTTGAAGGCCAGTTACAGGAACCGAGATTCCGTCGCGTAGCGAAGTATCAGAAGCCCGACCGTCAGGGAGGGCCGCCCTCGCAAGAGACGCTCGACTCCAGCGAGAGTTGGCCCTTGCTTACGCGCGGGCTTCCGACACCCAAATTTTATATTGGAGACAATTCACATGAAATACATGTTGCTGATTTATCATGAAGAACAATCCTGGAATAGCCAAACCGAAACCGAACGCCAGGATATCTATCGGGAATACCGCGAGTTGATTCAAAGCCTGCAGTCAGATGGAAAATATCAGGTGGGCGATCAGTTGCAGCCAACCAGTACTGCTCGCACCGTCCGCGTTCGGGATGGTAAACACCTGGTGACTGACGGTCCCTTTGCGGAAACGCGAGAGCAACTCGGCGGCTTCTTTTTGATCGAGGCAAAGGATCTGGACGAAGCACAAAGTGTCGCGGCGCAGATTCCCTCGGCGCGCTCGGGCTCGATAGAAATTCGACCGGTGGTCGAGGCGGCGGCCCCGGCAACGGCTTAACAGAACGACTAAGAGCGGACTCGTTGTGAGTTCGCGCTTTAATTTGCCATGAGGTTAGTACCGGAAGCGGTAGCGACCTGGTTTCTACGCGACAAGCGACTCGAGATCCAAGCGGCGACCCGGTCGCTACCGCTTCCGGTACTGACCTCATGGCTGGTCAGCTGAAGATTCAACTCTAAACCAAGTCCGAAGGAGGCAAACAACGTGAAATACATGTTGCTGGTTTATCTCGATGAGCAGGTCCTGACGGACGAAGAGCGCGCGCACTGTTATGTTCAGTCGGCGCAATTCGCGCAGGACCTCCACTCCGGCGGTCAGTATCTCGACGCCAGTCCGCTACACCCGGTATCGACGGCAACCAGCGTGCGGGTGCGTGAGGGTAAGCGAGTCATCACGGATGGGCCGTTCGCGGAGACACGCGAACAACTAGGCGGTTACTACGTCATAGAGGCAAAAGATCTCGATGAGGCCATCGGCATCGCCGAACGAATTCCACCGGCGCGGTTCGGCACCATCGAGATCCGGCCGGTGATGGAGATTAGCGGGTTGCCGGAGGACTAATGCATCGCGATAAAGCGAGACCGGAAGACGATCGAGTCGTGACTAAGAGGAGTATAGCGTACCAACTTTAGTTGGGTTCTTGGGCACGCAAAGCCCGACTAAGGTCGGTACTCTAAACACCTGGACCCGGTATCAACTCTTTTTTTGTTCGAGATGGCGATCCAGGCGGCGGTTGTTGGACTGATGAATAGAAACGATGAAAACAAAGGAAGGCGGACGAAATGGCAAATCCATTTGTACACGTAGAGCTGAACACGACGGATGTAGACAAGGCGAAGGAATTCTATAGCCAGTTGTTTGACTGGAAACTGGAAGACATGGCGATGGGTCCCGACGGAACCTACACCACCATCAAGGTCGGCGATGGGACCGGCGGCGGATTACTGAAAAACCCGATGCCCGGCGTCCCTTCGTTTTGGCTGGCTTATGTTCTGGTAGACGATATCGGTGCGGCGACGAAGAAAGCGGAATCGCTGGGCGCGAAGATCGTGAAAGACTCGATCGAAGTCCCTGACATGGGCTGGTTCAGCATCATTGCCGATCCGACCGGAGCAGCTCTGGGGCTCTGGCAAACGAAACAGTAGAACAGGCTGGGAGCCTGTTCTACATAGAGGAGAAAATTGAGATGCGATTCATGGTAATTGTAAAAGCAAACAACGACTCGGAAGCAGGCGTGATGCCGACTGAAAAGATGCTTACCGAGATGGGCAAATTCAACGAAGAGTTGGTGAAAGCCGGCGTGATGCAGGCCGCCGATGGACTGCATCCGAGTTCGAAGGGGGCGCGGGTGAAGTTCTCAGAAGGAAAGACGACCGTGATTGACGGGCCGTTTGCCGAGACCAAGGAACTGATCACCGGCTACTGGATGTGGCAGGTAAAGTCGAAGGACGAGGCGATCGAATGGCTCAAGCGCGCTCCGTTCGAAGATACCGAGGTAGAGATTCGCCAGGTGTTCGAGGCTGAAGATTTTGGGGCCGAGTTCACTCCGGAATTGAGAAAGCAGGAAGAGCGCTTGCGCGCCGAGGTGTCCGCGCGAAAGTAGTGATCTGTCAGAAGCCCGACCGTGAGGGAGGGCATCCTGGATGACGCGGCCCTCTCTCATGGTCGGGCTTCCGACAACCAGAGTTTCATCAGGAGCTGTAGTTGGCCATGAGGTCAGTACCGGGAGCGGTAGCGACCGGGTCGCCGCTTCGATCTCGAGTCGTTTGTCGCAGAGAAACCCGGTCGCTACCGCTCCCGGTACTGACCTCCTGGCTGTCAGCAACCTGAAGCTTGAACTCTGAACCCGAAGACAGCAAAACTGGATCGATGCAAAGGAGAAAAGCTTTATGCAGAAAATAACACCGTTCTTGTGGTATGACGACAAAGCCGAGGAGGCCGCGAATTTTTATTGTTCTATCTTTAAGAATTCAAAATTGGGGAGCGTTACCCGCTATGAAGGAGAAGGGGCCAAGGCGTCTGGTCAGCCCGCCGGTAGCGCAATGACCGTTCAATTCGAACTCGAAGGACTGAAGTTCGTCGGTTTGAATGGCGGCCCGCACTTCAAGTTCACTGAGGCCGTATCTTTCGTGGTCAACTGCGAGACGCAGGAAGAAGTGGATTACTTTTGGGAGAAGCTCACCGCTGACGGCGGCGCCGAAAGTCAGTGCGGCTGGCTCAAAGACAAGTATGGCTTGTCGTGGCAGATTGTTCCGACGATCTTGCCCGAGCTGTTTAAAAGTAAAGACGCGGAGAAAACGCACAGGGTCATGAAGGCGATGCTGCAAATGAAGAAGATTGACATCGCGGCTTTGCAGCGAGCCGGTGAAGGAGAGTGATGACCCAACAACCGCGCCGGCTTTTCGGAAGCACCGGCGCCGTGTGCCTGGGTGGGTGGAAAACTCGGCGACTCGCAGTTAAGGTGAAGCGCTGAACGATGAGAAGCATTGTTGCACAGCTAACTAACAGGAGAACATCATGCAAATTAGTCCTTATCTCAATTTCAAAGGCGAGTGCGAGGCCGCATTCAAATTCTACGAGCAGGTGCTGGGTGGTAAAGTCACCTTCAAGATGACCTGGGGTGAAATGCCTGGCGCCGATCAATTTCCAGTTGAGTCGCACAAACTGATCATGCACTCGACGTTTAGTGTGGGCGACCAGGTATTCATGGGCGCCGATTCCCCTCCCGATCGTTATCAGGAGCCAGCCGGAATTAATGTGTCGATCAGTGTGAAAGACCGCGCCGAAGGCGAGCGCATCTTCAACGGCCTGGCTGATGGCGGTAAAGTGACGATGCCGTTTCAGAAGACGTTCTGGTCACCCGGATTCGGCATGTGCGTAGACAGGTTCGGAATTCCGTGGATGGTTAACTGCGAACAAGCGGGTTAGGGATCAAGCTCGGAGCGCGGACATCTTGTCCGCATGAGCGCCCTGCGCGAGCTGGCGAACAAGGATGTCCGCGCTCCATAGGAGAAAAAACCGAAATGCAATCGAAGGCAATGGTCTGGACCGGCCGCGTCCTGAGCACGCTCGCGGTGCTCTTCTGCCTGATGGACGGCATTATGAAATTGGTGAAGCCGCCAATAGTTGTGCAGTCTACGGTAGAGCTCGGATACCCCGAGAGCACGATTCTTCCGATTGGGCTTGCACTGCTGGTCTGCACCGTGCTCTATGTGATCCCGCGCACGGCGGTCCTAGGCGCGATTCTGTTGACTGGCTATTTGGGCGGTGCGGTAGCCACCCACGTACGCGTCGGCGCGGGTGCGTTTCCGATTGTGTTTCCGATCATATTCGGCGGGCTCGTCTGGGGCGGACTGTTCCTGCGCGACGGACGAGTCCGCGCACTGATTCCGCTGCGTCGTTAGCCTGCCGCTTAGGGAAGCGGTCGGCAAGTAGCGACCGGGTTATTTCAACGCGTTTAGCCGCTTGCTATGAAGTTTTCATCATGAGTCCGCGAAGCGGACGGAGAAAATAGCCCAGCGATTCATCGCTGGGATCAGGTCGTTATGTCAGTTGCAGCCCGCAAAGCGGGCGACAGACTGTCCGGTTAATCGCGTGATCGCGAGTGCATTTCTGTCGCCCGTTTCACGGGCTTGGCCTGTTTTCTGCCGATGATCCCAGCACTAAAGTGCTGGGCTACTATCGGTCGTCCGCTCCGCGGACTGCGCTTTAACCGCTTTCATGAATAATGCGGGCTACCCCAACTCGTCGGGGGTTCCGTATCATGTTGCGGCATTGGATTACACTGCAGGAGTAACTTCATGGAAAATAACCAGCACCCAAGATTGGGAAACGGTAAGGTTTGCTACCTGGAGATTCCAGCGATAGACATCAATCAGTCGTCCTCTTTTTACCGGAACGTTTTCGGTTGGCAGATTCGAACTCGCGGGGACGGCAAACTGGCCTTTGACGATGCGGTCGGTGAAGTGAGCGGCACCTGGGTCCTGGGCCGCAAAGCGGCCAGCGAGCCCGGCCTCTTGGTCTACATCATGGTTGATAACGCCGCCGCTGCGATTGAAGCCGTGGTCGCGCATGGCGGCGCCATTGTGCAACCGATCGGAGCGGACGCTCCGGAGATAACGGCGAGGTTTAGTGACCCAGCAGGAAACGTTCTAGGTCTTTATCAGGAACCCGGCTAATCTCCGGGGCATTAGCCCGACCGTTAGGGAGGGCTCTGAGGTGAGTTAGTGGCACAGACTTCAGTCTGTGATCTAATGCCTACGAATCACAGACTGAAGTCTGTGCCACAGAAGAATCGAAATGGCCGCACGAAAATCCGCCACCAGCGGCGTTCGAGCCGGAGTTGTGGACAAGTACCTCGCTGCCGTTCCCGAAGACAAGCGAGCTTTGCTCGAAAGGCTTCGCCAGACAATCACGGCCGTTGTGCCCGACGCGGAGGAGATCCTCTGGTATCAGATGCCCGCCTTCAAATTCGAAGGGCGGCCACTGGTAACTTTCGCCGCGTTCCAGAATCACTGCAGCTTGTTTCCCCTCAGCGGCGCTATTATCAAAGCGCACGAAGATGATCTCAAGTCGTTCTTAACTTCCAAGGGAACCATCCGCTTCACTTCGGACAAACCGCTTCCGGTCGCGCTGGTGAAAAAGATCGTCAGGGCGCGCATCAAAGAGAATCGGGCACGGGCAAAGAAGACAATAAAGTGACGACTGCGTCGAAAACGTTTAGAGTTCAAGCTTCAGCTTGTCCCAATGCCTATACGACAAACTCGAGTTCGTTGTCACTCGGGCTCGACTGAATTCGATAAATGAAGTTCTTCGTACTTCTTAACAGGAGATCAATTATGAACATTGTCTTGTGGATTATTCAGGTGCTGCTGGCACTTCTCTTTCTGTTCGCGGGCGGAACGAAACTGGTTCTACCCGTCGAGGTGCTGAATGCGATGGGGTCTCCGAACCAGGTACACCTGCCGGGTTTGTTACTCAAATTCGTGGGACTCTTTGAAGTGCTCGGCGCGCTTGGCCTGATCCTGCCCGGACTGTTTCGTACGAAGACCGGACTGACGGCTTTAGCCGCTGCGGGCCTGGTAATCATCATGATTGGGGCGGTGGTGCTGACGATCATCGGCGATGGTATTGCGATGGCCATATTCCCCCTGGTGGTTCTCTTCCTCGTGGCTTTCGTCGCGTACGGCCGTTGGCGTGTCGCCCCGCTCGCGTCGCGACATTCATCGAGAGCCTGACGCTCATCGTAAAGCGATCCACGAAATCACACGAAGCAGAGATAGTTGTGGTTTAGTTTCGGGTGAGTTCGTGGATCGCTTCTGTTGAATCAGAAGAAAAACTAAACCGAATTAAGACGCTACCTTACAAAACTCCCAACCGCTCGCGTCAAGGGCTACAGCTCTTTTGTCGTTCCAAGGCTTATTACAGCAGAGGTCCAGCCTTGCCATTCACACATAGGTTTCGTTTAATCAGCGAGTCGCGTTCGCGCAATCTCTCAAAATGATCGTTCATCTAATCGACGGGACCTACGAACTCTTTCGTCACTTCTACGGCATTCGCCGCTTCAAGAAAACCGATCCACCCTTCGGCGCCGTCACCGGCGTGCTGCGCATGATCGCGAAGATGATCGAGGACGACGCGACCCACATCGGCGTGGCCACTGATCACGTCATCGAGTCCTTTCGCAACCGGCTCTGGCCGGGCTACAAAACCGGGGCCGGGATCGAACCGGCCCTGCTCGCGCAATTTCATCCGCTCGAGGAAGCGCTCGCGGCGATGGGCGTGACAGTATGGCCGATGGTTGAGCTTGAGGCTGACGATGCGCTGGCGTCCGCCGCGCACCTGGCGGCCGGTGACGAGCGCGTGGAGAAAGTTTGCATCTGGACACCCGATAAAGATCTGGCGCAATGCGTCTCTGGCGATCGTGTCGTGCAAATCGATCGCCGCAGCAATCAGATTCGCGATGCCGAGGCCATCCGCGTCAAGTTCGGCGTCGCGCCGGAGTTCATCGCGGACTACCTCGCGCTGGTGGGCGACGCCGCGGACGGCTATCCCGGCATTCCGGGCCTGGGATCGAAGACGGCCGCAACGCTCATCAATCGCCACGGCCACATCGAACAGTTCCCTGCCGGGACTCTCAAAGACAACAACACCGATCTCGCGCTCCTGTTCAAAGACCTCGCGACCCTGCGGATTGACGCGCCACTCTTCAAGGATGTTGAGGAGTTGCGCTGGCGAGGAGCTAACGAATCGTTTGCAGCGGTAACTAAGAAGATCGACGACGTGCGCCTGCTGGAGCGGGTGAAGAAATTAGAGAACCGGTAGCCACCCACGAGACGTCCCGTAGGGACGTAATGTTTATAGAACTCGCCACTTCTAAAAGACTCCGCCTCGCTCCAGAGGAGCGAAAACGTAAAGCGGCGTCTCGTAGCATTGTCGGAAGCATTGCGCTCCGCTGGAGCGCAGATATTGCATTCATCATTAATCTATAAACATTCGGCTCCCACGGAGCCGGTTGTGACCTGTTGCGCCTTGGCGGCGCTGGGGTAATCTGTGTAATCTGCGGATACCGATGCAACCCAAACCGGCCGACAGCCGTGAACTCTTGCGACGCTTCGAACATAGAATTGCGAGGCTGAAGCGAAGATCACAGCAACTCGAAATATTAAGTAACAAGTATTGGATGGCGCGCCGGGTCCTCGTCCCTGGCGGCGCAGTGCTTGCCCTCGTCTCCTGCAAGCTCGCCGGAAGTACGCCCGGCCTAATCCTCACGGCGCTGTTCGTTGTTGTCTTTGTCCTGGTGGCGATCTATCACGGCAAGGTGCGCGAAAGCTCCACCCGAATCGCTCTGATGTTGAATATCAAGCACGTTCAGATCGCGCGCATCAACCTTGACTGGGAGCACCTGCCCTTCTCAGACCAGACACCGCCAGAGCCCGAACACCCCTTCGCTACCGACCTGGACATAACTGGAGAACGTTCTTTGCACCGAGTGCTCGATACTGCGGTCACGAAAGAGGGTAGTCGGCGGCTCAGGTCCTGGTTGCTGAATACCGAGCCTGACCCGGTGATCATCGAGCAGAGACAAAGACTGATTCAGGAGCTCAGCGGACTGTCGCTCTTCCGCGACAAATTGCATTTGCATGCCGCCCAGGCGTCTGTTGTCAGCCGAGGTTCGCAACCTCAATCGCGCGCGCCCCAGGCTCAACTCGATCAATGGGATTCGCATGGGCTCGTGGCTTGGATTGAAAACGCGGCTGTAAAAAAGTCTCTGCGTTCGACGGTCATGCTGCTCGCAATACTCGCGGCGCTAAACCTCACGCTGCTGGTCCTCGCAATCTTGCAGATAGTCCCACACGTGTGGCCCATTGTGTTTCTGGTTTACGTCGGCATGTCGATCGCGAAATTCCCCGGAACTGCTAACGCCTGGGGAGAAGTACAGGAGTTGGAGAAGGCGCTGGGCCGGTTCCGAGCAGTCTTTCAATATCTGGAAGCCAGACGGTATAGCAGCCATCCTCGCCTGGCTCAGGTTTGTGCTCCTTTTCTTGATTCCCGCAAACGGCCGTCCGCCGAGTTAAGGCGGGTCGAAAGAATCGCGGCGGCTCTCGGCCTGCGGACTAACGGGCCGGTATGGTTTTTGGTGAACGCTCTAATTCCGTGGGACTTCTTCTTTAGCTACCGCCTGGAAAAGCTGCGGGAAGAAATCGGTCAGCTCATGTCCCGCTGGCTGGACGCGTGGTACGAGCTCGAGGCTTTGAATTCACTGGCGAACTTTGCTCGGCTAAATCCTGGTTATTCATTTCCCGAACTCACCTCAGGTTCGGCCATATTCAGTGCGCGAGGAATCGGGCATCCGCTCATCAAGCCTGAACAAAAGATATCCAACAACCTTGAGTTGGATGAACATCGCCGGATCGTGATTCTTACCGGATCAAACATGGCGGGCAAGAGCACTCTTCTCAGGACCGTGGGCGTGAATCTCTGTCTAGCGTATGCCGGAGCGCCGGTGAATGCCGAGCGCTTGCAGACATCTCTGTTTCGAATCTTCACCTGCATTAAGGTAAGCGACTCTGTGCAGGACGGGCTCTCATACTTTTATGCCGAAGTGAAACGGTTGAAGCTGCTGCTGTCGGCTGCCGAAGCGAAAGCAGACCTGCCAATAATGTTTTTGATTGACGAGATATTCAGAGGGACCAACAACCGCGAGCGTCACCTCGGCAGCCGGGCTTTCATCAGGGCGCTATCGATGCAAAAGAGCGCGCTCGGGTTGATCGCCACGCATGATCTCGAGTTGACCAACCTGGCCGATGAACTTCCCGGCATCGCCAACTTCCACTTCCGCGAAGAGGTCGGCGAAGGTCGGATGATCTTTGACTACGAACTGCGACCCGGCCCGTCGCCAACCACCAACGCCCTCGAAATTATGCGCATTGAGGGACTGCCGGTGGATGGCTGAAACGGCTATCCCCAGATTACGCAGATTACTCAGACAAAGGAGCAAAGAAGAGATCAAGGCCTGGTTAGGTTTAGTTTTATCTCCGCTCTTACAAGATCGATCCACGAAATCACACGAAACTGAGCTAACCACTTCGCTTCGTGTCATTTCGTGGATCGCTTAAGCTTGGGAGAAGTAAGATGGACAGGCAGTATCCGGTCAGTACCACTCGCGTGAGCGGGTGGCCCCAACACTAATCCCGCCAGGAACGCGCTATGATCCACCCGCTCACGCGGGTGGTACTGACCTCATCTCACATGGTGAAGACCATCCGGATGGATCTTGGTGCCGACCTTCATTCCTTATCCAAATTGGCGCCGCAACGATTGCAGTATTTCAGTTCGATGGTTGGTTACTATCGCGAAGCGGTTACGAAACAAAACCCAAGGTTGGTAAGGATCAGGCTCGCGGTTGAAGCCAGGGGAAGACCTCGAAATCAAACATCGACAAACTGAAAAGTTTGTCGTACTTCTACTTAATCACGTAGGCCTTGTTCTTCCACACGACGGTGACCTGACCGCCGAGCTGTTGCGCGATCGAGCGAAGGCCTGAATCGAGCGCGCCAAACTCGCTCGAGCCGCGCGAAATACTCTTCAATGGCATCGACGACTTGAACTTCGCGTCGACCCAGGCGTTACCCTGACGGCGAAATTTGCGCCCGCCTGCCGAACGCGTCTCCGGCGGCTTCTCTTCTATCG
Organism: Blastocatellia bacterium; assembly: GCA_033857635.1. Lineage (GTDB taxonomy): Bacteria > Acidobacteriota > Blastocatellia > Pyrinomonadales > Pyrinomonadaceae > UBA11740. Next base: position 119,300 of record JAWVDF010000036.1, read on the forward strand.
GAGGACTCGGCGCGACGATTCCCTGCGCGTTGCGCGCTCGAACATCGTCAGCGTTGCGGCTCATCAAAACGTTGTTCTCGAGATCTCTACGCGGCCCTTTGACCTTTTCGTCGCCGGCTCGTCTGCTGGATGCGGGACGGTTTGTTGCCAGGCGAGTATTTTCGTCCGCACCGGTATTGTCCTTGCTCACCTCGCCCACTCGCGAGGCCTTGTCCGTCGTCTTGAACTGATCGGCAGGTCCCGATTTCCGGGGGCCCGAAGTCGATGAAAATCCCCCACTGTTTTGCTGTTGGCCAGTCTGGATTTGGACGCGTTCAGCTGCAGCCGGCGGCGCGTAGGAAGGCGCAGACGCAATCTCGGCCGGCTCGGCCCTCTTGCTCGCGACCTGGCCGGGGACGCTGGTGACTTCACCTTCTTTGGCGGGCTTCGGAGGCGACACTGCGCTGTCCGCCGAACGAGGTTGTTCCAACCTGGCAATCTCATCCGTCTTCGGCGAGGCCTGTGTTTGAGGCGTCGGTTTGGTCTTTAAGGCTTCGTTGTTATTCGCTTCCGACTGTAACGTGCCCGCGTTTGGCGACGTCCCGTCGCCGTAAGGTTTCACCGCGCTCTGCGGCGGGGATTGTTGCCGATCGCTTTGCGCCACCAGATTGGACTCCCGCGCACGCCTCGTCACCAGGAACACAACTCCGGCGGCGGTAATCAGAACGATCGCAAATGCCGCGTAGCGCAAGGTCATTGGCGACAAAAAGCGACCTAATCTTTTCGACCACGAATAGCCCGATGCCTCAACAGCAGTAGGCGCTTCAGCCGCTACCACTGCGCCGCTACTGATTGCCAGATGAGATACTACCTGCCGGCAATTATCACAATCGACCAGATGCGAGACATAACGAGTGCGCGCCGCCTCGGGTAGAGACCCTTCGGCAAACGCCGCCAGCTCATCTGCATCCAGATGTTCAGTCGCCGAACTGCCCTGCGACTGGCCCGCGAATCGCCTGAGCAGAACATCCATTTGTGCGTCGTTAGAAGTCATGTCTTGAAAAACTCTTTACTAGCGTCTTCTCTCGCTATTTGATGAACGTGCGCGCTCGACTCAGCTTGCGAAATCATCGCGAATGAATCGTAATTCGCGAGCGCTCGCTTATCCTCCCGCCGGCGACCCCTGCAAAGTCTGGTCGGCCGTGCCGGACAACATTGGTTCCACTTCTGTCTGCAAGTGCGCGGCAACTTCGGCCAGCGATCGCTTCGCTTCACTCTTAGTCCAACCGTGCTCTTTGATCAGGATCGACTCGACGCGCTCTCGCACTTCACCATGGATTCGCGTCAGGCGGCGGCTGGCAGTGGCTTCATGGACTCCCAGCACGGCACCGGCCTCGCGCAAACGTAACCCGTCGAAATAATAGAGCTTCATTAAGAGGCGATCCTCGTCATCCAATCCGGCCAGGGCCCTTCCCAAAGCTTTCTCAACATCAGCCGAAGCCATGTCAGTAGCCAGAGACTCTTCGGGACTCGGCGCAGAATGAAAGGGACTCAAGCCGTCAGATTCAACGCCTGCGTCGTGCGCCATGCGCTCGAGATCGCTGTCTTCTTCGGTCTGTACCAGCCGCGACTGCCGGCGGTGCTGATCGATTGCCAACTGCCCTACGACCGCGCGGAGCCAACCTCCCAGTGAACCTGCTCCGGAATAGTAAGCCAGCTTTCCGGCGGGTTTGCCATCCGCGCGGAGTTTCAGGCCATGAAGATCCGCCCAGATCGATTGAGCCACATCGTCGGCCATAGCCTCGTTCGAACTGGCAGAGCGGGCAGCGGATCTCACCGTCGCTCCATAACCTTCGAAGAGATCGTCCCAGGCGGTTTGGTCCCCGCTCTCACACGCAATCACCAGACACAGATCGTCAGCATGCAGCCCGTCTAAAAACTTATCGACCTTCGCAGGAGCCGGCATAGCGTCATCCTTCAGAATGTATTTCTCGACCGACGCGCGCAAGCGCGGAGCCAGCAGGCCTGGGTTAAGACCGCGCGCGTTCGTCGAGCGCGCCAGCACGCGGCCCGCCCCGGCTAAAATCAATCCGTCGATTTGCTGTCGATCTTCGCTCAAACAGTTTCCCGGTTCGTTCCGCGCGCTATGCTATCACGATCCTTCGGCTGTAAATCGATAACTTCTGTCCACCTGGGGTTTGATGAGAAGTCGGGCCGTGGGTTGCCGGAGTTCTCTTTACCTTTGCGCCTTTGCGCCTTTGCGAGCCGATTCTCGCGCAAAGGCGCAAAGACGCAAAGAATACGCGAGGCTTCGGAGGGCGGTCGAGCCTTAACCCAAATCGACATTCTTAATTCTAAAATCTAAAATCTGATCGTGCTGCGCGTCACCGAAATCTTTCGATCGATTCAGGGAGAGTCTACCCATGCCGGTCGTCCCTGTACCTTCGTGCGGCTAACGGGTTGCCCAATGCGCTGCACTTGGTGCGACAGCGAATACACCTTTACCGGCGGCGAACATGTCTCGATCGATGACGTAATGAAGCAGGTGCGAAATTTCGGTTGCCGGTTGGTCGAGATCACCGGAGGGGAGCCATTGGCCCAGCGCGGGGCGTTTGATCTTATCGCACGCTTGTGCGAAGAAAGTTTTGAAGTCTTGATCGAGACGGGCGGCTATGTTTCCACTGAAGGCTTGGATCAACGCGCCAAGGTGATCCTGGATGTGAAGTGCCCGGCATCAGGCGAGGCCGAGCGGAACCACTGGCCGAACCTTCATCGTTTGCGGCCGGATTTGGACGAAGTGAAATTTGTGATCGCCGATCGAGCCGACTGGGAATTTGCTCGGAAGGTTGTTAATGACTATGACCTGGAAAACCGCGCCCGGTCGATCCTGATTTCTCCGGCCTGGGAGCAAATCGATTTGCAGCAACTGGCCGCCTGGATTGTAGAAAGCGGCTTGAAGGCACGGATGCAGTTGCAGCTTCATAAGTATATTTGGGGCCCTGACGTGCACGGCGTGTAGCGCAGGTTGTTAACTTGCGCCCCAGATGGGAGAACGAATGGGAGGAAGTAACGAACTACCCGATGAGCAGGCGACCGACTCATCCTTAGTGAACCATGCGAAATCTCTGGCTGTCTGTCTCGTTTCAGGCGGAATGGATTCCTGCGTAACGGCGGCTATAGCTCAGGCCGAGAACGACGAACTCGCCTTCCTGCATGTCTCGTACGGACAACGGACTGAGGCCCGCGAGCGCCGCGCTTTTGAAGAGCTCGCCAAGCATTTCAATATAAAGAACCGACTCGCGGTTTCGATCGAATCATTGAAAGCGATTGGCGGCTCGTCTTTGACCGACGAGAGTCTGCCGGTGACTGAAGCGAATTTGGCTGCGCGGGAAGTTCCCACCAGCTACGTCCCTTTCCGCAACGCGCACATGTTGGCCATCGCGGCCAGTTGGGCTGAAACGATCGGCGCCCAGCGAATCTATATCGGGGCCGTTGCCGAAGACTCTTCCGGCTATCCCGACTGCCGGCCTGAATTTTACCAGGCGTTTCAACGGGCGATTGATGTCGGCACGAAGCCGGAAACAAAGATCGAGATCGTCACTCCAGTCATCGGTCTGAGCAAGACCGACATTGTGCGTCGAGGCTTCGCAATGGCTGCGCCTTTGGAACTGACCTGGTCCTGCTATGCGGACGAGGACCGCGCTTGCGGCCGGTGCGATTCTTGCGCTTTGCGCCTGCGCGCATTTCGCGACGCCGGTGCTTCGGACCCTATTGCGTATGCTTGACAGTGATGCTCGTGCTGATTACTTTAAGTCAGTTCAGCGGTTACAACTTGAAGGCGAAACAGGGCATCTTAAAAGTCCCGGCTCAAGTCCGAGCCCAGATTGTTTGGAGGAATCTCAAATGCGTCGCATCAATCTACTTAGTTCAACCATTGCCATCGCGGTTCTGGCTCTGAGCGCCTTGACTGCTTCAGCCCAGACCGGTGCGCTTCGCGGTCACGTAGTCTTAAAACAGGCTGACGGGAGTTCAGTCAAAGCCGCGGATGCAGTTATCGATGTTTTTCGAACTGACATCAGCGGCGTCTTTCATACTAAGACCGACAAGAAGGGTGAATTTGTTTTTGCCGGCTTACCTTTTATCGGTACCTATATCGTTGCGGCCAGCATGCCAAACGCCTCGCCATACGCAATTAAGAACGTCAAAGTAGGCCGGGACGTCGATTACGAACTCGTGCTGGGACCGGGGCAAGGTAAACGTTTTACCGAAGCGGAAGCCAAGGCGGCTGTCTCGGGTGGCGGATCGGACACAACGACGGGCGGCGGTGGTGAGAGTGCTGAAGCCAAAGCCAAGCGCGAAGAGCTGTTGAAAAAGAACGCCGAGATCGAAGCCTCGAACAAGAAGGCTGAAAGCACTAACCAGATTGTGGGTGAATCGTTCAAGGCGGGCAACACCGCGCTGACCGCCAAGAATTATGCGGAAGCGGTGAAGCAATACGATATTGGACTCGCTGCCGATCCGGAACAGGCTGCTTTGCTCACCAACAAGGCTGCGGCATTGAAGGCCCTCGGGGTCGAGAAGTACAACGCGGCGATTCAGTCGAAAGAAGAGGCCACGAGAACGGCCGCAATCGACGCGGCGAAAGCAGACTTCAAGAACGCGGCCGAAACTGCCGACAAGGCGTTTGAGATTATTAAGAAGGAACCAGCCTCGACCGATCCCAACGATCAGAAGCGACATGACGCCAATAAGTACGCCGCGCTTAATGTCCGGGCCGAGGCCTATCGTCTTTATGTAAGCAAAGCCGACGGAACGAAAGCAGACGCCGGCATCGTCGCATTTCAGGATTACATCGCGGCAGAACCGGACCCGGCGAAGAAATCAAAAGCCCAGCTTGATCTGGCGCAGATGCTGCTTGACGCGGGCGCCGGCGATAAAGCTTTCGCTGAATATCAGAAAATCCTGGCCGCAACTCCCGACGACCCGGACGCGAACCTCGGAGCGGGCTTGGCGCTATACAGCACCGGTGATAAAGCGAAATATCAGGAAGCGGCTAATTACTTCCAGCACTTTGTCGACAAAGCCCCGGACACGCATAAGTTCAAGAACGATGCTAAGGCGATCCTGTCCGAAATGAAAAACACAGAGAACGTGGTGCCTGAAAAAACAGCTCCGGCCCGACGCAGACGTCCATAAGACATCTCAACTTATCTCAACACGTTTAGAGGCGGGCTACAGCCCGCCTTTTCTTTTGGACCAAGAGTAAGAAGCCCGTCTATGCTGGGAGCGCGGACGTCCTGCCGGGAGCGCGGGCATCCTGCCCGCATTGAGCGCCAGCGCGAAAAGTTTGGTCAGGGAGTTGAGCAGGTACGAATTGCGGACGGGACGTCCGTGCTCCCGGCATGATCAAGTCTCTTGCTCTGGCGGCCCGCGATGCCCCTCAATGAAAATCATGCGAGCCGGGACTCTGAATTTTCATCTCCAGCGGCTTAACGCTTTTTGCCTTTACTGAAACTACATTGTCCTGATGCTGCAAAACTCCTTCGATTAAAAGAAACGGATAATCAACCAAAGCCAGCCGGTTCTCTTCGAAAAGCTGCGGCGTGACGATCACGTTGGCGATTCCCGTTTCATCTTCCATGCTGAGAAAGACAAACCCTTTTGCCGTTCCCGGCCGTTGCCGCACAATCACCCAACCCGCAACGCGCACCAACTGACCGTCGGTCATATTTTTCAAATCAGCAGCGCGGGCCACGTTCATGGTATCCAGCCAGGCACGTTGATGGGCCATTGGGTGACGGCCGATAGTTATGCCGGTGCCGCGCAAATCTGCGTTCAAACGTTCGTTGAGCGTCATGGGCGCGAGCGGCGAGCTGCCTTCTTCTTCAAGCTTTGCATAGAGCGGGCCCGCATCACGCGACACCCGCTCGACCTGCCACAGAGAGTCGCGGCGATGAACTGAGCCTCGAAGAGGCGACAGGTAATAGCCACGCCCGTCAGGGCGTGGTTCCTTGAATGATGTCGATTCCTCCTGAGCGCCGAAGGTGCGACACTTGTTTGATAAGTAAGCAGTGTCGGCGCTTCGCGCCTCTCCCTGATCTCGTTGCAGATCCCCGCCCTTACGGGCGGGGCTATTACCTGTCGGCCCTTCGGGCCTATCTGCCCCAATAAAATTCAACGCCCCCACCGCGGCCAATTTTCGCAGCTCGTCTTTTCTCAACTCCGGTACGCGATGATGCAGATCATCAAGACTGGTAAACGGTCGCCGGTTGCGCTCGCGCTCAATTGCCCGGCCGGGTACTTCGCGCAGACCTTTCACGCATCTCAACCCGAGACGAAGCTGGTGGCGCAAATTGTCAATTTGCGCTACATCCTCCTCAATCGTGCAATCCCAATTCGACCGCGTCACATCAACCGGCTTCACTTTCAAGCCATGTCGCTGTGCGTCCTTAATAATCGTGAACGGCTGATAAAAACCCATCGGCTGATTATTAAGCGTGGCCGCGGTAAAGGCCGCCAGGTAGTGACATTTAAGATAGGCACTGGCATAAGCTATCAAAGCAAAGCTGGCCGCGTGCGATTCAGGAAAACCGTAGAGTGCAAACGATGCTATGGACTGCACGATCTCATTCTGGGTCTTCCCATTGATTCCTTTAGCCGTCATCCCGCGCCGCAACTTTATTTCAATGTCGCGCATGCGTTGCTCCGATCGTTTGAAGCCCATCGCCCGGCGCAACTCTTCGGCTTCACCACCGCTGAAGCCGGCGCAGATCATCGCCATCTTGAGCAACTGCTCCTGAAACAAAGGCACGCCCAGCGTCCGCTTCAAAACCGGCTCGAGCAAAGGGTGCGCATATGTAACCGGCGCGCGACCCATTCGCCGAGCCAGGTAGGGGTTCACCATATTGCCGACAATCGGGCCGGGTCGAATGATGGCTACCTGGACCACGATGTCGTAAAACTTGTAAGGCCTCAGTCGCGGCAGGCAGGACATCTGCGCCCGGCTTTCGATCTGAAACATCCCGATCGTGTCGGCGTGCTGCAGCGCTTTATAAACTGTGGGGTCATCAGCCGGCAGATGAGCCAGATCAACTTCCTCGCCATAGTCCTCGCGAATTATTTGGATTGAATCTTCCAGGACCGCCATCATCCCCAGGCCAAGCAGATCGACTTTGACGATGCCCAGATCGGCACAGTCCTCTTTATCCCATTGCACGACAACACGTCCGGGCATGGCTGCGGGTTCAAGCGGGACCACCGAATTCAGTTGCCCCTGACAGATCACCATGCCGCCGGAGTGCTGTCCCAAATGGCGCGGCAGGTCCTGAACCGCCCGGTAAAGTTGAAAGAATTTCTTGATGCGCCGATCGTTTAAGTCGAGCCCCGCGTCTTTGAATTGTCGTTCGGGAGTGTCCTTCGGATCCTTCCATTCCCAGGTATGAACCAGGCTCGATAGACGGCCCAGCGTTTCTTCATCAAACCCGAGCGTCTTCCCAACCTCACGCGCGGCAGAACGCCCTCGATAAGTGATCACGTTGGCGGTCATTGCGGCCCCAAGTTTCCCGTAGCGCTCGTAAACATATTGAATGGCCCGCTCCCGCTGATCCCCGCTGGGCAGATCGAGATCGATGTCCGGCCACTCGCCGCGTTCTTCAGAAAGAAAGCGCTCGAACAAAAGTTCCATGCCCACCGGATCGACCGCGGTAATTCCCAGGCTGTAGCAAACCGCGCTATTCGCCGCCGAACCGCGTCCCTGCACCAGAATGCCCTGACGTTTACAAAACTGAATGATGTCCCAAACGATCAGGAAGTAACCTTCGAGTTTCAGCTTTTCGATCAAACGGAGCTCATGCTCGATCTGTTTTTCGGCGCGCGCGAAAGTTGGCGAGCCGTGCTGTCCTGAGTAACGCAGCCGTGCACCTTCGTAAGTTCGCTGACGCAGAAATGAAACCATCGTCTCGCCCGGCGGCACCTGATACCGGGGAAACTCATACCCAAGATCTTCGAGCGTGAATTCAAGTCGAGAGGAAAGCTCGGCAGTGTTGGCGATCGCTCCCGGCAAGTCGGCAAACAGCTCGGCCATCTCGGCGGGCGATTTCAGAAATCGTTCTGAATTTGTCGAGAGCAAACGCCCGGCAGTTTCCAGTCGCACATGGTTGCGTATACAGGTGAAAACGTCAGCCACCTGGCGCTGCGCACGAACGGCATAACTGACTCCATTGGTCGCCAGCAGTGGCAGCTTTAAGCGCCGGGCAATCTCGAGCACTGCATGGTTCCACGCTTCTTCATCGCGATTGAAATGTCTCTGCAACTCCGCGTAGACATTTCCTTTGCCAAAGACGTCGATCAACCATTCAGCAGTTCTCTGTGAATCTCTGGGCTCCTCTGTGTCTCTATGGTAAAAGTTCTTTGCCAGCGGCCCGTCACGTCCACCCGTCAAACAGATCAATCCTTCCGCGTGCTCCGCCAACTCATCCGGAGTCACCGCGCACTCGCCGGGCTTGGCGTGTTTGGGCACGCGCAATTTCATCAAGGTAATCAGGCGGCAGAGGTTTTGATAACCAGTTCTATTTTGTACGAGGAGTGGAACTGTAAATATTTGCGACAACGAGCCCGCATTAGCGGGCGGTAGAGTATAGCCCCGAGCGTCAGCCCGAGGAACACGACTCGAATATTTATTAGCCCCGTCAGGGGCGACAGAATTATCGGCTTTTAGAGAAAGACTCTCCGTAGAAATTCTGTCGCCCTCTTCGAGGGCTTGGATCAGAGAGCTGTCCTCATCCCCAGGCTTACGCCTGGGGCTATAATCTGCCGCGCCTGCGGCGCTGATTGAGTCTCTAATATTAGGAAGACCTGGCAGATCAACCCGTACTAGAATTTCGGCGCCGATGTGGGCCTTAATGCCTAACTTCTTTCCCGCCAAATGAAACCGCGCCGCACCGTACAGGCCATCTTGATCCAGCAGAGCCATCGAGGGCATGTTTAATTCGGCGCAGGTCGCGATTAACTCCTCGGGAGTCGACGCTCCTCTGAGAAAGCTGAAGGCTGACCTTGCATGGAGCTCGACGTAATTAGTTGACCGTAAGCGGTGAACGGACAGCTGCCGCGCGCTACGTTTTGAAAAATTTCGGTTAGATGTTTGCATCCATTTTTTGCTTCATTTTTTTGCTTGCTCACTGCCCACTGCTTCAGTCATAAATCCCCTCAACGAACCAATCGTCACTTCGCAAATCACGGTAAATCCGGCAGACCACATCACTCTGTTTGGAAACTGAATCCGCCACTGCTATGTCCCATTCATCCCTGACCCAGAGATCCGGGCGCCACCAATCACCCGAGGTGCGCCAGGGACCTGAAGCGCAGATCACCTGCCCCCGCACCAGGCCGGACGATTTCACATCGTAGGCACGAATACGCGCTGGCCGGCCCTGCATGGTTTGCACCTCAGCTCGCCAGGGTGGCCGAAAAACTCTGAACCCCATTACACATTGCCGATTGCCGATTTCAGATTGCTGATGGCGAGATGATTTTCGGCTGGTGGAAAGACTGAAGCGCTTCATGCGAAAGGCGTCGGGTCTATGCGCATCTAAAATCTCCGGCGAACCAACTTTGTCGGCGCCAACCAATTTCGTCAAACGCGCCAAAGTCAGTTCCAGTTTTTCCGGCTCAGGAGCTAAAGGAATAAACAAGCCCGTCTGCGCCAGGCGTGGCTTTACCGGCTCCGCATCGATGGTCACCGAAATTATGGGCGCCTGAGGTGGTTGTGCTTCGATGTCAAATAGGAGCAAACGCAGCAGAGTCTTCGGCGTGCGCATTGGGACGGGCAAGGAAATTGTGCGTTCGTGTTCTGTTTTATTTTCCAGCTTCAAGCGCAGTCGTAATTCATTCGTCGCCAGCGCATGCGTATGCAGATTGGCGCAAAGCTGATTAAGCAAACGGGAAAGAATAAAAGAGAGCGGCTCAATCTCCTCTACCGGATATTCCAACTCGAGGGATTGTTCGAAGCCGAACGGCGGTTGCACCAAAACCATCTGGCGATCGCTTTTACCCTGGGCCAACTTTTGCAAACGCACTCCTGCTTGTCCCAGCCTCTGCGCCACACCCGCCAATGGTAATCCGGCAAAATCATTGAACGTGCGCAGGCCCCAAAGCTCCAGCGTCTCGCCAATCTCCGCGACTCTCTCTTTCTCAATGCCGGCCAGAGAATAATCAAGCTTCTTTAATGATAGGTTTCCGAGTTTTAGGGACTCTCCTCCGGCCGGGATGACAGTCACGCCTTTAAATGAACGCGCCGAATGGATCGCTGCATCGGGATTCGCCGCTATGGAAACATTCACCTGGAGTGCCAGATGAATTGCCCGCCGGACAATTTCCCTGGCCAGAGCGCCTAAAGAATCAATCTCGGCATGATCAGAGTTTGACGAGCCAAACAATAAATCCTGCCCCGAGACATCAAGAACAACAGTGTCCGGGGCCGTCTGTTCAATCAAAGGAGAAAAGGTAAAAGCCAGATCGATAAGCGCTTGGCCGTCTTCAAACCCGGTTTTGGGGATAGTTCTTCCATAGATACTCGCAAACATAATTCACTCTGAAATTGGATTTTGATTTAGACCCTCGGCCCGAATCGAAGATTACCGAATATCTGCGAATATTGTCAAGACTAGGGGGAATTCTAAGGCAGTTTTGAACGTTATCAGCTGCAATGGTAGGCAGGGTACAGAACCGCGAGCGGTAGCGAGCGGGATCAAGAGGCTACTTTTTCAAACACGAGTTCATTATGGGCCAGCGTGATTCCTTATCCGCTCGCTACCGCTTGATGGTATGAAGGGGCGCCTCCTGCCGTAAGTTGTTAGACTGACGGTTAAACGATCTGCGTTAGCAGAAGGAGACGCCAATGACAGTATATATCGGAGTCGACTTTCATGCGCGCCAACAAGCGATCAGTTATTTGACAACTGAAGGCGGAGAGATAAAACGGGTGCAACTGGAGCACGGGCAGCCGCAAGAAGTTCGCCGGTTCTACCAGCAGTTTGCGGGTGAGCAAGTGGTAGTGGGATTCGAGAGCAGTGGGTATGCGGCCTGGTTCGAGGAATTACTGGAGGAACTGGGTTGCGAGATCTGGATCGGACATGCCACGGCGATTCGGTTGTTTGCGCGGCGGCGGCAGAAGAATGATCGGCGAGACGCAGATCTGATTCTGGACTTACTGCTGCGGGGAGACTTTCCGCGGATTCATCGGTACTCGGCGGAAAGTCGTGAAGTGTTACAGCAACTTCGCTATCGACAGCGGCTGGTGAAGATGCGGACGATGGTAGTCAATAGTTTGCTGTTCATGGCCTCGAGTCGCGGCCTTAGCTTACGCACTCAATTGAAGAGTCGTCGTGGGCTGGAGCGATTGCAGCAACTGGCACTGCCGCAACCCTTGACCGGACAACGAGACGAGCTGTGCCAACTACTGCTCGAGCTAAAGACCAAGGTCGATAAGGTGGAAGAGTGGTTGGCCGCCAAGGCTGGGAGTGACGTGCGAGTCAAACGGCTGCGGACCCATTATGGGATCGGTCCTTTGACCGGTCTTTGTTTGGTGCACACACTGGAGTGCCCTGAGCGGTTTGCTAATTCCCGCAAGGTAACGGCCTATGTGGGTTTTGACCCGGTCGAAGACAGCTCCGGTGAACGGCGCCGGATGGGCTCGATTAGTAAACAGGGCTCGCGACTGCTGCGCTTTTATCTGGTGGAGGCGGGCCAAATAGCGATTCGCCAGGACCAGGACTTAGCCCGAGTCTATCAGCGAGTGCTGGTGCGTCGTGGTCATGCCAAAGCCAAGGTGGCGGTCGGCCGCCGGCTCTTAGTCCGTGCTTTCATCATGCTGCGAGATGAAATCGATTACGCCGAGTTCCAACGACGTGGCGTCGCAGCTCGGTCTTCCCGATGAACCGCGTAAGCTGGTAAATGCTTGTCGCTTGATTGGGAGACCAGCCTTTCTCGGGCAGCCGAGATAGTGCCCATCGATCCTCATGTGGCCTAAGTGCCCGCAGAGATGATTGAACGCGTCATCGCTACTCGTAACGTGAGGGACTGCAACGCTTGCAAAAGCGAAAAACCAAAACCGGTAGTTAACCAGGGTAAAGCTAGTTCATCTTGAAATGCTAACTCAGATCGTGAGCCAACGAAAACTTGTTCGCTTTACTGTCGCCTGCGACCACACTGGTCCGGCGGCCAAGGCAAAGCCTGCTCAATTTTCTCTTGACTCCGACGCCCGCTTCATAGACGCGGTTCTGTACCCTTGCTACAGTTCGCGCTGAGTTGACTCAAAGCGGGCTAATGCGGCCACTAAACAACATGAAAAGGATTGCAATTCCCACGATAAGACGATAGCCGATAAAGACCCCGGTCGTGTGCGTGCGCAGATAGCGCAGCAGGAACCAGATCGATGCGTACCCGATAATGGCGGAGACAATCGTTCCGACGAAAAGTGTTATCAAACTGTCGTGCGGCAGCAGGTGCAGCGCCTGTTTCAATTCCAGCAGACCGCTGGCCGCGATGGCAGGTATGGACAAGAGAAATGAAAAGCGGGCGGCAGTTTCGCGGGTCTCACCAACAAACAACCCGGCCATAATCGTCGAGCCCGAACGGCTAGATCCGGGAATCAGCGCCAGGCATTGAGCAAAGCCAACGGCGAGGGCATCCCCCAGCTCCAAATCCTGCATCCTCCGCTGCTTCTTACCCACAGCTTCCGCAACGGCCAGCAGAACCGCCACCACGAGCATCATCGTCGCAATTACCCAAAGATTTTTCGTGAAGGTCCCTTCAATCTGTTTCTTAAAAGCCAGGCCCACTACGGCGACCGGCACCGAGCCGATGATCACCAGCCAGCCAAGCCAGGCTTCGTGCGACAGCGCATTGCCATTCCTGCGATTGAATTGATCGTGCCGGCCGTTCTTCAGCAACATGAAGTGATCGTGAACGAAGGCCCGCGTGATATTCCAAATGTCGCCGACGAAATAGACAATCACCGCGACCAAAGTGCCCAGCTGTATTACGGCTATCGACGAAGTCAGCTGCTGCGCGGAAAGCGACAGATTCATTACGCGGCTGGCCAGCACCAGGTGAGCGGTGGAACTAACGGGGATGAATTCAGTCAGACCTTGGACAATGCCGAGCAGAATGGCTTGAAGAAGAGTCATTGGATTTCAGATTTCTATTTCCGATTTTAGATTTGAAATTCTAAATCGTGCTTGAACCTTGTGCTAAGTGCTTTGTACTTGGACTTCTTTCCACCGTGCGACGTGAGGGTCAGTACCGGGAGCGCTAGCGACCGGGTTTCAATTCACGGAACCGTCGAGCTTGCCAGCTAATAACCCGGTCGCTAGCGCTCCCGGTACTGACCTCACTCCGCAGGGGTCGAAGTCAAAGTACAAAGTACTAGATCAAAGGAAAGTTTTCTATTCGCGGAAGGAATTTTTGGCCGCGATCCAATCATACAGCGGGATTGGCAGCAGCATGCAGGCGCGCACAATGTTCGCCAGCTGCCACGGGAAGGCATAGCTCTTTTTTCGCTTCTCGATCGCACGCACCATTTTCTCGACGGCGTCTTCAAGCTCCATCAAGTAAGGCATGCGCTTGCGACCCGCGGTCAGGGGCGTCTTGATAAAGCCCGGATGAATAATCGTCACGTCAATTCCGGTGCCCATCAAATCAATGCGCAGACTTTCAAACAGTGCCGACACGGCCGCTTTGCTGGCGCAATACGCCGCGGATTTCGGCAGCCCGCGATAAGACGCGAGACTTGAGATGGCGACCAGTTGACCCTGGCCGCGCTCAATCATGTGAGGCATCACCGCCGTCACGCTGTTGACGACGCCAATAACGTTGACCTTGATCAACTCGGCGACTTCTTTTTCACAAAGATCCACCGCGTAGGTGGTGGCACCGACGCCTGCATTGGCAATCAGCACGTCGATATAGCCGAACTTTCTGCGCAGCGCGCAGGCCGCCGAACGCACCTGATCCGGCTCGGTCACGTCCGCCGGCAGAGCGATCGCACGACCACCCGCGGCTTCGATCTCGTCCACGATCTCTTCTAAAGCCTCAGCCCGCCGCGCGAGCAAGCCGACCGCCGCGCCACGCTGGGCCAACGCCACACCCAAGCCACGGCCAATGCCCGAGGAAGCACCGGTGACCAGAACGACTTTGTTGGACCACTCCATAATGATTTAGACGCGTGACTGAAAAACCGTTGGAAGAAACATACTCAGAGGTGTTTGGGAAAAGCCAGGCTGCCTGAGATTGATGCCGTCAAGTTCGAAGGGGCCGTCTTACTCATATCAAAGGAGGAGCCCGACGGGAGTGCCGCTGGCGGCGGCGGCTTATTGGCCCCGGTGTTGCCCGGGCAGGTTCAAGCATACCAAAACCAGACCGCGAGGGCGACAGGTATTTTCGTCTTGGAATGAAACCAGACTAAGGTAGTGAGCGAGATCCCCAGGGATCCTGGCTCTAGCTGGAAATCCGCGGGGGGTATGCTAAGAGCAGTAAAGCGGGCTTTTCGGTGGATTTAAGCCCCGACCAGGGCTAACTGTGTCTAGACTTTTTGGATCACTGGGACAATTACGGGGCGGGCACCAGTCTCTTTCTGAATAAAGCGCTTTAGTTCGACCCGCAGGTGTTCCTTGAGCAAAGAAAGGTCTGCGAGCATCTGTCTCGAAGCCCCGGCGAGGGCGGCAGTCACGATCTGCTGGGCATCCTTCACCAGTTGTTTTGAACCTTCATAACTCGAAACCTGAACGGGCCGATGCGAGTTTCCATTGGTGGATTCAAAACCGCGCACACCTTGCGCGACAATCTGAGGTGGGCTTTCCAACTCTCCGGTCTGCCCATCGATCGTAACGACCAGCGTCACCATGCCTTCGTAAGCCATCTTCTTTCGCTCGCGCACAGTCTCGTAATCGATCTCTTCATATCCTGAATCGTCGATGAAGGTGCGCTTAACTTCGCGGCGATCGATGACGGCCGCGCGTTCGCCGTCCAGTTCGAGCACGTCGCCGTTCTCGATTAGGATGATGTTCGCTTCGGGAAAGCCCATGTGGTTTTTGACGAACTCTTTGTGGCGGAACAGCATGCGGTACTCGCCGTGAATCGGCACCACGAATTTTGGCCGCACGGCTTCAGTCATGATGCGAATGTCTTCCTGCGAAGCATGGCCGCTGACGTGAATCAGGCGGCGCTTCTCTTCAATAATGTTCGCGCCCTTCTTGTAAATGAAACCGATTAGCTTTGAGATGGCGCGCTCATTACCCGGAATGATTCGCGCGGAGAGAACCACCGTATCGGTTTCCTCGATGGTAAGGCCACGATAAATCTGTGTCGCCATCTGGTAGAGTGCAGCCCTGGGCTCGGCCTGGGAACCAGTCACCAGAAAAACTACTTGGTCGTCGCGCAGGTGCTTCGTCTCATTAACTCCCACCAACAACCCATCATGAATATCCAGATAGCCAAGCCGGTCGGCGATTTCGACATTCTTTTGCATCGAGCGGCCGAGCACGCAGACCCGGCGATTGAACTGCTGGGCTACGTCGAAGACGATCTGAATACGATGAATCGACGAAGCAAAGCCGGCCACGATGATGCGGCCTTTGGCTTCGGCAAAGATTTCTTCGAAAGCAGGAATCACCGCGCGCTCTGATGGAGTACGACCCGGCACGGTAGCGTTCGTCGAATCGGAGAGCAGCGCCAGCACGCCTTCCTGTCCGTACCTGCGCAGAGTTCTGAGGTCTATCGGCTCGCCAATCACTGGCGTTTCGTCAACTTTGTAATCGCCCGTGTGAATGATCGTTCCGACCGGCGTCTTGATGGCCAGCGAGAAACAGTCAATCAGCGAATGCGACGCCCGGATGAATTCGATCGCGAAGTGACCAATGGTGACGACGTCGCGCGGCTCGACGCGATGCAGCATCACATCGCCCAGGATGCCGTGCTCGTCGAGTTTGCTCTCCGCCAGACCGAGGGTGAAGCGCGAAGCGTAAACCGGAACGTTGAATCTTTTCAGGATGTAAGGCAGCGCGCCCAGATGATCTTCGTGGCCGTGGGTGAGAATGATCGCGGTGATCTCGTCGCGATACTGTTCCAGGACTTCGAAGTCAGGGATGCAGATATCGACGCCATAGACGCTCTCTTCGGGAAAGCCCATGCCCGCATCGACGACGATCATCTCGTCGCCAAAGCGCAGCAGCGTGCAATTCATCCCAAACTCGCCGATGCCGCCGAGGGGGATGATTTCTAAAACATTAGACACTTATCGTTGTTACTCGACTCTCTGGACGGGCTGAGGGAGTATAGCATGCCGAGCGTGGCTCGGGCGTCCGCGGCGCGTGAGTCCGTGGCACGGGCGTCCCGCCCGTGATTACATGACCATCAAAGAATTTAGCAAGAAACCTCACTTGCTCGAATCCCAACAATACACTATTGTGGCGCGCTCGATGTCAGGTGAAAGTCGAAACACCGTGAATGAACGCGGCACGGGCGTCCCGCCCGTGAATCGAAACCAGGAACACGCCACAGACGTGCGGCCCACAATCAAAAAGCGCCACGGCGCATACCTTCCGCACTGGACCCGAGACGTCGCCTGGTACGCCGTTACCTTTCGCCTTTGGGATTCATTGCCCCAGCACGTCATCGACTCCTGGCTCTTTGAACGCAAGAATATTGTGAAGACTGCGGAACAGATGAAGCGCCCTCTCAGCAAGCACGAGGAAGAAAGACTCGCACATCTCTATTCAGAGAAAGTTGAACGATATCTTGATGCAGCCTTTGGTTCCTGCTACATGAGAGACGCCCGCGTTGCCAGGGTAGTATCAAATGCTCTCCTCCACTTCGAAGAGCAGCGATACAATCTTGCGGCGTGGTGCGTGATGCCGAATCATGTTCATACTGTGGTGCAGCCATTTAGCAGTATCACGGCCGGGACGGCTGGGCCACACGCCGGCCTGCCGGAAATTCTACATTCATGGAAGTCGTTCACGGCAAAAGAAGCGAACCGATTGTTGAACCGCTCTGGCGAGTTCTGGCAGGCGGAATACTACGATCACTTGATCCGCGACAAAGCTGATTTTAACCACTCAGTGAGATACGCTTTAGAAAATCCTATCAAAGCCGGACTCAGGAATTGGAAATGGGTTGGCTTGGGAAAGAGTGGCACGGGCACCTTGCCCGTGATTGAGTGACGCTGAACTAAAAGAATCACGGGCGGGACGCCCGTGCCACTTCTGCCATTCTGCGTGTGCTACAGTTCCGGGTAAACCTCGCGTACCACAGCCCGAGCAATCGCTTCTTTGACCTCGATCCTGTTTAATTTAAGGTACCGATTGATTGATTTGAGGTACTAACAAATTGATTAGGAGTTCCTCTTTATTGTTTGGAGGAACCTGTTTATTGCATGGAGGAACCTCTTGATTAGTTCGAGGAACCTGTAATCAGATTGCGGGTACTCTCAATGTGTTCGGGGAAACCTCGAATCGATTCCGCTTTGCCGATTAACTGATCAGAGGAACCCATGATCGACGTAGGAGTACTGCCGAATGATGGCGAACGACGCCGGAACGCCTAAGCAAAGCCCATAACTCTCTCCGAAGACCGGATTGATTGATTCTGGTTACGCGTTTGCGGTCTTAAGGTACTCGCTGATTCTTTACCTGTGAAAGAGGAATCTGCTTTGGGTGCGCGGGGTCTCAAAGCGCCAACGGCGCGAAATGAAAAAGCCTGGGCCAACGGCCCAGGATCGAATCACTCCAACCCATTGATCTCTGAAGGAGCGAAATAGAACGAACCAATAGTCGAATTGAGTTATCAAGGCAAGCCGATGTATTCCGCGCCTTCAGCGCTACAAACCTCTCGCTGCCTCCGTCCTGGGCGTTGCCCCGGGCTTTTGCATTGCGCGCCGTTGGCGCTTCATATCGAGGCATCTTGGGTATGAATTGAGACGGCGACGACGACGTCCATTTTTTGAATTCTTGAAGTAGAGGATCAGTCAGGCCTCTGGGGGTTTTACCGCGAAGCGGTTAGGTAACAGAGCCCAGGGTTGCCGCGCTGAGCGGCTACCCTGGGTGTGCGGAAGCTAATGACAGCAACCCTGACAGGGTTGCGTCCCCGCCGCCCGGATGGCCACAACCCCGTTGAGGGGTTGACTCGGTATCGAACTTGATCCCAGGGTAACCGCGCCACGCGGCAACCCTGGGCTGAAGGCCTGCAACCGCTTCGCGGTCTTTGAAAACACTCTCGGAATCTCCGGGCAGCTTGTCTACGCCGTGCGCACTCCCAAAGTCGCCTCGCTCGAACTTCTCCGCTAAACTAAAATCAATATGCCCGACATGCTGGTTAACCTTCTAAAGTTGCCGTCCCTTGATCGGCTCCACGACGATGGCGTCAACATCCGCCGCGCGCAACCGTTTGAAATTACTCCGGTGCGCGACTTCATTAAAGAGAACTTTTCGGTTGCCTGGGCCGATGAAATTTCAGTGGGGTTTGCCAACAAGCCAGTCTCAGTCGTGATCGCCACCCGCGCCGGCAAGGTGATCGGCTTCGCCGGGTACGAGTGCACCCGCAAAGCTTTCTTCGGTCCCACCGGCGTAATCGAAAGTGAGAGAGGCAATGGCATCGGCACGGCACTTCTCATCGCCAGCTTGTGGGGCCTGCGCGAACTTGGTTACGTCTATGCCGTCATCGGCAGCGCGGGGCCAACGGATTTTTATCAGCGGTCGGTCGGAGCCATTGTGATTCCAGACAGCGAGCCAGGTATTTACGTCGACCTCCTGAAGTGATCAGGCCGCGGGACGGGATCAAGGTTAGAGTGCAGGATCGACAACGATTGGGTAGCGGCTAGCCTCCGCCGGAACGCGGACGTAAAAGCTGGGAGCGCGGACGTCCCGTCCGCAGCCTTCCCAAGAGCGATCAATTCAAGGAGAAAGCGTTCGCGCTTCGCGCTCAATGCGGACGGGACGTCCGCGCTCCCAGCATTAAGTAGCCGCTAATTTCCAGCGACTTTGATATGTTTCTAGCGACTTGGATATGCAGGCAGCGCTCTAAACCACGATCGCATTCGCCAGCAACCCCCATTCTTCCAGCGTAAATGTCTCAGCCCGGCGCAGAGGCGGAATGCACGCATCGCACAAGACGATGCTGGCGCCGCCACGTTTCTTCAATAACTCCTGGATAGGCGTGGGAGCGTCGCGCAGGTTATTCAGGATTGTCTTGCGACGTTGCGCAAAGCCCGCGCTGACGATCTTCCACAACAGGGCTTCGTCTTTCACTTCGACTGCAATCTTTGGACGAACGCGCAGACTAACTACCGTGCTCCAGACTTTAGGAACGGGTCGAAAAGCCTGGGGCGCGACATCGAAAAGTTTCTCGGCTTCGCAATAAGCCTCAACCAGAACTGAGAGGTACCCTCTTTCACTCGAGCCCGCTTCCGCCGTGATTCGATCGACGACTTCGCGTTGCAGCATCAGCGTCATCTCGCTCAGGCAGTTTCTTTGTTCGATCAGTTTCTGTAGCACTGCGGTGGCAATGTTGTAAGGAAGATTGGCGACTATGCGTGCTCTTTGGGCGGGCGCGATCGCGGCGCAAAAATTGGTGGTTAAGGCATCAGCTTCGATCAGGTGCAGATTTGCTGCGCCCGAAAATTTCTCGCGCAATGGTGGAACCAGATCGCGATCGAATTCGATGGCTATGACGCGCCCGGTGCTCTCCAGCAAGCGAGCAGTCAGAGCACCGCTGCCGGGACCAATCTCAATAATCGTTTCATCCGGGCGCGGAGCGACTGCCGCGATGATTCTTTCGACCACTCCGCGATCGACGAGAAAGTTCTGACCAAAACGGCGCTTGGCGGTTGTCATTCCTTTTGCGAGGGTGAAGCCCTCCCTGACGGTCGGGCTACTGCCCCGTTGTCAATCGATCGCTTTCGCAGAGCAGTGTCCTCATTCACCGGCGTTTAGAGTACCAACTTCAGTTGGGCTTTCTGCTTATGGTTCCTGCTGAGTAACGCCCGACTGAAGTCGGTACTCTTAACGCCGCTTATCAAAGCAGGACACCCTTACTGCCTGTTTGATTTGCTTGGATAACCGGTGACTTCGATGTCGCGACCACGACGCTCGACCGTAACGTTCGCGAGCTGCTTAGCATCGATGATTTTTTCAGCCCCGTCTCCACCAATCGCTGAAGGCGCATCCTGGCCGCCAATGATCACCGGCGCGATAAAGAAGGTGACCTTGTCCACTAATCCTGCGTCGAGCAGAAGACCCGCGAGGATTGGTCCGCCCTCAACCAAAACGCTCTGAATCGATCGCCGGCCCAGTTCTTCGAGCACGGTGGACAGTTCCAGGGCCGATCCCGTTTGGCTGATCACTTCCACGCCTCGCGATTGCAAAGCCTGAACCATCTCGGAATCGGAATCTCCGTGAGCAAAGATAAGCACCGGCCCGGTATCAGTCGTCTGCGCGAGTTGCGACTCAGGCGACATGCGCACGTATTGTTCGATGACCACGCGCACCAGGGGCCGGCGGCGCTTCCTGCCCGATCGATCGGTCAGCAAAGGATCGTCTGCCTCGGCTGTGCGTCCCCCGACCATGATCGCATCGTATTGATGACGAAATTCGTGCACCCGCGCCCGGGCTTCCTCGCAGGTGATCCAACGCGACTCGCCGGCAAACGTCGCCACCTTGCCATCGAGCGACACGGCCATCTTCAAATGAACAAACGGCCGCGCCGTGCGCATGAAATGAATGTAAGCTTCATTCAATTGGCCAGCTTCGTCAGCCAGCAAACCCGTGCTGACTTCGAGACCGGCTTCGCGCAAGTGAGCAAAGCCGCGACCTGAAACTTTAGGATTAGGGTCTTCGATCGGAGCAACGACGCGCTTCACGCCGGCTTTGATTAAGGCGTCGGTGCACGGTTGAGTGCGGCCATGGTGCGCGTGCGGCTCAAGCGAAACATAAGCGGTGCCTCCGCGCGCACGCTCGCCAGCTTGTTCGAGCGCGACGGTCTCGGCATGCTTGATCTGATCGAAGAGATAGAAGCCTTCGCCCGCGATCTCGCCGGTCGCGTCCACGATCACTGTGCCAACCAGAGGGCCGGGACTAACTTGTCCGGCTCCCTGCGCGGCCAACCCCAGAGCGCGCGTCATCATTTGGCGATCCGTTTCAGTCCACTGTTCCAAGGTTTTGCTCAGCTGAAGTCGGTACCACCTGCGTGAGCGGGTGGGTTCAGGGTTAATCCGCGCGTTGAGTGTTTGGCCCACCCGCTCACGCGGATGGTACTGACCTCATATTCGTCGTCGTGTTTTAAATGCCGGACTTGTCCGGCAGCTGCGCGAACGCGGCGGACAAGTCCGCCGTCTAAACTCGCGGCAATTAGATTAATTGAACAAACTATCAACGTATTGCTCCGGATCAAATACCACCAGGTCGTCGACCTTCTCGCCGATGCCTGCGTAGCGAATCGGCAGGCCCAGCTCTTTGGCAATTGCCACCGCGATGCCGCCCTTGGCGGTGCCGTCGAGTTTTGTCAGCACGATGCCGGTCACGCCGGCGACTTTCAAAAATTGACGCGCCTGCTCGAGTCCGTTTTGACCGGTGACGGCATCGACCACCAGAAGCGTTTCGTGCGGCGCGCCTTCAACCTCGCGGCCCGCGACGCGCTTCATCTTTTCGAGTTCAGCCATCAGGTTTGATTTGTTGTGCAGCCGGCCAGCCGTGTCAACGATCAGCACGTCCGAACCGCGAGCCTTCGCCGCCTTCATCGAATCGAACAGGACCGCCGCAGGGTCAGTGCCCTGCTTTTGCTGAATCAAGGGGACGCCCGTGCGTTCAGCCCAAATAGCCAACTGGTCGCTCGCGGCAGCGCGAAATGTATCGGCGGCGCAAATCAAAACATCATTGCCTTCGGCTTTGATTCGTTGCGCCAACTTCCCAATCGTTGTCGTCTTGCCGACCCCGTTGACGCCGACAATCATCATTACATAGGGTGCAATGTTTGCCGGCACGCTTGTTTCGGAAGCGACGCCTGCCTGCTCGGACGCATGGAGAATTGCCAGCAACTCAGACTTGATCGCCTGCTTCAGTTTGTCGATGTCGTCAATTTCTTTGCGGCTGATCCCGCGGCGCACAGTTTCCAGCACGTGCATCGTGGTCGGCACTCCGATGTCAGCGGCGATTAGGGCCTCTTCGAGTTCGTCGAGTAGTTCGACGTCAATCTTCTTGGCGCCCGCAAAGACCGTATCGATTCTATCGGAAAGCGACTCGCGCGTAGCCGCCACGGCGCGTCGAAAACGAGCTGATAGTTCCTGCTCCAGCGCGGCTTCCTGCGCCTGCAACTGCTCGATCGAGAGATCGAGTCCGAGCACTGAAGTCTGCCAGGGAGTTGTCGCAGGGTTCAGACGCGAGGCCTCGCTCGCTTCGGCCACAGTCACTTCCGCAGGCACTTCTACAATTTCAGTTTCAGCTTCGGCTGGAGATTCAGGCGCGCGCTCAATCGCCGCGCGGCTCAAGCCGAGAGAGACAAATTCATCCTTTTTCCTGCGCCAAAAGGCCATTAAAGCTCCACTCTATCGATATGAATTAAGAATTGGTTTTGATTATAAACCGAAAGCGGCACATCACTGCAAAAGTGAAGTGGTTGCAAAACGTCGCTCGGAGCGCGGACATCCTGTCCGCCTGAGCGCGAAGCGCGAACCACCGTTGCATGCGAGAAGGTGCGGTTGAGCGTGCTACGCACGCTGGCGGACAGGATGTCCGCGCTCCCTTCAGCTTACTGCGATGACTGAATCGGGGGTTGGCGAACCGGGTCGGACCAGCAAGGAACTACTTGGTCGATCGGATTGCTTGCGATTAACTCTTGTGACGCCCGGTCGAATCTTTCCGGCTTCGCAGGCGGCAATGAACGCAGCCACTACGCGAGCGTCATAGCGCGTACCGACAAAGCTCTTCAGTCGTGTCAGGGCAGCTTCCAAATCCATCGCCCGCTGGTAAGGCCGCTCGGTAGTCATCGCGTCAAACGTATCGGCAACTGAAACAATCCGCGCCTGCATCGGGATCTGATCGCCCTTGAGTCGCTGCGGATAGCCCTCTCCATTGATCATCTCGTGATGCATGTACATGCCCGGCAGAAAGTCTCGCATGGCGGGAATCTGCGACATGATCTTATAGCCCTTCTGCGGATGCGTCTTCATGATCTCGAACTCTTCATCGGTAAGCGCCGCCGGTTTCTTCAAGACACGATCGTCAATGCCAATCTTGCCCACGTCATGCAGCAAGGCGCTAATTCTGATTTGTTCGATCTCGCCCTCCGGCAGGCCCAGGCCCTGGGCAACAGCTACCGAAAAACGCGACACGCGTTCAGAGTGCCCACGCGTGTAGGGATCCTTGCCGTCGATCGCGGCCGCCAGCGCCTTGACCGTGCCGAGAAAGAGCTGGTGATTTTCATCGACCGACCGCTGGAGATCGCCGACAAAACTCTCGATGCGATCAGTCATTTGATTGAATGACAATCCCAACTCGCCCAGTTCCGTCCGGCCCAGGACGTTTACTCGCTGGGAAAAATCTCCGGCCGCAATGCGCTGGGCGCCGGCAGCCAGTTCGCGCACCGGCCGCGTTAGTTTTTCAGCGAAGTAAAATCCGATTAGCAAGGCCAGTGTCGCTGCGAGCAAGCTGATGAATAATGTCTGAGTTCGCATTTCGCCGACCGACGCCAGCGCAGCTGCTTCATCCTGGATCGCAATGACCCCAAGCAAAGAATTTTTATCGAGTTCGACCGTGGCGTAGGAACCCAGCATGGGCGTTGCGCGGCCGTCACGATCGAGCGTGAACGGCGCCAGCGCAGATTGCACTTGCGCTCCTGTCTCTAACCAATCCTGCACCACCTTCAAGTCGGTCATCGGCCGTTCCGAGAAAGCTATCGAAGCATCGGGATGGGCGACCGCCTTTCCGTTCTGATCGACGACAAAGACCACGGGCAGGCCGGCATCCAGTAACTCGCGCGCGCTCTTGGAGGAGCTCTGCTGAACTGCTTTGAAAACTTCCTGAAAAGAAACCACAGCCACGACTGCCGCAACGATTTCATCGCCCTTCATCACCGGCGCGGCGATCGTCAGGGCCATCTCCTGGCCCGAACGAATAATCTGCGGACGGCTGATTATGACTCCGCGTCCATTCATTCGCGCCAGCACCTCGCCGACACGGTGATCGACTTCTTCACGTTTGATCAAGTCCGGCTGAAACGCTCGATGAACCTCGCCCTTGACCGGGCAGATCGCCAGGGCGATCAGGTTTGGATCGTCCTGCAGACTTCTTTGTAGACGGGCATCGTAACCGGCATCGGTGAGTAACCTAATGCCGCCCGCGATTTCGAACGCGCGAGCAACTCCGCTGACTACGTCGCGGTAACGCTGACCGTACAGTTCAATCTGTCTGGCCTTGTCCCGCACTAACTGTGCCTGATAGCGGCCTTCAGTGGCGCGCAATTGGTCGGCGCTGCGACTGGAGAGCAGAGTGCCGGCCAGAGCAAGCGGCAGCAAGCCCACCAGCAGCAGTACTGCCAGCACGACGTAAAGAAGGCGAACTCTTTTTAGGGCTTCGAGCACGGAAAGTCCTGAAAACTGAAGGGTGAATTAGGCAAGAGCCGGTTTAAAACCAGCGGGCATGACGCGACCTCGAAGAGGCGCAGCCTAGGCTAGAGTAGTTGGTAGCAGACCTATGTGTCAACATGTTTGGCCTGAATTTAACTGCTGAAATACTTAAGTTAAGCGCCCAAGCAGCGTAAAGGTGAGGCCTCTCAGGCCCCGCTCCCTTCGCCCAACTCCCCTCGGATCTACTCCACTTGATCGCAGGTCAGGCCTTTCGTGCGATACTTTTGCCGACTTGCGACCCGGGCTCGGCGTCTAAAGGATTGACCGCGCGCGTTGTTGGGCGCGACATTTGGGATCCAAAGTTGGAAACGGCCTCAAACGACGAACAGATGGTTGAGCGCGCCTTGTCGGGAGACCCCGAGGCGTTTGGTGAGATCGTGCGTCGCTGGGAGCGGAGAATATTCGCGCTGGCCTTCGGCATGTTGGGACGCGAAGAGGATGCACGCGATGCGACCCAGGAAACTTTCTTGGCCGCGTTTCGAAGCCTGCGCGGTTTTCGTGGCGAGGCGAAGGTTTCGTCATGGCTCCATCGGATCGCTGTCAACCAGTGCATCACCCGGCAGCGTCGCGCCAAGGTGCGCGGCGAAACCGCGCTGGAGGACGAGGCGGAAAAGAATGCCGCTGTATTCGCTTTGCCGCTGGATGTCTCGCCGGCGCGGACGGCTGAAAAAGTTGAGCGGAGCATCGCTGTCAGACGTGCGGTCAGCTCGTTGCCGCCGGATTTACGGCAGGTGGTGGTGATGAAAGAATTCGAGGAGCTGACGTTTCAGCAAATCTCAGAGGCACTGGAACTGCCTTTGAGCACAGTCAAGAGTCGCCTCTATACGGCGCTGAGACAGTTGGAGCTGCGTCTGCAGAAGTTTGAAGGATAGATTGAATTGATCGCGAAACCAGAGGTTAGTAGAAATGCCAAATATTAATGAACGGCCTGTCTGTCATCGAGCGGAAGACCTGGTCACTTATCTTTATGGCGAAGCGAGTGAAGCCGACGCCAGGGACTTTGCAGCTCACCTGCGACAGTGTGATGCTTGCCGCAGCGAGTTTGGAGTTTTCCAACAGGTGCACGATTCAATTCTAACGTGGCGCAACGAAGCACTTGGTGCAGCGTTTAGTCCCGCGGACGTTGCAGTCGAGACCAGGGTCGATTCCACTCGCTTCGTCCAACATGAGCGCAAACTTTCAGCGCTGGCTGCCTTGCGTGAATTTTTCACAGTGTCACCGCTATGGCTCCGCGGCGCAACAGCTTTCGCGGCGCTGTTGCTTTGCGTACTTGGCGTGCTCACAATTTCGCATGCGTTAAATCAGAGGCATAGTCAGCAACAGTTTGAGGCGGCGGTGAAGCAGCAAGTCGAGCAACAGATTATTCGGTCGAGAGGTCCGCAGGCTGCGCCCAACGGCAGCGAGGCCTTGACGTCTATTAAGGAAAATACTGGCAAGACGCCGGACAATGGGAATCGCACCCCAACTGTTGCAGTCAACCGCGTGCCGGCGAAAACTCCTCGCCCAAGAGGGTTGAGCAGGCAGGAACGAGAGCAGCTGGCGAAAGACCTGCGGCTGATTCCCAGAGACGAGGACGAGCTGCCTTTTGCGTTGGCGGACGAGCCCAATCAGTAAAGAACGCTCTGGCGATGATCGGCGCAGAGCAAGGATGGTGCAACTATGAATCGAGTAACAATCAGCCGAGCCAGCCGGGTTCTCTTCCCCTTAATCCTGCTGCTGGTAATCCAGGGCGTACAAGCCCGCGCGCAGAGTCCCACGCCGCAGAATAGTGAGCCGGCGCAGACACAACCACAGGCCGCCCAGCTTCCGGACTTTGCCCAACTGAACCTGTCGCCCGATCAAATACAAAAGATTCGTGCGATTAACGCCGAGGTGAAAGAGCAGCGCCAGGCAGCAGGGATGAAACTGCGTCAGGCCCAGCGCGCTTTGGCCGAGGCCGTCGAGGCTCCCACTTCAAATGAAACTTTGATCGAGCAGCGTTCGCACGAGCTGGCCGATGCACAGGCGGGTACGATTCGTCTGCGCTCTTTGACTGAGGCGCGGATCCTCCAGGTGATGACGCCCGACCAGCGGCTTAAACTGCGAGAGATGCGTCAACGAAATCAGGCGGCCCGGCGTGAAGCCCTCAAGCAACAACAGCCTCCCGGCAACCTTCTGCGCCAACGGCAGCAAAGGATGCAGCGCAATGGAAACGGACCAGCGTTGCGACCGAATCAAAGGAAGCTCACGCGATAACAACCTTAAAAACCCCCACGACCCCAGTCTTGGCGAGGCAGTGACGATTAGTCTCGCGGGTCTTGTTTTGAGATAAAACGATCCACGAAATACACGAAGCGAGTTTTGTGTGTTTTCGTGGATCGTTTTTGTTGGCGCGTAAGGATAACGCAGAATACTTTCTATGTGATTCGAACAAGCTGTTGGAGAAGACGATTTTGCAGATCAGGCCATGGACCCTCCCCCGGAGCGCGGACATCCTGTCCGCCTGAGCGCGAAGCGCGAACAGCCGGTGAACGAAGACACGATGCGGCTGAACGAGCCGCGCACCCTGGCGGACAGGGATGTCCGCGCTCCATCTCTGCTCCCAGTACTCACCTTCATCCCACTGCCCCGCGACGATTCACCTTGACGCAAACGGTTGGTTTTGCGCATCATAGGCCGCTCTATTGAAATTGGTTTGCAACGCGGTGAAGCTTCCGAGCACTCTTCGGAGCCACCCGATGCGCCCTGCCTGCTCCGTTATTTATCCCCTAACAAGCAGACGCGATCGCGGCCAATCAGCAACCTTCTGTCGTCGCCGGGTTTCAGAATGAATATCGTCAAGCGACTTCTGCTCGAACTGCAGGAAATGTCTCTGCTCGCGGCCCGCGCCGCGCGTGGACCATTCAAGAAACCACGTTATATCCCGGAAACCATCATGCAGATGGACAGTATCGGCGTGGGCTCTCTGACGATTATTATTCTCACTGGCTTCTTCACTGGCGGTGTGTTGACGCTGCAAACGTATCAGACTCTCGAGTCGTACGGGGCGGTAAGTCAGCTGGGCTATCTGGTCTCGATTTCTCTCGTGCGAGAGCTGGGGCCCGTGCTTTGCGCTTTGATGGTAACGGGTCGCGTGGTCTCGGCTATCTCGGCCGAATTGGGCTCGATGGTCGTGTCTGAACAAATCGACGCCATGCGCGCATTGGGGACCGATCCAATCCGCAAGCTGGTGGCGCCGCGCATGTTCGCGCTGATCATTACGCTGCCGCTTTTGACTTTGATAGCCGACGTGATGGGAATAGCCGGAGGCTGGGCGGTATCGACCTTTCTCTACGGTTTGCCGTCGTCGATGTTTCTCAATTCCGTGCGCGACGGCATCACGACCGACGATATTATCGGCGGAGTTATTAAGCCGCTGGTCTTCGCGTTTTTGATGGGCGCCATTGCCTGTCATAGGGGTCTGAAAACTGAGGGCGGCACGGTGGGCGTGGGCCGTTCGACAACTTCCGCGGTGGTGAGTGCTTCGATTATAGTAATCATCACGGACTTCTTCCTGGCGAAAGCGCTGCAGCTTATCCTGGGTACCACGACATGATGACTCAGACTTCAATCGACCGGCCAGAAGCCAACACAGCGGACAATCGCGTCAGCGAGCAGGCCGCCGAATCCACCTTTCGTGAGGTTGACGATTCCGACCGCGCCATTCCGGCGATCGAATTTCGCGACGTCACCATGATTTTCGACGGCCGCAAAATCCTGAACAGTCTCAGCTTTAAAGTAATGAAGGGTGAGACGAAAATTATTCTCGGCGGCTCGGGCTGTGGCAAGTCGACCACCATCAAGCTGGTGCTCGGCCTGCTCAAACCTGATAGCGGACAGATTCTGGTCGACGGCGAAGACATAACCAACTTCGGCGAAGCCGAGATGATGAAGGTGCGTAAGAAGATCGGCATGATCTTTCAGGAAGGCGCCTTGTTTGACTCGCTCTCCGTTTACGAAAACGTGGCCTTCAAGCTGCACGAGCAGGGCGTGCCGGAAGAAGAAGTTGAAAGCGAAGTGCGGCGCATGCTGCGCTTTGTAAATCTCGAGGAGGCGATCGACAAGATGCCTTCCGAGCTTTCCGGCGGCATGCGGCGCCGCGTGGGCATCGCGCGCGCGCTGGTTGGCGATCCGAAGATCGTCATGTTTGACGAACCGACCGCCGGCCTCGATCCGCCGACCGCGCGCACGATTTGCGAGCTGGCAATGAAGCTGCGCGACCTGGAAGACGTATCGTCGATCTTTGTCACCCACGAAATGAACAATCTGGATTATCTTTGTTCGGAATACGCTGTGGTCGACGAAGCCGGCGAAGTCGTCTTTGAAAAAGAAGGCGAGAAGCTGTGCCTGATTAACAGCAAGGTTCTGATGATGCGCGATGGCGAGGTCATCTTCAGCGGTACCGATGAAACCTTGCGCAAGGCCGACGACAAGTACATACAGAAATTCCTGCGCGGACACTGAGAGAAAGGATGAAGGATGAGGGATGAAGGATGAAACTTCCGATGAGCGTCTTGACGTTCATCCTTCATCCTTCCGCCTTCATTCTTTAACGTTATGCCAAAATCAACCAGGAACATCGGCTTCAGCGAGCTACGTGTTGGCTTGTTGGTGCTGATCGCCATTGCCGTTCTGATCCTGCTTATCCTGAACGCGTCCGGCACCCTTAATCCTTTCGCCAGTCACATACACCTGCGGGCACGGTTCGCCGACGCCAACGGCTTGCGTGACGGATCTGAGGTTCGCCTGGCGGGCGTGCGCATCGGCAAGGTCGACCGCATCAGACTTCTGAGTCCCTCTGAAGTCGGCAGCGGTCCCAACCCGCAAAAGGTCGAGGCGTTTCTGATTATCGACAGTAAGATTGACGGCGTGCCGGCCAGGGACCGTATTCGCTCAGACTCGACTGCCCAACAAATGGCGCCCAGCATTCTGGGGAGCGAAATGATCGTCAACATCACCCCGGGAACATCAATCGGCCAGCCGATTCAGGAGAATGCCCTGCTGCCCTCGACCTCCGGCAGTACAATTAGCGATCTGGCTACTAACGGCACCGAGTTGGCCCAGAAACTTAGCAAGCTTTCAGATCAAATTAACGAGGTCGTCAAGAATGTGCGCGACGGCAAGGGCACCGTCGGCCGCTTGTTCAATGACGAGGCCCTCTACAACAACTTGAACGCGACGATTCGCGATGCCGAGGAACTGGCCACGCAAATCAAGAGCGGCAAAGGATCGGCCGGCAGATTCATCTACGACGAAGCCCTCTATAACAACGCCAACGATATCTCTGCGAATCTGAAAAAGCTTTCGGCTGATTTAACCGCCGGACGCGGCACCGCGGGACGTTTGCTGCAGAGCGACGAGATGTACAACAAGATCAGCCGCATTGCCGATCGCGTGAACAGTTCGATGAATCAAATCGATTCGATCGTGGGAGACGTCAACGCCGGACGCGGCACCCTCGGCAAGCTGGTTAAAGACGAAGCGATTTACAACGACGCCCGCACGGCGATCGCGCGCTTCAACACGACAGCGGCGCGAATTGACAGCGTGGTCGCGGGCGCTCAACGCGGCGAAGGAACGCTGGGCAAACTGATCACGGACGATCAGCTCTACTCAAACGTCAACAACCTCTCATCTGAAGGCGTGAAGCTGATGTACGACTTCCGCCAAAACCCGAAGAAGTATCTGACGATTAAGTTCCAGCTGTTTTAGCGAGGTTGCCGTTTTATGGGCGGCTCCGTCGCCTGATGTGCGGAAAGCCTCTGGCTTTCCGTCAGCGCAGGTTAGTTTTGAGGCTATGCCTTTGTTCGAGGCGTAGCCTCGTCGTTCAATTACAACTCAGGGCGGCGCGGAGTTAAGAATGGAAACCGCTTAAACGGTTTCCAGCGCTTGGAACGGAATGAGGCGTCATTATGGGTAGCGCAACCTGGTAGGCTGTGAAAGGAACGCAAGTTAACAACTTGCGCTACATGGACGAAGTTCCGCATCAAGGCGATTTCTCCTGTACCAGAACCTGAAACGATGCGGCCATTCCAGTCGGCATGATCATTTCGCGCGCGCTGGTGCTCAGGCGTAGAGCCTCGACCCCATCCGCAGCATGACTCAGCAGCGCTGAAAGAACTGTCAATCCTTCACTCAAAAGAAACTGATCGAGTCGTTGAAAGCTAGTCGCTCGCAAGCCTGCGCCCTGGCCCGCGTCCTTGATCTGAGTCCAGTCGACTGTCGTAGTCAGGTCCTGCTCACCAGGGCTGGCCAGCACATTTTGGATCAGTTGATGACGACGAAAGGCGCGCAAGGTTCCTTCAAAACGATCAGGAGCGTCGAGTAACTCGCTCCGCTCAGCGCCATAATCCACGGTGATTAGGAAGCCGCGATCAAACAAACGGGCGGCGCGTGAAATATATTCTTCGGCATCGAGATTGATCTCGGTGATCTGACCTTCCGAGGGCCGCAGCCCAATACGCGAACAATATTCGGCGACTTGCTCAGCGGGTTCTCCTTCGACCCAAACAAACTCTTCGCCGCTCAACCCAACACAAAGCTCAAGCAGTTCTCCATCGCGCATGATCACGCGATGAACCGGAAGCGCATCGATGAGTTCATTCGAAAAAGAAATGCCCGCTTTCGCCGGTTGGTCGATTTCCGAAAGACGCTGAAAGGTAACGCGCGCGTCGAATTCGGCGAGGCGCGCCTGAGTTCGCTGTCGCGTCGCTGGGCTGATTTCGTCGATCACATAGCTGGTGGCCGAGAAGACTTCGGGATAAAAGTCTTTCAGCGTTTTTAGGACGCCGTGGGCGAACTCGCCGCCGCCGGCGCCGGCTTCAAAGATGGTCCAGGTTGGGGGCGATCCCAGTCGAGCAAACAATTTCGAAAAGTACGAGGCAAACGTAGCCGCGAACAACGGACTAGTTTCCGGCGCCGTGCGATAGTCGCCGGCGCGGCCCTGTCTGACCTGGCCCGGGCGACAATAGTACCCGTCGCTCTCGTCATAAAGCGCGGCCTGCATCCAATCGCGAAACCGCATCGGGCCGGCGCGTTCAATCTGCGCGCGCAGGCGCACGGTTAGCGGCTCGGTTTTGATTTCCAGATCTGCAGAGTTCACTGCCGAAGGATTGTGCCCCGCGTGATTGCACTTGGGCAAAGGCCGGTGGTTACAGAACCGCGAGCAGTAGCGAGCGGATTAAAGACGCAAGCTTCGCTATCAACGAATTGAGATCAGGACTTCGCAGGCCTGGTACGGAACCGGCCGCGGTTAGCGACCGGGCCATTTCAAAGTGATTACCCGCTTGTTTACAGGAAGCGGTTCTTTACCAAGTGTGCGAGCACAGTTCACAGCCCCATTTTCAGACGATTGAAGAGTTGATCTTTATCCCGCTCGCTACCGCTCGCGGTTCTGTAACCACTCAGATTGATCTTCGAATCAATATAGCGAATAGTGCCGCGCAGAAGACTAGTCTTTCTCGCGTTCAGCCTTCTCCAGCAGCCGGGTCGTATGATCCGTCACACTCGGCGGCGCGACGATCTCGGCGGTCTGGGGACGTTCCCTCCAACCGAGTTTCGGAGTGGCGCTTGCCTGCGGCAAAGCGGTAACCCGAACGGCCGGTGGCTGAATAGCCGGTTGAGAGTAAGACGATGGCATTCCAAACTGTTGCTGTTGCGCTCCCTCTTCAAACAGTGCCGCGAAGAGCATGCGCAGCGGGCCGCCCATGAAGCAAAGAACGGCGGCAGCATCGGCAAAAAATTCAAAGGCCGTGCCGATGCGATTCGGTGCAAAGGTCGCGAAGATGGCCAACAGCGGCACCAGCACGGCGCCTATGAGCATGAGCATCGCGCCCTGCTTTACTCCCCTGCGGCGCGCCGAGATTTTTGTTTCTCCACTCGGAGTTTGATAGCGCGGCAGCATACCGTTATGAGCGAGCAGAACCATCGCGCCTTCGAGAGGAAAACCGCAACGCGCGCAGAATCGCATTGAGTCACTAGCTTGTTGTTGACCGCATCGTGGGCAATACATATTTCGGTTCTTAGCTCTGTTTCGCTGCTCGCAGAATTTCAAATGTGGCCCGGGCCTGGCCCTGATGATGCGCTGCTCGCGCCAGCGTGTCCAGCAACAACGGTAACAATTGAGCGGGCCCGGACGGGGCCATGATCTCCATCAAAAGATCCGCATCGCTTTTGAAATATTCGAAGCCATGTTTGCGAGTGGCCTCGACTTCATCCAGATATCCGGCGACTTTTTCCGGAGTCGTCAAGGTTTCAGGCAGAGTCCATTCAAACGGATCATCCCAGAGGTTGGTGGTGATACCGCCGAATGTCTGCTCGACAATCGCCGCGCTCCGCAGAATGTGCTCACCGCCGGAATGAAGCGGCAGAGAATTCGATGTTCCCGGCGGCTGTTTATAGAGCATCTCAGGCGAGATCGCTTCGATCAATTTGTGCGCATCGCGATGGAGTTGAGCGAACCGCCGGTCGAGACCCTGGATGAATTTGTCCATCGACTCACTTCAATCAATTTGCTGGAAGCGCACCTACCAATGACCTGATGTGAAAGAAGCCCAACTGCCGGAGCTGAACAGATAATATCGAGCGGTCAGTGCTAAGTGTCAGAAGCCCGACCGTGAGGGAGGGCCTGCAGCATCATGAACCGGATCGGGCCCTCCCTTACGGTCGGGCTTCTGACACCATCGCCGGGATTCGTCGAGCAGAACTCTCACACCGCTTTCACCGACGGCAAGACTTCACCTTTAACCTCTTCCAATAATTCCACCACTTGTTCAGAGGTGACGGTTGGGAAGTCTTCAAGAAACTCGCTCAAAGGTTCTCCGCCCTGGATGTAGTCGAAGAAAGTCTCAATGGGCACGCGCGTTCCCTTAAAGACGGGTGTTCCGCCTAATATTTCTGGATCGATATGAACAACCTTGGAGGACATGGCCTCAATGGTAGCATGCGACAGAGACCCCAACAACAGCCATTTCAGCGGGGTTCGTTATACTAAAACCGTCGCTCACGCTTCGACGTTCTGCTCAAAAGAAAAGTCCTTCGTCGCATCAAACGCCCGTTCGCGAGCGGCCACGTAAAACCTGAGCGCCAGCATTAGAATTCCAAACGCGAAGACGATCCAAAGTATTGTCCAGATAACAGCCGGGATGCCGGTCGCCAGGGCCATGTTCGCGGCGTCGGTCGGGACCGCCGGAGCAAATGGTGATGAAAGAAAGAAGACGGTTTTCAAATCCAACAGCGCGTTGAGTACGCATTGCACCGCCAGCAGGCTCAACACAAACGTCGCCACTCGCGCGCTGGCAAATCGCGCCACGGCAAACAATCCAACTGCCAACACGATGCCCGCGGAAAAAGTGAACGGGATTCCATTTAGCGAGCTCCACGCTCCCGTCATCATCGGATTGATAAGCCCGAAGACAGTGGTAAGAAGCAGTATTAGCAGAGCCGAACCGGCTAGTACTATGCGGGCAGACACGGCTTTGCGAATCAACACCAACAGGAGCGCGCCAAAGGACATCGCGCCCAGATACCCGGCACTCGAAACCAGCATTCGAGAAAAGATCCCACCCTGCGTGGTGTAGGTTTCGCCGCTGGCGTTCATGGCCACGCTCAGGCTCCGGACCGAATTGCCCGTCAGCAGGGCCGCCACGGCGTGTCCGCCTTCGTGAATGAAGGTGACAAAAATACGGAATGGATAACTCAGGATCTCGGCGAAGGGAATAAACCACAAAGCGATCGAAAGAGCCGCGGCTAACAGTAGAGTTGTCGCCTGCGGCCGTGCATCCTGAGAAACTCCGTATTTCATAATCAGTCCTCCGCCGCTTGTTGTTGTGTTTAGGAGCGGGCTACCGCCCGCTCGGTCGGGCAGTAGCCCGACTCTAAACGATTGGGCGTGCCTAGTCACCATTAACGTCAATCACGCCGAGCTTGTTCCCGTCGGATTCGCTTCGCGCCGGTAATCACCTGATTTCCCGCCGGACTTAAGCTCGAGCCGTACGTCGCTAATGGTCATTCCTTTATCCAGGGCCTTGCACATGTCATAGACCGTGAGCGCGGCCACCGAAACTGCCGTCAGCGCTTCCATCTCAACTCCGGTCTGGGCCATCGTCGTGACTTCTGCTTCCAGATAAACGCCTTCGTCGGTGAGCTGTGCGCGCACCTCGACGTGCGTCAGAGGCAACGGATGACAGAGAGGGATCAGGTCCGCGGTGCGTTTGGCGGCGATGATTCCGGCGAGACGAGCTGTTTCCAGGGGATCACCTTTGGGCGTGGTCTGATTACGAATAGCCGCGACCGTCTCGGCGGACATTAAAACGCGGGCAGAAGCGACGGCCCTACGCGCCGTGATTGCTTTCCCGCTGGTATCGACCATTTTGGCGCGACCGTGTTCATCGATGTGGGTTAGTTCACTCATCTAGAGTCCTGAAGAGTTTTTAACGCAAAGGGACGCAAAGGTTTTCGCAGAGGAACGCTAAGGTCGTTAGAGTTTATTTGCGATCCTTCTGATCCCATCTTTCATATGGAGAACGTTGAAATTCATTAGAAGTGCTAGTCGCAAGCCAGATAGTCGTAGGTATGTCAATACCTGAGCAAAGTGAATTTCAGCAACCGCTTCAACGGACTTCACTTCTATTATCACCTTGCTTTCAACCATCAGATCGATCCTGTAACCGCATTCAAGTTTTACTGATTCATACACGAGCGGAAGAGGCTTCTGCGCCTCGACACGCAAACCTGTCTTGATTAATTCATACTGAATGCACGCTTCGTAAGCCGACTCTAGAAGACCCGGTCCCAGGGCAGTGTGCACTTTCAACGCGCTGCCAACAATCAAGTGTGAGATTTCATTCTCGGTCACTCTGCGTACCTTTGCGAAAACCCTTGCGTACCTTTGCGTTTAAATCCTACTCAGTCAAGACAGCTTGAACAATTAAAGTATTCCCTCCCAGCAAAACCTCATTCGAAGCCAACTCTTCGGTCCAACGTTCGCTGCGCTTCTCAGCCGGCGTTAGCCTGGCAATCAATCGAATCAAGAGCACGACCGGCCAGTACATCCAGGAATTGGACTTGGGCTTATCACGGAGCACCTGGGCAATTTGAAAGCCATTCTTTTCGAGAATGTAACGCAGCTCTGAATAAGCGATGGGGTTCACATGAGCGGCGATCTCTTCACGGTTGTCGTACTCAGCGCGCAGGCGCTCAACGTGGGCGCGCGACATTGGCTTGAAGTGCGACGTGTATCCATAGAGCAGCCATTTCATGCGTTCTTCAATGTTCAGAATGTTCGGCACGCTAACGATCACTGTGCCGCCCGGCCGCAACACCCGCGCGAATTCGCGAATCGCCTGTTGTGGATTCTCGATGTGCTCGAGGCCCTCGAGGCAGGTCACATGATCGAACGATCGATCGGCGAAGGGCAGGTCACCATTCAAATCACCCTGTTGGATGGGAACATTCTTGAGTCGGAAAATCTCTGGATACAAGTCACAGCAACTCACCGCAAAGCCGGCTGCGATTAGACGCGCCGCCAGGGCCCCTTCACCCGCCGGCACATCGAGCAATGAACCTCGCGGCCCTTTCTCGAGAATCCCAACCACAGTGTCGTGAATGGCCTGGTGCGCCAGTGGCGCAGCCTCGGAATCTGAGAGTTTGCCAGCCCGTGAAGTGATCGGATGAGAGTTCATCAGGTTAAGAAATTGTTGGCTCTGCGGCAGCGGCTAACGCTCTCTACAAACTGAATGTTCAGATTCGCCGGATGAAAACATCGGTTTGGTTTGAGCGAGCATAACAGAATAATCTGCGCCCGAAAATCGCGGTAGGTACAGAAGGGATCGGACGGCGGACATCCTTTGTTCGACAGCGTGAGTAGCACGCTCGACGTCCCGGTGATCCCGGCCGGCTGTTCGCTCTTCGCGCTTAGGCGGACAGGGATGTCCGCGATGCGATTCAGCTCCCGCTCGCGGTTCTGTAACTTTGACTCCGATGGACTACCCCGGGAGCCTAACAATCGTTACCGGCGATCCAGCTTCGAACATTTTTATTCCCGCGGGCGCGTCGATCAAGGCGGTCGCGCGCGCGAAAGACACAAAGTCTGACGACCCGCCCCACTTTAAAGGTTCAGCAATCAAGGTTCCCTTCTCGTCCGTGCGCAGTATCGCCGGAAGATAACCTTCGCGATCGATCGATCCCTTCAGGTCGCGGGCAAGTATCGCCGTCTCTTCTATCATTCCAGGTTGTTTGGCGCCCTGCATTGCACGCAAGGCCGTGCGCGCGAACAGATTGAATGTGACAGTAACGGAAACGGGATTTCCTGGAAGCCCAAACACTAGCGTCTTACCGATGCGCCCAAAGACCGTCGGCTTACCGGGTTTCAAAGCGACGCGCTCGAAAAAAATCTCGGCGCCAAGTTCTTTCAGCGCCGCTTTCGTAAAATCGTAAACACCCATGGACACGCCGCCAGATGTGATCAAGACATCCGCGGCCTGGGCTGCTGCCGTCATCTGCCTTTTCAATTCTTCGGTGTCGTCACCCGCCAGCGGCAGTCGCTCAACATCCGCGCCGGCTAGCCGCGCATAGGCGGCCAGCGTGTAATTGTTTGAATCGCGAATCTGATCTTTGCCGGGCTTCTGATTTACGTCGACGAGCTCAGTGCCCGTAGCCATGACAGCTACGCGCGGACGGCGACCAACTTTGACTGCCGCATACCCGAATGACGCGAGGGTGGCAATCATGGCTGCGTTTATATCTTCGCCAGCTTGTAAGACAGTTTCGCCGGCTTTGATTTCGGCTCCTCGTCTGACGACTGATCTACCAACTTCTGCTGACTGCAGAATCTCGACGAACTTTGCGTCATCTGCTTCGCGAGTCAGTTCAACCTGCTGCACAGCATCAGCGCCCGCGGGCACAGGCGCGCCGGTCATTATCCGGACCGCCTCGCCTGGTTTCATTTCATGATGCCAACCGCGACCGGCGGCTGATTCGCCGGCGATGCGCAAACGCGCCGGCGTTGTCGCCACGTCTTCCGCGCGAACCGCGTAACCATCCATCTGCGCTCGATCGAAAGGCGGCAGATCGCAATCAGCGATGACGTCTTCAGCCAGCACTCGGCCCAGCGCGTCGCTAAGCAATACCGATTCGACTTCCAATTGAGACGTGTGCCGCAGAATTATCTGGATTGCTTCGCTAACGGGAATCATGTGTGTGAGTCTAAAAGCAAAAGCGGTTGCTCTTCAAATGAAAAGCAACCGCTTCATAAGTGGCGGAGCCGACGGGACTCGAACCCGCGACCTCCGACGTGACAGGCCGGCGTTCTAACCAACTGAACTACGACTCCGCATTTCAGATCTCAAATTTCAAATCTGAAATCTCAAATTCGATCATGGTGGGCGCGGAGGGACTCGAACCCCCAACCTCCTCCTTGTAAGGGAGGCCGTCTACCATTGACATACGTGCCCATTTCAAAAATCTCGGGTAACTCTTGCCCTGCCGCAGGGTGTGATCGTAGGGAAAGCCCGGATAAGTGTCAAGAAGCGAGATGTGGTGCGCGAACATTCCGTCCGCCGACGGGCGACGCCCGTCACATTTCACGGAAAGGTTAACTGGACGTTGGTTCGCGCTGCGCGCTCCCTTTTCGAGCTCGTGACTTTGAACAAACGGCTTTGGTTTCGTCCGGATTTGCGGCTATATTTAGCGCAACCCCGGAGCCAGTCACGAAGATCAGAGGTCGGTCCATCGGTCTAATGCAAGCACGACAAGTCGAAATCCGATTACTTGGTTGCCTGGTCTGCGCGGTGCTCTCGCTGGCCATCTGCGTAGTTGCCGGCAGCGCGTCACTTCAGGATCAATCCAACCAACAACAGCGACCGCGCAAAGTTGGAGCGAGCCCGAAGCCTGCGCCCCAACCCAGCAGCACTCCCCCAAACAGCCAGCCGCCTGCGGACAAGTCCAACGAAGAGGTTGATGAAGGCGACGTCGTGCGCGTTGAGACGCAGTTGGTCACCGTGCCCGCAATAGTAACCGATCGAACAGGGCGGCCTCTGGCAGGTTTGCGGACTGAGAACTTTGTCGTTCTCGAAGACGGCAAGCCGCAGCGCGTAACCAACTTTGCCACCACTGAAACTCCGTTTGAGATCGCTCTGCTGTTGGACACTTCCGGATCGACGCGTGACGAGTTGACTTTGATTCGCGACGCCGCCAACGCCTTTATCAATGCTCTGCGACCGGGCGACCGCGTGGGAATTGTGGCTTTCAATAATGTTCAGCGTAACGCATCCGTGACGGCCACGGTTGAAGTCCTGAGCGGACTCAACAATGATCGCGAGGCACTGCGCGCAGCGATCGAAAAGCTGGGCACGAGCAACGGCACTCCCTTTTACGATGGCCTGGCTCGCGTGGCCGATCAGATATTTCGCGAGCCGCCGCGCGAAGAGGTGCGCGGCCGGCGCGCCGTGGTCGCCTTGACCGACGGCGTCGATTCCAGCAGTGACTCGGGTTATGACGACGCGCGCGCAAAGCTGGCCCGCGCCGGCGTGGCTTCCTATTTCATTCAGGTCAACACCGAAGATTATGTCGAGGACCGCCTGTTGAAAGATTGTCAGGACGACGGCAGATTGGCTTTGTCGGCCAAACAGTTGGAGCGATTCCGACGGCTCTTTGTGCCGCAGGCGGAGAAAGAGGACTATCAGGATTTCTGTCGTCTGGGACAATTCGAGCGCATGGACATCAGCCGACAACTCTACAATCTGGCGCGAAAAGAAATGAGTGAGATGGCCCGCACGTCCGGCGGCAAAGCCTTCGCCGCGGCCAGTGTGCAGGAAGCACGGGCCGCTTTTGCGCAGGTAGCGAACGAGATTGGCACGCAGTACAGCCTCGGCTACTATCCTTCGAATAAAATTCGAGACGGCAGGTTTCGTCAGATTACGGTTGAGCTACGCGGGCTCAAGGATGCCAGTGTAAGGGCGCGGCAAGGATACCTTGCGCCGAAGAAGTGAGCAGTGAGCAGTGAGCAGTGAGCAGTGAGCAGTGAGCAGTGAGCAGTGAGCAGTGAGCAGTGAGCAGTGAGCAGTTGAAACGTTCAGCTTCTTGAACAGGTTCAGGAATTCTTCGTTCGTGAATCCCGCCAGTCAACCCTGCCGAGTCCATTAGCGCCGAAGGCGCTCGCCAATTCTAGCCCGGGGCAACGCCCTGGGTCACTAGCGCCCCCAGACTCCTTCGATCTCTGAAGGAGTTCGCGAAGCTTCGAGTTCCTGGCCTGTTCGCGAACACCGTCGGTGTTGGAGATTATCATTGGGCGATGACCCAGGGCGTTGCCCTGGGCTGGGATTCACGAACACCTTCGGTGTTGAAAATTCGGGAAATCACTCTCCCGGAAACTACTCGCCAAGCTATTAAGCAGGCGCAACTTCAATTGATTCGATGATGAGAGTTGTATTTCGGCGGGATCGTGAGTCCATCTTCGCGCAAGCTCTCAAGATAACCACGTAAAGCGTCTTCAGCCATGAGTCGAGCTTCTTCAAGGGTATCGCCTTCAGTAACCAAGCCGGGCAAAGCTGGACACGTGACTACATAACCGCCTTCTTCCGCGGGTTCGAAGAGCATTGTGAAGGTATATCTTCCGTTTGCTTCCATGCGCCCGATTATATAACTTAAGCTTTGGAATCTCGAACAGAATCTGCTATTCACAATCGCAAGATGGAACCTAAGTCTTCTTTCAATCGCATAACCCTAATCGTCCTCGATGGCGCCGGCATCGGCGCGATGCCTGATGCGCCCGCGTGGGGCGACGCCGGCTCAGACACGTTCGGCCACATCTGCGAATCGCGCGACGTGCGGATGCCGAATCTGCAAAGCCTCGGCCTCGGTAATATTCGTTCTTTAAAAGGCGTCGCAAAGATCGAGAATCCACGCGGTAGCTATGGCAAATGCGCGTTGGCTTCAAATGGAAAAGACACGACCACTGGTCATTGGGAGATGGCGGGCATAATTCTGGAGAAGGCTTTCCCCACTTACCCGAATGGTTTTCCTCAACCCATCCTCGATGAGTTTATTAAGCGCACGGGGGTGCCCGGGATACTGGGAAACATTCCCGCCAGCGGCACTGAAATTATCAAAGACCTTGGCGCCGAACACATAGAGACCGGCAAGCCGATCGTTTACACATCCGGCGATTCAGTCTTTCAGATTGCCGCGCATGAGCAGGTGATCCCGCTCGAACGTCTGTATGAAATCTGCGAAGTAGCCCGCGACATTTTGCGCGGCGAGCACGAAGTCGGCCGCGTGATCGCACGGCCCTTTCTGGGCGAACCCGGCGCGTTCTATCGGACCGAGAATCGCCACGACTATGCAGTGCCGCCGCCGCGTGAAAACCTTCTCCCACTCCTGCAGTCAAACGGACTGGATGTCGTTTGCATTGGGAAGATTGCCTCGATCTACGATTCGGCCGGAGTGACCCAGGACTTAACGGCGAAGAACAATGAACAGTCGATCGACCAGACGATTCACGCTCTGCGCGACGACACGCGCGGCCTGATCTTTTCGAACCTGGTTGATTTTGACATGCTCTATGGTCATCGCCGCGATACGGAAGGCTACGCGCGCGCGCTTGAGCACTTCGATTCGCGCTGGCCTGAAATCGAAGCCGCGACGAACGATGGCGATCTGGTAATCATCACCGCGGATCACGGCAACGATCCAACCTATCCCGGCACCGATCACACGCGCGAGTACGCTCCCCTAATCGTCTTCGGCAAGCAGGCGCAGGCCGGCGTCAGTCTTGGGACTCGCACATCGCTGGCAGACATTGGAAAGACGATTGCTGAAAACTTTGGTTTGAGCTTGCACGCCGGCGAGAGCTTCCTGAACTCTGTAGTGCAAATTGATAATTTGCACACGCGGGAGCGGAAAATCGCAACTTAACAAGTTGCGCTACAACCAGTCATGAAACGCAGCTATTTGGCCCTAGGCCTCTTCACGTCATGCATCGTGCTGGTCACGATAACCCACTCCTTTGCCCAACCCAGGCGCCGTTCTCCAAATGTTGCATCAAGCCTCACTGACGTTATTTGGGCGGTAAAGTTCTCGCCCGACGGCCGGACCCTGGCAATAGCTCGTGGCACAAACGAAGCCGGACGGGTAGAGCTTTGGGACGTCGAGTCAGGAAACCTAAAGCACTCGATCAAAGGATTCGACGGCGCGGTCTGGTCGATTTCATTCACACCGGACGGCGGAACCCTGGTCACAGGCAGCGGTGGTTTTCATAGCAATAAGATC
This sequence comes from Blastocatellia bacterium, assembly GCA_033857635.1. Taxonomy (GTDB): domain Bacteria; phylum Acidobacteriota; class Blastocatellia; order Pyrinomonadales; family Pyrinomonadaceae; genus UBA11740. The sequence goes on from JAWVDF010000036.1 coordinate 161,229, forward strand.
GCCGACAAACCGACGCGTCGCGACCGCACTCCTTTTGTCGAACTCAAATGGTGGAACACTGAAACTGCCGAGCTCAAGCAGCGGGTCGAGCTGCCCGGCGATGACCGGATTAGTTTGACAGCGGTGCACTCTCCGGATGGACGATCTCTGGCGATACTCGAACAGCACGCTTCGGTCGGGTTGTCATCGAGGTTCGGAACTGGAGCATTTGATCCGGGCCTGCCGGCCCTGGCGGGAGTGATGCCGATCCGCTCAGTCATCTATGCCACGGAACTGAAGTTGCTCGACGCTAGAACAGGTGAGCTGCGATTGAAACTCAAGGGGAGCCTGGGTAGTTCCGAGATTCCTCTCTTCTCGAGATCGTCGTCCGATTGGACTTCCATGGCAATGAGTCGAGGTCGTCAGACAATTGCGTTCTCGCCTGATGGCCAAGTGTTAGCGGCGTGGAGTACAAAGGAAGTTAAGCTGTGGAGCACCGCGACCGGAGAGGAAATCCGAAAGTTAAAAGACTTCAAAGGGTACTTGAGCGCGGCGACCTTCTCACCGGATGGGCACACCCTGGCTGCTGCGATTACTCGATACTCATTCAAAGACAATCATCCTGACTTCAAAAGCGAGATTCGAACCTGGGATGTCGCCAGCGGAGCGCCGAAGCAAGTTGTGCCGGTGACGACTCAAGCGAGCACCAGTCTGGTGTTCGCCTTGAACGGACAACAGGTCCTTGTTACCGGGACCGTGAACAAGGACGACCGACCATTTGCGACTCTGGAACTGGTTGATCTGCAAACCGGCAGCCTGGCCAAGATAGCCACTCGCGAAGAGGGCGCAAAGAGTTCAGCGGTACTCTCTCCGGATGGACGTTTGGTGGCCTTTCAAACTGACGCGTCCAGTCTTTCCCTGGTCGACACTGCGAGCTGGCGGATCAGGCACACCTTTAACGAAACCAGCGACAGCAGCAACACGAACACGGCCAGCCGGCGTTATCTCTTATTGGTAAAGAGCGTGATGACGCTGGCATTCTCAGCCGACGGGAAGACAGTTGCCGGCGAAATCGAGCAGGGCGGAATCAAACTCTGGGACTCGCGGACCGGCGAAGTGAAAAAGCATTTCGCTGAACAGGATGACACGGGATCCAAGGCGGCGATCTCGGCGAATGGAAACATCGTAGTGGAAGCGGGCAGTGAAGATGGAGGGCTTTGGATCTGGGACGTTGCGACCGGGGAAAAGAGGACCATCGCAACCGAGGGTCCTGTATCAGCGATCGCCGTTTCATCCGATGGGCGCCGGCTGGCTTTAGCGTATACACACTCGATCAGCGTGCTCGACACGGCCGCTGGAAAGTTACTGGAAAAGCTCGACACACAGACAGCCAAGGTGGACTGCCTCTCGTTTGCGTCCGACGGCCAGATTCTCGCTGTGGCGGCCGACGACGGCCGCATACAGACCTGGGATTTAACCAGCCGACAGATCGCGAGGACCATAAGCGGCGCCGGCAAAGTGACGGCGTTGCGCTTCGCACCGAACGGCCGGACACTCGCCAGCGCCGCCCAGGATGGAAGCGTCAGCCTCTGGGATTTGCAAACCGGCGCTCTCACTCTGCAGTTCAAAAAGCATTCCGGCACGGTTAACGCGATAGCTTTTTCCGCCAATGGAAAATCGATGGCCACCGGCGGCGACGATCGCACGGTAATTGTTTGGGACGTGGCGACGGGCAAAGCTGGGCGCACGCTGAAAGGTCACGATCTGGCGGTGACGTCGCTCGCCTTCTCGCCCGATGGTAGTTTACTGGCCAGCGGCGCCGGCAACGCGTCGGTGGCTTTGTGGGACATGCCGGCGGGCAAACTCAATCGGGTGCTGAAATAGAACCAATCGTTTAGAGGCGGGCGTTGCCCGCCGATCCTACCCAGCGATCCTGATGTCCTGGAATATCTCAAGGTCCTCCTGAATATCTCAAGGCCTTCCTGGAACATCTCAAGGTCTTCCTGGAATATCTCAAGGTCAGGAAGGGGGCTTGCCCCCGCTCTTTCTTGAGAAGTGCCAAGAGCTGCGGGGGCAAGCCCCCTTCCTGACCTTGAGGTTTTGACGTTGGAGGTTTTGACCTCGAGTTAACTGTAGATTGATCGCAGTTAGTCTGGTGACTTCGATTGAAATTTGAGTCTAAAATTTCCCGCAGGCTTTGCGCCTTTGCGCCTTTGCGTGAAACAGAAGAAGACTCACGCAAAGGCGCAAAGACGCAAAGATGAAACCTGAAATTGTTTGGGTCAAGTCCCAGGGCTTTCCATCGGCAAACCCAACTGCGCTTCCTGCGGATTCTTTAGCACGGCAATGAATGGCAGGTTGCGATAGCGTTCGGCAAAGTCCAGACCGTAACCGACGACGAACTCGTCCGGGATCTTGAAGCCCAGATAATCGATCGGCACCTCTTTCTCTCTGCGTTCGAACTTATCCAGCAGCGCGGCAAGCTTCACGCTCTCAGCGCCGCGTGATTTCAGATTGGCCAGCAGATAAGAAAGCGTCAGGCCAGTGTCGACGATATCTTCCACCACCAAAATGTGCCGGCCCTCGATGGCCACGTCCAAATCTTTCAGAATGCGAACTTCGCCCGACGTTCGCATCTCGGCGCCATAGCTGGAAATCGCGATGAACTCGACATTCAAGGGAATATCGGCCGCCCGCATCAAATCGCTGAGGAACAGGCACGCGCCCTTGAGCACGCAGATCAGCAGCGGATTGCGGCCGGCATAATCGCGGGCGATCTCCGCGCCCAGTTCGTTAATTCTATCCTTGATCTTTTCAGTTGGGATCAGGACTTCCAGATTGGGATGGCTGAATTCTGACATGATTCTTGCAGCTGATGTGGACAAGTTTTTTTCCCTTCGATAGCCTTGAGTTTCGCTCAGAGCAGGCCGGTCGTCAAAGTCTGTAGCGTAAGCTGGCAGCTTCCGCGCGCAAACTAACAGGTTGCGCTACATCGTTGCGCGCTCGGCGATGCTGCGAGATACTATTGAAGCTCCCGCTATCAGGTCAATTCGGAAGTGGCCATTAGGCTGTTATATTTGCTTTCATCAAGTTTCAATCAGGGAATCGCCTATGAAAATTTCTGCTCGAAAGATGTTTGCCGGCCTTTCTTTGCCAATGCTCGTGTTGATGACGAGCGCGGCGCTGGCGCAGCAGCCGGCGCCGAAGACCGGCGCCGCCACAACTACACAACCGGCTACGAATAAAGATGTCCGCGCGCGCGTAACTGAAACCGCAATCGATGCTTCGATCCCCGACGACCCGCCGGTCGACAAGATGCTGGCCGTCTACAGTCCGAAGGTGCGCGAACTCAATGTGATGCTGGGCAGGTCGAAAGGCGAGTTGAGAAAAGGCGGCGCCGGCGCAGGGTCTCTGGGGAACTTTGTTACCGACGGAATGCGTTCCCAGGCCGCCGCCAAAGCGGGAAAGCCAGTGGCGCTGGCCTTGATGAATGCCGGGGGCATACGCCGCGCTACGATTGGCGAAGGCGATTTGAAGGCCCGCGATATCTTTGAGTTGCTGCCGTTTGAAAACGCTCTTGTTGTGCTGGATTTGACCGGCGAGCAATTGATGAAGCTGCTGCAGACGGTCGTTACCGCACGCGAAGCTCAGTCGGGCGCGCGAATCACTTACAAAACAAATGCGGACCAAAAGTCTGAGCTGGTCAGTGCCAAGCTGCGGGAAGCGACGGGAGAAAAGGAGATCGACCCGAAAGGAACTTATACGATCGTGACTATTGATTATTTGTACCGGGTGGGCGGCGCCACCTATGGCGTTCTGCGCGAGGGCAAGAACATGAAAGAGCTGGGGATTACATTGCGCGATGCGATTATGAATTATGTGAAAGCCGAGACTGCGGCCGGCCGCGACATCAAGCCGAACCTCGACGGCCGTTTTGTTTTTGATCGTGCCGGATCGGCTGTCCCTGAGGAGGTGCGCCCGTAATGACAACTCGCCGAAACTTCCTGGGAGCTTCAATCGTGGCCGGGCTGGGTCTTTCTCTTCCCAGCTCGTTGCGCTCGCTTCATCCGCCGGCCCGCGCGGCGATCTGGGCGCCGCTGCTCGATCCAAAAAAAGGCGAGACGCTGATCACGATCCTGCACACGAATGACACGCACTCTCAGATCGACCCGATTCTCGAGAACGACAAAACTTACGCCGGCAAGGGCGGTGTGGCCCGACGCGCAACCCTGGTTAAGCGCGTGCGCAGGGAAAATCCGAACACGCTCGTGATCGACGCAGGCGATGTTCTGCAGGGGACGCCGTACTTCAACTTTTACAAAGGCGAAGTCGAATACAAGGCGATGTCCCTGATTGGCTACGACGCGGGCACGATCGGCAATCACGAGTTTGATAACGGCGTGCAGTCTCTGGCAAAGGCCCTGCAGTTCGCCAACTTCGACATCGTCTCAACCAACTATGATGTGCGCGGCAGCGCGCTTGAGAGTAAGGTCAAAACTCATGTGGTGAAGGAAGTCGGCGATCTGCGCATCGGCCTGTTCGGTTTGGGCATCAGCCCGACGGGTTTGATCACTCCGGATAACTTCAAGCCTGTGCAGTATCTGGATCCGGTGCGGATGGCGCGCGGCGTCACCAAACTTTTGCGCGAGCAGGAGCGCTGCACGCTGGTGCTGGGGATGTCGCATCTTGGTTACTATCCCACGCCGAAGAACGGCGAAGTGGGCGACTCGCAAGTAGCGGCACAGGTGGACGGCATAGACTTCATCGCCAGCGGGCACACGCACACTTTCATGGAAAAGCCCGTGCTGCAAAAAACTCCTGCGGGCAAAGACACGATCATTTTCCAGGTCGGCCGCAGCGGCATATATGTAGGTCGAGTAGATTTCACGGTGCTAAATGGTAAGGTCACCGCGTCTGCTGGACGCCTGTTGGATCTACGACACGAATCGCTGGCTTAGTGGCACAGACTTCAGTCTGTGTTTGCGCGTTAAAAATCACAGACTGAAGTCTGTGCCACAGAATATGGCGGATGATGCAACCAGAGATCGAGTTCGCGCGTTGGTGCGCGACGTTCTGAGTAAGGCCGCGCCGGCAGAATTCGACGCGCCCACCCGCGCCGCCACGTCGCCACCTAAATCTTCCGCGCCAAGCTCCGAGCAAACTATCACTCGCGACGAATCCGCGAAGATGGTAATCACCGAAGACGACGTTCGTGGCCTCGAGCGCGGATCGGTCCTCCGCATCGCTGAAGTAGCGCGGCTGACGCCTTTGGCCGCGGACATAATTAACGAACGCGGCATCGAAATCGTTCGTCGCGTACCGCGTCAGGGTTCAAACCAAACGAAGACCGTCGCAGTGGGAGCGGACCATGGCGGTTATCCGATGAAGGAAGAACTCAAAAGTCTCCTCGGCGAGCTCGGTCATCGCGTTCATGATTTTGGCACCGACTCAGAAAGCGCGGTCGACTATCCCGACTTTGCTCATGCAGTCGCGCGCGCCGTCGCGGAAGGGTCAGCCGATGTGGGCATCATGATCGACGGCGCCGGTGTGGGCTCAGCCATGACTGCCAACAAGGTTCCCGGCGTGCGCGCGGCCGCGTGCTATTCAGTTGAAGTCGCGCGCAATTCACGCGAGCACAACGGCGCCAACGTCCTCACTCTCGGCAGCAAGACCATCTCCAGCGCTGAGATGCGCGACATCGTCCGGGCCTGGCTGGGCACCGACCTCACCGAAGATCGTCACCGCAAACGCGTTAACAAGATCGAAGCGGTTGAACGGCAGTACAGCCGGTAGTTCACTTCTAGCGTCGGGTCCCAATTCGGCTCGTGCTTTTTTAGCTGGGCAAGAGCGATCCACGAAATCACACGAACGAACCAATTCTGCTTCGTCTGTTTTCGTGGATCTCTTTTACGCTCGCAAAAAGACTACTTGTAAAGACGGTGTTATTGGCCGAACTCTCGGCGTTGGCGTAAAATGATTCGGCCCGCAGCGAGTGTTTGTATAGGGACTCAACCATGGCACAAGAACTCAAGACACAGACTCCCACGCCGCCCGTCACACAGGCACCGAGCCCTATGACCTACGAACAATTTCTTGAGTGGGGCGATGGAATCCGGGCTGAGTGGGTTGACGGAGAGGTAATCTTAATGAGTCCACCATCAAATCCACATCAATCGTTAATGGCCTTCCTGGGTGCATTGCTTTTGCTCTTCGTGGAAGTGAAGCAATTAGGGCGGATATTCCTCCCGCCATTTCAAATGAAGTTAAGCACGAGGCCTTCCGGGCGGGAACCGGATCTCCTGTTTATTTCGAACGACCAACTCGGCAATCTTAAACATAACTATCTTAATGGGCCGGCTGACATGGTTGTCGAAATTATCAGCCCCGAAAGCCAATCGCGCGATCGTGGCGATAAATTCTATGAGTACGAAGCGGCCGGTATCCGCGAATACTGGATACTTGATCAAATTCGAAGGCGCGCCGAATTTTATTGGCTTGAAGAAGGAACCTATAGACTGATTGAGTCTGACGAAGATGGGATCTACCGCAGCAAGGTGCTGGCAGGCCTCTGGCTCAAGGTCGAATGGCTGTGGCAAGAACCTCTGCCCACACTGATGTCCGTACTGAAAGAGTGGGGACTGGTAAAGTAAGAAGCGTAACGATGCCCTATTCAAACAACGGCGATTTCGAAACCCTGGTCGAGCAGATCACCGACGTGATCTATGCCCGGCTGAACGGCGATCAATCCGATCAGGCCGGCATGTGCGGCTGCACCTCGGAATGTTTTCATCGATGTCCCGAGCGCATGCACCGTGTAGTCGATGCGGGCGCGGCGCGCATCGGACTGGTGCTGGGCCAGACCGCTTCCGCGGGCGATTGGGCCAGCTTGATCGACCACACTTTGTTGAAGCCCGACGCCACCGAAACTGAAATCAAACGTCTTTGCGAAGAAGCCGCGCAATATCACTTTGCTTCAGTTTGCGTAAATCCGACCTGGGTGCGCGTGTCGGCGTGTAATCTGAAAGGCAGCGGCGTTCCCGTCTGCACCGTGATTGGCTTTCCCCTGGGCGCGACCTTGCCCGACGTAAAAGCTTACGAAGCGCGGCGCGCGATTATGGAAGGCGCCCGCGAAGTCGACATGGTCATCAACGTCGGCGCTTTGAAAAGCGGCGATGACTGTCTGGTAGAGCACGACATTCGATCCGTCGCCGAAGTCGCGCATGAATACGACGTCACTTGCAAAGTAATTATTGAAACTGCGCTGTTGACCGACGATGAAAAAGTTCGCGCTTGCCAGGCCGCGAAACGTGCCGGCGCCGATTTCGTCAAGACCTCGACCGGATTCTCGAAAGGCGGGGCCACGGTTGCCGACATCGCTTTGATGCGCCGCGTCGTGGGACCTGAACTCGGCGTGAAAGCTTCGGGCGGCGTGAAAAACATTGACGACGCCCGCGCTATGGTAGAAGCCGGCGCCACTCGCATCGGCGCCAGTGTCGGAGTGAAAATTGCGCAGGAAGCTGCCGGGGTGAAAAGCAACGGCCGCGCGCCGGCGGGATACTAAGCTCCTAAATTGAGTCCGCGCAGCGGACGTTCGAAAATAGCCCAGCGATTTATCGCTGGGAACCACGCAACAAGTAAGAGCAAGTCCGTGAAGCGGACGACTGAACTGGTCTTGTGAGTTTTCGGAATCTGATTTCAGCCGCCCGTTTCACGGGCTTTCTGTTTCGTCGTAATGCTCCTACCCAGCACTCAAGTGCTGGGCTATTTTCGAACGTCCGCTACGCGGACTCCGTTTCAACAGTTTCCAGGCCAATTCTGGCATTGGGCTTGATCGGCGCGCTTTTCTTCAGCATTCCCGCGCAGACACCTTCCGGCCAGGACATCGACGTTGTCCGCACCGAAACCGATCTCACCAATCTTCTCTTTACCGCCACCGACAAAAACAATCGTTATCTGACGATGCTGCAGCAGGGCGATATCCGCGTGCTCGAAGACGGAGTGCCGCAGACCCTGTTTACCTTTCAGCGCGAAACCGACCGCCCTTTGTCGATCGCTTTTCTGATCGACGTCAGCGGTTCGGAAGAACGGACGCTGCCGGATGAGAAAGCCGCAGCCCGCACCTTTGTCGACAATGTGATCCGATCCAGCAAAGACCAGGCGGCAATTATTCCTTTCGAAGGTTATGCGCATTTGGAACAGCCTTTGACGCGTGACGTGATCAGCATCTACCGCGCGTTGGAAGCGGTCGAGGTGGCGTACCCGTCGTACATGGGATCGGCGCCACCCATCGGCGGCATCACCTCAGGGCCGGGGACAATCGCTCCGCCTCGTGAAGGCTCGACGGCAATCTGGGATTCGATTGCCGTGACTTGCAAGGAGGTGCTGGCGCGCAGTGCGGGGCAAAGACGGCGCGCAATCATTCTCTTAACTGACGGGTACGACACCAGCAGCCGCCTGGTGCGAAGCGAAGCTGTCGATCGGGCACTCTTGTTTGAAACCGTAATCTTCGCGATCGGGATCGGAGATAAGAGCCAGGACGGAGTCGACAAGAAAGCTCTCAAAGATCTTGCCGAGCGCACCGGCGGCCGTGCTTTTTTTTCGAAGAAGCAGGATGACCTGAAGGCGGCGTTTGCGGAAATCGAGCAGGAGCTGCGTTCGCAATACCTCCTGGCTTACGCTTCGACTAACAAGAAGCGCGACGGTTCATTTCGCAAGATGTCCATTGAAATCACGAACCCCGAACTGCGCAAACAGCAGCTGAAGCTGCGCTACCGGCCCGGGTACTTCGCGAAGCGAGGCGGGTAACCGTCGAAGATTTTGTAGGGGCAGCCCTCGTGGCTGCCCGTCCGTCGGGCAAGAACGGGCAGGGACAAGCCCTGCCCCTACCAAAGATGGTTACACGAGGCGGATCAGCGTCCGAGCTTCTTCTCAATCCGCCGGTCCGGAACCAGCCACATCACGGCCACCAGCACATATAGAACACAGGCCAGCCAGGATCTCACAAACGCAAGTGGAATCGCGATCAGATAGATCACCATTGAGATCTTGCCTTTGAAATCCGCGCCCAGAGCAGTTGCCAGCAGTGAGTCCCGCGCGTGAATCGAGAGCAGCGACCGCGCCAGAATGAAATACGCCACCGCCGAAAAGAGCAGCACCACGCCGTAGAGCGCTACAGGCACGGCCGCAAACCTATTCTCACCCATCCAACCAGTGACAAACGGAGTCAGCGATAACCAGAACAGTAGATGCAGATTTGCCCACAGCACTCCGCCGCTGACCTTCTCGACCACCTGCAGCAAGTGATGATGATTGCTCCAATAGATCCCGATGAAGACAAAGCTGAACACGTAGCTGAGGAATACCGGAGCAATTGGAACCAGCGCCTGCCAACTGGCGTCGTGGGGCACTTTGAATTCCAGCACCATGATGGTGATGATGATCGCAATCACGCCATCACTGAAAGCTTCAAGCCGGTTCTTAGTCATTCTTCTTAATGGAGCGTTCTTAATGGAGCGCGGACATCCTTGTCCGCCAGCGTGCGCAGCACGCTCAGTTTCACGCTCGGAAGGTTCGCGCTGCGCGCTGAGGCGGACAGGATGTCCGCGATCCTTTAACGGCGCAACTCTTTTCGCATCGGCGCCAATCCAATTGTAAGGCCCTCGCCCACCTCGAGTTCGACCCGCTCGTCTCCTTCATAACCACACGCCCGATAGAGTTTGATTCCGGGCAGTGTAGACATAAGTTCGAGCGTGCGAAAGCCGCAGGCCATGGCTTCCGCTTCGCAGGTCTCGAGAATCGCGCGCGCAATCCCCTGGCGCGCAGAATCGGGATGAATAAAGAACGCGCGAATTTTTGCAGGTTCAGTTTCAGGATCGAGTTCGCCCGCATCTCGCGCAGAGTATTGGTCGCCCCCGAACAGGGTCTTCCGTTTGCTCCAGCCGCCGCAGCCAATCAACCTCCCACCACTCTCAGCGACAAAATAAGTACCATCGATAATCAGATTAGTATCGACGCCAAACACCGTGGCAATCGCGCCTTCGATCTGCGCGTCAGAGTAGTCCACGCGACTCAACCCGCGCGCCGAATCCTTGATCAGCTCGGTGATGGCTGGGCGATCAAAGAGCGTGGCTTTGCGGATGACGTAGGGCATGCGACTGAGGATAATACGCATCAGCAGGTGGAGTAGCCCAGCCGGGAGGAAGGGTTTAGAGTCGTTTGAATTCTTGTTCGCTAATGCGCGCCTGACGCAAAATGCTTCGCAAAGTTCCGGGTGCTACGTCCCGGTGCTTTGGAACAGTCGCTGTGAGAGTTCCTTCGCTTGTTGTCTTAGCGAACTTTGAGTGGCTTCCCGTTTGCCCAACCTGAACGAATCCCGTCGCTTCAAGTTTGCGCTTGACCTCGCGATACAGGGTTGGCTTCATGCCGCTTTAACTTCGATCTCAAGCGAGCGAATCTGCGGAGCGAGCGTAGCCACCGGTGGAGTGAAGTGAAGCTCCAACGCATCGCGCAGATTCTCAAGCGCCTCGTCTTCCGTATGCCCCTGACTGGCAACGTCAACCTCAGCGCATTGCGCCACGAACCATTCATCCTCTTGCCAGATGCTGGCGGTGAATTTTTGTTTCATTTGCTTCCCTTTCCGACCAAGCACTCGGTCTCCCTTCACTCTGGTCGTTTCAGATTAGCTTTGATCTCAGCCTTTGTAGAATGCCAAATTGATTTTGGAACTGTGGGACAGTCTTCATTACATTTGTCCCATTGAATCCGTACAGATTCAAGGTAAGTCTCAAGATCCCTCTTACTCGGAGGAAACGCCAGTCTTTTTTCAATCTCCCTTCTCAGGGCTCCATATCTTACCCCAACTACACGATGTTTCTCCGCCCGCTCAGAGTAGTGCAGGAATGTTTGAAGAGCCATCAAAATGGCAGCCGTAACGCTACCTATACCGACTGCGACTTTTATCAGGACGTCCGTTTCCTTCTGGAGGGTCGCAAAAACGCTGGTACCTACAATTGCGGAAAGAACAATCGCAGGTATACCTAACCAATAATTCAAGCGCACGAAGTGTGTAGCTGCCTCGTAGTGAGCTTGCTGCGTCCTACGAATTCTGTACAACCATTCTTCTAATAGCTTGTTAGCTTCCATTTTCTGCAGCCTCTACGGATTGGGAGGATATCTTGTGGTCTAACTGCTGTACATAAGGACTTCTTCGGCATGATACGCTGCTTGCGCCTAATATCAAGACTCATTTCATAAAACTAAGGTTCACCCCTGAGCTCCGGTCTTAGATCCAGAAATGGCACGGGACAACAGCTTGCCCGCGCTTGAAACCCCTCCCCCTTTCCCTATATCCTTCGCCGCAACTCTTATGGCTTCGAATCCAAAGTTATTGGCGGTAATTCTCGGTGGAGGCGCGGGCAGCCGGCTGTTTCCTTTGACGCGCGATCGTTCAAAGCCGGCGGTGCCGCTGGGCGGCAAGTATCGTCTGGTTGATGTGCCCATCTCGAACTGCATCAACTCGGATGTGATTCGGATGTTCGTGCTGACGCAATACAACTCGGCGTCTTTGAACAAGCACATCGCCACGACCTATCGCTTCTCGCCCTTCGCTGATGGGTTTGTTGAAATTCTTGCCGCCGAGCAGACGCCCGAAAGCGGCCAATGGTTTCAGGGGACCGCCGACGCAGTCAGGCAGGTCTTACCGCACATCCGCGACTGGCGGATCGACACCCTCTTGATTCTGTCCGGCGATCATCTGTATCGCATGGACTATCGCAAGTTTCTCAAGCGGCATGAGGAGAGCAATGCCGACATCACGATTGGAGTGATTCCGATCGTTCCCGATTCAGCCAGTGAGTTTGGTTTGCTCAAGACCGACAGCGAAGGCCGTGTGATCGAGTTTCGCGAAAAGCCTACGGGTGAAGCGCTCGAAGCAATGCGCGTCGATACGACCTCTCTCGGGTTGAGCGCGGAAGAAGCGCAGGCGCGACCCTATCTCGCCTCGATGGGTATTTATGTTTTCAAGTACGACCGGCTGGAAGAAGTACTGGCGGAAGACAAGACGCGTCTGGATTTTGGCAAGGAAGTAATTCCGGGAAGCATTCACAAATACAACGTGCAGGCTTTTCTATTCGACGGTTACTGGGAAGACATCGGGACCATCGGCGCTTTTTACAAAGCCAATCTCGACATGACGACGGCAATTCCGCCTTTCAATCTGTTCGATGCCGAAGCACCTTTGTTAACCCGCTCGCGGTATTTGCCACCTTCGAAGATTGATAACTGCGAGATTCGCTATTCCATCATCAGCGAGGGTTGCATTATCAACGGCGCCAAGATCAACAACTCGCTGATCGGTTTGCGCAGCCGACTCGCCAACGGTTCGCAAATCGAGGCGTCTTACCTGATGGGCGCTGACTACTACCAGACTTTGGAAGACATGGAGGCTGATCGTGCCTGCGGAAGGCCCTGGATTGGCGTCGGTGAAGGTTCGCTAATCCGGCGCGCCATCGTGGACAAGAACGCGCGCATCGGCGCCGGAGTACGTTTGCTGAATGAAGCGGGAGTGGAAGAGGCAGACGGGCCGAACGGGAGTTACTACATTCGCGACCGAATAATCATTGTGCCCAAGAACGGATTGATCCCCGACGGCACGGTTGTGTGATTTCTCTGTGCCCTCTGTGGTGAAGGACTTATTTACCACAGAGGACACGGAGGAGTATTAGAACGTTCCGGAAAAATCTTTCTTCAAGACCGGCGGTTTTGGTTGGTTGTTGCTGTTCTGCTGTGCCGTCGCGTTCGCTCCGGGTTGGAAAACGTAGCTATCGCGAGTGCGAACTACCAACTCGGGCCGGTTGACCCGCACCTTCACATTCCGTCGTTCACCCGCATGCGGCGCGTTTTTCGGATAGTAGCCGAGACTGTACTGGCGTCGCAGCTCTTCCGCCACCATACGAAACGCGACATCCAGATTCTGTTGTTCAGAGTTGTAAAGGCGCGCGCCCGTGACACGGGCCAGGTCGTGCAGATATTGATCGGCGAGTTCGTATTCGCTCCGGCTGTTTCCTGAGCCGCCACCGCCGGGCCAGTTACCGCCGCGCCCGCGCGGGCTGGCTGGATAATTACCACCACCTCCGAGAATTATTCCGATCAGGTCGCCGAGGACGTTGGCGTTTCCGCCGCCGTTACGGCCCGGGTAACTGCCGCCACCGCGACGCGATCCGCCCGAACCGGGCCAGCCTGCGCCCATGTCCGCAGCCGTGTCATACTCGACCGGATAGATCAGCGCGTCGAGTTCTTCGGCATCGCGCACGGTGCTTTCGTACGTCGCGTTCTTGCTGGTGGTATCGACTCCGTCAGTGAACAGCACAATCGCCTTTCGGCCTTCAACGTGATTGAGCGATTGGTTAATGACCTTATCCACGGCGTCATACAGGCGAGTACCGGAGCCGGGCTCGGTCCTTCGAATCGCATTACGCAGCGCGTTGCGGTCGTTGGTTGCTTCCGCCAGGATGCGAATCTTGTCGCTGAACGAAACTATCATTACCCGATCGTCGGGGCGCAGTTGCTCGACGAAAGCAATCGCGGCATCCTGAATTTCGTTGAGCCGGAAACGCGTCGAGCCGCTGGTATCGATCAGCAGGGCAACCGTAAAAGGTTTGTCTGTCGAAGCGAAATAAGCGACTCGCTGTTCGACGCCGTCTTCCCAAACATGAAAGTCGTCTTTAGTAAGATTTGGAATGTACTTGCCGTCGCGATCCATAACGCTGACCGGGATGCTGATCAGGGTCGTTTCGACGCGTACGACATCGCCTTCGCCGACTTCTTCGGGCCCGGCATCTTTCGATTGAGTCGACACTGGCTTCTGTTCGTTAGGATCGCGGTTCGCGCCTCCCAGAACTGGCGGGCGTGTTGGCCGCGCGCCTTGCGAAGCGTCATCCGGCTGAGTCTGGGGCTGAACCGGCGGCTGCGACTGACGCTGTGGCTGAGGCTGCTGAGTTGGGGTGGTGGCTCCGACGCGGCGTGGACGCGTTTGCGCCCCCACTGTTTGCATGAGGGCCATAGCAAACGAACAGAGCAGCACCAAAGCAAAAATTCTCTTCATGACGTAAAACTCCTATCGGGTGTGACCGGTCGCGTGGCCGGCGCCTTTTAATCGGGGGATTGGGCGCCGAGCGTGATTTCTCACAAGTTCTTGGATGCAGCGAGCGCTAAAGGGATGCTCGCGAAAAAGCCCTCAGCGCGCCGGTACGCTAGATCTTATCGGAGAGAGAAATTGGGGAGAGATAGTAAGATCTGACTAGATGAAGATAGCACTGGCGTGGGGATGGGGCAAGGTAGCCTCATGGAGCCGCGCGAATGGAGCGCGGACATCATGTCCGCCTCAGCGCGACAGCGCGAACAACCCCTTAAGTGGTCCATGCCGGTGAATAAGAGCGTGCGGCGCACGCTGGCGGACGCTCCATCCTTCGAGCGGATCACCGGCCTGCGTTTATGGCGTTCCAAATGAACGGCAGGGTTCCCCAGGTTTGGCCGCGATGCTGCGGACGAAAACCAAACAAGACGATGCGGCCTTTACCCATTTTGATCTCGGCCAGGGCAATGCGGTCTTTGATTCGCTCCTCGCCTCGCAACCAACCTGAACGAAGGATGTCCTCTTTGGCGTACCGCGCAATCACCTGGACCTGATCGCGGGTGGGTCCTTCGTAAACATCGGCAGCCTTCGGGGCAGGCTTATCAATTAGCTCAAAAGCCGAGCTATTGATGAAGTACGCATTCACGTCCTTCGACATCGTGCGCGCAATCGGATTCGACGTATCGACGTCAATTTCCAGGATCGAGCCGGGACAGTAAAAATCAGTCGATCGCAAACCTTCCAAAACGTTTCGCAGAGGCAACTTCCATTGCTTGATTAGGGGACCGCACGATCCGTCAAAACAAATAAGTGTGCCCCCATCTTCCACAAACCGAGCAAGGTTGACCAAACCTTTCGCACCTATTCCAGCCGGCGCTTCGGCGGCTTCGGCATCGGCTGGTTCGCGCGTTCGGTCTGAAGGCAAAACGATCGCATCGAATCGGCGTCGCAAGTCCCCTTCGGTCAACCCGGGATCGCGCAGTGTTTCAAAGGGAGCGTTGAAAGTGTCGAAAACGTAACGAGTCCAGCCTTCGTCCATATTGCCCCGCGCCCCCTGGTAGATTCCAATTCGAACGCCGGCCTTGATTGGATTTGCGATCGGTGATTTATCACTGCTCCAAAGTACGAGACCGAGATCATGTCGCACTTCATTTTCATTCTTGATCAGCGTCAGCTTTCTTTCGCCCGCCGGTTCACGAATCGACAAGAGCGCCGGAGCGTCCAATCCCATCTGCATGGGCAGGGTCCATCCCGCCACGTCGTAGGGACGTTCAGCTTCACCGGTAGCGGTGGTGCGATCGGGATAGACTTGTGGTTCAAACAAAGCCAGGACGTTTCGTCGATAAGGTTGATTCAGGAAAATCACATAGCTGCCGGCAGGGACTTCGCGAACCTCCGGCTCAGGAACCAGGGCGACGGTAAGCGGGCTAGACGTGACCCGTCCCATCGTCATTGATTTCAGCCGTCGCAGGATTTGCTGTGCGTGCCTGGCGTGTAATTCCCGATCGAGCCGAAAGACTTCCACGCCCTGCTCGACCAGCGCACCGATCATTTTCGCGACGTTTTCATCGCGGCCCTGGCCGGCGGGAATCAGATATGCGATGGGCGCTCCGTCGGCTGTTGTCGCCAGGTTCGCTTTACCCAGCTCATAAAAATTCCGCAGATAGTCCGCACGATAGTTTGCCGCCAAGGACAAAACTGAATGACAGGCGATCAGTTCCATCTGCATGATGTCGCGCGGATGCCAGGCGCCACCCAGCCAGGGCTCGGGAAAGTTAGTTACCGCTTCCGTCGCGCTGCGCATTCCGCGCGTATTCGATCGCGCGAGCTGATCCCGAGTTACGTTAGCGGGCGACATCAGGCGGGCGCTGGCGGCTTCGGTGAGAATGCCGATTGAATTGTGATAGTAGGGCGCCGTGCGAAAGCCTCCATGCCACCACGTGTCATAGAGCGCGTTGGTCAGGATGCCGCGAAACCCGGCTGCCGTTACGTCGGCGGCCATCTTGTGGCCAATCAAGCCAACCTGTCTGAGCAACAGAGGCGCGATATGCGGATTCGGCGGATCGTAGAAGGGCGGCACAAAGAAACGCGATCCGTTCGTACCCTGCTGATGAATGTCATAGACAATTTGGGGAAACCATTCTTTCCAAAGCAGTCGAGTGACGGCTTTAGTCTCTTTCAAGTCGATCATGAACCAATCGCGATTGTCGTCGTGCCCGGCATAGTGATGATAAAGCTCGGGCAATTCACGATCTTCCGCGGCAGTGCCGACCGACTTACGATAATAGTTGGCGACGATGTCAATGCCGTCGGGATTTGGCGAGGGAATCAGAATCAGGATTGTGTTGCGCAGAATCGAAAGCGTGTCATCGTCGTTCGAGCTCGCCAGGTGGTAGGCAAGCTGTGTAGACATCTGTGAGGCGACAATCTCGGTCGAATGGATCGAGCACGAGATAACGACAACGGTCTTCCCTTCACTGATCAATCTATCGCGTTCAGCTTCATTGACTATCTTGCGCGGGTCAGCCAGCCGCGCCTGCATCTCTTTGTACTTTTCCAGATTCCGTATATTCTCGGGCGCGCTGATGAAGGCGGCGATCATTGGATGGCCGAGCGTTGATTGCCCGAAGGTCTGCAGTTGCACGCGGTCGCTTGCCTTGTCCAGGCGCGCGAAATAATCGGTGATTTGCTTCCAATCAGCTATGGTTCGATCGTCGCCGGGATTGAAGCCCAGGACCGAACGCGGCGTGGGGATCGTGCTGCTGGATTCGTTAAGGCGTTTCCGTTGTGCCTGGGCCGTTGGAGCGGTTAAGCATAGCGCGATGAAGAGCGCGAAGAGTAAACCGGAGGCATAGCCGGGGGTCCTTTTGCTGGTGGGGCCGGAAAGGCAAAGCCTTTCCACAATGTGCCGCGGCACAGCCGCAAAGCGAATCAGACTTCGGAGTTTCACCGATCGTTTTAACCGATGCATTCTGAAATTCCTTCTCAAGATATGATTGGGCGGACCGTACCGAACGCGGCGCAGTCTAGCACAACCCGCGGGCCGAGAATTATCGGCAAGCTGCGCTTTTGGTGGTCATGGTTTGTCGCGGGCGCGCTGCTGCTGTTACTGGCTCCGCCGATTCTGCTCCTTGCGCGTTTGGCAAATAAGCATGACTGGGTTTATCCGTGGGCCGACTTTGGTGCGCGCACCTGGCTGCGTCTGAGCGGCGTGAAGGTGGACGTCAAAGGCCTCGAGCACTTGGACCCAAAACAGCCCTACGTTTTCATCTCGAATCACTGGTCTTATCTTGACGCGGCGCCTTTGTTCGCTTTCACCGGACGACGCATGGGGCTGGTCGGCAAGAAGGAACTTCTTAAGGCGCCAATCCTCGGATACGGAATGGGTTTTGTGAACGTGATCGCGATCGACAGATCGAATCGTGAACGCGCCGTCGAATCAATCCGGATCGCCACTGAGCGCCTGCGCTCGGGAATTTCGTTCGGCGTCTGCGCCGAAGGCACGCGCGCGCGTCCAGGCCAAATGCTGCCGTTCAAGAAGGGCGCATTTCACATGGCCGTCGAGGCGGGCGTGCCAATTGTCCCCATCGCTTTTAAGAACAGCGACCAATTGATGGGTAAAGGAACCGGCGAAGCCTGGCCGGGAACGATCGAGATGGTGATGTTCCCGCCGGTTGAAACAAACTGGGTTTCAAGCGACGAAGATCTGCAGAAGCTTGTGGATCAAGTTCAGGAAATGATCAGGAAAGAATTAGGCGTTGAGAAGCTAACGCCCCGCAGGCCAAAGTGATTGCCGGTGATGAGGTCAGTACCACCCGGGTGAGCGGGTGGGTCAAGCACTCAAGAAGCGGGCTGGCGTTTGATCCACCCGCTCACGCGGGTGGTACTGACCTCATCTTACAGCGACAATCGCGCTCTCACTGCGCCGTAAAATCGTACGTCAATATCCCCGAAACTTTCACCGCCACACCATCGACAATCGTCGGTTTGAAGCGCGCCTGCTTGGCCGCGTCGACGGCCGCTTGTCGCAAAGACGCCGGGCCGAACATCGGTACGGCTGAAATCACTTTGCCGGTTTCGTCAACCAGTATTTGCACCTGCACCTCGCCAAAGGCGTGAATCTTCTTAGCTTCATCGGGATACTTCGCCGCCGGCAACTGGATCGCCTTGCTGTTCAGTATTCCTCCCTCGGTCGGCGCTACTGCCTCAGTCGGGGCGCTGGTCTCAGGCTGCTTTTGAGTTTCCGGCGAAGGCTTGGGTTTTGTTTCAAGCTTTGGCGGTTCCGGTTTTTCTGATCCGGTTGGGGCGTCTCCAATTTCAGTAATCGTGACCTTGCCGTGGCCTACGACGAAGTCCGTGTATTTCACCAGCATGCGCATGCGCACGACGTTACCGTTGGCGAAAGTCAGTTCGTCGTCCGAGTAAGTGTAAGTCGGAAACCAATACTTGCCGTCGATCTGTTCGCGATAGGTTTCGAAGGTTGGATACTTGTTGTTCTTGTCTTCCGGAACTCCCTTGCCGCGAGCTTTGACGATCTGTAGATCCTGAACATCAACCCAGATGCGCCCCTGAAAGAACCGCTCCTTGACCTTCTTGGGATCGGGCGCAACCTTCGGACTCACATCAAAAACATAGAGGTCCAACTCGTCGATCTTCTCCTTATTAACGTACTTGAAACTGTACGCGTTGAGTTTCGACGCTTCGAGCGCGAAAGGATTGAGTCCTCCCAGATCTTCCAGGTCCTGCGCCGTAACGCTGATCTCGGTGAGTGTCGGCATGGGAAAGAAATTTATCTTTTCAAAGCGATTGCCTTGATCGTCGAAAGTAAACTGGGAGACGCGATGATACTCGCCGGTCACCTGCCCACCCATCCCAATCGTCTGCACCAGGGCGTCTCGTTTGAAGGCGTAGAGGTTCAGGGCCTGACGAAATCTGGATTCCTTGGCCGTGAACGCGCGCACAATTTCGTCAACCTGGGCCTGGGGCATGGTGTTCGCGCCGGCCGTCGGCGCCGCCGGGGACCCGGTTGCCTTCGAGCTGGCTTGTTGGGCCGTCGCCACTTGCCCGGTCGTAACCACAATCAGAGTCGCGAGCAGAGCGAGCCTGAGAAAGCCCTGACCAGTTTTAACTGAGTTCATTTGAATATTCCTTGCGCTAACTATTTTTGAAATCAACGAAAGTACCGGCGACCGGTGGATTATAGCAACTAAGCAGGCGACGGCACGTCTGGGCAGTCAGATGAGGGAAAAGCCGAGGCTGTTGCCAAGTAAATCAGTTTGAGACACCGAGGCTGCACGTTGAGATCGGGTAGTCAGTCATGCTTAGGACGCTGAAGGCGTCCTGACCTGCGCGGGGCTGCCCTCGAAAGGCTGGCGGTCAGTACCGGGAGCGGTAGAGGTTATTTCAAAACTCAGGATGTGCGATCTCAAAGAGGATCTTAACGCAGAGGACGCAAAGGTTTTCGCAAAGGCGCGCAGAGGAGTGCCTTACTTTGCGTACCTCTGCGAAAACCTCTGCGCCCTTTGCGTTTAAGAAATGGTTACCTTAGGCGCACCTCCGAAGTTTTGACACAGACTCGGTAGCGACCGGGTCAGAAACGATAGCAATATCGGGATTGCCAATAAGGTAACCGGTCTCTACCGCTCCGGTACCGACCCCATGCTCAAAGTAGGACATTACGCACCCTACCCCTCACTCGCGTTGCGTCGTCTTTAGCTGCTAAGATGTGTGGTTTGCGAGAGACCTAGATTCCTCTCTGTATGGTCCTGCAAGGATTAATCATGACCCAGGAAGCCATTGAAGTTCGGGGCGCTCGCGTCAACAATCTCAAGAACATTTCGTTCTCAATCCCGATCAATCTGATGACCGTCGTCACCGGCGTCAGCGGGTCGGGTAAATCCTCTCTGGCCTTCGATACGATCTATGCCGAAGGCCAGCGCCGCTATGTCGAATCGCTGTCCGCCTATGCCCGCCAGTTCCTCGAGCGCATGGACAAACCTGACGTTGACGAGGTGCGCGGCATTGCGCCGGCCATCGCGATCCGGCAAAAGAATTCAACTCGGAATCCACGCTCGACCGTGGCTACCCAAACCGAAATTTACGATTACCTGCGACTGCTTTACGCGCGCGTCGGCATCACGATCTGTCGCGTGTGCGGCCGAGAGGTGAAGCGCGACTCTCCGGAATCGGCGGCGGATGAAGTATTGAAGCAGCTTCCTGAAGGCACGCGATTCTTCGTGCTGTTTCCTGCGCAAGCGGGACTTCAGCTCGATCCAAGTGGAACCAACGGTGATTCTCCAAAAGCTTCCAGGCGTGGCAAAACAAAGGAAGTAGCGGCCACACTCAGTCGCCACATGATCACGGCGCATTTGATGAGCCTGATGCAGCGCGGCTTCACCCGCCTGGTTCATGACGGCCGGCAAATCGATCTTACATCTCCCGATGACTTTGGCCGAGACGACTTTGAAAATGTTTATGTCCTGGTCGATCGCCTAACGTCCCGGGAAGATGTGCGACAACGTCTGGTGGATTCGCTGGAAATATGTTTTCGCGAAGGGCACGGCCGGGCAGTAATTGCAACGTCAGAACCGCCTGCGGTAGCGGGCGGGCCAACGAGCCCCGTGCACCTCCGCTTTTCCGAAGGCTTCGAATGTAAATACGACGGCACGGTTTACGCGATCCCGGAACCGCGCCTGTTCAGCTTCAACAATCCTTACGGCGCTTGTCCGACGTGTCAGGGCTTTGGCAATACGATCGGTCTCGATCTTGATTTGGTGATTCCTAATCCCGGTCTGACGCTTAGTGACGGCGCGATCGAGCCGTGGACCAAGCCTCAGTATGAGTGGGCCAGGACTGAGCTGCGACGTTTCTGCAAGTCGGAACGCATTCCGATGAACGTTGCTTTCAATGAACTGACCCGCGCGCAACGCACAGCAATTATCAACGGCAAAGGTGAATGGAGCGGCGTGCGCGGTTTCTTTGATTGGCTGGATACGAAGAAGTACAAGCTGCACGTGCGCGTTTTTCTGTCGAAGTATCGCGGCTATACGCTCTGTCCAGACTGTGAAGGAGGGCGGCTGCGACAGGAGGCGCGCGATGTGCGCGTCGGCGGCAAGACGCTGCCGGAAGTATCAGCCTTGTCGATTAAGGACGCTGCAGTTTTTTTCGACACGCTCGAACTCCTGCCGGAGCAGTCGGCAATTGCCGATCGTGTTTTATTCGAAGTTAGACGAAGACTCCGCTTCATGGTCGATGTAGGTTTGGATTATCTGACTTTGAATCGTCTGGCTTCGACCTTATCAGGCGGCGAGGCGCAGCGGATCCAGTTGGCGACTAATTTGGGATCGTCTTTGGTGGGTGCGCTCTACGTCTTAGACGAGCCTTCAATCGGTTTGCATCCTCGCGACAACGATCGACTGATTCGGCTGCTGCACAACTTGCGCGACATCGGCAACACGGTGCTGGTGGTTGAGCACGACGCCGAGATGATGCGCGCCGCCGATCATATTCTCGACATTGGGCCGGCCGCGGGCGAACTCGGCGGAAGACTGATGTACGAAGGCGACTTTCCCGGACTGATTCGGGATTCGCAATCACTGACCGGGCGTTACCTGCGCGGCGAATCTGAGATTAGAGAGCCAAAACATCGCCGGCCCTTGCAGCTCAAGCGCCTCAAAGTCCGTGGCGCCGGCGAGCACAATCTTAAACATATCAATGTCGATATCCCGCTGGACATGTTGGTGTGCGTGACCGGCGTCAGCGGCTCAGGCAAATCTACTCTAATTCACGATTGCATCTACGCCGGTTTGAAAAAGCAGAGCGGCGATTGGCAGGGACACGTTGGGGCTTTCCAGAAGATCGAAGGCGCGCAACACATTGACGAAGTCATTCTGGTGGATCAATCGCCCATCGGCCGCACGCCGCGTTCGAATCCCGTGACCTACATCAAAGTCTATGACGCCATCCGCGAAACCTTCGCCAACACCCGCGAAGCCCAGGCACACGGTTTCGATCCTTCACATTTTTCTTTCAACGTGCCCGGCGGCCGATGCGAAGTTTGTCAGGGCGACGGCACGGTTACTGTCGAGATGCAGTTTCTCGCCGACGTCGAGTTGGTTTGCGAAGAGTGCAAAGGCACTCGCTTCAAGCAACAGGTCCTGGACGTTCGTTATCGCGGCAAGAACATTCACGACGTGCTGAACATGACCATCCGCGAAGCGCTCACTTTCTTTCGCGACATCACGAAGATTGTGAACAAGCTGCGGGTGCTTGATGAAGTTGGTCTGGGTTACCTGCGGTTAGGACAATCGGCGACGACGCTTTCAGGCGGCGAAGCCCAGCGGGTGAAGCTGGCCGCGCATTTGGCAAAACGCGCCGGCGCGCGCTCGCTTTACATCTTTGACGAACCAACCACGGGTTTGCATTTCGACGACATCAACAAACTGTTGGCTGCATTTCGCGCGTTGATCGAAGCCGGCGGATCGCTTCTGGTAATTGAACACAACCTCGACGTGATTAAGACTGCGGACTACATCATTGATTTGGGACCGGAAGGCGGGGAGGCGGGCGGCTATGTTGTCGCAACCGGAACACCGGAAGAGATCATGAAGGTCAAAGCGTCGCACACCGGACGTTATTTGAAAGAGTACCTGGCACGGTCGAATGGAAAAGCGAAGTTGCCGGCTGCTTGAGAGTCTGGCAGCTTTTCGCTCCTTTAGGAGCGAGATGTTTATAGCACTTCCTGCCAAGATCAAGATCAGCTCCGTTAGGAGCGAAATGCCTCCATTACGTCTCTTTCATCTTCCGCTCCTAAAGGAGCTGGTTGGAGTTTTTGAGAGTCATTGATGCTATAAACATCTCGCCCCTTACGGGGCAATGAAACGGCATGCTCAGTCACCGTCGAGCAAATATATTGTCTTGATGTACGGACACGCGGACCGAATGCCGTAGGTAATCTTCTTCAGGTAAAGATGATTGTGCAGGATGCCGCCATCGAAATTGTAAGTGCAGACACCCTTCGCGCATCGCTCCGGAGGTCTGCTCTCGCGTCCGGGCATTCCGTCGTGTTCCCGACTCTTGAGCCAGGCTTCAGCTTTGGCAAGTGAAGTGAACGACTTGATCACGAACCTGCCCTTGTCATCCGGCTCGCCCAGTGAATTCTCAATTACGATTCTTACTCTGCCCGCATAAGGCTTCTCTGCATCAAGACTGCTCAGGGTCCTGGCTCCATAAGCTGCGGCGATCTGCTTTGCAAGGCCGGCGGCTGTCTGCTGCTTGCATGGGGACTGAGCCCGCGCCGGTAGCGCAAGGCTGAACAGTATCAGTCCGAGAGCGCTAATCAGGGTTTTGTTTTTGCTCATGCTCGTAATATGCCTGCCTGTAGCGCAGACCGCCAGTCTGCGCAGGCTGCGCTACATTACCCATAAAGAGGCAGTGCCTTACTTTGACTAGAGGTGTTCAGAGTACCGACTTCAGTCGGGCTTTTCTCCGGGGCAAGGAAGAGCCCAACTAAAGTTGGTACTCTATACGCCTGTAAAAATAGGGCACTGTCATAAGGAGGGCATCTTAGCGAAGTTTGTTCGGATGCGCTAGAGTGTCGTTTTCCAATCCCTGATGAGCGAGAGAAAAGATGAGCCTGAAAGAACAAATTGCCGGCGACATGATCACTGCGATGAAAGCCAAAGATGCCGCGCGCACCTCGACCCTCCGCATGTTGAAATCGGCGATTAGTTATCGCGAGATCGAAAAGGGCGGCGCCCTTGACGATGAAGAGTTGGCCAAGCTTCTGCGCTCGCAGCTGAAGCAGCGCCGCGATTCGGTCGAGCAATACCAGAAGGGCGGCCGCCAGGATCTGGCTGATAAAGAAACGGCCGAGATTGCTATCATCGAAGCCTATCTTCCCCAGGCAGCCTCAGCTGAAGAGATCGAACAAGCCGTCACCGCTGCCATAGCGGAAACCGGCGCCACGTCGGTGAAAGAAATGGGCGCGGTGATGAAAGCCACAATGGTAATCCTGGCGGGCAAGAATCCGGACGGCCGCGCCGTCAGCCAGACGGTCAAGAAGAAGTTGTCTTGACTGGTGTCAGAGGCCGGGTAAAGCAAGGGCTCGATTGCGAAGGTGGCCCTCCCTGACGGTCGGGCTTCTGACACTAGCCTTCAAAGTCTTCAGATCACGGGGCATTATCCCGCGGTTAGGCAGGGCTCAATTGCGCGCCCCAATCAGTCAGTCCCGCTGGCATGCCAGCCTCGAAAACCCACCCCATAGGCACAAGAGAGAGAAACCCAGGATTAACGTTTCTGTCACCGACGCGGAAATCTCTTTAATGTTGCCCCCGTCTGTGGTAGAAGTTGGGCCATCCGGGAGGCGTCAGCCTCCGCGGCCAGCTCCAGCAGACGGCCTGGCTACGGAACACCGCCGCATTCGCCACCAGCTAAACGCCAACCCGGCTTTGGGATTTCCTGCGGGACATCTCCGCCGGAACCCTTCTTCAGGATCAGTTCTTTGACGACGCCCGACCAACGCAGTCGTGCGAGTTGTGTCCCCTGATTTTTCTCTTGCTTGCCCTTTTTCCAAGGAGGCTCGAATGAAAAGACAGCTTTGCAGTTTAGTGTTCGTTTCGCTAACGGTCTGTTTGCTCATGACCCCGGCGGTGGCCAGGAACTCATCAGAACTGGTGAAAAAGCATGAACGCAACACCGTATCTTTGGAACTGGAGTTCACTAAGAAAAATCCGAACGCACTGCAGCGCGTCATTTCCTTTTTGAACTGGGGGCCCAATGGTTACGCGACCGGCTTTTTGGTCGGCGGTCGCCTGGTCATGACCGCATATCACGTGGTGTCCGGAGACCTGGACGAATCAAAGAAACTGGCGCTTGGTTTTTCGCGGCACGACGAACTCGAAGCCCGAGTGTTCACCAATGGTTGCCAGGCAAAAGTTCTGGGAGTAGACGTGAATGCCGATCTGGCACTGCTCGAGGTGTGCGGTACGCCGAGAGAGACAGCCCCTCCTTCCTTCCAATTGACCCTTAACAAGGACGAAAAACTCATGCTGATTGCCCGGCCCCACGGCGACAGGGTTGTCAGTCAAGGCACCTTCTATGGAGCTTACAGCCTGAGGGGCGTCGATTACTGGTCGGTAAAAATCAGCGCTCGCGATGGCTTTTCCGGCAGCCCGGTCTATAACGAAAAGGGCGAAGTGGTTGGCGTCTTTAGCGGCTACGACTGGGCGCAAAGATTAGCTGTAGTCAGCCCCGGAGTAAGAGCGCAAAAGCTTTTAGAAGAATACGGTCCCAGCGTCAGGCCCTGATTGGCAGGACCTAAAGTCAGGATTGTTGTTTCTCCCTCATCTTTGGGAGAGGGCTGGGGTGAGGGCGTCAGTGCCACGTCCTCCCCCTTTCTCATTTTTGTCGCGGGAACAAGCGTCGCATTCCTCCACAGCCCATCCCTGAACGACACGAGAGCATTATCCATTAGCTCGGCGACAAGCCCTCATCCCTAACCCTTCTCCCAGAGGGACAAGGGAAGAAGCCCCGTTAAATTCCGCCCCAACTACTCGTACTGATGCTAACTTGCTTCCGCCTGATCGTTCTCGTATAATCCACAGCTCGGATCTTCGGATGGTTTGTCCGGTGGGTTTTGGCCCACTTTTTCTTTTGGGCGACAGTAGCACGGACTTTGGTCTGTGACCCTGACCAGGATGCCCAATCAGGCTAATGGTCTGTGCCATCAAAATGGACCCACGGGCGGTTGCAGAGCGGGTGCGGTCGATAGCCGAACAGACGGCCGGCGACCACGGACTTGAACTGGTTCACGCCGAACTAGCCGGCCCTGAAGGCCATCCGATAGTGCGTTTGTTCATTGATAAGCCCGGAGGCGTAACCCACGACGATTGCTCGAAAGTTAGTCATCAAATGAGCACCGTCCTGGACGTCGAAGACTTTATTCATTCAGCCTACGTCCTGGAGGTTTCATCCCCGGGACTTGAGCGCGGGCTGTATAAAAGGGTCGATTACGAACGTTTCGCCGGCAGTATGGCCCGAATTAAAGTGCGCTCGCCCATCAAGGGCCAACGGAATTTTCGCGGCCCCATCCTCGGCGTAGCCAACGATAATGTGATCGTCGACGATCGCACCAGCGGCCGGGTCGAGGTTCCACTGGAAGGCATAGTCAAAGCCAACCTGGAAGCTGACCTCGAAAGCGAGTTACGATCGAGGCGCGGCGAGAAGGATTGACAAAGCGTAGTAGAAGGACACCGCTCTTTTCGAAATGAGCTAAGAAGAACTTAATGAGCACCAGCATTGCGCAAAACATTGAAGCCCTCTGCCAGGAGCAAGGCATTGATCGCGAATTAGTAGTTGAGGCGATCAAGGAAGCCGTGCGCGCCGCAGCCAAGAAGCAATTCAAGGGCGGCGAAGACATCCAGGTGGATTGGAGCCCTGAAAGCGGCCTTGAACTTTCGGCTTCGAAAGTCGTGGTCGACGATGTCGCGGACCCTTCGACTGAGCTGTCGATCGCGGAAGCTCGCGAACTGGGCGGCGATGAAGTTGAAGTCGGCGACGCGCTGCTGCTGCCCATGCCGATGGAAGAGCTGGGCCGAATCGCCGCCCAAACTGCCAAACAGATTCTGTTTCAGAAGGTGCGCGACGCCGTACGCTCCAATGTGTACGACCAGTACATCGATCGCGTCGGCGAATTGGTCAACGGCTTTGTAAAGCGATTCGAGCGCGGGAACATGATCGTCGACCTGGGAAACCTGGAGGCGATTCTGCCGCGTTCGCAGCAGTCGCGCGGTGAGCAGTGGAACCAGGGCGAACGTATTCGCGTCGTCATCACCAACGTTTCCAAAGAATCAAAAGGCCCGCAAATAGAAGTTTCGCGCACCTCGCCGGAATTGCTCGAGCGCTTGTTCGAAATGGAAGTGCCGGAGATTTACGACGGCACCGTGGTGATCAAATCGTGCGTGCGCGAGCCCGGCGAGCGAGCCAAAATCGCAGTCGTCTCCAACGAGCGCGACGTCGATCCCGTCGGCGCCTGCGTCGGTATGAAAGGTTCGCGCGTGCAGGCCATCATTCGTGAACTGCGCGGCGAGAAGATCGACATTATCGAATGGTCGGAAGAGCCTTCGGTGTTCGCGGCCAACTCGCTGTCACCCGCCAAGGTGAATCAGGTGCGCATTACCGACATCGAAAATCGCCAGATGGAAGTTATCGTCAACGAAGATCAGCTCAGCCTGGCCATCGGTAAACGAGGTCAGAATGTGCGCCTGGCGACCAAACTTGTCGGCTGGAACATTGATATTCGCAGCGAAGAAGAACTGAAGAAGGAAGTCGCCGAACAGATGGGCGCGATGATCGCTTCAGGAGCGCCGGTGCCGTTGGCCGCAATCCAGGTGGTTTCGGCGCAACAGGCTGAGACGCTCGGAGAACATGGCGTTACGGACATTGACGGGTTGGTAAATACCAGCGTCGACGATCTGGTTGAGTTCCTCGACGTAAGTCTGGACGAGGCTGAAAAAATTCTCGGCGCCGCTCGCTCTGTGATTGAGATTCGCGAACGCAGTCTGGAGCCGGCTACTGTGTCAGGTGACGGTTCTGAGGAAGTCGCTCCGGCTGATGAGGTCGAAGTGTCCGCTGCCGACGAAGCCGAAGCCGAAGGATCTGCTGACGTTGAATCGGCCGAGGATCCAACTGCCGCAGGTTATGACGAAGCAGTCGAAAACGGCATCCCCTTCTCAGCCGAGGAAAACATCCGAGCTGAATTCTCAGCCGATCCGGTCGCGCTTACCGAAGCCGATCCGATGACGGTGGACGAGTTGGTATTGCAGGACGCCGGCCGCGATTTGCGCCCGGATGTTATTACTCCTGCTCCCGATATCACTTCCCTGGCCGTGGACGATCTTGACGCCAGGCTGAAGGCAGAAGTTGCCGCAGTTGCAGAGGATGACGCGCAGGTCGCGTCAACTGAAACAGGTTCCGCTCTCGAATCGTCATCTGACGAGACGGCCGCTACGGACGAGAGCTTAAAGGACGAGAAGCAATGAGATGCTTCCGATAATGCGGCCAAATAATTGTAGCGCGCGTGCAGGGGCACGCCCGCCTCGCCTCCGACACCTGCTCTAGCAGGGCGCTCTTAAAGTGCTCCTGCGGAAGGTGGACGAAGGCAACCACTTTTCGTAAGCAGCAAGGAGCGCATGTCAGCAGTTACCTCCAAAGTTCGTATATACGATCTCGCTAAAGATCTTAAGATCGACACCAAACGTCTGATTGAAGAGGTCCGGCGCGAAGGTGTGGATGTCAGTGTCCCCTCAAACTCGATCTCGAAAGAACTCGCCGAAAAAATCCGCGACAAGTACTTTCCCAAGAAGGACACCGCCGTCAAGCGGGCCATCAAGATCGTTAAGAAGGCCGCTCGTCCCGTCGTGGAAGAAGCGCCGCCGTTAGAGGAACCTGAAGAGGTCGCCGCTCCGTTCACCGCGGCTGAGCCCGAGATCTTCGAGGCCGAAGAACCGGCCCCGGCCAGCGTTACTCAGGCCCCTCCGATTCGGGTTGTTCGCAAGCTCTCTCCGGCGTTGCGCGCCGAAAAGCCGGCCGAGGTTGAGGCCGTTGCGCCCCCGATCGAAATAGCGCCCGAGCCCGAATTGGTTGCGACTCAGGAAATGGCTGAAGGCCCGTCAGTGGCTGCGCCAACATCGGAGCCCGCGAAGGTGGTCCCACCTGCGCGACAGGTTCGCGTGTTACGTCCTACCGCGGCCGCTTTGAACGCGGGCATTCGTCATGGAGAACGCGCGCCGGCGCCCCCGCCGGCTCCGCCCAGCGCCGCTGCGGCCGCGGCCACCGCGGTGCGTGAACGCGGCCAGCGATCGCCTCGCGGTCGAGTCGAATATGCAGGCACACCTGGCGAAACAGCTACGCCGCAAACAACCTACATTCCGCCCCCCGACGCCGGCCGGCGACGATCGCGACGCGGTTCGTCGCGAAGCGGTAAGCGACCAGGTGACGGCAAAGGCGGGAGATTGGATCGGGACTTCATTCCGCCGCCGCATGCGCTGACGCTGGAACAGCGAATCGCTGGACGCATGGACAGCCCTGGAGGCGAAGGCGACTTGACGCCCGTACGTCTGGTCGAGGGATCGACGGTAAAAGAGTTTGCCGAGAAGCTCGGCATTAAGCCTAAAGACGTAGTGGCCCTTCTGCTCCAGCAGGGAGTTTTCGCCACCATCAATCAGGCGCTGAACGACGAAGTGGCGGCCGACCTTGGCCATCGCTTCGGTTATGAAGTCAGCTTTCTGCCCTTCGAAGAAATGATCGCCGAGGAAGAATTTGAAGAACTGATCGCTACCGACGCCGACGACGTAGAAGTACCGCGCGCGCCGGTAGTCACGGTCATGGGTCACGTCGATCACGGCAAGACTTCACTGCTGGATGCGATTCGCACAACGAATGTGGCCGGCGGCGAAGCGGGCGGCATTACTCAACACATTGGCGCTTACAGCGTACAAGTTCCCAGCCCCGATAATCCGAACGAAACCAGGCGCGTGGTCTTTCTCGATACTCCCGGTCACGAGGCGTTTACGCTGATGCGTGCGCGTGGTGCGAAAGCAACCGACGTGGTAGTGCTGGTCGTGGCCGCTGACGACGGCGTGATGCCGCAAACGATCGAAGCCATCGAACACTCGCGCGCCGCGGGAGTTCCCATCATCGTCGCTATCAATAAGGTAGACAAGCCCGACGCAAATCCTGATCGAGTCAGGCAGGAGCTCGCTCAACAGGGTCTAAATCCGGTTGAGTGGGGCGGCGAGACCGAGATGGTCCAGGTCTCAGCCAAGAAGCGAGAGAACATTGAAACGCTGCTCGAAACTATTCTGCTTACGTCTGACATCCTGAATTTACGAGCCAGCACAACGCGTCTGGCATCCGGGGTCGTGCTGGAAGCAAAGCTCGATCGCGGCCGCGGCGCGGTAGCGACGGCCCTGGTTCAACAGGGCACTCTACGAGTCGGCGATCCATTTATCGTCGGTCAAATCTTCGGCAAGGTGCGCGCGATGTTCAACGATCGCGGTGAAGCCGTTACCGAAGCAGGTCCCGCGACACCGGTCGAGGTGCTGGGACTTCAGGGCGTGCCGCAGGCCGGCGAAAGTTTCCAGGTGGTTGCGGACGTCGCGCGGGCCCAGCAAATCTCTGGTCACCGGCAAGCGGCCGAACGCCAGCGCACTTTGATTAAGTCCACCAAGCGCGGCATCGAAGCTCTCGGCGAAACCGAGGTCAAGGAACTGCTCGTGGTGCTGAAGGCAGACGTGCAGGGTTCAGTCGAAGTACTGAAATCAACTCTGCAAAAGATGTCCAGCGAACGAGTCAAGGTCAAGGTAGTTAGATCGGGCGTCGGCGCTATTACTGAATCCGACGTGCTGCTGGCTTCAGCCACGCAGGCCGGCACGTCGTCCACGGCCGTAGTTATCATCGGCTTCAACGTGCGGCCCGAATCGCGCGCCGGCGACCTGGCCAAACAGGAAGGCGTGGACATTCGGCTGCATTCGATCATCTATAAGGTCGAAGAGGAAATTAAGGCCGCTCAGATCGGCATGCTCGAGAAGATCGAGCGCGAGAAAACCCTCGGCAAGGCCGACGTGCGCGAAGTCTTCCGCGTGCCCAAGATCGGCGCTGTCGCCGGCTGCATGGTCATCGACGGAATCATGAAGCGCAACGCGCGGGCTCGCCTGATTCGCGACAGCGTGGTTGCATGGGAAGGCAACATCATCTCCCTGCGCCGCTTTAAGGACGACGCCTCTGAAGTCCGCGAAGGCTTTGAATGCGGCATCGGGCTGGAGAACTTTAACGACATCAAGGTCGGCGATCAGATCGAGGCGTACATGATCGAGAAAGTGGCCGCGACGGAGCTTTGAAAAACGGAGGTCAGAGATCAGAAGTCAGCAAGAAAACCGCCGGTCGCAAATGCGAGTCCGTTCTGACCTCTGACTGCTGATCTCTGATCTCTGACTTATGCATCGGCCGGAGCGTATTGCTGAAACTTTGCGCGAAGAGATTGCGCAGATCGTGGGTTACGAACTTGAAGACCCGCGCTTGACGTTGGTTACCGTGACGGAGGTTCGGGTGGCTGACGATCTTCGTGACGCCAGTGTTTACGTCACGGTTCAGGGTGATGAGAAGGAACACCTGGCGGCCCTGCGGGCTCTGCAACACGCCGCACCTTATGTCCGCAAGCAACTCGGTTTTGCGTTGAATCTGCGGCATACCCCGGCGCTCCATTTTGTACGTGACACGGTCGAGGAGAAAGCGGAACGCGTCAGTTCCCTGCTCGAAAAGATTGAACCGCCGAAGTAGCACAGACTTCAGTCTGTGTTTATTCGCAGAAAGAAATAGTCACAGACTGAAGTCTGTGCCACCAGGATGCTTAGCCAGGTAGTTGAACTCGTTGAAAACAAGGATCGCTTTGCGATTACTTCCCATGTTCGCCCCGATGGCGATAGCCTCGGTTCTTCGCTCGGTCTCTTCTGGCTTCTGCGCGCCCTCGACAAAGATGTCGAGGTCATCATGCGCGACCCGGCGCCTCATTCGTACAAAAAACTTCCCGGGGCCGGCGAGGTCCGGGTAACGCCCCGCGTTGATCGAGCTTACGACGGCGTCTTCGTCATCGAATGCTCAGACATTAACCGGCCCGGCTTGATCGATCTGGAAAAGCAGTTCGTCGTCAACATCGATCACCACTCCACCACTGAACTTTTTGGCAACGTCAACTGGATCGACTCAACTGCTTCAGCCGTCGGCGAGATGATCTACAATCTCTGCAAAGCCACCGGCGTTCGCGTAACTAAAGAGATCGCTGAATGCGTCTACACCGCGCTGCTCACCGATACCGGGTCCTTTCACTATTCAAATACGACTGAGCGCACTTTTAAGATCGCCTCTGAGCTGGTGCGCATCGGCGTCAAGCCGGCCAAGACCGCCGAAGCAATTTTTGGCAGTTACCAATGGCCCAAGATTGAACTGCTGGGCCAGGTCCTGGCCACGGCCAGACGTGATGAGAGCGGGCAGGTCGCCTGGATGCGGCAGACTCTGGAAATGCAGGAGCGCACCAGCGCCAGCGATGAAGACGCCGACGGCTTCGTCAATTATCCTTTGGCGGTGGGCGAGGTCGAAGCCACCGCGCTGTTCAAGGAATCCGCGCCGGGCGTGTATCGCACCAGCCTGCGCTCGAAGGGCGACGTCAACGTGGCCAGGATTGCAGAACAGTTTGGCGGCGGCGGTCATCGCAATGCCGCCGGCTGCACGCTCACCGGTGACTGGGACGAGATCGAAAAGAAGCTCGTGCCTCTCCTGCGCGAAGCCGTCGAGCGTGCCAATGGATTGAAGGACATGACGGAAGACGCGCTGGTGAGCAAAGACTAGCCCGCCATCTGGACGGGGCACCGGCCCAACCGTAAGGGAGGGCTCGGAAAGCGATTAACCGCAAAGGGCGCAAAGGCTCTCGCAAAGTAACGCAAAGAGTTTTCCTCTGCGTCCCTTTGCGAAAACCTCTGCGTCCTTTGCGTTTAACTCCTAATTGGTAACAACTCAACCTCCATGACCAAAGAAAAGAAATATAAGTGGCGTCGCCAGGATTATCAGGAGCAGACTCGCGGCCTCCTGATGGTCCATACCGGCAACGGCAAAGGCAAAACCACTTGTGCACTCGGCCTGATGATGCGCGCGGCCGGGCAGAACCTGAACTGCTGCATGATTCAGTTTATGAAGTCGCGCAGCGACCGCTACGGCGAACACGTCTCGGCCGAAAAGCTGGGCATCGAAGTCCACACCATGGGCGACGGCTTTACCTGGGACACGAAGAACCCCGAACAGGATCGCCAGACCGCGCGCGAGACCTGGAACCTGTGCGTCGAGAAACTTCGCAGCGGTGACTATGACATGCTCGTCTTCGACGAACTGGTTTACGTTTTGAGTTATGACATGCTGCCCGTCGCAGAAGTGCTGGAAGAAATCCGCGCCGCCCGCGAGCGCCAACCTTCGCTGCACGTCGTCGTCACCGGCCGCGACGCACCCAAAGAACTAATCGAAGCCGCCGATTTGGTTACAGAGATGACCGAGGTGAAGCACCCGTTTCAGGCGGGGATACGAGCGCAGAAGGGGATCGAGTTCTGAGAAGTCCGCGTAGCGGACGGTCGAAAATAGCCCAGCGATTCATCGCTGGGATCGAGTTTCTCATTTCCAAATAGTCCGTCAAGCGGACGGCTGAAGCCCTCAAAGTAAAAGACTCCTGTTTTTCACCTCTGCCGCCCGCTGCGCGGGCTTTGAATTTGTATTGTATCGCCTACCCACCAGTGTACTGCTGGCTATTTTCGATCGTCCGCTGTGCGGACTCCGAACTCGACCCGGTCGCTACCGCTCCCGGTACTGACTCATTGCTTCCCGTACCGCTCCCGGTTCTGTAACCCCGCCTTTTGTGCTACCCTTTTTCCCATCAATTCTAAATTGTTAGTTCCTGGAATGAGTTAGTTGCTGATCTCTGACTTCTGACCTCTGATTTCTGTTTTTTCGCTATGCCCTGGTTTCGTAAAAAGAAAGGCAAGATCGAGCCGGTGCGCGACTCAGAGCGCGTCGTCCGGACGGAGAATGTCTTTGTGCGCTGCGAAGAGTGCGGCGCTCACCTTTACAAAAAAGAATTGGAAGAGGCGCAGCAGGTATGCGTGCACTGCAACTATCATTTTCGCGTGGGCGCTTACGACCGGCTGGAGAAGCTCTTTGACGATGGCCACTGCGAAGAGTTGGACTCGGAAGTAGTTTCGATCGACCCGCTGGATTTTGTCGATAGCAAGCCTTACGTCAATCGGATCGCGCAGGCGCAACGCGCCACGGGCCTGCCCGAAGCGGTGATAACCGCGCGCGGAAAAGTCGGCGGCCATCGAGTCTTTGGCGGCGCCATGGACATGAATTTCATCGGCGGCTCGATGGGATCAGCCGTGGGCGAAAAGATCACGCGACTGATCGAGCACGCTATAAAGGAGCGGGGGGCTGTGATTATCATAGCCGCTTCAGGCGGCGCGCGGATGCAGGAAGGCACCCTCTCGCTGATGCAGATGGCCAAGATCTCGGCCGCGCTCGCGGCCCTCGAAGAGCGGCATCTGCCTTTCATCTCAGTGCTCACCGATCCGACCACGGGCGGCGTGACCGCCAGCTTTGCCATGCTCGGTGATTTGATTATTGCCGAGCCGAAGGC
Source organism: Blastocatellia bacterium (assembly GCA_033857635.1). Lineage (GTDB taxonomy): Bacteria > Acidobacteriota > Blastocatellia > Pyrinomonadales > Pyrinomonadaceae > UBA11740. Next base: position 195,566 of record JAWVDF010000036.1, read on the forward strand.
CCTGGTAGGATTCGCCGGCCCTCGCGTTATCGAACAAACCATCCGGCAAAAGTTGCCGAAGGACTTTCAACGATCCGAGTTTCTCCTTAGTCATGGAATGATTGACGCCATTGTCGACCGGCGCGAGATGCGTGACTACATCGTCAAGGCGCTGAACTTCATGATGAATCCCGACATCACCAGCGAAAGCACGGCGCAGCTTTCGGGGCTCAAGTTTCAAGTTTCAGGTTCCCCCAGCCAGGCAAACCGCTCTCTGTGAGCCTCTGTGTTCCTCTCTGTCTCCGTGGTGATATGTTCAAGAACCACAGAGACACGGAGGTACACAGAGATCGCACAGAGGTTCACTACATGCACTTCGATGAAGCCCTCGCATATTTGCTGAGTCTCGGCCACGAGACTCTGAGCATCAAGCTGGGCCTGCGAAATACTGAAACCCTGCTCGCCGCGCTGGGCGATCCCCACAAAGAATTTCCCGCCGTTCAAATCGCCGGTACTAATGGAAAAGGGTCCACTGCGGTCACGCTCGATTCAATCTGTCGCGCGGCTGGTATTCGCACCGGACTCTTCACTTCACCGCACCTGATTTCCATCACTGAACGCATCAGGATCGATGGGAAGCAAGTCTCCGAACGTGACTTCGCGAGCCTTACGACGCAAGTGAAAACGAGCGCCGCCGAGCTGGTCGCCGAAGGACGCCTGGACACACTGCCAACTTTCTTCGAGCACGTGACCGCGATTGCCTTGCTCGCCTTTCGTGAAGCGAAGGTTGAACTCGCCATTCTCGAGACCGGGTTGGGCGGACGGCTCGATTCAACCACGGCCGCTGGCGCGGACATCGTAGCGATCACCCCAATCGCGCTCGACCATCAAGAGTATTTGGGAAACAGTCTGGCTGAAATCGCCGCCGAGAAAGCTGCGATCATTCGTCCCGGCGTGACGGCAATCGTTGCGCCGCAGATGGAAGAAGCCCTGACTGTCATCCTCCGTCGATCCGCCGATGTCGAAGTTGAACCGAAATTCACCGGCCCGGCCTTGCCTGAGTCTTATGAAAAGATCTCGATTGGTTTACGTGGACGGCATCAGATCGTAAACGTCTCGACCGCGATTGCTCTGGCCGAGGCTCTGGGTGGACGCGGTTTTTCGATCACGCGTGAAGCGATCATTCGTGGAGTTGAAACCGCAAGACACGCCGGGCGGCTTGAGCTCTGGGAAGGCCGGCCTGGAATTCTTTTTGACGGCGCTCACAACCCGGCGGCCGCCCGGGCCCTGCGAGACTACCTGGACGAATTCGTGAGACAACCAATCACGATGATCTTCGGCGCGATGCGTGACAAAGCTTTAGCGGAAATGGCGGAGATTCTTTTTTCCAAAGCCGATGAACTGATCCTTACCAGCCTTGATAACTCACGCGCGGCCACAGGGGAAATGTTGCAGGAAGCAGTGCCCGCAGACTTCGATCAGGCGAGAGTGCGACTAGCATTCTCAGCCGCAGAGGCTTTGAAAATCGCGCGAGTGATAACCTCGCCAGATGGTTTGATCTGCGTTACGGGCTCTTTGTATCTGGTGGGCGCGGTTCAAGAAATCCTAAATCGACCTGCGGGCGTTGCTCACTAGCGTCGCAGACCTTAGACTTCCGATGACCAGAATCGCAAATTAACAATTTGCGCTACATATTATGTCTGAACCAACACCTGAGTTTCTGGATTCCAAAAAGGTCTTTGAAGGACGCGTCTTCGATGTCACCATCGACACTGTGCGTGAAGGCGACAAGACCTACGTGCGTGAAGTCGTTCATCATCCCGGCAGTGCGGTCATCCTGCCGGCGTTCGACGATGGCACGATTGCTCTGGTGCGTCAGTACCGGCATCCCGCTGTGCGTTACCTGCTCGAACTCCCGGCCGGCACACTGAACGACAAGGAACGTCCGGAAGAAGGCGCGGCGCGGGAGCTGGAAGAAGAGTTGGGTCTGGTCGCGGGCCGCTTGGAAAAACTGTCGGAGTTTTTTGTCTCGCCCGGATTCTGTGAAGAGAAAATGTGGTTATATCTCGCGACTGATCTAACTGAAACGTCCCAACGCCTCGACGATGACGAAATGATCGAAGTTGCCCGTCTGCCTCTCGCACGGGCTTTACAAATGATTACTGACGGCGAGATTGAAGATGCGAAAACTATCATCGGGTTAATGCTCGCCGCGCCGCGGATTGGGCTGTCGGCTTTCGCGCCGGATTATCCGGCGGCGTAGCGTCAGAAGCCCGACCGTGAGGGAGGGCCGGACTGATAAGCACGCTTGATTCAAGAATTGTTTTTATGTCGATCGACAAGTGTCCCGAGGTTTGCCCTTGCTTACGCGCGGGCTTCTGACACAGCCGCCTCGGCGAAATAGTTGTCGCGGAAACGATGACTGGAGTATTGTGGCCCAACCAAAAGCGCGGGCAGAGATGCCCGCGAACCGCCGACAAGGATGTCGGCGCTCCAACTATGAAAAAACTTACTTTACTTGCTCTTCTTTGTGTCCTTGTCTTCGCAGCGCCGGCGATGGCCCAGCAGTCCCTCGACGGTATGCTTGACCGCGAAATCGCGCAACTGGTCAGCACCTATAAGGCTCTCCACGCGGCGCCAGAGCTTTCGCATCACGAAGAAAAGACCGCGGCGTTTTTGGCTGCCCAGCTTCGGGCCCTCGGCTTTACAGTCACCGAACGCGTCGGTAAGTATGCACAGCCCGAATGGACCAGTTACGGAGTTGTAGCCGTTTTGAAGAATGGCGCCGGGCCGACGGTGTTGGTGCGCACGGAACTCGACGCGCTGCCGGTGGAAGAGAAGACTGGACTGCCTTACGCCAGCACGGTGAAAACCAAGAACGACGCCGGACAGGATGTCAGCGTGATGCACGCGTGTGGTCACGACATTCATATGACCTCGTTGCTGGGAACGGCAAAGATGCTGGCGGCCCTTAAAGATCAATGGCACGGCACGCTGGTGATGATCGGCCAGCCTGCCGAGGAAACCGTCAACGGCGCTCGGGCGATGCTGGCTGATGGTTTGTACTCGCGCTTTCCCAAACCCGACTTTGCCCTCGCGCTGCATGACAGCGCGGATGTCGAAGCCGGCAAGATCACCTATTGGCCCGGGTATGCGATGGCCAGTTCGACTTCCGTTGATTTGGTGATTCGTGGTCTGGGCGGACATGGCGCTCGACCGGAAGCGACGAAAGATCCAGTGGTGATCGCCGCGCAAACTGTGCTGGCTCTGCAAACCATTGTCAGTCGCGAGAAGTCCGCACTCGATCCAGCCGTGATCACTGTCGGTTCGATTCACGGCGGCACCAAGCGGAATATCATTCCCGACGAAGTGACACTGCAACTCACCATTCGAACTTATAAAGAAGAAGTTCGCCAAAGCATCCTGGCTTCCATTGAGCGGATCGCGAAAGGCATGGCTCTGGCGGCCGGTGTCCCGGCAGATCGAGCACCGATACTTAAAGTGATCGAAAGCGAGAATGCGCCTTCAACTTATAACGACCCGGAATTGAGCGAGCGAATCGCCGCCGCGATTGGAAGAACAATTGGAAAAGACAACGTGATAAAGACCGAGCCGCTGATGGTTAGCGAAGACTTTGGCCGTCTCAGTCTCGACCACCAGATTCCAGCGTTCATGTTCTGGCTGGGCGCGGTCGATCCGTCGCGAGTCGAAGCCGCCCGAAAATCCGGTAAGACTCTGCCTTCGCTTCATTCGAGTTTGTTTGAGCCGTTGCCGGAACCAACTCTGCGTACTGGGATTAAAGCAATGACCACGGCGGTGATCGAGTTGATGAAGAAATAGAGTGTGCAGCCCGCGACGTGGGGCGGAAGCATAAAGCCGGGGTGAACCGAAGCGGAACGCCACGATCTTTCGGCATGTACAGTGAGGAGCCCACGAAATGGGGCGACAGCCCTCTCACCGTTCATCGCAGGTTTTAGCCTGTCGCACGCTTCGCGCGCTTGGTTCTTTTAACTTCGTCAACCTGGGGTTCGCTTCGCTTCACCCCAGGCTTTATGCTTCCGCCCGCTACGCGGGCTAATGAAGTTCATCACGGTGGCAATTCGCACGAAGCTGAAATGGATAGTTCCCAATCGATTCTTCGGCATCTCGTCTAAATCATAAGGAGCATTTATTATGGGCAAAGGTGATCAGCGTTCAAGACGCGGCAAGATCCATCGCGGGACCTTCGGGCGCCGGCGACCCAAACAAAAAAAGGGGCCTGGCAAACCGGTCGCGGCGGTTCAGATCGCACCGAACAAACCTACTCGGAAAGGAACCACGGCGGAGCAGTCTTAGTAAATGAGATTGGTTGCCATCGGTGGACCTAAGCAAGGCCCGGCGCCGCATTTGGAACTCGGCCGTCGCGGCGAGGCGCTGGCTGTCGAGTATCTCGAACACGCCGGTTATCGGATCGTGGCCGCAAACTTCAGAGTCCCTATTGGCCGTAACCTGCGGGGCGCCCTGATCAATGCTGAAATTGACGTGGTGGCTTACGACGCATCAATGCTCTGCTTTATCGAAGTCAAGACGCGCGCATCCGATGATTTCGCTCCACCACAAGCCAATGTCGATCTGCGCAAGCGCCGACAGATTGCGCGCGCCGGACGCGGCTACCGCAGGATGCTCGGCTTGATGGGCGCCTCTTACCGGTATGACGTTGTGACTGTGCTATTGCCGGGAGATACAGAGCGCGGCTCGCAGGTCGAGCTGTGGAAGAATTTTTGGACCGATGAGAAGTTGCGCAAACGAAACTGGCATGAACCCAGTTGGGATTAGGTTCAACGCTAACGGAGCGCGGACATCCTGTCCCCCTGAGCGCGAAGCGTGAAACTGTTTTGCGTTGCGGTTCGCGGGACGCCGGTAGTTCGAATCGCCTTGAGCGTGCTTCGCACGCTGTGCAGACAGGATGTCTGCGCTCCCGGCATGGACTGCGGGTCGGGCGGTAGCCCGACTCTAAACACGATCAAGTAATGAACAGCCTCGACAGTTACGTTGGCCAAACCCTGGATGAAAAGTATCGCCTCGAGCGGTTGCTCGGGCAGGGTGGTATGGGCGCGGTGTATTTGGCGACGCATCTGGGCACGGAACGTTATGTCGCTTTGAAACTGATTACGCCGCAGTTCATGCGCAACGAAGAGTTCGTTGAGCGCTTCAAGCGCGAGGCCCGCGCCGCCGGCCGCCTGCGCCATCCGAACGTAGTTGACGTGACCGACTTTGGTTTTGCCCGGGCCGGCAAAGAGAGCGTGGCCTATCTGGTCATGGAATATCTTGACGGTTGCACTCTGAGCGACGTGCTCGCCGAAGAGAAGCGTTTGCCGCTCTATTGGGCAGTCGACATCCTCGAACAGGTTTGTTCCGCGGTGCAGGAAGCCCATCAGCAAGGCATCGTTCACCGAGACTTAAAGCCCGACAACATCTGGCTGGAACCGAACAGACTGGGTGGTTATCGCGTGAAGGTGCTCGATTTCGGGATCGCGAAACTGGGTGACGTAAGAAATCCGGCGTTAGAAGCACCGCTGGATCTTCATTCGAATCAAAGCGCCGAAGAGACCCCGACTATCCACTTCTCCGAATCACCGACGGCGGCGACCGCCGTAGCGGTCCCTGTGGACTTGAAACCAAGTCGCGCGCCGCTCGCGCCTCTTACTAATCTCGAATCCGAAACGCTGGCTCAGTCGCACCCCGACGGCGAGGAAGACGCAGGCGCTACTCACTTGGCGAAAGACGACGGGAGAGCGACGCAGTTGATCGAGCCGGAAATTGGTGCGACTCATGCAGGCAGCGATAGCGACCAGACGCGTCTGCTGGGAGGTGGTGCACCTCACACGGTCGGAGCAGCAGCAGCGGAACACGGAGCGACCGACGCCTTCTCGACGGCCGCCACCACGGGCCTGACCCGGGTCGGCGCGATTCTCGGCACGCCCTTGTACATGTCACCGGAACAATGTCGTGGCGAAAATCTGGATGCGCGCTCAGATATTTACAGTCTGGGAATCATTGCTTACCAGATGCTCGCGGGAGCCCCGCCTTTCACCGGCGAAACCACCTCAGTCATTCACGCGCACACCGGAAGCCAGCCGAAACCTTTGCGAGAGCATGAGGCAAAGTTACCCAAGCGCGTCTCACGGCTGATTATGTCGGCTTTGGAAAAGGAACCGGCGGCGCGTCCGCAAACGGCGATCGCTTTTGCCAACGCGATGCGCGCGAATGCCGATGGTCTGGGGGCGCTCTATCGGCGCGCGTTTGCCCTCTACAGCGAATACTTTCCTAAGTTCTTGAAGCTGTCGCTGCTGGCGCATATTCCAACCATCGTGGTCACGTTGATGATCATCGGTCTGCGATTCGCCGAGCCGCGGATTGGCAAAGTGCCGACGATCCTGCTGGGGATTCCCATCACCTTGTTACAGATCGCGGCGGCCTTCGTGACTCCTTCAATCATTTCCGGGGTCACGGCGATCATTGTCACTCAACTGGCCGTGGCGCCGCTTAAGCCAGTCGAACTGCGCGCCGCCTTCGCAGTCTTGCGAAGACGCTGGCGCCCGTTCATGAATACCGGCATCCGTATCATCCTGCGTATCCTGCTGGGATTTTGCTTATTCGTCATCCCGGGAGTCGTGATGATGGTGCGCTATTCGCTGTGGGCGCCCGTGGTTTTGATGGAGGGACTGGAGAAGAAGGAGGCCCGTCTGCGTGCGCGCGCGCTGGCGTCGCGTTCGTGGCGCACGATCATCCTGGCAATGTTGTTTCAGTTTTTGGCGCCGGCAATCGTGGGCGGCGCGGTCGGCGCTTTTCTCGGCAGCGTCACTAAAGGAAAGGGCATCCACGTCAAGGTGGTTCAGCCCCTGACCTCCCTCGTTAACATCTTCGTCATGCCGCTAATGTCGATTGTGCCGGCGCTGCTTTATCTCAAGATGCGGCAGTTTGGCGGCGAGACCCTGGGCGATGTAATGGCCCAACTTGAGGAAGAAGACGGAGCGCGCAGCAAGTGGCAACAGCGGATGCGCACAAGGCTCACGGTTAACACGCCCCACAGTCGTACCTAGACCCTTGGAGTGCGGCGGCAAAGCGAAGCGGCGACGCCGCTTTGGCTTGACGGACTAAACCCAAAGCCCTCGTCGCCGTGTAGCAGTGTTTAGAGTACCGACTTTAGTCGGGTCCTTTCTTCCTTAAGATAAAAGGCCGACTGAAGTCGGTACTCTGAACACCGCTATCCTTTTACAAACTCATACGTGACATGCAAGGTCAGTCCCGCAGGTGTTATCTCAGGCCGGATGTCTTTCGCGCGCAACTGCAGCGCGCCTTTGGCCGGTTGAATGTTTACCCGGGTCGAGAGTTGATCGAGCGTAAAGAGGTCCACCGGATTGTAGCGGCGGTCGATTGCTGTTTGCACCATGTTCACCAGCGCCCCATTTGCAAGCGCCGGCACATCGTTGAGATGAATGTCGCGTAAACGGAAGCGGGCTACGACCGCGCGGCGTTCGCGATTGAACTCGAGATTGACCTCGGAATCCGCCCAGCCGGAAAACTCGAAACATCCCAGTAGAGATGAATAGTACGCACCCGCGAATGCTATCGGACCTACGATCCGGCCGTTCTCGAAATGAACCGCGGTGCGCACGCCGCCCACTTCGCGCTTCAACTTAATCTGGCTGGCGCACTCACCGCTGGGAGTCGAAGCACCACCAATCGTCAAAGGCATCGCAGGTTCCTGCAGGTTATCGAAGATGGCTGTGAGAAAGGAATTCAGAAATTGTTCGTTGACGGTGACAGTCGCTTCGCCCGCGGGGGCACTAGCCGTGCGCCGGCCGCGCGTGCCTGACCCCTGAGCCAGCACAACACTAGAGGAGGTGAGGAGAATAAGGACGATCTGTAAGTTTCGCACAGTAAAGATACTGGGTTTCATTTCAATTGAACTCCCTCAGTTGAGTCATGCTCTGAGTCTATTTTAACGCAAAGGACGCCAAGGTTTTCGCAAAGGAACGCAAAGTTTCCCTTCGCATGCCTTTGCGTTTTCCTTTGCGCCCTTTGCGTTTAATCTCCTGCCCTCATAATCCGCTGCGCACGATGTCATGCAACCGAATCAAGCCGACACAAACTCCCTGTTCATCAACCACCGGCAGAACGTTGATTTGCGAAGGCCGATCTTCCATCAAGCGGAGCGCATCGAAGGCCAGCATCTCGGCGTTGGTAACGATCGGATCGCGCGTCATCAAATCGTCGCACTTGATATTTGCAAAGGCGAGGTCGGCGCTACTGAGTCGCTGCAGCGAACGCCGCAGGTCGCCATCAGTGATGATGCCCGCGAGGCGTCCGTCACTCTCAATCACATTAACCGCGCCCAAACCGAAGTGTGTGATCGTCGTGATGATTTCCATCCAGGCGGCGTCCGCTGAAATCGTTGGGTTCTGCGTTCCGCCATGCATTAAGTCGGCGACGCGCAAGGTCAGGCGCTTGCCCAATTGGCCCGCCGGATGATTATGAGCAAAGTCGTCTTCGGTAAGTCCCCGGGCGCTCATCAACGCCATTGCCAGCGCGTCGCCAATAGCCAGGGCCACAGTAGTACTGGTAGTGGGGGCCAGGTTAAGCGGGCAAGCTTCCTGATCGACCGAGGCATCGAGGACGGCATCGGCCCGTTGAGCGATACTCGATTTTAAGTTCCCCACAATCGCCACCAAAGGTACCTGGCGACGTTTGAGATAAGGCAGCAACTGCAAAAGCTCGTCGGTCTCGCCACTGTTACTCAACATCAGCACGACGTCTTCCGAGGTGACAATCCCCAGCCCGCCATGCAAAGCGTCCGATGGATGGAGATGAACGGCGGCCGTGCCGCTGCTAATCATGGTGGCGGCGATCTTTTGCGCAATGATGCCTGACTTGCCGACGCCGAGCAGAACGATCTTTCCTCGGCAGTTCTTGAGCAAAGTCATGACGCGGTCAATCTCATCCGCCCGCAAACGTGCAGCGGCTTTGGCTATCGCCTCGGATTCCGCGCGCAGCAACTCCACTACTTGTGAGTAATCTGATCTTTCGCCCATGCCGCAACCTTGATATACGAGTGGCGCCTGTATTTGCAAGCAGCGGCGTCTTCCTGGGAGCGCGGACGTCCCGTCCGCCGCATCGCGCCCAGATCGTCTTAATTTCGTTTTCTTAGCGCCTTCCGTATTTGCTTCGCGCCTTTGCGTGAAATAACGAGGCCTTTAAGATTTCACGCAAAGTCGCAAAGAGGATCCGAAGGCGCAAAGAGAAAATCAGGAGACTACCCTCCCAGCATTGAGAATGGACATTGCGCAAACTCTTCCGCTAATATTGGCCCACTTCTAACTAATTAAAATCGTTTCGGAGCTTCGCAGGAGTCCAAATGTTCGCAAAGCTGCTACCGCGTGAGGAACAGTATTTTTCTCTCTTTGCGCAGATGACTTCATACATCAACGATGCGGCCAAAACGCTGGTCGAGATGTTTTCTCATCAAGACGGCGACTACACCGAATACGTGCAGCGGATCAAGAGCATCGAACATGCTTGCGACGATCTGACGCACAGCGTCTCGACCCGTCTTAATCAATCTTTCATCACGCCTTTCGACCGCGAAGATATTTATATGATGTCAAAGGCCCTCGATGACGTGGTGGATCTAATCGACGGCATCGCGCGAGCGGTAGTGATGTACGACATTCATGAAACCACGGACCCGGCGAAGCAATTGGCCGGCGTAATCCAACGGATGGCAGTGCAACTTCACGAAGTAATTTCGATGCTGCAAAAACCCAAAGGCGTGACCGAACGTCTGGTTGAGCTTCATCGCCTGGAACATGAAGGCGACGATATCTATCAACGCGCAGTGGGCGGCCTGTTCCATGAGACGCGCGATCCGTTGACTGTGATCAAGTGGAAAGATGTTTACGAGAAGCTGGAATCGGCGATCGATCGCTGCGAGCATGTCGCCAATATTATTGAAGGCGTGATCATCAAACACTCTTAGGAGACTTCGATGCCCGCTCTGCCTCTGGGAGAGCGCCTGGGTGAGGGACTTAGCCATAACGTAGGACTGTTCCGGATCCATCTTTCGGGCTCCGGAGGAGCCAAATGTTTATAGGTTCGTCTGCTGAGAGTTGCGCGCTCTGTAGGGGCGCAAATGAAGATTCCGCACCTGGGGAGTGGCTGATTAGACGAGACCCGGGCTATAAACATTTCGCCTCTACGAGGCGAAGATACCGAAGCCCCAGGTCGAGGGTTTAATCGAAGGTTTGAGTCGGAGTCCGATTCCAGCCGGAACCTATTGGAGAGAAAACCCAACTAGAGTTGGTACTCTAAACACCGCTAGCCCCGTTCCGCGCCCTGTGCTATCGTTTCATCCCCAACATGTGCCCGCGTAGCTCAGTGGATTAGAGCGTCCGCCTCCGGAGCGGAAGGTCGCAGGTTCGACCCCTGCCGCGGGTACCAAACAACTAGAAGTCAGAGGTCAGAGAACAGAGAACAGAAGTCAGATATTCGCGTCTGACCTCCGACTTCTGACCTCTGACTTCTGTCCTTCCGCTACGAAACAGCCCGATCCGTAATCTCCAGACCCTTATCAATAATTGCAAACGCCTCGCGCAACTCCGCTTCGGTAATGCATAGCGGTGGATTCGTGAAGAACGTATTCCAGCGCACGATTGTGTAGAGGCCTTCCTGGCGGAAGAACTTGCCCAGTGCCTGCATCTCGGGCGAGGTGCCGTTGAAGGGCGCCATCGGTTCGCGCGTCTCGCGGTTGCGCACCAGCTCGACTATTCCGAAGAGTCCGATGTTGCGCGTCGCGCCCACTGATGGATGACGACTCTGTAGATCTTCAAGCAGCCCCTGCATCACAGTCCCCATGCCACGCGAATTCTCAATCAGGTGATCTTCTTCGTACACCGCAATCGTAGCCAGCGCCGCCGCGCACGCGAGCGGATGACTGTTGTAGGTTAGACCACCATAGAAAAGGTTCTTCTGAAAGTGATCGGCAATCTGCCGCCGCATACCCACCGCACCCAACTGTACGTAAGCGCTGGTCAGACCCTTGGCCATCGTGATGAGATCAGGCACGATCTTCCAGTGATCGACTGCGAACCACTCGCCGGTGCGGCCAAAGCCGGCCATCACTTCGTCGGCAATCAGAAGAATGCCGTGCTTGTCGCACAGCGCGCGCAGTCCCTGCATATAGCCGTCTGGCGGAATCAAGATGCCGTTGGTCCCGACTACGGGCTCGACGATAATCGCTGCCACTGTCTGGGGACCTTCTAACTGCAGGACCTCTTCCGTTCGCGCCAGCACTTCCTCGGTCGTATCAAATCCTTTTTGAATTCCATGATAGAAGTCAGGAATGCGAATCACGCCGGGGATTCCCGGTTCCGCACCCCAGCGGCGGGGATCGCCGGTCAGCGTCAGAGCGCCCGCGGTGCCGCCGTGATACGACCTATATCGAGCGGCAATTTTGTGACGGCCGGTGAACAGGCGCGCGATGCGAATCGCATTCTCGTTCGATTCGGCGCCGCCGTTGGTAAAGAAGAAAGCGTCGATGTCTCCGGGAGTGATCTCGGCGAGCTTTACGCTGAGGCGGGCGCGCACTTCGGTGGCCATGAATGGATTGGCGTATGGCAGGATCGCGGCCTGCTCCTGGATTGCGCGCACCACGCGTTCGTCGCCGTGCCCGATGTTGACGCACATCAACTGGCTGTTGAAATCGATGTACCGCTTCTCTTCCGGCGTCCAGAAATAGATTCCTTTCGCTCGCGCGACCGGAATCGGATCGACCGCGGCCTGAGCCGACCATTCAAAAAGGGTGTGCCGGCGGCAGAGTTCTACTATCTGCTCGCCCGTCATGGTTTCAGAAGTAGTTGTCATAGGCCTGCGATGCTATCCAAATCGAGAATGATTTACAATTCCGGAGCGCGGACATCCTGAGCGCGAAGCGCTAACAACGCTAGAAATAGTTTGGAGATGAGCGTGCTGCGCACACTGGCGGGACAGGACGTCCGCGCTCCTTTTTAACCTTGCCAATTTGACCAGGCTCCTTCCTTTGTCATATCGTTTTACCTCACCCTTTTGTTTCAGGGTGCCCGTCTTGCCCGATTCTCCAGTTGAAACTAATGGAATATCAAACTGCTCAGAACCATGCTGCCGAAGCTCTACCTACGATTTTGATCGTGGAAGACTTTGACGACACGCGACTGATGATGAGGATGTGGCTGGCGCGAAACGGCTATCGGGTGATTGAAGCCGAAACCGGCGAGGAAGCCATCGACGTGGCTCAACGCGAGTTACCCGATTTGATCATCATGGACATGATGATGCCGGGCATGAACGGCCTTGACGCTACGCAGCGAATACGCGAGTATCAGGCTCTGCGCCAGACGCCAATCGTGGCCGTGTCTGCCTATGGGGCCAACGAATACAGATCGCTGGCCATCGAGGCCGGCTGTAACGAATATGTTTCGACTCCATTCGATCCGAATGAACTGGCGGAATTGATCAAGAACTTGATTACGAAAAATGAGTCGTCCGCTTTCAACTCTCTGCCGTCCGATCTGGAACATTAGCAGGGTCTGCTCGCTTCTCCTGATCGTTTGGTGCGCCGCGATCGCGGCTGCCGCTCAATCCTCACCGTGCACTCTCAAAATCGAACAATTATCTGAGTCCGCCGAACTGCGCGGCTTTCACGTGGGCATGACTCTTGAGCAAGCGAAGGCCCGCGTGCCCCAGATTCAACGGGCCCGCCCGGATGAGTTTGGCGTCGCCAAAATCAGTATTAATCCGTATTTCGATCCCAGTTTCGACAAAACTCTTTTCGCGGACATTCGCACGATTTCGCTCGACTTCCTGGATGGCAGATTGGTTAGCTTGTGGATTGGATACGAAGGGACTTTCAAGTGGCAGACGCTCGATGCCTTCGTCGCCGGTTTCAGCAAGGCGCTGAACCTCCCCTCGGAATGGCCATCGAAGCGAGGCGGCCGGCAATTGAGCTGCAATGGGTTCACAGTGCTGGCGTCCCTGGTTGCAGGAAGTCCCAGCGTGCGCATCAGCGACGATGGCGCGCAAGAAACCATCGCTACTCGTCGCGAAGAAGCAGCCGCGGTTGCTGAGGCAGCGGAAGCGATGGTCATCGGCGATCAGCAGACGAAGGCCTACTACACTTCGGACTGCTCAGCCGTAAGCGGCGTGAAAGAATCCAGGCGGATTAAGTTCAAAGATAAGGACGAAGCCGAAAAGGCCGGGTACAAGCTGGCAACGGATTGCCAATGAGTGGCCCAGTCTTTAGGGATGCCTGATCAAGTCGCCCGCGATCTCAGGATCGCGGCGACCGGCGGCGGTTAACCCGCCGCTAATGGATCTAGCTCATCATCGAGCTTGGGTGCTTCTACCGCGAAGCGGTTACGAAACAGAGCCCAGGGTTGCCGCGGCTCTGCGCGGCTACCCTGGGATCGAGGCTCCGAAGGCGGCGCAACCCCACAGGGGTTGCGTCTCTAAATAAATCAGATCCTTTTGGTCGTTGATCTATATCGAGGCACAGACTAGCCCGTGCCACACAGGAGAAACCTATGCTCAAAGAATTCAAAGAGTTCATTGCCCGCGCAAACGTAATCGACCTGGCTGTAGCCGTGATTATCGGCGTCGCCTTTGGCAAGGTCGTCACCTCTTTGGTTGAGGGAATCATCATGCCGCCGATTGGATTGTTGCTCGGCAGGATGGACTTCGCGAGTTTGTTTCTGGTGCTCGATAAATCGAAGGGCGTGCCCGTCTCGCTCGCCGAAGCCAAGGCCAAAGGCATTCCTGTCCTGGCTTACGGCGCCTTCATCAACGACATCGTTAACTTCGTGATCGTCGCCCTGGTAGTTTTCGTACTGATAAAGATCGTGAACAAACTCAGAAAAACGGATCCTGCGAAGAAGGATTGCCCCTTCTGCCTGACGGCCATTCCGATCAGAGCTACGCGATGTGCCGCGTGCTGTGTTGAGTTGAACGCGGCGTAGTTACAGAACCGGAGCGGTAGCGACCGGGCCCCACACGAACCTGTCCCAAAGAACGTGGCCGGGTCTGTCAGGGAAAGCGATCCACGAAACACACGAAGCAGAATTCGTGTTGTTCGTTCAGTTTCGTGTGATTTCGTGGATCGTTCTTGTCGAGCGCGAAAACCCTCACCTGAAACGAACCCTCCTTGACGCTCATCCGACGCGCTCCTTAGAATGAACTTGTAACCCCAGCGCATCGTACAAGAGTTACCAAAGTCAGCAAGGAGATTATTCCTATGAGCACATCTTTTGAGCCGCAAAAGGACGAGTCGGAAAAGAAAGAGAATTTGATCATGCACGAACACGAAACGGATCACACAGACGATCGTTCCAACGTGAGTTCGTCCATGCGGGACATGGCCTCGCGCATTCCGGAACAACTGTCGGCGATTGGGCGGGACATCAGCCGCACTATTGAACGAGCAATTTCGGCCAAGGACGACTACATGCTGGCCGTGAAAGTATCGCAGGACGCGCAGCATAAGCTGGGTCAACTGGTACAGGCCGGCGTGTTTGGTACTCGGGCCGAAGCAGCTGCGTTTTTGATCGATGAAGGTATCAAGACCCAGGGGCCCTTGTTCGAGCGCGTCGAGCAAAAGCTCGCGGAAATCGAACGCCTCCGCGCTGAGTTACGCGGGATGGTCGGCGAAAAGAAAGCCTAACCCCCCCGGTGCCTGGTGGCACAGACTTCAGTCTGTGGAGTTTCGTTTTATCGGATCACAGACTGAAGTCTGTGCCACTTATGTTTCCAGACAATGGCCGGCCACCCCTCTTTGTTAATCCAGGGTGTTACGCGGTAAACTCTATTTCATAAGCTCTACAAATAATTCGGCAATCAACCGTGCAGGGGCGGTTTTAGATCGAGCTGTTACGTGCAGAAAACTTTTCAAGTTCCACACACCCCCATCGAAAAATATAGTTTAGCGAACGGCCTGCGCGTGGTCTTGAACGAAGACCATTCAGTGCCGGTCGTGTCCGTAGCCGTCTATTATGACGTTGGCTCGCGCAACGAACGCGAGGGCCGCACGGGCTTTGCCCACCTTTTCGAACACATGATGTTTCAGGGGTCGGAAAACGTTCCCAAGGCCGCGCATTTTCAGTACATCTCGAACGCCGGCGGCACCATGAACGGCACGACTTCAAGTGAGCGGACCAACTATTTCGAGACTCTACCGGCCAGCCAGTTGCCACTGGCGCTTTGGCTGGAGAGCGATCGCATGCACTCGCTGAATGTGACTCAGGAGAACCTCGATAACCAGCGCTCGGCGGTACAGGAAGAGAAACGACTTCGTTATGACAACCAGCCGTACGTGAACGGATTCCTGCGTTTGTTTGAAATGTGTTTCCGCAACCACGCGAATGCTCATTCGACTATTGGATCGATGGAAGATCTCGACGCGGCGACGGTCGAAGACGTACGCGCGTTCTTCCGCGTTTATTACGCGCCGAACAACGCGGTGCTTTCGATTGCCGGCGATTTCGATATGGCAGCAACGCGATCGATGGTCGAAAAATATTTCGCTACCATTCCCAGCCAACCTGAGCCGCCGCCGGTTGACGTGAGCGAGCCCATCGAGATCGCTCAACCTCGGGATACTTTTCTCGACAAGCTGGCGCCCGTGCCGGCCTTCGCCCTCGGCTGGAAGATTCCAGAGCGCCGCAGTCCGCACTTTTATGCGCTGTCTCTGGCCAGTCATTTGTTATTCGAAGGCGAGAGCGCGCGGCTGTATCAGAAGCTCGTGAAGGGCGAGGAATCGGTCGTCCAAATCCAGGGCGGAATTGACGAGCGCCGCGGGCCTTCGGGTTTATTCATCGTCGTCATACCCAAACCTGATAGCGAGGGCGGGCAGATTCGCGAGGCGATCCTGACGGAGATCAAGGACCTCGCCACGCACGGCCCCAGCGACGAAGAGATGGAGAAGTTGCGCAACAACCTCTTTAATAGCGCCGTGCGCAGCCGTCAGTCGTCTCTGTTTCGCGCCCAGCAATTGGCGGAATTCACCTTGTATGACAACGACCCGGAACTCTTCAATTCAGATCTCGCCAACTATTTGAAAATTACTGCCGACCAGATTCGCGACGCCGTCTTGAATTTTCTGGACACCGACAATCGGGTGCTGCTGGAAATCGTGCCGGCGCCCCATGAAGTCCCAGCCGCCGCGCCAGCCGAACCCGGCGAGCCCAAACAACCGACCGCCCCCTTGCCGCAAATACCTCCCGCCCCCGATGATTCGGCTAAGGGCACGCCGCTCCTGACGCCGCAACCGTCCGAATCGGCAGTCGACTCGAATTGATCAGTAACTGATCTCTTAATAACGCAACCTAAGAACGGGCCTTTACATGACTGAGACCGAAACCTTTCGCAGCCAAATGCCGCCGCCGCTCGCGCCCCGGCCGCTGAACCTTCCTGAACACGTCGAGATTACGCTGCCGAATGGCCTCGGGCTGGTCGTGGTTGAGGACAAGCGCCTGCCGCTAATCAGTTTCCGGCTGGCTTTTCGTTCCGGCGACGCGAACGATCCTGAAGAGCTGCCAGGCTTGAGCGATATGATGTCGAGCCTGATGACCGAAGGAACTGCCAGGCGGAACAGCCGGCAGATCGCCGAGGAGGTCGAACGCTTTGGGGCGACGCTGGCCGTGGGATCAAGTTCTGACTTTACTACGGTGGCGGCTTCGTCAATTTCGCTTTACGCCGACGAGATTCTGGATTTGATGGCCGATGTGACTTTAAATCCATCGTTTCCGCAGGGCGAAGTTGATCTGGCTCGTGAGAACACCAAGCAGCTGCTTATCCAGCAACGCGCCCAACCGACCTTTCTCGCTTCTGAACGCCTGTCGCAGGTAGTGTTTGGCAAGCATCCGTATTCGCGTTTGTCGCCTACGCCCGAGATGCTCGACTCGATGACACGCGACCACCTGGTGCGTTACAGAGAAGCCACTTACATCCCGAATAACGCGGTCTTTATGGTCGTCGGCGATGTCGACCGGGACGCAATCATCGCGCGCATTGAGCAACTGTTTGGTGATTGGAAACCCGGCGCTTTGCCGGAGCTGAACCTGCCCGCTTTGCCCAAACGAACCGAGCGATCAGTCTATGTTGTCGATCGGCCCGGTTCAGCCCAGTCGAACATTGTGATTGCGAATGAAGGAATCACTCGCACCAGCCCGGATTATTTTTCGATGCTGCTGATGCACACGATCCTCGGCGCGAATGCCTCGTCACGTCTGTTCATGAATCTGCGCGAGGAGAAGGGTTACACCTACGGCGCGTATTCGAACCTGGATGCTCGCCGTCTCGCCGGAACATTTCGGGCCTCGGCCGAAGTTCGTACGCCAGTGACGGGCGCCTCGCTCCATGAATTCTTTTACGAGCTGGGCCGAATTCGCGACGAGGCCGTTTCGGCTGACGAACTAAAGAACGCCAAGTCTTACCTCTCCGGTGTCTTCCCAATTCGCATTGAGACTCAGGACGGACTAATCGATCAACTGGTCAGTATCAGGATGTACGATTTGCCGCCCGACTATCTCGAGACTTACCGCGAACAGATTAATGCGGTCACTGCCGAAGACATTCAAAGAGTCGCTCAAACGCACGTCACTCCCGATCAGGCCGCCGTCGTAATCGTCGGTGACGCCGCCGAGATCAGCGATCAGGTCAAGGCATATTCGGATACGATCGAGGTTTACGATACGGACGGAAAGCCAAAGGCAGGAAGCGTAGATTAGGAACCTGTGCAATCGGGGTTCAGCCCTCACTCTGGTTAAGTTTCACTCTTCAGACGAAGCGCAGTGTGCCTCATTGCTGCTTCACAACTTCGAACCAAAGCTCCGCGGAATCCTGCGTCCATGGTCCGTCTATCTCGAATCGGCGACGATTAGTTATGCGATAGAGACCTGGGGCCAACTCGCCGTACCAATTCTTCAAGGTCAATCCCTGCGACTGTGAAGTTGTCTTCGGAGGGATGACCAATCTCCGAGTTCCGCCAACCGTGGATCTGAGTCCTTTGATTGAATCAGCTTTGCCGCTTCTGGAACATAGGGCACGAGGATCCCGTCCTTGAACAATCGAAGTCGATTCCCATACAACGAATCGATGACGGTGATTTTAACGGGCTGGTCAGAGTCGTTTACTACTTCAACGTCAAAATAGTCCTCGCTTCCCATGCGGGATGGCTGGCCTTTGACTTGCGGCTTTGTACTTTGAGGAACTATCGCACGCTGACGCCCTCGGGAATTAGCGCTGACGGTTTCCTCGGTATAACGTCAAAGGTAACCGGACTCGATTCAACCCAATCCCCGTCCGACACAAATCTCTTACGAACGACTAGTTGATTAATAACAGTTGGCGTTTCATGATTAGGAAACCCCTACGTGGGTTGGGCGTTGTACTGCGATTGCTCGGCCTTTCTTACGGGATATATACTAATCTCGGCAGCGTAGGAATCGCACGCCGCAGATATTTAACTAGGGTGAGTGACCTTGACTGGCAGCATCTGATTTGGAAGGGCAATGGAACCCTCTAGAGGGAAATGGTTGGCCAATGTGCCACACAAGGTGACGGAGCACGACGCAATGAGTTTGCTGGCTGATAATCACCCTGGTGGTGGAGGTAAATCATGAATCGCTCCCGTTGTTCTATCATTATTTGTGCGGCTCTAATTTTGCTTCCACGTCTCGCTCCTGCTCAGTCGCCAACCACAAAGCCAAAAACTGCCATAGACAACACTGAAGCGGGCGACAAATCAGGGTCAAAAGCAGAAGCCAGAACAACGCAGCGTCGTACGCAAGCACGTTCGCTATTGATTTCATTGGCCAGCGATGCGCGTGGCTTTCGCGATCAACCATTGCGTGCCCGCTCCTTGGCGCGAATCGCTGACACCCTATGGGACGTTGATGCCGATCAAGGTCGCACACTTTTTCGTCAGGCGTGGGAAGCCGCGGAAACCGGCGATCGAGAAAGCCAAGAACCGCTTAAGCTTCGCAAACAAGTCTTAACTCTAGTGGCTAAGCATGATCGCCACCTTGCGGAGGAATTTCTCGATAAGATCAAGATAGATCAAAAAGACGATGAAGCCGGAAACTCGAAACCGGACTTGTGGGGCCTCTCCGATGCATCGCAGCAAAGATTGAATCTGGCGGAATCACTGCTCCGCGAAGGCAGCACTGAACGGGCGTTGCAATTTGCCGATTCTGTGCTTAATAGCGTAACCATATCGACGGTCGAGTTTCTCACGCTACTGCGCGAGAAAAATGCCGCGCCCGCCGACCAGCGCTACGCGGCTCTGCTCGCTAACACGAGTAGAAACATGACTGCGGACGCTAACACGGTATCGTTGCTCTCGTCTTATATCTTCACGCCTCATATGTACGTGATCTTTAACATCGAGGGCAGTGCCTCAAGTGGCGTACCACCTTCTTTCTATCCGATGGCGAGTGTAGAACCCCAATTGCGATTGGCTTTCTTTCAAACAGCGGCCGCTGTTCTGCTCCGCCCTCAGGCGCCTCCAGAACAGGACCGTAGCACATCTGGTATTGCTGGGGCCTATATGGTTGTGAAACGGCTGCTGCCCCTTTTTGAACAATACGCGCCACGAGAGATGACTGAAGCTATGCGGAGCCAACTGGAAGCACTCAATAGCCTTGTCAGCGAGGACTTGCGTCACGGAGAAAGTGAGTGGACAGAGAAAGGGATCACTCCCGAGCCGTCTTTTGCTGATCAGGAGCGTTCGCTGCTCAATCAGATTGAGCATACAAGGACATCGGATGAAAGAGACGAACTCTATTTTAAATTAGCCCTGCTCGCCGTCGGCAAAGCAGATCCGAAGGCGAACGACTATGTGAGCAAGATTAGTGAGAGCGAGGCTCGGAAGCGGGCCCAAGCGTGGATCGACTGGTGTCTGGCCATTGTAGTCGTAAAACAAAGGTCGGTTGAGAAGGCGCTCGAACTGGCTCGCAAAGGAGAATTAACTCACATCCAGAGAGTTTGGGTGTTGACACAGTCGGCGAAACTACTCGTGAAAACCGATCAGGACAAAGCGTCATCGTTGCTTGATGATGCAACCGCTGAGACGCGCCGTATGGATGGTGCCGATTTGGATCGACCGCGCGCGTTATTGGCTATCGCCAATGCTCTTGAACCAATTGATGCTGCACGAGCTTGGGATGCCATATTCGATGTGGTTAAGGCCGCTAACTCAACGGAAGGCTTTAGCGGCGAAGACGGTGTTCTTACGGTCACTATTCGTACCAAGAACCAGGCCATAAGAAAGATGGAGGCCAACCCCGACTTCCAAATTAGCGGAATTTTCGGTGAGTTGGCGACAAGTGACTTCAATCGAGCGATTGAGTCCGCTCGCGGCTTTCAGGGTGAAGCACCGCGGGCAAATGCCACCATCGCAATCTGTCGATCCGTGCTTAACGAGAAAAGCAATTCGTTTCTTACCTCCCCACCCATGGGTGTCAAGAGTACTGAATCCCGTGTTGTTCCCTTCTAGCCGCTCAAACTAGTTGGATGTTTTTCAACCAACTCCTGAATTCATTTTGGGCTTGGCTGTCGACCGTCGCGTCCAGCCACGTCTTCTTTATTATCCCATTCTCAAGATAAATTTTTATCGGCACCTGATACATCTCCAATGTCTTACCGAGCACCCGCCCACGGTCATAAACCGATTCGTCAAGAATTGTTTTCGTCACGATAAGTTTGGAGTTCCGGAAATGCGAATGCGGATATTGCTACAACCGGGAGTAATCGATGGTCGCGTAAAAGTAGCGCCGCTAGCCTTGATCTAAGCAGCGCCCTGCTTACGTTCCACGTCCAGCACGCCGGACACGTTCTTGATCGAACTCATCACCTTATCCAGGTGCTTCACGTCAAAAACTTCCACAGTAACTTCGATGCGGCCTTTTTGATCGGGACCGACTGAAGCGCGCGCGTCGCGGATTCCGGTCTTCATGTCGGATATGGCTCCGGTTATGCCGGCGATCATTCCGGTACGATTCTCAGTAACTGCCAGGAGCTTCACCGCGTAAGCCGTCTTCTCGGGTTTCGAAGCCCATTCAACTGTGACGATTCGTTCCGGGTTGATCATCAACTGCTTCACATTTTTGCAGCGCGCTGTATGCACCGCCACGCCTTTGCCACGCGTGATGTAGCCAATGATCTGTTCGCCGTGCAGAGGGTTGCAGCAACGGGCGCGATTCACCATCAGGTCTTCGACGCCGCGCACAACGATCGCGTCGTCGCCGGTAATCAAGCGCTTGACCGCGCGCACGCCCGTGCGCAGACGTGACTCCTTCTGCTTGTCCAGAGCTTCGAACTTTTCCGGTCCCAGGTACTTCGCGATGATGTTGCGCGGCACAATCTTGCCGTAACCCATCGCGGCCAGCAGATCGTCAGTCCGCCCGTAGCCATAGTCACTGGCGATCCGTTTGAGATCGCCGTTGCCGTCAGCCAAAACCTTCTTCAGCGAAAGCTGAAAGCGGCCGGCTTCCTTCTCGAACAACTTGCGCCCGATTTCGATCGATTCCGCGCGTTGCTGGTCCGCCACCCAATGACGCACGCGATTGCGCGCGCGCGAGGTGGCCACGAAATTCAGCCAGTCGCGCGATGGGTGCGCGTTGTTGCTGCGAATAATCTCGACCACGTCGCCGTTTTGAATCAGCGTCCGCAGCGGCACCATCCGGCCGTTGACTCGCGCGCCGGTGCAGGTGTTGCCGACTTCAGAGTGAATCATGTAAGCGAAATCAACCGTCGTCGCACCCCGCGGCAATTGGATTACCTTCCCCATGGGGGTGAAGGCGTAGACATCTTTGGGATAGAGATCTAGTTTCAGTGAATCGATAAACTCGCGCGAGTCTTCCACATCCTGAGTCCACTCGACCAGTGAACGGAGGACCTTCAACGCGTCGTCATCGTCGCGGGCTCCGCGTTTCCCTTCCTTATACTTCCAATGCGCGGCCACGCCTTCCTCGGCGGTCAGATGCATCTGCTCGGTGCGGATCTGCACCTCGAACGGCTGCGCTTTCGAACCAATTACCGACGTATGCAAAGACTGGTAGAGATTGTCGCGCGGGGTCGCAATCCAATCCTTGAAGCGGCCGGGCACGGGCTTCCAGCTGGTGTGGATCACGCCGAGGGCCGCATAACAATCGCGAATTTCGTTGGGAGTAATCACCCTGGCGGCGACTAGATCGAAAACCTGGTCGAGTTCAATTTCCTGGCGGGCCAGCTTTTTCCAAATCGAGTAGAGACGTTTGACCCGGCCTTCGATGCGCACAAACGGGACGCCTGCTTCCTCCATCTTCTGCTGAATGGTAGAGGTCACATCGTTGAGGAACGCTTCGTTGGCCGCCCGCCGCTTTTCCATCTGAGCAGTCAGATCACGGTAGTCTTCAGGGTGAAGATTTTTGAAAGCCAGGTCCTCCAGCTCGCCACGCAGTTTGCCCATTCCCAGGCGGTGCGCGATGGGCGCGTAGATGTCCATCGTCTCCTGGGCAATCCGCTGGCGCTTCTCCGGCGAGAGATATTCGAGCGTGCGCATGTTGTGCAGGCGGTCGGCAAGTTTCACCAGCACCACGCGCACGTCGTCAACCATCGCCAGCAACATCTTGCGCACGTTCTCAGCCTGTTGCTCTTCGCGCGAGACACTGCTGATGTGCGCAATTTTGGTCAGGCCCTCAACCAGATGCGCCACTTCGTCGCCAAAGTACTCGCGGATCGTCGCCGTATCGGCGAGCGTATCTTCGACGACATCGTGAAGTAAGCCCGTCGAAACTGAGACGGCATCCAAACGCATATCGGCGAGGATGTTCGCCACTTCCAAAGGATGAACCAGGTAGGACTCGCCCGAAGCGCGCTTCTGACCCTTGTGCTCGCGCGCGGAAAACAGGTAAGCACGCCGCAATAGATTAAGGTCGGCCTGCGGATGATTGCGCCTGACTTTCTCGCAGATTTCTTCGATTCGAACCATAAGAATTACGTCAGTTGTCAGTTGCCCTTAGTCAGTTGTCTCAGACTATTCCCCGGACCAACCGACCACGAACAACTAACAAACTGACTGATCTCAAGTATAACAAAATAGGTGACGCCGACCCGAAAGCCTGCGTCACCTGTTTAGGATGGCTATTTGATTTTAAGCGCTGAGCGCTAACTGTGGTTCATCAGGGAGTGGGTGAAGCTGCTGCGTCGGCCGCCTCCTCTTTCTTGCGGCGCTCCTCAGCCAGGGCGGCGGCCCTCTTCCCTGCTACCTCAGCCTGCTTCTGGTACTGGGCCTTCTGGTCGGCCTTGCCATCCATTTCAGCAAGTTTGGCCGCCTCCAGCAGAAGGTTCGTTTTGTAGGACCAGGCGGATTCGTTGTTCGGATCCATCTTGATCGCGGTCTCGGCTTCCTCGAGTCCGCGCACCACGCATTTCTGGGCGTTGACGAAATCCTTCTCGTCTTTTGGTTTCTTGTAAACGACGCTCGGCTTGCCACCCTCGTTGGAAGTGACTTTGACGTCGGGCAGCTCGGTGATTCTGAAAGAGCAATCCCAATCCTTACCACTCAGGATGGCGTACGCTTCGGCACGCTTCTCAGCCGGCATGCTGGAGTCGTTGGCCCTCTTCAGGATCCATTCTCGCAGCTTCGTGTCGTCCTTGATAGCTGAATAGAGGACCGAAATAGCTTTGTAAGCCTCGTCGTTGTTCGGATCTTTTTCCAGAATGTGCATGTAGGCTTCGATGGCATCGCGCGCTTTCTGGATATTCTCAGGGTTGTCAACGCCGGGTTTGTATTGCTGGTGGGTTACGCGCGCGATAAAGACAGCGGCGGTTGTGTTGTTGGGATCGAGATACAGGGCGCGCTTGGCGTGCTGCTCGGCCTCTTCGAAGTGTCCTTCGCGGAAGGCGCGCGCGGTTTCGTTGAGCTCGTTCTTGGCCCTGATCTTATTGACGAGCGTACAGCCGGCGCCGGCGCCGACAAACAACGCCAAGATTGCCGTGGCGCCAATCCTGGACCAAGAGAGTCTCATTCTATTAGCTCCGTTTTAATGAAAGATGCCGCCCAGGCTTTCCCGCAAGCACGAAAGCCAACCCGGCGGAAGAAATACCGGCGAATATCGTCCCAGCTTGTCCTACGGCAGATCGTCAACCTGCAAGCCAACCGGATTCGCGCCGGCCCCTTTAATCGCGTCGATAACCTTCACGACGTCGCCGTAATGCAAGGCCCGGGGCGCCTTTACGAACACCGTCTTCTCAATCTTTTGATCTTCAGGGACGGTGGCTGTTTCCATGCCCACCTTATAAGCATGCTGTTCCTTCCGCAGTTGAAATGTCTGCTGAAGTTTAGCGGCCAGCAAGGTCGTGTCATTAACCGAACCCATTACGTCCTGATTGAGTTTGATTTGCAGATCCGGGGTAATTGAAACCACCAGGGTGAGCGGATTCGGCTTCAGATTCTGGATGTTTTCGTTAGGGTCTCGCTGGGTCGGAATATCCGCTTTAAAGCGGCTCGGCTTAAGGGGCGTGATTACCATGAAGATGATAATTACGACCAGCAGCACGTCGATCAGCGGCGTAACATTGATGTAAGGGACAGCACGATCGCTACTCCCGGAACTCATTGACATAAACCCACCTCAAATCGAACTGGTAGCACGATGAATGAAACTGTGCTCGGAACTTGTTTTCAGCTTCAGGTTGCCGGAGCGGCAGCCGCGCCGCTCTTTTTCTTCTTATCCGCAACCAGCCCTATCTTGTCGACGCCCTTTTCGCGCACCGCGTTGATGACCTTTACCACCTCACCGTAGCTGACCTCGACGCCGCTCTTGATGTAAACGATCTTGTCCTCTTCCTTCTTGTTAGCGAGGGCTTTTTCGACCGAGGTCTTGAGGTCGTCGAGATTGACCTTCTTCTTGCCGAGGTAATACTCACTATCCTTGGGAATAGAAATAATCACCGCGGACTCTTTATTAATAGCCTGATCTTCGTCCGGGTTTTTCATCTCGCGCGGGATAGCGACCGAGATGCCTTGCTGCAAGAAGGGCGTGACCACCATGAAGATGATCAGCAGCACCAGCATTACGTCGACCATCGGCGTGACATTAATCTCGGAGTTTAGTCCTCCTCCGCCGCCACCCTGCATTCCCATAAATCAGTCTCCTCTCGCCACTAAGTCGGAAGGGATGCGGGCCACGGATATTCCGCGGCTCGACTTCCCCGTCAGACGCGCCCTACGGCTTCAGTTGCTTGGTGCGATTCTTAATGAAATAGTCGACCAGCTCGGAAGCCGAGTTGTCCATTTCGACGATGAAACCGTCCACTTTGCCGGTAAAGTAGTTGAAGAGCCAAACGGCCGGAACGGCCACTACCAGACCCAGCGCGGTCGTAAACAGGGCTTCCGAAATACCACCGGCAACCGCCGCGATACCTGCCGTCTCGGCGTTCTTCATTCCGCGGAACGCGTTGATAATGCCGAAAACGGTACCGAATAGACCCACGAATGGGGCCGTCGAACCAATGGTTGCAAGACCAGAAAGGCCACGGCGAAACTCAGCTGTCTTGATCGCGATAGCTCTTTGCAGAGCGCGCTTCGAGGCCTCGATCTCCTCGCCCGAAATCTCGTTTGATTGTTCGTGCGCTCGAAACTCCTGCAAGCCGCTGTTAACAACCATGGCCAGGTGCGATTTGCGATGCTTATCGCTGATGTTGATGGCCTCTTCAATGCGGTTGTTCTTCAACGCCTGGGCTACGCGCGGGGCAAATTCACGGGACTGCTTCTTAGCCGCGGTGTAGGTCAGGTAACGTTCGACCATGATGGCTATCGAGTACACGGACATAATCAAAAGAATGATCACGACCGCAATGGCCACGGCGCTCATGTTCTTGAGCATCTCTACGAGCGTGAATTCATTGCCTGACGTAGCCGCCTGGGTCGGACTAGGAGTCTGCCAGAGAAAAAGAAGAAAGCCCATTGCTTTCGTTCCGAGGATGCTTGTCAAAATAGTCACGGTAACTCCTCCAAAAGGTTTTAATTACATTGATTCCCGACCGGCAGTTAAGACCGAGCGCTGGCAGCTCTCGGTTTTTCTGGAGCGAACCAGCGCGCCGGATTATTTACTGCGCTACAAA
Organism: Blastocatellia bacterium; assembly: GCA_033857635.1. Taxonomy (GTDB): domain Bacteria; phylum Acidobacteriota; class Blastocatellia; order Pyrinomonadales; family Pyrinomonadaceae; genus UBA11740. Next base: position 221,717 of record JAWVDF010000036.1, read on the forward strand.
GTTGTAGATGATCACGCCATTGACCTTTACCGGTTGGCCGGAAAGCTTGGTCGGCGTAAACTTCGATGCTCGCGCGGCATTAGTTGCGGCCGCCTGCAGCAAAGGATGCCCGGAAGTCGCGTGTGCCGCAACCACGTTGCCGTTTTCGTCAATCAGAACTTGCACGACCACCTGACCTGAAGCATGTGCGCTCCTGGCAATCGGAGGATAAGGCGGCTGCACCAGGCGCACGGCCTTACCATTGAGCACTCCGCCGGATATCGGCGCGTGCGGCGTCGGCTTGGGCGGCGGCGGTGGCGGCGCTTCCGCAACTTCGACCTTCGCCGGGCCACTGGAAATAATCTGACCCGTACCGGTGCCCGGCGCCATCGGCGCGGCCGCGTTCGAGTTGCCAGTACCAACCATCGTCACGACACCCTTACGAACCGGCGGCACGTCGCTGGCCCGAGACTCGATCGTTTTCGGCACCAGATCTGTTCGCGTAACATCAGCAATCAACTCGCGCCGCACATCAACGTTCTGATTAATGTTTACCTTTTCAGGTTTGGGCGCTTCCTGTTTTTGCTGCTGCTGCTGGGGCACCGGAACCGGAGCGATCAGGGCTGTCAGCTCGAGAGTCTGTTGGTCAATATTAGCGGTGGCCCACCAGATGCCCGCGACGAAGGCTGCGAGCAGCAGCACGGCATAGATGGCAAACGTCACTAAGATGAAGGAGCCCTTACGCGCTACATCCTTGCTATGCGAGCCGGACTCAACCAGGTTTTCGAACATCGTTCTGTCCTCCCAAATCGGTACCAAATGGGCCGCTGCTTATCTGCCTTATCAAAAATTACGACCATCAAGCCCATCGCTCGAAATCCGCTTGATGACAACTAAGAAGAGGGAATTGCGGTGGAAAGGCCTGCCTTCATTAAGGCCATGTAGTCGAGCCCGGCCACTATGCGAGACACAAAGAAACCGGCCATCTCAATGTACAAACCACCGTGCATCCTACCCTTGCAGTCAGGGCACGATAACGAGCGTATTTAATTGGCCAGCAACGTTTGCAGTCTATGCCGCAATTGCTCGCAAAGTCAAGAACAAATCAGGTGCTAAACAGCATCTTTGGGCCTCTTAACCGCTCACGTTGCCGGAAAAACAACACGGCACATTAGACCCCGGGGATGGATTATTGGTTCCCGGTTAAGGACGGCTTCGCGACACCGTCACGCGATCGCTCTCCGCGCCCGGCGCCACGCGCCGATTTGAAATTGGTGTCGCGCGTGTTTGCCACCGGCGCCTTGTTGGCGGCCGCAATTCTTTTTTCCCACCAGACCATGATGGGACCGGCTACCGCAATCGTGTCGTAGGTGCCGAACATGATTCCCATCAGGAGGGCCAGTGAGAACGGCCGCAGGGTTTCGCCACCCAGCAGCACCATCGCCACGACGGAGAGAAAAACCAGACCGGAAGTAATGACTGTGCGCGAAAGCGTTTGATTGATCGACAGATTGGTAACGTCGTACAAATTCATCCGTCGATACAGCTTCCGGTTTTCGCGAATACGATCGAATATGACGATCGAATCATTCACGTCGAAACCGACCAGGGTCAGCAGCGCCGCAATAACTGTCAGATTGATTTCAATCTGAAATATTGAGAAGAGGCCCAAAGTCACCAGCACCGTATGGAATACGGCAATCACCGCAGCCGCACCGTAAGTCCATTCAAATCGAAAAGCAATGAACAGCAGCATGCCGATGAGGGCAGCGATGGTGACGGCGATGGCCTGATTCCGCAATTGCTTACTCGCCACCTGGCCCACGGCGTCGGTGCCTTCGATCTTGTAAGCAGCTTTGGAATCTTCTTCCAGCGCTTTGGTGGCCTCGGCCTCAGGACCGAAACTGTTGAGTGCGTCGCGAATTTTTGTCCGGGCCGCGTCCACTCCTGCCTGAGTCTCGCCGCCTTCGGCTTCTTCAAATCCCTGGTGCGGCACTTTGACGAGAAACTCGCCCGGTTTGTCTAACACCGGCTGAATGGTTGCGTCTTTGATCCCCGCCTTATTGATCGCAGCGCGAAGCGCATCGGCTGAAGGTGGCTGCTTGAACCTGGCGGTGATTACGGTCCCACCTTTGAAATCGACACCGAGATTAAAGGCTTCGGTGCCGTTGGGATGGAACTTGTGCCGGTAAAACGCAGTACCCATACCCGCCAGCATCAGCACAATCGAGATGCCGATGAAGAAACGACGCTTACCCAGCCAATCTATTTTAATGTCGTGAAATAGTCGTAACATGAACTTCGTTAACCGTAATTGATTGCTCGCCGGCGATAGCGGCCGTGCTTATAAAATTCCAGTTTAGATGCTAAGCGATTCTGCTCGTCTTCCCTTGCGACTGAGCAGCCAGATAAAGATCGTCCGCGAAACGTAAACCGCCGAGAACAAGTTAACCAGCAACCCCAGCACCAGCGTCACGGCGAAGCCGCGGATTGGCCCGGCGCCGAACGCGTAAAGGAACAGCGACGAAACAATCGTCGTCACGTGCGTATCGATGATCGTCACAAAGGCATGGCCAAAGCCCTGCTCAACCGCTGAAGGGATGGTCTTGCCGGAACGAATCTCTTCCCGGATGCGCTCAAAAATGAGCACGTTCGAATCGACCGCCATGCCGATCGTCAGAATGATGCCGGCGATACCGGGCAGAGTAAGCGTAGCTCCAAAGATAATCAGCCCCGCCAGCATTAGGACCATATTGAGCAACAGGGCAATGACTGCGTTAATGCCCGATCCGCGGTAATAGATCAGCATGAACAGTACGACCAGCGTCAGGCCTAGCAGCGACGCGCGCACACCTGACCGGATCGAATCAGCACCCAGGCTCGGCCCCACCGTGCGCTCTTCCTGATATTCAATTGGCGCCGGCAGCGCGCCCGATCGAAGCGTCAATGCCAGATCGTCAGCCGACTGCTTCGAAAATCTTCCGGTGATTTGTCCCTGATCGAAAATTTGTCCTTTAATGAAGGCGATTGACTTCACCTGGTTGTCCAGGACCACGCCCATGTACTCGTTGATATTGGCGCCGGTCCACTCGCCGAATTTCTTGGACCCAACATCCTTCAAAGAGAAATCAATCTCATACTCGTCAGCGCCCGCCCTCGATTGATTCGCGGTCGCGCCTCTTAACTGGGCTCCGTCAATGATCGCCGGAGACTCGATAACCACCCATTTCGTAGTCGCCTGCGGGTTAGGGTTCGCCGTCCCCGCTAATTCGGGACGCTCAACATAAGGCAACACCCGCCGATTGGTCGGCACCTTGCCGCCGCTGTTAAGCGAGGCTATAGCCTCAGCTTCCGATGCATAAGTTTGAACCGATCCCTGTGTGGCCGGGGGACTAACCACGTGGACGAGTTCCAGGTGGGACTGGCCTTTCAGCAATTGCTTTACGCGTTCGGGATCTTGAATGCCAGGCATTTGCAGAAGGATCTCGTGCGAGTTCTGCCCGCCATGCCTTTGCAAAGTCGGTTCTGTAACACCGACCGCGTTGATGCGCGTCTCGATGATCTTCAGAGCTTGCTCGGTGGCCGAATCAGCCAGGGTGCGCTGCGCTGAACCGCTTAAGGCCCAGGCTAGAGTGTTGCCCGAAGCCGAAAAGGACCAGCCTGAGGTTTCCCTAAGATCGACCTTCGGTTCCACCAGGTCGCGAATCTCTTTAGCCTTGGATGGATCGCCAACCTGCAAAACCACGCGGTAATTGCCACCGGTGGTTTCAGCGTGCGCTTCCTTTACATCAAAGCCGGCTTCCTTGGCAAAATTCTGGGCCGCGATCGCGCTGTCTTCGGTAAGCCGCTTCAGGTATTCCTCGACCTTCACCCGCATTACCAGATGCGAGCCGCCCTTAAGATCCAACCCGAGGTGAATGTTGTTCGCGAGATTCGCTTTTAAACCGGAGGGGGTAAAGTCTTTGGCGTGTGGGCGACGCCCGTGAGGTCCAATGACTATGTAAAGTCCGACCAGGGTAACGATCGCGATAATGATTGATCGCTGGAGTAAGTTCCTTTTCTTCATGAATGCGTGTTCGACAAACTTCAGTTTGTCGCCTTCTCTCACTCATCGACAAACTAGTGTTTGTCGCACGATGTGCCACTATTTCTTTTCTTCGTCGGCGTCAACTCCGGCCACGGCCGAGCGCGCAATTTCGAGAATCGTTTTATCGGCGCTCCTAATGAAAAAACTCGTGTCGCGCACGGCGGTGATAATCCCAATCACTCCACCCGTAGTAATGACCTTATCCCCTGATTTCAACTCAGCGATTGTCGCCTGCAACTGTCGCTGTTTCTTCTGTTGCGGTCTAATCAGGAGGAGATAGAAGACACCGAAAATCAAAAGCATCGGAACGAGGGCGCCACCCAATCCGCCGACGCCACCCTGAAAGAGAAATAAGAACATAAGTGATTAGTGTTTGGTTGAGGTTACCGCAGTAACGCGAGGTGGGCTGGATCCGACGCCCGCACTCATCCCAACCCGGAGCTTAGTTGCTCTGTGTACTCTCTGCGAAATTTCGCGAATTGGCCAGAACGGATAGCTTGCCTGACACCTCGCATGGTGTCAAGGAAGAACGCCAGATTGTGGTGAGTCATAAGAATGCTGGCGAGCATTTCGCCGGATTGATAGAGATGCCTGAGAAAAGCACGGCTGTGACGGCGACAAACCGAGCACCCGCAAGTCTCGTCCAGAGGCGCCTGATCATCAACATAGCGGGCATTCTTAATATTGAGGCGGCCGCGCGAAGTGAACGCCTGTCCGTTGCGCCCATTTCGCGTCGGCAGAACACAGTCGAACATGTCTACGCCCCGCGCTACCGCTTCGATCAAGTCTTCCGGCGTCCCGACGCCCATCAAGTAGCGTGGTTTATCGGCCGGCATGCGCGGCGCGATGTCTTCGATCACTTCCAGCATTACCGGTTTCTCTTCACCGACGCTCAACCCGCCAATTGCGTAACCTTCAAAGCCTATCTCGACTGTGCGTTCCAGGCTTTCGCGACGCAGCTCCAGATGCGAAGCCCCCTGCACAATCCCAAACAGCGCCTGCCTGTACCGCAAATTGTTAATTTGCGATTCTTTTTTCTCCCCAGACTCCTGCGAGCCCTCTCGCGATCCAACGGATCGCAAATTAACAATTTGCGCTACATCAAAAGCCTCTCGCGATCGTTTCGCCCAGCGCAGCGTCAGCTCCATGCTTTGCCGCGCTTCATCCAGAGTCGCCTCACCCGCCGCGCACTCATCAAATGCCATCGCTATCTCGGCACCCAGCGCGGCCTGCACCGCCATCGAAATCTCGGGGGAAAGAAAACACCTGGCGCCGTCGATGTGCGAACGAAACTCAGTCCCCTCTTCACTGATCTTGCGTAGTGCGCCCAGGCTCCAAACCTGGAAGCCTCCGGAATCGGTTAACATCGCGCGATCCCATCCAATGAACTTATGCAGCCCACCACAGGCGCGGATCGTTTCGATCCTCGGCCGCAGCCACAGATGATAGGTATTCCCCAGGATGATCCGCGCATCGAGTTCCGGCGACTCGAGTTCTTCAAAACGAATTCCCTTTACCGTGCCGGCAGTGCCGACGGGCATGAACACGGGCGTTTCAATATCGCCACGACGCGTCTTGATAATCCCAGCGCGGGCTGCGCCGTCACGCGCTTGAACTTCAAAGTCAATTGATTGCTCGCTCATTGGTTACGAGGACGCGGCTTACCTCCAGTTCTCTTTGCGCCTTCGGTTATTACTTTGCGCCTTTGCGAGAACTACAAGAGGAGTTTCACGCAGAGGCGCAAAGGAAGACGCGAGGCGCAAAGAGGGCACGCCGGTGAAAGAGCGCGCGCTACTGTTTAGCTAACATCGAAATCAACGCCTTCGCTTAGACTTATGCCGTTCGACAAACCTGATCGGCGTCGCCAGGAATCCAAACTCTTCTCGCATGCGGTTTTCGAGGTGGCGTACGTACGAGAAATGCAGCCCCGCTTTTCCGCCCGCGGTAAACACGACAAAGGTCGGCGGGCGAATACCAATCTGCGTGATGTACTGCACGTGCAGGCGCGAGCCGCCGTGCGGACGGGCCGGCATGATCCCTGACCCCTGTGTAATTTCCCGGTCAAAGAACTCATTCAACCGCGAAGTCGAGATGCGAATGTTGCGCGCCCGGTTAGCTTCGACGACCAACGGCAGAAGCTTCTTCACACGCTGTCCAGTTAAAGCCGAAATCGTAACTACCGATGCCCAACTGAGAAACTTCATCTGATCGCGCACCTTGCGCTCAAACTCTGAGACGGTGTGCGTGTCCTTATTCTCGAGCGTGTCCCACTTGTTAACCACCAGGATGATCGAACAACCCGCTTCGACCGCATAGCCGGCGATGTTCGCATCCAGCGCGGCAATTCCCTGTTCGGCATCGAGCACGATTATCGCGACGTCGGCGCGCTCGAGACTCTTGCGCGCCATTACCACTGAAAGTTTTTCCGCCATCGCCTCGGTCTTGCCTTTGCGGCGAATGCCCGCCGTATCGATGATGCGAAAGCTTTGACCTTCAGTCTCGAGCAGAGTATCGACTGTGTCGCGCGTGGTCCCGGCAACCGGCGAGACAATCGCGCGCTCTTCGCCGAGCAGCCGATTAAGCAAAGACGATTTGCCGACGTTGGGCCGGCCGACGATGGCCAGACGCAACTCTTTGATTGGGAACGCCGGGGTTTCTTCAGGCACTCCGCCTTCCCTGACACTGGGGCTGCTGCCCTTGAGTTCCGGCTCCAGAGCATCCAGCAACTCGCCAATGCCGTTTCCGTGCTCGGCTGAGATCGCAAAGACGTCGGAAAAGCCAAAGCCATGAAACTCACCAGCGTCACTTTCCAGAACTACCGCGTCCGCTTTGTTGGCGGCGACCAGGACGCGCTTTCCGGTTGAGCGCAGCAGCTGGGCCAACTCCTGATCGAGCGGGGTGATGCCTTTGCGCGCGTCAACGACCCAAATGATCGCCTGCGCCGCGTCGATGGCGAATCCGGCTTGCTTCAAAATATTTGCCGGGATTAAAGCATCGTCATCAGGCACGATGCCGCCCGTATCGACCAGGGCAAATCGTTTCGTGCGCCAATTTGTTTCCCCGTAGATTCGATCGCGCGTGATGCCCGGCTCGTCGCCGACAATCGAGCGCCGCTCGCCGATCAGGCGATTGAACAGCGTCGACTTGCCTACGTTGGGCCGGCCCACGATGGCGACGAGGGGCAGGAGTTGTTGCTTCGTTTCAGTCATTACCAGGTGAATCTTGATAATACCCTGTCACAGCGTATTATGCCGACGAGCCACGGTGAAGCAGGTCCGAATCAGACTTGTTGCTTTCTTTTTCGCCGGGACCAGTGCGATCCATGAAATCGCACCAAGGCGGACATGGCTTTGTTCAGTGTCGTGTAATTTGTGGATCGTTCTTATCCTAGTGGCAAAAATGCGCGGCTGAATTATGACCCGAGCCTGGATGCAGAATTTGAAAGTGCTGCGGTAGAATATTTTGGCAGCCGCAAAAGATTTGAAACACGGAAGCGAGTTATTGGTATCCAGGCAAAGTGAGTACGCGATAACGGAGCGCGGACATTCTATCCGCCAGCGCGCGAAGGGCGCTCCGTGCTTTAGCTAAAGCACATGAGTACCAGCGATCATATTCAACCTAAGCCGACTAATGAACCCAGGCGCAAAGCTGTCTACACGTTCATCTTTGGCGATTACGATAATCTGAAACCGCCTACCATTTTAACCCCGGGCTGGGATTACATCTGTTTCACCGATGACCCCAATCTGCGCTCAGATGTTTGGGACGTGCGCCTGTCATTACCTGACCCCTCGGCTCCCGAAATAGAACCGAAGAAGCATGCTGCCAAGCACATGATCCTCTTTCATCGATATCTCGCTGGATATGATCTTTCACTTTCGATCGGTGCTCAATTGGAAGTAAATTGTAATCTCGACGACCTCATGGCCGACCAGTTTGGATCCGGCGATGACATGATGATCTGCCGCCACAACGAGCGCGATTGCGTTTACGACGAAGCGGAAGTCTGCAAGTCGTGGGGACTCGATTACCCTGAACGGATTGACGCGCAGATGCAGCGTTATCGCGCCAATGCCTATCCCGCTCACAATGGCCTTTACGCAACTGGAATCATTGCGCGACGGCACGACCGGCCGAACCTGAAGGCGATGTGCGAGCTCTGGTGGGAGCAATGCCAATTCGGATCGAGACGCGATCAATTGAGCTTGAACTTTGCGATTTGGCAAAGCCCGCCGATCAAGATATCCGCCATCGACTACGCACGGCAGTTTCTCGTCAACCCCAACTTCATCATTCATCCTCATACTGTGCCAAACCCCTTCGCTGGAAAGCGGATCAGGTTCAGGGCCGGCAAGACAAGTTTACTCAGCAGCTTGCTCTCACTGATTGGAGTTGGGAGGAGTTACATCGGTTGTGTGGATGAGGCTAATCATTATGGGATTCGCGGTTGGGCGGCTGATCGCACGCGGCCTAACAGCCCGATCAAGATCAGCCTCTATGAGGGGAACAACCTCATCGCCACTGTACTGGCTGACCAACCACGCCCGGACGTCGGTGAATATCTTGGGGACAGTGGGCGGCATGGCTTCACCATTCCTTTGCCGGCCAGCCTCAGGAATCGAGCATTAGACAGTATCAGCATCAGGTTCGAGCCCAGTCACAGCGAAGTGCCAATCTCGCAACCAGACTATGCGAATTAACCAGCGAGTGTTTGACGTTTGAGAATGCGGAAAGCGTGGTCTCGTAATTTGGTTTCGGGTTCTTTGCTTGAGAAAAGCGATCCTCGAAATCACACAAGGCCAGCTAGCCTTCGCGTGTTTTCGTGGATTGTCTTACCAGGCAGCGGCTAATCAAATTCGAGTCGAGATGACGTAGCAGACGGTTGCGAGTCGTTACTCGGTAGGTCATAATCACGTGCTCTTTCACGTAAAGGCTTTGCCGATTGAAGGCGAACGATAGACGAAGGTGGCTCTTTTGATGACTGAAGAAAACGTTGACGTATCTTATGAAATCCGCGTAGCCCCGGGCGCCGCGGGGACTGATCCCGAATCGCCTGACTGGCAAGTTTGTGAATTGGAAAACGGCGTGATCAAGAACGACGCGGACATCTATGACAACTTGACGTTCGCAGAAGCCCAGCAGATCTGCGGCATGTGGACCAAGAAAAAGGAAGAAGCCGAAGGGGCTTAACATCCTGCCGGGAAAAGGATCGTTGCTTTTTCTTTCAAGCCCTGTGAAAGCGATGGCGAGGACGCGATCCACCAAATCACACGAACGCAGGCCGAACAACCTGGTTCTTATTTCGTGTGAGTTCGTGGATCAATTGCTGCCCTCCCACAATCGATACGGCTCAACCTTCAGCTGAAATCTTCCGGAGCAAGCTGAAGCTTGAACTCTGAACCTTTGATTTCTCATGACTGATCAACCCGCCGCGCTCACCAGGGACAAAGCCGACCCGAATCCGATCCGCCAATTCCAGAAGTGGGTCGATGAAGTGCGCGCCAGCGGTGTGTCAGAGCAGGATGCCACTTCCATGACCCTGGCCACCGCGACCAAAGACGGCCGGCCCTCCGCTCGCATTGTGCTGCTGAAAAGCTTTGACGACCGAGGCTTTGTTTTCTTCACCAACTACCAGAGTCAAAAAGGGCGGGAGCTGACCGAAAACGCGCGCGCCTCTCTGCTCTTCTACTGGTCAGGGCTTTGGCGGCAAGTGCGGATCGAAGGCGACGTCGAAAAGATTTCCGCCGCCGAGTCAGAAGAATATTTCCAGAGTAGGCCGTTGGGCAGTCGCCTCGGCGCATGGGCTTCAAACCAGAGTGAAGTCATAGACCATCGTGAAACTTTGGAGGCTCGCTTTGCCGAGTTGCAGAAGCGTTTCGGCGAAGAGGTCCCCCGGCCCGAACATTGGGGTGGCTATCGAGTCAAACCAGACTCGATCGAGTTTTGGCAAGGCCGCGATAACCGTTTGCACGATCGGCTGCGTTATCGACGTGAGGCTGATGCGTGGGTAATCGAGCGGTTGGCGCCGTGATGTAGCGCAAATTGTTAATTTGCGTCTGTTACTTTCGCAAATTAACAATTTGCGCTACTTCAGCCGCGGATGCTCCGTCACAAAATTCACCAAAGCTCCCACATAATCCGGAAAGCCTGGACAACGAATCCCCTGCGGCTCCAATAAGCTGCGAGCAATCGTCGTATCGTATGTCTGCTCGATAAAAAAGTAAGGCACGGCCGAATGCGGCAACCCGGTAATCTTAGGCGCCAAAGGGAGCTTCAAAACCGGATAGACGATCCCCGCCGGCATGGTAGCAAACGAATTTCGTCCCCGAATGGCTTTCGAGATCTGATTGAATAACTGATGCGTCGTCAACGGCGCCGGATCGGCGAGTTGCACCGTAGCGCCAATCGCCCGGTCGTCTTTCGCCAGGGCCGCCATCCCTTCGATCACAAAATCGATGGGCACCAGGTTCAGACGCACTGCGCTATTTCCGATATTCAGCAGCGTCAATCCCGCGGGCCATTTGCGCAGGTAGTGAATCAAATAATAAATGCCGTCGTACTTTGCGGTTTCACCCGTGTGCGAATCTCCGCAAACCACTGCGGGCCGGTGAATCGTAATCGGCAGTTCCGGCTTCAGCGCTGCGACCGTCATTTCGGCGGCGTACTTTGTCTCCTCGTAATGATTACGAAATCCTGCCTGATGCTGCAATTCGGTTTCCCGGATCAGGCCTTCGCGCTTGCCCGCCACGTAACAGGTCGAGACGTAGTGATAACGTTTCAGGCTTTGAATTGATCTGACAAAGTTGTTGACGTTACGCGTGCCGGCAACGTTCACGAGCGTCGCTTTATCTTCAGCCACTTCCAAATCGTAGATCGCGGCGAGATGGAAGACTGTTGTGGTTTCGCGACGTGCCTGTTCCATATCCGCTTCAGAAAGCCCTAGGTTGGTTTGGGTGATATCGCCGGTGACGATCTGAAATCGGTTGACATCCGCCCCCGTTTCTTGCGCAATGCGCTTTGCCTCTGCGCGCGCTGTCGCCAGGAAGGCGCGCTGGGTCAATAGAATAAATTTCGCGCCTTCGGCCGCCAGCCGCGCAACCAAACGAGTGGCGATGAATCCCGGGAACCCGGTGACGAAAACAGTTTCATTAAAGGGCATGATGAAAACACTCGTCTTCGTTTAGAGTCGGGCTACTGCCCGACTAAGCGGGCGGTAACCCGCTTCTAAACCTGAACGCGACGAACTAGTTTGTCGGACATTCTCTTCCGCTCAAGTATAATCCAATCGATTTGATCCAACACGTTCCGCTCAATACGCAAGTCTGAAAGGCCAGGTATATGAATCTTAATCCAGTTTCGTCAAGGCGACTTGCGGTCGCTTTACTTGCGGTGATGCTTGCCGCCGGCATCAGTACGTCGACACTTAGAAAAGCGTCGGCGCAGGCACAAAGCGAATGTCCGGTTCGCGTGACCCTGCTGCAGGTCAACGACGTCTATCAGTTTGCCCCGGTTGACGGTGGTACGCGCGGCGGACTAGCTCGCGTCCTTACCCTGCGCAAACAGATTATGAGCCAGTCGCCGAACACTCTGTTCATGATGGCGGGCGACACTCTCTCGCCTTCGATCGAATCGAACACCTACAAAGGCAAGCAAATGATCGAAGCGTGGGATACGAGCGGTCTCGACTATGCCACACTTGGTAATCATGAGTTTGATTTTGGTCCCGACGTATTGCGCCAACGAATTAGCGAGTCTCATTTCAAATGGCTGGCCGCCAACGTCATCGATAAGAAAACCGGCCAGACATTTGCCGGAATGCCGGAATTCATCGTCCGCGAATTTGAAGGCGTTAAGATCGGCATCTTCGGCATCCTGCTGCAGGAGACTTTACAGACCTCGCGACCAGGTCCTGACGTGGACATTCAAGATCCGTGCGTCACTGCCGCGCGCGTGGTTCCCAAAATTCACGCCGCCGGCGCGCAGGTGATCATAGCCCTGACGCACCTGTCGATGGGCGAAGACAAGCAGCTCGGGCGTTGCTCTGGCGTCGATCTGATCATAGGAGGCCACGAACATACTCTGCTTGAATCAATGTCCGGCCACGCACTGATTTTCAAAATGACTTCCGACGCGCGCGAGCTCGGCCGCATCGATCTCAACATCACAAAATCAACGGGTAAGCTGGAGAGCGTCGACTGGCAAGTCATTCCGGTGACTGACAAGGTCCAGGAAGATCCAGCCTTTGCCGCCCTCAATCAAAAGTACGGACCGATGATGAAGAGTTTGGAACAGATCGTCGGACGCACCGCGGTTGAGCTGGATTTGAAGAGCGCAGACGTGCGTACGCGCGAAACAAACATGGGTGACTTTATCGCCGACGCTTTTCGCCAGGCCACCGGATCGGACGTGGGGCTGGTCAACGGCGGATCGGTTCGCGCCGATACGACAATTGAACCGGGCGTCCTGACCAAGCGTGATGTGCTTTCTACGCTCCCCTACAACAATCGCGTGGTGAAGTTACAACTAACGGGCGCGATAATTCGCGAAGCGCTGGAGCATGGAGTAGCCTCGCTCGGAGTCGAAGCACAGCCCGGCCGCTTTCCACAGGTTTCGGGCATTCGCTTTGCGTTCGACACCAGCCGGCCGCCGGGCAGGCGCATCACGAGTATTACGATTAACGGAAAGCCACTGGATGATCGCAAGAGCTATACGCTGGCGACGACGTCTTATGTGGCGATCGATGCAGGCGACGGCTACGACATGTTTCGCAAAGGCACACTCGTGATTCGTCCCGAACAGGCGCCGTCTGAAACCGACATCCTGCTGAAGGCGATTGCCGCAGTGCCGGCGATTGCGCCGAAGACCGATGGGCGTATCACGCGCGTGGATGCGGGTAGAAATAAAGGCTCGTGTAACTAGCACTCGCCAAAGGACAGAGGCGATTGATCACTGGGAGCGCGGGCGCCCTCGCCCGCAATCGTGAGGTCAGTACCACCTGCGTCAGCGGGTGGGTGTATCACTTAAGATACGGGGTAGCGCTCATCACGATCCGGGTTGAGTGGCTGATCCATCCGCTCACGCGGATGGTACTGACCTCATGCCCACGACAGTGCGGGCGAGGGCGCCCGCGTTCCCAGTATTAACAGGCGTGACAATCCAAACTGCACGGGAGACTAACTAGATCATGACGGTAACCATTCGTGCGCTGGTTCTAATCTGCATTTGTCTTGTTTCACTTCGTGGCAATGCTCAATCCCGCGCGGATGCCGATCTGCTCAACGAGATATTCAAAATCAAAGCCATCGACAATCACGCGCATCCCTTGCGCTACGTGGCTCCGGGAGAGAAGGCCGACGACGAGTATGACGCGTTGCCTCTGGACACCATCGTGCCTTTCCCTCTTCCGGTACGGCTTAGTCCGACGAATCAGGAGTTCATCCGCGCCTGGCATGACCTCTATCGCTATTCGCACAACGACATGAGCGAAGCGCACGTGCGCGAACTGATGAGCGCAAAGCAGCGTGTGTTGAATGAACGCGGCGACGGTTTCCCAGCCTGGATTCTGGATCAGCTCAACATCGAAACGATGTTCGCCAATCGCGTGGTCATGGGTCGCGGGCTAGCTGCGCCGCGTTTTCGCTGGGTAGCGTTCGACGACGCACTGATCTTTCCGCTCAGCAATGAAGCCGCCAAAAGATCCAACCCGGATTATCGTGGGTTCTTTCCCGCCGAAGAGCGCCTGCTCAAACGCTACCTCGGGGATTTGAAAGTCAGTGCTTTGCCGCTCGCGCTCGACGCATATTTGCGAACGGTAGTCACCCCGACGCTCGAACGGCAGAAGCGGAACGGCGCGGTGGCAATTAAGTTTGAAGCCGCCTACTTGCGCAAACTTGATTTCGACGATCCGGACGAAGCGAAGGCGCGCCTCACCTATGCTCGTTACGTGCGGGGCGGCGAACCTCCGGCCGCCGCTTACAAAGCTCTGCAGGATTTTCTTTTCTATTACATCGCGCGCGAAGCGGGCCGCCTCGGAATGGCCGTACACATCCACTGCATCTCAGGGGCCGGCGGTTTCTATCGCCAGAGCGGCAGCAATCCACTCTTGCTGGAATCCGTCTTCAATGATCCGGCTTTGCGCAAAACGAACTTCGTCGTGGTTCATGGCGGCTATCCCTTCACCAAAGAGATGGCCTCGCTGTTGAGCAAGCCAAATGTCTACGCAGATTTTTCCGCGCAAACATTCTTCACGTTCCCGCGTGAGCTGAGCGACATCCTGCGTAATTGGTTGGAGTCTTATCCCGACAAAATCCTCTTCGGCACCGACGCATTTTCTTTTGGACCCGAAGTCGATTGGGGCGAAGTGGCGTGGCTCTCAAACAGCACCGCGCGCAATGCGCTGGCATTGGCCCTAACCGGAATGATGAACGACGGGGAAATTAATCGAGAGCGCGCGATGGAATTGGCGCGGATGGTTCTGCGAGAGAATGCGGCGAAGCTTTACGGGATCGAATAGCCCTTCTTTGCGCCTTTGCGCCTTTGCGTGAGACCTAGGTCACGACGGTTGACGTTCACGCGAAGGCGCAAAGGCGCAAAGAGAGAGTCACCTAACCTCAACCTCAATCGGCGTCGCATCGTGCGACACGTAACCTTCGGGCCAGTTCGAAATATTAATTCCATAGAGCCAGTCCGATTCCGGAGTGACCGCAAACCGCACCGTCAACGGTAATCCACGGGCAGCGCGAAGACGCGGCGACCATGAATCGATCTTCCACTCCTGTATCAAAGGGCTTTTCGGATCCTCGACTGGAATCAATCGAGAGCCGCAGTCTTTTCCGTTGACGAACAAAGTTACCCGCGTGCGGATCCAGTCGGGCTTGGCATCAATCGGCAGGACGGGTTGGATGTGCGCCCGCACCACGATTTGTCCGACACGCCGATGGTCCGTTCGGCCGGGAACGAGATATTCAAAGTAGCCTACCCCTCCGCCCCAGATGTAACCGTCGCCGCCGCCCAGCTTTTCAAATCTTCCCCGCACAGCCATGTTCGGACCGAAACGATAAAGGAGCGTCCCATCGGGCAGAAAAGAAAGTTTGGGTTGTGTGGCCGGATCGTTTTCGGCGCGTTCAAAAGCAAACTGTCGAGGCACCAGATGCTTTCCCGCATCGAGCAAGGCCGGCGGCGGCGAGGCATTCCGCAGCGACGCAAACAAATGTGCGGCTCCGGTGACTTCGGCCAGCACCGCGGCATCGCGCGGCGAGGAATAGGTCACGCCATAACCCCTCTGCGGATCGGGAGTCAGTATCCAGAACATCGCGCCGCTCGCGCCGGCGCGGACCGCGTGTTCAAAATACGCGCGATACCAATCCACCTGAGTAAAGCCCTTATAGCCGTCGGTGGACATACCGAACTCGCCCAGCACCAAAGGCTTCTTGATCGAGAAAGCCGCGGCCACGCGATTGTCGATAAACTCTCCCAGCGCTTTTGGCGAGTCAACGAAACTGTCGAGGTCGTCGCGCGGATAATTGTGCACGTCGCAGATATCGATGTTCGGCAGAGCGTGATCGATTAGCCATTCACGTCGCTCGGCCGCCGAGCGATAGCCCCACTCTCCCGGCGCGATTAGATGATCCGGATCGAGGGTTTTGAGATACGAGCTCATCTCGGCCATCCAGGCGCGGCGCTCGGCCCAGCGTCCAGTCAGACACTGCGCTTCGTTCATCAACTCGTAACCGAAGATTACCGGATCGTCGCGATACAAAACGCCGCTGACAGAGTTGCGTCGGGTAGCAATTTTCTTGAGGTGCTCGCGATAGAGACGGCGCGTCGTCTCGTTCGAATAGAACTGCATCGCCTTTTCATTGTTGATGCCGAACGGATACTTGTTGTCGTCTGCGCCCTCCACTCCGGCCCAGCGCAAGTACTGGGTAACGCCGCCCGTGTCGCGCCACCAGTTCGCCAAACATAGTTGGACTCGCAGGCCATTGCGAGCAGCTTCCACCAGCACTTGATCGAGAAAGACGAGTTCTGCTTCGTTCCATTTGTCGGGAGCGGGTCTAATGGAATGTGTGCGCGGCCAATCGTTGAGGTCGGCGATCGGCCTGACATCGTTGGGGCCGCCTTCGCCCGAAGCCCACACGCGCACGACCTTGATTCCGATCCGCGCGGCTTGCGCCAGCGTCTCAGGCATCCGCGCGCGATCGTCGTCGCGATACATCACGGCCACGTTCGCGCCCACGAACCGAAACGGCTGGCCGTCGACGATCAGACGCGGTCCGTCCGTCTGCACGAACACAGCCCGATGTCGACGCGCGTTGCCGCGCCAGTTTGAGATGGCAAATAAAACTGCCGCGCCCGCAATCAACGCGCACGCGGCGAAAAACAATTGTTTCCTGGACATGAAAAACTTCAGTGGCACAGACTTTAGTCTGTGATGTCAGGCAGGATCCACAGACTAAAGTCTGTGCCACTTACGTCAGCGCGGATTGGTCAACCGCACAAATCCCATGATGGCGCAAATCGCGCCCAGCACCACAAAGATGTTAAAGAAGGTGAGGATCGCGAACACCGTTCGAAAATCCTTAATGATGAGTCCGAAAGCAAGCAAAAGAAATTGCAGGTGAAAGAGCAGCATGCAAACCGCAGCGAAAGAAAACCAACGCGCCGAGGCTCCGAATGCTCGAGCTCGGGCAAAACCAAGCACCGCGGCTACCAACCAGAAGATGGCCCCAAAAACCAACGAACCTAAAACTACTGGAAAAAAGTAAGACGGTTCGTTGAAAGTGGTTTCAGTCTGATTCGCAGCCTGGAAAAGAAACAGCAAGGCAAAAGTCATCAGCTACTCCCGTGTGTGTCCTATCAAACCCAATGGTCAAAAAGCCGTGCGCGCAGAGTCTAAAGACAAAACCGCCGTTTGCGCGGGCGAAGGCCGCTGACGCAAACGGCGTCGCTTTGAAAGCTTGGTCGGCCGGTGACCGAGACAGAAAGCTCGGGCCGGCGATCAGTGCTATTGATTTCTACAAGTGTGTCGCAAGCAATCATCCCGGTTCGCGCAGTGACACTTGCAGCCCTTCTATTGGGTGATGTGAATTTCTTCTTCCTTGTTCACGTGCCGCAGGAACAGCAGCAACGCGCAGGCACAGAATATAACGGCCAACCCGAGGGCAATCCAACCGTTTGTGTGCCCTCCGCTGGGGCTATCGTTGGTCACGAACTTGTAAAATTCATAGATCGCACCACCCAGGGAAGCAACTCCTACAATTGACAGCAGAAAGTCAACCATACTCAACCTCCGGCGTTCACTAAGCTCTTCGAATGAAGGTTACAGATAAAGCCCGGACTAACCGCTATATGAATGAATCTTTTATGGACGGCTGCATGTTAACGCCAGCACCGCGGATATGGCAAGCCCCTGCTTGCGCTGTTTGTGTTCTATTTTTGAGAGATTGCGACAGTAATGCGTCTCAGCACCAAAGATTCTCAGTGATCGATCGTCAGCGCGCCGGCCAGATAAGCGTATTCGCCGTCAGCGGACTGCAGCCGAATGCTGTAATCACCGGCGGGTGCATAAGGATCGACGGTAATCTCGAAACTAATGACCGGGTACGGGGTATCAAACTGCTCTTCAATCACCGTCGACTGATTGACGGTTATGAATGGAGACGTAATGGAAATCCCGCTGGCTGGAATTCGGTCCACGCCTGCGCCGGCGATATAAATAGTAAACGTGCTGCCTGCCTCCAGCGGCAGGACAGTGGTGGACAGTTCACCGTTCATGCCAATCAGCCAGGGCTTAACCGACGGCGCCGGAGTCGCCGATACAAAGAAGCCAACCGTCGTCGTAGCGTCAGAGTTAACCAGAATCGATCGAGAAGGTGAAAGGCCGGTTCGCAGGATGCTCCGAAACGGTGGCAGAGTATCCAGCAAGCCCGCGTACGATCCGCCCGCGCCAGCGATATCCGCCGCGGCCACGGGACCATCCAGGCTCTGCCCAACCAAACGATACCTGCCGGGTTCGAGCCCCGCGATTCTATATTCTCCTGAGGCCAAAGTGATGCTGCCCGCAATCAATCTTCCCGTTAAAGCGTCCTCCGCAAAAACGTGCCCGCCAAAGACCGGTTTCGACGATCCCGCGGCTGTCGCGATCAACCTGCCCGCAACCGCGCCTGTCCCTGCCTGAGATCCGTAAAGCGCGCGTGCGCCGGCCAAGTCATCTTCGGCCAGAGTGCGTTGGGTAAAGGCGGGCAGTCCATACAGACCGTTTTGGGCCTGGCGTGGCTGCATAGTGGCGCTGATAACGGCAGAGTGTTCGAGCCCAAGCAGATGGCCGACTTCATGTACAAAGGTCGATTCGAGATCGTACGTGCCGGGTGTCCCATCGCTCGAAAAGAACTGGTTCGGATTAAGAGCGATATCGGCTTCGACGATCGCTCCGCCGGAGTCCGAAAATACCCGCGTCCGTCCAGGACTTTCGGATGAGCCAAACAGCGCGGCGTTATCGGCCGCGACAGTGATCAGATTAATCCGATCGCCGGCATTCGTCGGGCTCATCGTCTGTGCGGTGGATCGGGTCTCGAGGAATTGGATATCGGCGATGCGCGCCCAACTCTCAAGCGCGCGCCGCGCCGCGCCGATTACGTCGCTGCCGGCTTTGATATTTGGCTGGGGTGAACTGAGCGAACTTGAAAAGGCAACGATGATTGGTCGAGCGAGCCAGCGCCGCGCCACGATGCCTGAGCTGTCGCGGTATTGGAGCGTGTAGGCGCGCAACGGCGCCTGCGCGCTTATGAGCGAGAGCAGTGCAAGGATGACGCTCAGTGCTTTTCGATTCATCCGCTGTAGCGCAAGTTGTTAACTTGCGATTCGTTTTGGGAAGCAGTAGCGCAAGTTGTTAACTTGCGATTCGTTTTGGGAAACAAAAGCGCAAGTTAACAACTTGCGCCACATTGGGGAGCGCGCGCGCAATCTTATCACGGGTAATGCCGAGTCAAGCAGGGTTATTCGGAGCTTTCTGTTCCGGTTCATTTTCCAATTCCCTCCTGAACCAATACGTGCCAAGGGTCGAATCGCGGCTTTGCCGCAGCACATGGCGGTAAGCTGCGGCTTACCGATCAGCATTCTATAGCTATAGTTCCCGGGGGCGGAGCAGAAACCGTTTAAAACGGTTTCCGTCACGAACACGATTACTAATCACGGGCTAAAGCCCCGATGCTAATAATAGAAGCCGCGCGGAATTCAAACTGCACCAAATTATTGTTCGCACTCGGATTGAACCCCAGTTGGGGCAACGCCCGGGTCGCTCCTGTAATCTCAACCCGGCCTGTTGTATATTGATCGCCCGCGATCAAGGGCCGGCGGGAGTCCCGAATGTTAAGGTCTCCTGCCAGTAACCTTGGCGGCAGCAACTTATCAGGCACCTTCGACACGTCAAAGATTTTCTGTAGTGATTATTCCCAAAATGCGATCTGCTCTTCGTCCCCGCGGCCGGCTTATTTCCAGGCCGCTCGGCTTCGGCTTTCTACTGCTGCTTCTGGCTGCTTCACTCTTGCTCGCTCCGCGATCGGAAGCGAACCGGCCGTCAAATCTTCAAGAGACTCAAACCGTCAGCAACAAGAAATCCGCTCGTCCCGAATTTGTCCCCGGCGAGGCATTGGTACGCTTCAAGAAGAACCGGGCTTTCGAAGGCACGCGACAATTAGCCGTGCCAAGCAACGACGTGGTGGTTCAAGCCAATTCACGACCCGCCTCGCGCGCCGGGGCAGCAGCGATGGAAGAAGTCCTGGTGCAGGTAGAGCGCTTTGAAGGATCGGATCTGGTCGATGGCTTAAGGATTGCGCGCATGGCTCCGGCCGATACCATCAAAGCAATAGCTGCGCTCTCCGCCAATGACGATGTTTTGTATGCCGAACCAAACTACATTTTGCATACCGACGTCACGCCCAACGATCCTCAGTTTGGCGCTTTATATGCACTGAACAAGATCGGCATGCCGCAGGCATGGGACACCACAAAGGGAAGCAGCGGCATTGTAGTCGGCGTCGTCGATGAAGGCGTTGACGTCAACCATCCAGACCTGCAGCCAAACATCTGGACTAATCCTTCGCCGGGTACCCTTGCGGGCTTTGCTCCCAAGGTGCAGTTGAGCGCAGCCAACTACAGCGTTTCGGAAGGCGGCGGAGCTGCAACCGTTACCGTGTTGCGCGACCCGGGAGACCTTCACGGTTACGACTTTGTGAAAAACAGCGGAATCATTCCGGGTGAGCTTCACGGGACTCACGTTGCGGGCACGATCGGCGCGGTTGGTGATAACGGCATAGGCGTCGTGGGAGTCAACTGGCAGGTTGGTCTGATGTCTTTAAGGTTCATCGACCAGACGACTAATAATGGTTCAGAGGCGGATGCGATCAAGGCTTATAACTACGCGCGGCAAATGCACGACCTTTGGATTAGCTCCGGCGGCGCGCAGGGGGCCAATGTCCGGGTGTTGAATAATAGTTACGGTGGTTCTTCTTTCTCACAGGCTTCGCTGGATGCAATCACGGCCCTTAACGCTGCGAATATTCTGTTTGTGGCTGCAGCCGGCAACGAAACGAAGGACAACGATGCCGCCCCGCATTTCCCTTCGAGTTATGATCTGCCGAATGTGATCTCTGTTGCCGCGACTGACAACTCAATGCCCGACGAAAAACTGGCAGGCTTCTCAAACTTCGGTGCTCGCTCGGTTCTTTTGGGAGCGCCGGGCGTGGGTATTCTCAGCACGACTCCAAATAACACTTACTCAACCTTCAGCGGGACCTCGATGGCCGCGCCGCATGTCAGCGGAGCTGCGGCCTTATTATTGGCGCAGAACCCAAATCTAACTGTGGCCCAGTTGCGTGCCCTGCTTGAGTTCAATGGTGACCCCATCTCTGCTCTGACTGGCAAGTCCGTGTCGGGGCGACGATTGAATGTGGCTAATTCCCTGCAGGCGCTCTTGTCCAACGACGTGACACCGCCGGGAACAGTTACTAACTTTCAGATCGCGTCGCAAACCGGCCGCACGATCAATCTCGCCTGGAAGTCATCGGGCGATGACGGCGCGAGCGGCCAGGCTTCGCTTTACGAAATTAGCTTCATCGATTCGTCCACCAATGCCACGCGTACATTGACTACAGTAATTCCCACGGCGACCGGCGCGCTGCAAAGTGTCACCGTCAACATCCCCTATCGCCACACGTCCGGGACAATCAAGCTGCGCGAGTTTGATAACGTGGGGAACGAAGGAATTCCCGCGACTCTCAGCGTCTCGGTCGATCCGCTCGTGGCCGATCCTTATGTAGCGAGCACGGCTGCTTCGGCTGCGCTTTCCACCGGGGGAACGGGCCTATCATTCAACTGCGACGATTGTTACCGAACCCAAGCTCTGCCCTTCACCTTCACTTATTTTGGATCGCCCTACACCTCGATTAAGGTCTCGAGCAACGGCAATATTTATTTCGAGCCGCCACCGGCGCCCACCCGCACCAATGGCGACGCGAACGATGTCCCCAGTTCAGTCGGTGGCATGTCGGCGTTCAGGATGATCGCAGGCATGTGGGACGATCTGGATCTGCGTACTTCGAGACGCGCGGACGCCGATGTGTACTTTGTCGAAGACGCAAACCATTTAATCCTGCGCTGGCAAGGCGTTCAGTTCGGCAACGGCACGACCGGCGGCCCAATTAATTTCGAAGTCGAGTTGAACTCCAACGGTGTGATCAAGACGCGCTATGGCAGCGGCAACACAAACCTTTTCCCCGTAGTTGGAATTTCGGGAGGCGAGCCGGACGTTTATTCGATTAGCTCGCTCACGTCTGAGTTGAGTCCGCTCAGTCTCACCAACGCTCCCAGCGCGGTCTTCACGCCAAGAAGCCTCGGCCCAGTCGCACCGCCGGACGCCATTGCAACCGCCGAGCAAACGCCTACGCCTCTGCCCACGTCTGTGACGAGTTCGCCTGCTATGGCAACAGCCGTCACACCTCTGGCCAATAACGTCACCGTCGCTTTTGCTACCGGTGATGCAGCCGGCTCGCAGAACTGCAACGTGGTAAACGGAAAAGCATCGTCACGTTGTGACTACATGACGACCCTGGGCACAGTCAGTTTTGCGGATGGCGAGACTTCCAAGACAATCAGGATCCCCATCATCGACGATACTTTTGCGGACGGCACTGAAACCTTCACCGTCACTTTGAGCAATGCCTCAGGTGCGTCCCTTGGCACGCAGACGACGGCGACCGTAACCATCACAGACAATGACGCCTCGAGCGTGGGAAACCCGCTCGACACCACGGGCTTCTTCGTGCGCCAGCACTACATCGATTTTCTTAATCGCGAGCCTGACGCGTCGGGCCTGGCTTTCTGGACCGGTAACATCGATAACTGTTCGCCGCAACCGTCGTGCTTTGAAGTGCAGCGCGTCAATACTTCGGCGGCCTTCTTTCTTTCCATTGAATTCCAGGACACGGGTTATCTGGTCGAGCGGCTATACAGAGCGGCGTACGGAAGCCCGAACGGGACTTCGACCTTTGGCGGCGCGCACACACTTCCGGTACCGGTCATTCGTTTTAACGAGTTCCTGCCCGACACGCAGCAAATCGCTCAGGGCGTTGTCGTAGGACAAGGCAATTGGCAACAGCAGCTGGAGAATAATAAGCAGGCGTTTACGGCTGAGTTCGTACAACGACCCAGATTTATCGCGGCTCTGCCGACTTCGCTGACGCCGGATCAGTTTGTCGACACGCTGAACGCGAACGCCGGAAATCCCTTGTCACCGTCGGAACGTAACCAGTTGGTCAGCGAGCTCGCGTCGACTGCGAAGACGCGGGCCCAGGTCCTGCGGGCGGTTGCGGAAGATCCCGATCTGAAGACTGCGGAGTTCAATCGCGCCTTCGTGCTGATGCAGTTCTTCGGGTACTTGCGGCGGAATCCGGATGACTTGCCGGATAGCGACTACACCGGGTATGACTTCTGGCTGACCAAGCTGAACCAGTTCAACGGGAACTATGTCACGGCCGATATGGTCAAGGCTTTCATTAGTGCGGCGGAATATCGCCAACGAGTTGGCCTCTAAAGAAAGTCGACAATTCAGGGCCGGCCTGCGTCAAAATGACGGCCGAACGGTAGGTTGTAGATTTCGTTCAGAGTTCAACCTTTAGGTTGCTGGCGATCGGCACAAGCTAAAGCTTGAACTCTAAAATGACCGACTATCCGGCCGAACTAAATGATTGACAGCCCTTAGCCGGGCCGCTACACTTCGTAATGCCTCTCAGGTGGTAAAGCACCTTTTATTAGACCAGACGCCAGCCCCATTTCTGGTTGGTTTTTCCAACAAGGACCAGGAGCCGCAAAGATGAAAATCGCTGTTACCCTTTTAGTAATCGCGCTGACTGGCGCGAGCGTTCTGGCGCAGAGCGATCCCTGTAGTTCAGGGTCGGGCTCTGCAACTCTCAGGATAGTTACTGACGATGCCAGCTTACCTTCCGTTCTTTGTTACGGAACTGCGAAGGTCAAACCGTTGCGAGTACGACCCGTGCCGCCCGGAACTCCACCAGGGACTCCACCGGTCTTTATTACGATTGATGATTCAGATTTCTTTGTGCAGCAACAGTACGTCGACTTCCTGAACCGCATGCCCGACTCCAGCGGCTTCGGTTTCTGGAACAGCAACATTACCAATTGTGGGTCAAACGCCGCGTGCATCGACGCCGCGCGAGTGAACACTTCCGCTGCCTTCTATCTCTCAATCGAATTTCAAACAACCGGATATTTGGTCGAGCGCATGTATAAGTCAGCTTACGGAAGCACGAGCGGGACCTCGACGTTCGGCGGCACGCATACGCTGCCTGTTCCAATCGTTCGGTTGAGCGAGTTTCTGCCTGACACCAAGCAAATTGGTTCAGGGCTGATCGTGGGTCAGGCAGGTTGGGAACAGGTGCTGGAAACGAACAAGCAAAATTTTGCCGTCGCTTTCGTGCAACGCACTCGGTTCACCGACGTGTACGCTCCATCGATGACGCCGCCGGCGTTTGTTAACGCACTATACGCGAACACCGGCATCACGCCGTCGTCAACCGATCTGTCCACGGCCATTGGCGAGTTTGGTTCGGCAGGCGACATCAGCAACGTTACCGCGCGCGCGAAGGCCCTGCGCGACGTAGCCGATAACCCGGCGTTGTCGAGTCAGGAATTCAATCGCGCCTTTGTCCTGATGCAGTTCTTCGGTTACCTGCGACGCGATCCGAACAGCGGGAATGATACCGACTATACCGGCTATGACTTCTGGCTGACCAAACTCAATCAATTCAGTGGCAACTTTCAGAACGCCGATATGGTCAAGTCGTTCATCGTCTCGAGCGAATACAAATCGAGATTCTGACCCCGCGTGATAGTTCAGTAGATGAAGGGCCGACGTTTCGACGCCGGCCTTTTTTATTTTGGCTTCGTGTCAGAAGCCCGACCGTCAGGGAGGGCTCCGTCACAGTAGACGCTCGTTCGGTAAGTTGCCCTTGCTTACGCGCGGGCTTCTGATACTTGCTGGTAGACATCCAAAGTCAGCTGAGCCGTCTTCTCCCACGAAAATTTTCGCGCATGCTCCAGCCCCGCCGCCGCAAGCATCTGCCGCTGATTTTCATCCTCGAGCAATTCAACGATGCCTCCAGCGAGTGCATTCACATCCAGCGGCTCCACCAGCCGCGCGTTGCTCCCCAGCACTTCCTGCAAACTTGGAATCCGGCCGGCCACGACTGGCGCGCCGCACGCCATCGCCTCGAGCGGCGGCAGGCCGAATCCTTCATAGACTGACGGATAGAGAAAAACTTTGCACGACGAGTAGAGCGCGCGCAGCTCCTCGTCGCTCAGGTAGCCGGTGAAGCGCAATCTCTCGCTGATGCCTGATTCTTTGACGAAGGCAAACATGTCATCCATCAACCAGCCCTCACCACCGGCGATAACAAGTTGGGGACGATGGGCGCTCTGCCTGTTGATTTGTGCGAAGGCCTTGAGCAGGGTCAGCAGGTTCTTTCGCGGTTCGAGCGTGCCGACAAAAAGCAGAAACTCATCTTCAACCCGCAGCCGTTTTCTGAGCTCGGCACTCTGCGCGAACGGCATGGGCTTGAAGCTACTGCGCGCGGCCGAATGAATCGCCGTCACCTTCTCGGGTTTGACCTTGAAACGCTGACAGACTTCTCGCTTAACACTCTCAGTCGGGGTGATGATCTTGTCAGCGAAACGAACTACCAAAGGCAGGCGCAGACGGGCGCGACGAACTAAACGCGAGCGGTGCTTTTCCGGATGCAGCAGCGCGGACAGATCGTGAATGGTGACGACGCTGCATCCTTGTCTCCACAAAGGTACGTCAAAGTTGGTCCCATGAAACAGGTCGAACCCGGCCCGGCGAATGTAGAGCGGCAAACCGACCGACCACCAGTGGCCACGAATTGAAGATGCTCGAGGAGTTTTGGTAAGCAGGTTGGGAAGGTTCGCGCGCTCGATTTCTTGCAGCGCCGCAGCATCAAAAGGTTTTGGTGAGACTAATTCAAAGTGGTCGGCCGGCGAGATGAGCGCCAGCGCGCGCGCGAGTTCCAGCGTGTAGTGACCGACTCCGGTTCTGGGTTCAGCCAGCGGATACCCGTCGATTCCTACACGCATTTATGGGCAGCGCAAATGTCGGGTTTGCGCGGGCAGGCTATTGACCTGCGCGAACGGGATCAAAGCCCGAATCGCTGTTTGTATTCGGTTGAGGTGATGAACGCCTTGACCATCTCGGCGTTGACGAAGTTGCCGTTGAACTGGTTCAGCTTGGTCAGCCAGAAGTTGTAGCCCTGGAAATCCGCCGTCGCTTCCGGCGCATCGTTCGGGTTGCGCTGTAAGTAGCCGAAGTACTCCATCAGCACGAACGCTCGATTGAATTCCTGTTGGGCCACCATCGGATCTTCAGCGACTAAACGCAGGGCACGGGCCCGGGCTGCGGCATCGGCCGGCGTAGTTGAATTGAACTCGCTGATCGCCGCGGCTCGGTTCGTCCCCGAAGTTCCGAGACCCGCGTTTTGATAAAGCTTGTCCACGAACTGCTGGGCAGTCAGGCCCGAAGAAAACGCCGTGGTAAAGCGAGTGCGTTGCACAAAGTCATTAAAGAACGCCTGCTTGTTGGCTTCCAACAGACTTTCCCAGCCAGACTGGCCTACGATCACGTCGTGTCCGATCTGTCTGGTGTCAGGCAGAAACTCGCTCAAGCGCACAGGCACCGGCGTGCCGGCGATATCGCCGTAAGCGGCTTTGTAACTTCGATAAACCAGATAGCCGGTCTGTTGGAACTCAACCGAAAGAAAGAACGCGGCCGAGACGTTGATGCGCTTAATCTCTATGCACTGCTGATCGGTGCCGCATGAATTTATCTGATTAGTCCAGAACGCAAAGCCCGACGGGTCCGGTTCGCGGTTAAGGAAGTCCAGGTATTGCTGACGCACGAAATAGTCCGTAGTGATAATTGGATTTGGCGCCGGCGACCCACCCGCATTGATCGTTATGTGCGGCGCGGTGTCCTTGGGACGGCTGGTCGCGGTACCCACCGTCACAACTATCGGCAGGTCTCCTGTATCGACCGTAGCCGGCAGGATAAAATCAAACTGATCATTGCCCGGTAAATCGAGCGACAGTGCTGCCGTCGCAACTATCGGCGTCGTACCGACGGTGGCGGTAATTGAAGTAGCCGCAGTGCCACGAATGCCCGTCAGCGTAACCCGCAGGACAGTCGGCGCCTGCGTGCCCGTGCCGTCATTTGTAGTTACGGTGAACGGTTCAGGCGAGCACACTGCTGGATTCGTTATGTTGCATACCTGGGCCCGGCCTAAAGGTCCGTTGGTGCTCGTAAAGATGTCCGGCTGGGCGACGACGATCACGATCGAACCCCGCACGGCCGTTCCTTTGTTATTGATAACGATGGGATAGGTTCCGGCGGCCAAACCAATCGGCGTGACGAACTTGATCTCGCCTGAACTTACCGCATACAGACCGCAGGCAGCATTGTTGATGGCCACTGAAACGCCATTCAATTCGATCGGCAAAGCAGGTGCGCGCCCGGATTCCGAAGCATTGCTGTTGCTGACTGTCACGGTGGCGTCGGAGAGGCTGGCGCTGGACTGGAAAAAGCCCAACTCGCCGGGCGCCAAACCAATTGGACTGCCGGTCGGTGATGGACTGGTCGTCGGACTGGCAGTAGCCGTTGGGCTGGCAACCGGCACAGTCATGCGGCTGGCGCCCGTGAACGCAGTCAGGGTCCCTGTCGACTCAGTCCCAATGTTCGGCAACACCTGATAAAAGACTTCGACCGAGCCGTCGGAATTGCCGCCGCCAAGCTCTACTCCGGCCATGCTCATAATCAACCGCGTCCGAACGTTACTCGGAATCCCGCGCACTAACACGAAGCCCGGAATATTTGTCAGCCGCTTGAATGGTCCGGTTGAGCTTGCCGGCAAGGGAGCGAGAAACAGTTGCTCGAAATGTCTGGTATTCAACCCAGTAGTGGCGTCATCGGCGGCCGTCGGGAAAGTTCCGTCGGTATTAAAGTTCAATGCCGAGGTGAATACCACCGAGGCCGGGCGCAGAGCGGGGTCATAGTCGGTAAACGTCGGGAAATGGAGAATGTCTCCCCCCGTCAAAGCGCGCGGTCCAACTTGCGCGAACGTGTCCGCGGAAACGTCGTAGACAAAGGAGACTGAGAACTTGTTAGCTGGAGCCGTATCCGCTTTCGGATCCACGGCAGAGGACTCGAAGGCAATGAACTTGCCATCGCGACTCAAGCGGCGGCCAAACTGGAATCCGTTGGTCGTGGCCGCTACGTGGCCATTCGAATCAAGAAGATCTTTGGTTTTCGTGACCTGTTTCAGCCCGCTGACAACACCCGTGGCACTATTGAAGTTGGCCAGATAGACCTCGGCATTCAAATCGGTATTGGTGGTCAACAGGTTCGCGTTGGAAACGAAAGCCAGGACGGATCCGTTGCTCGAGAGACACGGGTTGGAACTGAAGATCGCGTTACCTATGGACGTCGTCTTGGTGTTAGTGACCTGCTTGAACGTCGCCGATCCCAGCACGTTAAGAAACACTTCCGGGTTCCCAACGCCGGCCGGCACTCCGTCGGCGTCCAGGTTACCGACGCTCGGGTCAAGATTCCGCGTTGAGATAAAAGCTATCACAGATCCGTCATCGCTAATGCTTGCTTCGCGATTGTCGTCGGCGACCCGGGGTGTAGTGGTCGTCGAACCCGCGACGGGTGGGGCGCTTGCCGGTGTGTTGGTAACTCGCGTAAAGACGCCGGCAGACAAATCTTCCGGGCCCACTTCGGCTCCGCTTGCCAGGGCAGACTGCGGAATGTCAGTTACGGAAAACTTGTAAGTCCAAAGCTCCTGGTTCATATCCGTGGCGACCGTGCCACCCGGATTGGTACCGTCAAAGCTGGCTGGAGTCACGGGCGCGTTCGAACTAAAAACGATTGTGTAAGTGCGCTTACCGGCAACCGGCCCCGTTCCCTCGAGCGAGATCATGGGCGAGTTGTTGCTGACTTCAATGGCGACATTGCTCAAATCTACTGGCGTCGGAGTGGGACTGGCCGTCGGACTCGGTGATGGACTTGGACTCGGGCTGGGGCTCGGCGTCGGCGAAGGGCTGCCGGGCGGATTCATGACATGGTTAGTATTGGTAAGCTGCCAAATCCGTCTCTGCGCATAATCGAACAGAAATATCTCGCGATTGCCGTCCTGATTGTTGCGAGTAGCCGTTTTCTCAGTCGCGATATCACCGCTTGATTCAACGACGACAAAGCGTCCGTTGGCCGAGATATCGGCACCGAACGAGTCGCGGCCCGAACGAGTTATCTGGCTGACAAATGGATCCGGAGTGGATGTGGCGGGCGCCTGCGCTGTAGTCAGCGCGCTGGCGACCAACATACACGCCGCCGCGGCGCATAGAAAAGCAATAACCAGTCTTATCATTGAGAATATGAACGAACTATCAAAGTGCTCACTGGGGATTTGAGCCAAGCCAGCAAGACGACTACCGAATTATTTTAAGCAGTCAGGCCGGACATTGTAAGCGTTGGGCCGCCGTAACCGCAAGCTGCCACTCCGTTTGGCACAGGTTCAGTTTGGAAGTCCGGAGTTCAGAGTTCAACCTTTAGGTTGTCGACTTAAGGCACAAGCTAAAGCTTGAACTCTGAACCAATACACTCCGCTTAGTTTCAAGCGGCCCGCCGCTGGTTGCTCAGAATCTGTAAATTGAATCGCGAAACCGCGCTCTGGTTTCAGTTTGATAATCGGCAACCCGTCATTGGCACCGCGGCTTTCGCCCGGTGACTGTCGGCCGCGCTAAGGAAGGAAACCGTTTTAAACGGTTTCCCCGCTAACCAGCCAGATTCACCGCGATAAAGCACGGTCAGCCAACTTGCGCGACCTCAAACTCCGAAGCGCTGCTTGTACTCACTCGACAGAATGAACGACTTAACCATCTCGGCGTTCGCAAAGTTACCGCCAAACTGATTCAGCTTGCCCAACCAGAATTCATACCCTGAATAATCCGAGTCCTGCGGATCGTTCGGGTTGCGCCGCAAGTAACCAAAGAACTGCATCAACACAAACGCGCGATTCTTCTCGGCGGCGAGAGAATCTGAAAATTGGTTTGGCTCCAATTGAATGTGCAAAGGCTTCACGTTGTTCGGTTCGTGTGATTTCGTGGATCGACTTTTTTGTCAATGGGGGCGATCCACGAAATCACACGAAAAAGCCGCCAAGCGCAGAAGTCGTGACCAAACAAAACTAGCCTTACTTAAGCAGCTGTCAAAATCAGATTCCAAAACGCTGCCGGTACTCGGCAGAGAGAATGAAAGCCTTGACCATATCCGCGTTACCGAAATTCCCGTTGAACTGGTTGAGCTTCGTGAGCCAGAAGTCATAGCCAGTGTAATTTAATCCCGATTCCGGTGCGTCATTTGGATTACGCCTTAAGTAACCAAAGTACTGCATTAACACGAACGCCTTATTGAATTCATTAGTTGACAGGGTCGGGTTTTCAGCCACGTCTCGCAGCGCGCGGCCCCGTGCCGCAACATCTGTGGTATTGGTCGCACCACCGAATCTGCTTATGGCCGTATTGCGTTCTGTGGTTGAGGGCGTAATGCCGGCATTCGCAAACAGAGCATCGACAAACTGCGCTGGTGTCTGGGTGGTTGCGAAAGCGTTTGCAAATCTCGTTCGCTGTACGAATGCTGACGCGAAACTCTGCTTATTGGCTTCGAGTTGAGCCTGCCAGTTACCAATACCGACTTGCACGCCTTGCCCAATCGTCTGGGTGTCGGGCAGGAACTCTCCGAAGCGAACGATTGGGACCGAAAGCGTGTGCGTGCCGTTAAAAGTCGACGTTCCCTGAAAATCGCCATAGGCGCTCTTGTACATCCGTTCGACCAGATAGCCTGTCTCCTGGAATTCTATAGAAAGGTAGAAAGCTGCCGAAACATTAATCCGCTTAGTGTCAATGCATCCCTGATCGCAGCGGCATGAGACTATCTCGTTAGTCCAAAAACCTAATCCCGAGCTATCAGGTACACGATTCAGAAAGTCAGCGTATTGCTGTCGAACAAATAAATCCGCGGTGTCAATCGGATTTGTGGTTGGGCTTGGAGGTGTCGGAGGCGGCGGCGCGATTGGGGGAGCCCCATTCAGGGAAACCTCCCAAACGCCTCGACCGTGCGTAGCCGCCCGCAAAATACGATTTGCGTTTTGAAGCGCAAGGTCAAAAACGGACGAACGTGGCAAACCCGATCCAAACGGTGCCCAGTTCGCACCGCCATCGGTCGAGTTGTAGACGCCAATGTCCGTGCCCGCATATAAATTGCTCGAGTTGCTTGGATCGATTACAAGCGCATTGATTGGAATACTTGGAATGCCATTTCCCGCCGCTGCCCACACTGGGGGCGCGGAAGAAGCGCCGGCGGCGGCCGCGAGATTTGTGATTTTCCAGATACCCTGACCCGCTGGAGCAAAGTAGGACAGCCCAGCATAACCAACATTCTGGTTATTAGGGTCGATAGCAACCCGACCGACGAATTTGTTTGGGCTGCCATTTGGATTCGCCGGAAAAGGCGACGCCAGGTTCACCATGATCGACGAGCCAGTCGAGGTCGCCCACACTTGTCCATTTTGTAATCCAACCAGGCGAAAGCCATCGCCGCCGGACCAGATCGCGATCGAACTGATCGGCGAGCCGATACCCCCAGGACTACTGAGTGACGCCTGGCTTACTACCGTCATCGTATCGCCTCGATCAGTCGATCGATAAAGCCGGTCAGTCCCGAAATAGAAAGTGTTCGGCGACCCCGGTCCCAGCGCCATGGGCGCATAGAACAAAACGTTATCCGTAAGATTGAGTCCGTTGTGCAGGTAATTAGCGGTCCCGTCACACGAGAGAGCCGGATCCTCTGCGTCAGCTCCGGTAAGAAACCCGCTTCCGCGCGTCGGCCAGAAATTCTTATTGGGCAGGCAGGTTGTCTTAACGGCCCGGTCAAACCCGACTTGGTCATTTCGGACGTTAAAGAACGTGTGGTACATGGTAACGTTGGTCGTATCAGTCGCGCTCTGATCGATCAAAGAATATCCGCCGTCACCACCTTCTGCGTTTCTCCAATTCCCTGCCGAGCTTTGCTGGTACTGGGTTCCGTTATCCTGGGTACCACCAATCATTAGATTTCGGTCCGACGGATGGACGGCAATGCTTTCAAACTGCAGCGTATTAAGCGTCGCATTAAGGTTTTTCCAAGCACTGCCAGTTTGCGTGCAGGTAGATCGCTTCCACACGCCACCATCGTTTCCAGTATAAATATTGCCAACGCCATCAAACACAAGTGAATGGGAGTCAGCGTGTAAGCCGGTGTCGTCGCGTGAAAACGTAGCGCCCCCATCAGTAGATTTCTTCATACCGTCCGAGCAAGTCCCGCGAGCATTGCCGCCCAGATAAACCTCGCTCGCGTCGTTCGGGTTAACGGCAATCGCCATGTCGTAGAAGCACTGGCCGCCGCAGAAGCCGCCGCCGCCAGTGAGCTGGGTGGCCCATCCGGAACTAACGTTGAACGGATCCACTTGCTTCCGCACCGCGCCGGAGTCTTGCGTGGTACAGCTTGGCGTGTTGTTCGGGGTTTCGCTGGTAGCCGCATAAGCAGTCACCACCGAACCGACTTTATTAATCGCGAGACTCGTTCGTACACTCGTCGCGGCTGCATAGACCTGGCTGAAAGCAGGGGTGGCGGCCAGCGCATTCGTAGTACGGTAGACGCCGCCGAAAGTAGCCGAAAACCCGATCACGGCCACCAGCAGATTATTGGGATTGCCCGGTTCCATCACGATGTCCGTCGTGTCGACATTCCCGGTGGCGGGACTATCGGGGCTGCCGTCGGTCGTCACGACGAGTTTTTGAAATGTCACCGACCCGGCGCCGCCGGTGGCATTCGTCGAGCGATATAAACCACGCGTCGCCAGGCTGGGCGCACCGCCAACGAGGCCCAGTGAACTCGCACCGCTGCCGCCTACACCCCGACCGGTGGAAACGAAAATATTCGCTGCGTTGGTCGGGTCAACTACGATCTTCGTAATCCCGCGGCCATTGAAAACCGGATAAGTAAAATTCGAAACGGTCAGTGTCGGATTGATTGGCCCAACCAGAGTTGGCGAGCTGTTGACGTTATCGATTCGATAGAGGCCTACGCCAAAGAAGCAATCTGCGCAGCCATTAAACTCGCCCGTGCCAACGTACAGCTTGCTCGGATCCGAAGGAGCGACAGCCAGGGCGCCGATCGCCAGCGAGTCGGCGCTATCGAAGATCGCAGCCCAGGTTGTGCCGCCGTCTGTCGATCGCCAAACTCCACCCTGCGCCGTTCCCAGATACACATTGTTCGAGTTGGTTGGATCCACTGCGATCGAAGTTACGCGACCGCTGACAGCTGCATCTCCACCAGACAGTGGTTGTCCGTTCGTAATGCTGGTGGGCCCCAGGGAGGTCCAGGCGCCGCCGGCATCGGTTGCCATCGACGCCGCCAAATCTCCGTTAACCAACGATTCAAGCCGCCGCCCTTTTTCCTGGCGATCCATTTGATCTAAGGCGCGCGTGCGCAAAGACGGATCGAACGGCCGGCCCGGCTCAATGCCTCGCTTGCGGCCGATGTACTCTCCGCGCAAGCGGAGATATTCATCGCGATCGATCTTCGAGCCGAACTTTCCCAGATCGGCGTCGACGCTTTCGTCTTCCCGGGCCTGCTGAGGAACGCTCTCGCTTGCTTCAATTGAGTTGCTAGCCGTGGGGTTGCCGTTGTTGGCGGCCGCGGACGAACCAAAACTCCACACCATCAAAGCCAGTAGCAGGGTGGCTACTGAAACAATTGCTATAGTTCTATGTTTCATTTAAATACTCGCTAATCAGGGACTATCGTCAGGTCCTGGACTGAACGGGATACTTCATATCTTGAGTGTCAAAGCGATCGGGCCTCGGTCTTTGATGTACTTCAAGAGGCTTTGGGTTCACGGGCCAGAAAAAATATTTAGGTCGGTCTAAGTTTTCAACCTGGCGGGAAAGTAGGCGCTAGTCGAGTTCGCAGTGATCCCGGCTTGATCGCCTATCCGGAGCACAGCAACTTTATTATTGGTCGCGGCGGATGTCAACGAAAGAGGCGTGGATCAACCCTCGCGCGAGCCAGTACCAGAAGAGAAAGAACATGACGTATTCCACAGGTCTGATTTGGCAGAATGCGCCGCCGATGGCCGACAGCGCATGTTTAGGCGGTCAGACTCCCCCCATCCCAATTGTGCTCAGGGTCCGGGTAAAATATCAGGCCTCTGGCGTTGTTGGTTATCATGACAAGCCAGCCCCCAGGAACTTTCGTTCGATAGACATCTCCCAATTTCCACCATT
>JAWVDF010000037.1:0-69669 GCA_033857635.1 Blastocatellia bacterium
CCCGCCCGGGGGGGCTTCTCCCACGACCTAACCGCTGGAGTTATCCCGTGAACCAGAGCGCTCTCCCATAATGACGATATTGTTACGCGTCACCAGCACGCCTCGCTTGTGCGAGCTTTCGGGGTAATTCGTCAATGGTCCACCGCCGTTAATTTGGACAGCTTCCTCGCTGGCGCAGTTCGCTATTCCGCGCGCGAATTCATGACCTTCAGGGCCGGCGATACTGACTACATCGAGCGGACTAAAATCGCGCTCAACCCGAACGACGCCCGAAGCCAGCAGACTGCCTTTGCCATCGAGGATGGCTTCCCTCGCGCCGGCGTTCACCACAACTCGTCCGCGAACATTGGCTGCATAAGCGATCCATCGCCTCTTCCCGCGCATGCGCGATGATGAAACGAAAATCGTACCAACACCCACACCGGCGAAGATGCGATCGAGCGTGTCTGGCGTCGTACCGTTCGCGATTACGGCAACGCCGCCGGCGCGCATGGCGATCTGCGCCGCATCCACCTTGCTCAACATGCCCCCGCGGCCGCTAGTCGATGGCCCAGCCGCAGCCGCCCTTAAATCCGCGGTAATCTTTTCGACGAAAGGAATTGCTTCCAACCGTTCGTCCAGAGCGCGAGCAGACAGGGCGTTCCTCGTTTTCCGCACGAGCAGTCCGTCCACATCGGTTAGCAAGATGAGCGCGCCGGCTTCCAGCTTACTCATCAGCAGAGCGGCCAGCCGATCGTTGTCGCCGAAGATGCGCTCTGCACTGTCATTCAGATACTCGAGTTCGGCGGTCGAGACCGTATCGTTCTCGTTGACAATTGGCAGCACACCTAACTTGAGCAACTTCTCCATCGTGCCCCGCAGATTCTGATAACTGCGACGATCGGCGAAATCTTTTTCCGTCAACAGAACCTGTGCGATCTTTACATTAAGAGCGCTGAACAATCGCTCGTAAGCGTTCATCAGCAGGTTCTGGCCGACGGCCGCGCAGGCCTGACGGGTAACCAGATCATTCAGTCGGGCTCGCGACAAATTGAGCCGCCCCGCGCCCAGACCGACGGCCCCGGAAGAAACCAGCACGACCTGGCGGCCGGCACTTTTGAGGGCGGCAATCGAACGCACGATCGGCTGAACTTGTTCGGTGCATATCTCGCCATCAGCACCGGTGACAATGCTCGTACCCAGCTTTATCACCACGCGGCGCGCCGCACGCAATCGCTCCGACGCAGCATTTTTTAAGTCAACGTCCATCATCTGCGAGGGTTACCTGACGGAGCGCGGACATCCTGTCCGCCGGAGCGCGTAGCGCGAACCAACCGTGTGATCTTTCCCAGCAAGTCTGAGCGTGCTGCGCACGCTGGCGGACAGGATGTCCGCGCTCCATTTTAGTGATTCGCTCCAACCGGTTGAGCAACTGTGTGCAGCCAATGTCTGTACCTTGAATCGCGTCCTGAAGTCGCGGCGAAGAAAACATCCTGAATCTGCCTGGTAACCGGCCCGCGCCGGCCGCCATTGATCGGCACGCCGTCAACTTCACGGATTGGCGTAACCTCGGCCGCCGTTCCGGTGAAGAAGGCTTCGTCGGCACTGAGCAGCTCGTCGAGGCGCAGCGCCCCCGTTTCGACTCGATAGCCAAGGTCGCGTGCGATCTGCATCACCACCTCGCGAGTGATGCCCATCAGAATCGAATGCCGTTCGTCATTGGTTACCAATCGCCCGTCGCGCACGAGGAAAAGATTCTCGCCTGACCCTTCGGCGATGTGGCCGTCGGTGTCCAGCAGCAGTGCTTCATCAAAACCACGACTGACCGCGTCGCGTACTGCGAGGATCGAGTTGAGATATTGCCCGCACGCTTTGGCGGTAGTGGGCATCATCTGCGAATCGAACTTGACCCAGGGGGACACGGTAACGCGCGCCCCCTTTTCTAAACTCTCAGAGCCGAGATAAGCGGCCCACGGCCAGGTAAGGATCACAACCTCGACCGGGCATTTGGCTGGATGAACTCCGAGAGTGCTGCTGCCGTAGTAGCAAAGCGGCCGCACATAACAACTGCTGAACTCGTTTCGCTCGACCACTTCGCAGATTGCTTCGGCGAGTTCTATTTGTTGATACGGAATCTCCATCCCGTAAACGCTGGCCGAGTTGTAAAGGCGATCGAGATGGGCGTCGAGCCGAAACACCGCCGAACCGTCCACGGTTTCGTAACAGCGCATGCCTTCGAAGACGCCGCTACCGTAATGCAGCGCATGCGCGGACACGTGCGTATTGGCTTCCCGCCAGGGAATAATCTCGCCGTTTCGCCATACCCATTTGGTTTGATCGAATGCCACAGTCTGACTCTATTTCTACTTACGGTGTCTTCGATTTCCTTTGCGCCTTTGGATCTTCTCTGCGCCTTTGCGAGAACCAGGGCGCCTACAATTTCACGCAAAGGCGCCAAGAAAAACTGAAGGCGCTAAGAAAGCAAAGGCGTCCAAATATTAAACTGCCCAGAGCGACTGGTCGGGATCGCTATGAAGAGGCCGATCTTCACCACTGATCCAGTCGGGCCGCGTGGGCGCACAAATGTCGAGCGCCACCGTGTCCTCCAGGGCCTCGGATGAGTGTTCAACGCCCGGTGGGATGCAGAGCATCTGGTTGGCTGAAAGCGTTACCTCCCGATCCGGCAATTGAATGCGCCACGC
The DNA here is from genome assembly GCA_033857635.1 of Blastocatellia bacterium. GTDB lineage: Bacteria > Acidobacteriota > Blastocatellia > Pyrinomonadales > Pyrinomonadaceae > UBA11740. Next base: position 2,682 of record JAWVDF010000037.1, read on the forward strand.
GCCGCTCAACACAATCAGCACTTCTTCGCTGTCGTGGTTGTGAGGCAACGTGACCGCGCCTTCCTTAACCTCGATTCGGGCAACGGCGATGCTCTCACCCGCGACGACTTTCCTGAGATAAAGATCCGTTACCTCCTCGGGTTTCATTCTGTCCCAATCGTAAAAACCCATTTGTTCCTCCGCAAATTCACAAGCCTTAAATACTCAAACGGCCATCAACTCTTCGTTGATGGCCTGATAAACCGAGGTCAAGATTGTCAACCGGCCATCAGGTAGGAATCCTCGGTGTAATAATCGACGGGAGAATAGCGACACGCATGGCTGTCGTGGACGGCGCCGCGCGCAGGTACCGAATGGCCTCTATCCTTCTTGAAAAATCAGCTAAAGTCATTTGCTAACCCAGGCCGAAAGTGATTGCCATCTACACCTTCTTTCCTTCCCCGGTCAATCTACAGTTTTGTTGGCGGATTGTATAATTGATTTTTCTTAGCCTCTCATAAATTCGAGCAACGGGAATTGCTTCGTTGCATAGCGTGTCAGAAGCCCGCGCGTAAGCAAGGGCAACCCTGGGAGGAGCCGCCTATCGCATCAAGCGAACTAGCGTGCTCGCGAACGTGGCCCTCCCTCACGGTCGGGCTTCTGACACTCGCCCGCTTCAGATGTCGTAATACATACCGAACTCTAACGGATGCGGACGGAGTCTGAGCGGCTGAATTTCCTTCTCACGCTTATAACTGATCCAGCGCTCGATCAGCGGCGGAGTGAAGACATCACCTTTCAGTAAGAACTCCTGATCGTCCTCCAGCGCATTCAGTGCTTCGTCGAGCGACCCCGGCAGGCTTGGGATTTCCTTCAGCTGCTCCGGCGCCAGATCGTAAATATCTTTGTCGAGCGGTTCGCCTGGATCGATCCGGTTTTGAATGCCATCCAATCCTGCAAGCAGCATCGCCGAAAAGGCCAGATACGGATTACACGACGGATCGGGCGGCCGAAACTCCAGACGTTTCAGTTTCGGATTCGTCGAGAACATCGGAATGCGAATGGCTGCCGATCGATTGCGCGCCGAGTAGGCCAGATTAACCGGAGCTTCGAATCCGGGAACCAGGCGCTTATAGCTGTTCGTGGTTGGCGCGGCAAAGGCGACGATGGCCGGCGCATGCTTGAGCAGGCCACCGATGTAGAACAAGGCCATCTCTGATAGTCCGGCATAACCATCGCCTGCGAAGAGCGGCTTGCCTCCCTTCCATAAAGATTGGTGGCAGTGCATGCCCGAACCGTTATCGCCGTATAGCGGTTTGGGCATGAACGTCGCGCTCTTGCCCTGGCGCTGCGCGACGTTGCGCACCGTGTACTTGAACAATTGCAGATTGTCGGCAGTACCGAGCAAGGTTGAGTAACGAAAATCGATCTCGCACTGCCCAGCGGTGGCCACTTCGTGGTGGTGGCACTCGACGTCAATGCCGCCCTTCTTCAACTCGTTGGCTACCTCACTGCGAAAATCGACCAGCGAGTCGAGCGGCGGCAGAGGAACATAGCCTTCCTTGTTGCGAATGTGGTATCCGAGATTAGGGGCGCCGCCCTGGGCGTTCGTGTTCCAAATCGCTTCGGGACTGTCGAGCGAAAACCCGGCCGCATGTCCTTCGTTTTGAAAACGCACATCGCTGAACACAAAGAACTCGGCTTCCGGACCAAAGTTGATCGTATCGGCGAGCCCGGTGGATTTCAGATAACTCTCGGCGCGACGCGCGATGCCGCGCGGATCCAGCCAGTAGCCTGCCTTGGTAATCGGATCAACCACATCGGCGATCAGGCAAAGCGTTGTCTCAGTCATGAACGGATCGATCCAGTAACGGCTCGCATCAGGTACCAGCAGCATGTCGGATTCGTGAATCGAGGCCCAGCCGCGCAAGCTCGATCCGTCAAAGCCGAATCCTTCCTCAAAAGACTTTTCCGAAAGCTCCCCGATCGGAAACGTCAGGTGATGCCAGGCCCCGATGAGATCGGTAAAACGAACGTTGACGTAGGCGGCCTTTTCATCGGCCGCAAACTTCAGCACTTCTTTGACACTCATAACTATTCATCCTTTTCGTGATAAGAAAATTAGATAAACCAAATGGGCGCGGCGAATTTGCCGGCCCTCATCACAAAGCCATGGGCGATTGCCGAGATAGTAACGATCATCGGCAACCGACCACGGCAGCACACGGGTAATGCTCTTGAGCGCGCCCGAGGCGCGCGGGAAAAAGTAGCCCGGGGGGCAAGTCCCGATCTATCGGGACGGGCAGTTCCTCGCGCACCTCCGGCGCACGTGATCCACGACCATATGTGATCCAGGCACGGCGCGGTCCGACGACAGCTTGCACCTGACTACCTTCATCGCGCACCTCGGGCGCGAATGCTGAATTAACTCGGCAATATATGGGTTCGCGCTTGAAAAGTAGCATCTTGATCCCGCTCGCTACCGCTCGCGGTTCTGTACCCTGCTACAGTTCTCGCTGACTTCCTACCCGTTAAAAAGTGATGCCGTAGTAGATAAACAGCGCATTGTTCTTGCGGCCGGAATTGCCGATGCTGTAACCCGCATACAGCGCACTCGTTTTCGACACCGTGAAGCAAAATCCTGGTGTTACGTAGCCGAAACGATTCTTGCCGCTCAACCAATCCATCACGAACATCACTCTCTTTACGAGGGGCTGCTCGTAACCTGCGATGGCGCCGCCCTTGGTTCCATTTCCGCTGGCGCGGGCAACCAGTCCATATCCGCCACCCGTTAGGCGCGGCCCATAGTTGCCTTTGAACTTCTTACTGACCACGCTGTACAGCAAACCGAAGGTGTCCACTCCGGCACGATGCGTGATCGGGGTGTAAAGAATCCCGCCCGCCGACGCCGAGACGCCGGTCTTTTCATTGCTGTAGAACTGATACTTCATGTTCGGCTGCAACTCGACCGGCTGCCCGGGTGCCAGCGCCTTCGTAAAGGCGACGTTCGTTCCGATCTCAAGATGTTTCCCCACCCCGAAAACAACCCGAGGAACGTAGGTTTGAAAACCGCCGTTCGCGTAAGACTCGAGGTGACTAATGAAATCGAACTCAACATAAGTTTTCTTCTTCGATACGACGTCAGTCGACGGAATATTGAAGAGAGTGGACTGTGCATTGACGAAGTGACTACTCAACATAATCGTGAAGAGAACGCAGAGCGTTACCCCGATTGATTTAGTTTTGAGCATGTTGTATGTTGCTCCATATCGTCTCCCAGGGGACGGTGTTAGTGGCTCATCCGTCTCGCGCCCTACAAAGCCAGGACAGGTGGGCCATCTTTTTATTTCTTCGACCACTGCGCAGATCGTGCGATCCGATCGCAATGCTCAACCTCCTACACATCCAGAATAAAAACTGATCGATCAATACAAATCTGGCTGGCAGTTGGCTATTTGCTTTGACAAATATCGTGCCAATTGCAATTCACAGTCGCCATCCGCCGGGATGCCCGCTGCTTCTGAATGTTTAGAAGCAAACAGCCGGAACCTCAACGTCAAAGTAATCGCTTGCAGGCCACAATTGTGTTGCACTGGAAATAATGAGGGGCAAAATTGTCGGCCGATGTCGATTGCCACCAACGCAGCCTGAGGCAGTGCGATATGACGCTACCGGGGCAGTAGCCCGACCGTGAGGGACGGCCTACCTCGCCCGAGCGGCACTCGCGTAATCTCGCGATCCTAAACTTCCGAAGTTACCTCCCTTACGGTCGGCTACTGCACCGCTTGCTTCGTTACCGATCGAAGGCCGGCTGTAGTCGAGCTACACATTTGCGTCCATACCCGCGCTCGTGCCTACAAAACTGTCGCCGGTTGAGATATGTGACGCTGATGTAAGGCGTGATGAAGGTTACAGAACCGCGAGCGGTAGAGCCTGTGTCAAAAGTCGATTTCTTAACGCCTAAGGCGTTCCCTAACTCAGCCCAGGGTAACACCCTGGGACGTGGGCGAGCATTTGAGCCTACGCTGAAGGCGTTGAATAATGACCGGATGCATAACCCGCAAGTGAATGAATTTTTAAACCCTTACAGGGTAATAAATCCTTTTGGGATCTTTGATCCCAGGGTGTTACCCTGGGCTGAGTTAGGGAACGCCTTCGGCGTATGGAGGTCGCACCTTTTACGTGTCATCGACTCTTCACACAACCTCGGTAGCGAGCGGGATGAGGAATCCCGCTGAGCTATTCGCCTTAATCAACTCGGCAAGAAAGTGGCAGTTGGAAAGCAGCGTCTTCATCCCGCTCGCTGCCGCTCGCGGTTCCGTACCGTGCTACGGTCAGCTGAGTTCGGCCGGTCTACAGCGCCATCTCGCCGCGTTCTTCGGTGCGGATGCGGATGACATCCTCGATCGGAATGACGAAGATTTTGCCGTCACCAAACTTTCCGGTCCTGGCGGTCTTCGTGATTGCTTCGATCACGGAATCTTCAAGGCCTTCGGCGATGACGACTTCGATTTTGATCTTTGGGATAAACTCGATCTGATACTCTGTGCCGCGATAGGTTTCGGTGTGTCCCTTCTGACGACCATAACCCTGGACCTCGCTGATGGTCATACCGGCGACACCCACTTCCTGGAGCGCGTTTCTGACCGCGTCCAAAAGATGCGGCCGGATGATTGCTTCAACCTTCTTCATTTATATTAGTCTCCTCAACAAGTACGGAGCCGGTCGCGGTAGTGACCGGGTAGTTTCAAGCGATGTACCCTTGCTACCGCAACCGGTTCCGTACCTACCAATCACGTTAATGTCTCACTAGCGCTAAGCTGGACCACAGGCGACGGGTCTAGTTTGGCTTCAGCGAAAGTCATTCCCGCAGGTCTCCCCGCCGGCGAAATTAAGTATTCGGGATAAGCGGAGATTCCATGCTCGTGTAGATCGAGCCCGTGAGCCTCGCCTTCGCCCGAAACACGCAGCAATCCAACTCCTTTAATTGCATACATGACCGCGAGTGACACCGCCAAAGTGGCAACCGTGACGATCAAACTTCCGATCGCTTGCGCTTTGAGTACGGCTAATCCTCCACCATAGAACAGTCCAGCCAAAGGCGCTGAATTGTCGGCAGCCAACGGGCCGGTCGCTCCATACTTTCCGCAAGCGAAGAGGCCCAGCGAAAGCGTTCCCCAGATGCCGCAGAACCCATGCACCGGAACCGCTCCGATAGGATCGTCAATCCGCAACCACTCCAGGAACTCCACGCCAACAACCACTAATATTCCGGCCACGCCGCCGAGCAAAAGAGATCCAACCGGGCTCACCCAATAGCATGGACAAGTGATAGCGACGAGCCCGGCCAAAAATCCGTTTACGGTAAAACTCACATCCCACTTCTTGCTAAGAACGAAAGAGTAGCCCAAAGCTGTGAGACCCGCAGCGCACGCCGCAAGGGTCGTGTTGGCGGCGACGCGTCCAATCCCTTCGAAGTCCATGGCCGAAAGCGTGCTGCCGGGATTGAATCCGTACCAGCCGAACCAGAGAATCAGCCCACCCACTGCGGCGATGGTCAAATCGTGTGGCAGCATGGGGCCGCCACCGTCGCGCTTGAACTTGCGACCGAGACGAGGCCCCAAGGCGATCGCTCCCGCCAGGGCGATAAAGCCACCGATCGTGTGTACCACCGTGGACCCGGCAAAATCATGGAAGCTGATTCCGAGTGATGGCAAAAATTTCCCTTCGCTTCCCATCGTTGCCAGGAAACCGTCCGGACCCCAGGCCCAGTGCCCGATGATTGGATAGATGAACCCGGACACGGCCACGCTGTAAAGCAGGTCACCCACGAAACTGGTGCGTCCGATCATCGCGCCCGAAGTGATCGTCGAACAGGTGTCGGCAAAGGCAAACTGAAACAGCCAAAAGGCCAGGAACGAAACGCCGGTAGCCTCATAGGTGGCCGGCACTCCCTGTAAAAAGAACCAGTGGTAACCAATCAGTCCGTTGCCGTGGCTGAACATGAAACTAAATCCGAAAGCGAAAAAGAGCACGCCGCAAAGGCAGGTGTCGACGATGCATTCCATCAACACGTTCACGGTTTCGCGCGAGCGGCAGAAGCCTGCTTCGAGCATTGTGAAACCGACCTGCATACCGAAAACCAGAAAGGCGGCGAGGAGCACCCAGACGGTATTAAGCGGATTGATAACGTCAGCAGCTTTGACTTCGGCGTCGGCGGCAAATGCATTGAGGCCGAGCAGGTCGGGAAGAAAAGCGACGCCCGCGAATAGCAAGGCCACGCCCATCGCTTTTCCGATCAAGAGTAACCCGCCGTACCGCCGCCATTCAGGATCTCGGAGTCGAACGCCGAGCCGCGATATTTTTTGTAAAAGTGTTCGTCTGTTTCTCGTAAGCATCTGCGAGTGCCTCCTCAAACTAGTGCGTTAGTGTGACCTCCGGTTGCCACTAATATCCGTTGTCACTACATGCAGGATTAAAATCGGTTGTCCTCGATTACTGCTCTACAGTTTTCTATTCATCGCTGCTTCCGGTCGCTCAACCTGGCGTTATCGTCGCCGATTGCCTGAGCAAGACCGCGAGGTCCGGACCGGATTGTTCGCTTGGATCAAAATTGCGAAGGTTCACTTAACTTTCGAAGCCAGCAACTTACAATCTGTGTGCCATCCGGCCCATGGACTCCGCAAATGTTCGATCGTGCAGGTAATTGCGATAGATATTGGCTTGAGATGAGGAGGGAGCCTCTTCACTAAGAGAAGCCAGGCAGCTGTGCGCAGCCAGTGCCCAGACATTTTTGTCAGCGACTCACAGTCGCGACGACAAAACTGTACTAGCGCGAGGTTCGAGCGAGCTATCGCTGAGGAATAAAACGTAGGAGGCTCGTTTCGTGTGATTTCGTGGATCGGCTTCCTGGGTTGCCGGAGAAAACGATCCACGAAATCACACTAAAGAGACCCCTTGTTGCTGGGAACGCGGGCGCCCTCGCCCGCATTGAGCGCGAAGGCGTTTTGTTTGAAGGTTTGGGCCAGGTTCAGCGGGTGAGGGTGCCCGCGTTCCCAGTAACAAGTAGCCTGACCCCAATCAGAATTTGACCTACCCAGACTGGTTTAGCCGTAGCTTTAATTAGAATTTTTAAGCTGCTTTGTTAACCACACATTACTGCCCCGCCGTTCACGTTAACGACTTCGCCCGTGATGTGCCGCGCCCATTCCGAAGCGAGAAAGACAATCGATAGCGCCACGTCATCGGCGGTCGCAATCCGCCGCAAAGGAATACCCTCGGTCAGCTTCTCCTTAAACCCGTCTTCGCCGAACACACCTTCGTTCAGATCAGTATCAACCCAGCCGGGCGCGACGCAATTGATCCTTATTTCCGGCGCCAGTTCGACCGCGAGAGATTTGGCGAAACTGATCTGGCCGCCTTTTGAAGCCGCATAGTTCGAGTAGCTCGCCTCACCGCGCTGTCCGGCCGTCGAACTAACTACGACGATCGAGCCGCCGCCGGCTCTCTTCATGAAGGGTACAGCCGCGCGACAGACAGTCCACGTCCCCTTCAGGTTGGTTTCGATAACTCGATCCCACAATTCTTCGGACATCTCTTCCAGGGGCGCGCCTTCCCAGATGCCTGCGTTGGCCACCAGCAGATCAAGCCGGCCGAAATGATCGAACGCAGTTTCGGTGAGAGCAGTAGCTTCATGAAGATCGCTGACATCGGCACGCACCGCTAGCGTTCTAACGCCGAGTTCACGGCAAGCATGTGCGACGTCTTCGGCTTCTGATTTTCGCTGCGCATAGTTGACGATGACGTGGGCTCCCGCCTCAGCCAGTCGGAGCGCGGTGGCGCGCCCAATGCCGCGGGATCCGCCCGTGACGATCGCCACCTGATCGCGCAACAGAGTTTGCGGCAGCGCCACAGTTTGCGTTAGTGGTAGGTCAAGCAAGTAAGAACTCATTTCGCTTTCTCCTGAACTCATGAAGTCAGTACCACCCGCGTCAGCGGGTGGATCAAGGACTCAAGTCCGACGAGAGTGCTTGACCCACCTGCTCACGCGGATGGTACTTACCTCATGTCGTAAATCTCGTTGAACCCACCCGGTCGCTACGCGACCGTTCCGTATCGCACTCAGCAAACTGCGACTTCGGCCGCCAGCTCGGCCGCATCCTCAAATAAATGTGGACTGATAAGCGATGTCAGCTGATCGGTCTCGGTCAGGAAGGCGTCATGGCCATGCGACGACGAGAGTTCCGCATAGCTTGCATCAACTCCGGCCCATTGCATTCGCTCACTCAGATTAAGTATGTCGGTCGCGGGAAAGAGCCAGTCTGATGAGATACCAACCAGTAGGACACGCGCTGATATTCGGCCCAATGCCCCGGCTTCCGACTGATAACCCCGGGTCAGGTCGAAAGTGTCCATGGCTTTTGACAACACGAGATAGGAGTTGGCGTCAAAGCGATCAGTGAAACTTGAGCCCTGGTGGTCAAGATAGCCTGCCACGTCATAACGCCCGTTCAATGAACGGCCGGGTTCTTCGCCATTGCGGTTCGGGTTTCGTCCAAAGCGCGCAGTGAAAAGCTCCGGCGATTTGTAAGTGCAAACTGCGATAGCCCGAGCCAGTGCCAAACCTTTCAGTGGTTGCTCGTCACCGTAGTCGCCGTTACCCCACGCCGGATCGTTGCGGATAGCCTGGCGCTGCAGATGATTTAGCGCCAGCCCCATGGGTGACAGCGACGCCGCGCCAATGGCGATACATCGTTCGACTCGCTCGGGAAAATCCACGGCCCACTGCAGCGCCTGCATACCGCCAATAGACCCACCAATCACCGTGTGAAGCCGTCGCACGCCGAGAGCATCCAGCAGTTCGGCCTGGGCCCGAACCATGTCGCCGATGCTGACCAAAGGAAACTGACTGCCGTAGGGTTTGCCCGTTTGCCGGTCGGATGAACGCGGCCCCGTCGAGCCGTAACATGACCCAAGAACATTTATGCCAATCACGCAGTAACGCTCAGGATCAAACACCCCTTGGCGTCCAAACATCTTCGGCCACCAATCAGCTATACGCGCCGACCCTGACATGGCATGACAAACGAGGATGGCGTTATCGCGCTCTCTGTTTAGTCTGCCGTAAAGCGCATAGCGCAGAGACACCGATCGCAACTCGCAGCCACCTGCAAGCTGAAAGGGCGCGCTCCCCGTGATCGTACAGTCGTCTTCAATAGTTGGTTCTAGAACTTCGCTCATCTTTAAACCTCTTGGACCAGTGTTGCTAATCTGCGGGGCATTAGCCCGACCGTCAGGGAGGGCTCCGAGGCGCCTCGATGAAGCCCTCCCTGACGGTCGGGCTAGTGCCCCGCATCGCGACCCGACTGATACCAACCCACAAAATAGAAAACGTTTCACTACTCGCCGCCAAAGAAAAAAAGCCTCCCACGCTAAATATGCGCGGAAGGCTCTTCAATATTCTTGGAGTCTAATCCAGCCCTTTAGCAGTTTTTTACGTGGAGCAATTCGCTTTAAATCGCCACGCTTTCAGTTGTCAAAATAGCAAAAGCAGTCTATGCCACGGCGCCCTCAGATTCAAGCCCTCTTTCTGTCATTTCCGCCGTCTTAAAAACTTTAAATAGGACCCATTGTTTCTTTTATAGCAGTGTTCCGTGTTAGGAGCCCGACCGTGAGGGAGGGCCACACTCGCGTGCACTCTCGATTCAAGAAAACTCGTGGCGAAGTCTTATGTTATGCCAATAGGCTCCTTCTCGAGCGTTGCCCTTGCTTACGCGCGGGCTTCTGACACGACTCCTCTAGCGAATGGGATAAGGAGTCACGCTGGGCTATTCCTCTGAATGGGTTCGGCAATAAATAATCCGTGCTGGAAAAGTAGCGTCTTGATCCCGCTCGCTACCGCTCGCGGTTCTGTGCCGTGCTACAGTTCGCGCTGACGTCCTTGCGGTCACTGTTTTATACAAAGCTGGCTCAAGCTAATGCGGGGATATCTGTCAGCAGGTCCAAACCTCCTGCATTCAGAGTGGGCTTGACTGCAGTTGACTGCGCGTCCACCTGTATCTCCGGCACCAGCTTACGCACTTCAAGTTCCCGCAGGATCTTACTCACGCTAAATTCAACGGTCTCTCGATTCGATTCGATCACAACTTCCGCAGCCAGCGGCTCCTCGTAGGGATCAGAGACGCCGGTGAAACCCTTCAGTTCCCCGGCCAGGGCCTTTTTGTAGAGACCCTTCACGTCCCGTTGTGTGAGCACTTCGATCGGACACTTCACGAAGACTTCAATAAATTCGGCGCCGTCTGCTTCGATTAGCTGTCTGACTTCATCACGCACTTCGCGATAAGGTGAGATAGCAGCCGATATCGCCGCGACGCCGTTTCGCGAAAGCAGACGACAGACATAGCCGATGCGTCGAATGTTTGTATCGCGATCCTCCTTGGAGAAACCCAGGCCTTTTGAAAGGTTCGTCCGTATCTCATCTCCATCAAGGACCTCGACGGCCAGGCCGCGAGCGCGCATCTCTCGATCGAGCACTCCCGCGAGTGTTGTCTTCCCTGCCCCGGATAATCCGGTGAACCATAACGTGAACCCTTTTCGACTTCTTATCAATGCTCCCTCACTTATCATTCTTAAGCTTCCGCTCCAATCAGTTGTTCGGTCTCAAGCGCTCGCAGTGCCTCGATTAGCACTCGCGCCACCTCAGGTCTGGTGAATTCAACCGGCGGCACCTCGCCGACGCTGAGCATCTCACGCACCTTCGTACCTGAAAGCGTGACATGTTCCGCCGTCTCATGCGGGCAAGTCTTGCTCGAAGCCATCCCGCCGCACGATCGGCAATAGAACGTGTGATCGAAGAACAGCGGGGTTATGCCGAGCTCTTCCGGCTCAAATTCGTCGAAGATGTGGTGCGCGTCATAGGTACCGTAGTAGTTACCTACTCCCGCATGGTCGCGGCCGACAATGAAATGCGAGCAGCCATAATTCTTACGAACCAGCGCGTGAAAGACCGCTTCGCGTGGTCCAGCGTAACGCATCGCTGCCGGCAGGATCGAAAGGATCGTGCGCGCGGCGGGATAATAGCCGGCGAGTATCGCCTCGTAAGATTCCAGCCGCACGTCCGCGGGCACGTCGTCCGATTTGGTTTCGCCAACCAGCGGGTGCAGCAGCAATCCATCGGCAATCTCCAGCGCGCACTTCTGGATGTACTCATGCGCGCGATGAACTGGATTGCGAGTCTGAAAAGCAACCACGCGCCGCCAACCGCGTTCCTGAAAGAGCGCCCGCGTCTCTGCTGGATCTCGACGATACGCGGGGAACGCAGGATTAAGCGGACGATTGACGAGACTAATCTTTCCTCCCAGCAACCATTCGCCTTGATTGTAGAGGGTGCGCACTCCGGGGTGAGCGGCGTCAGTAGTGCGATAGACAAGCTCCGCCTCTCGTTCTTTATCGTAATGATACTTTTCCGCGAGATGCAGGATGGCCAGCAGATGATCGTCCTGGTACAGCGCTACGTCCTCGAACTGGCGAAACGTACTCGCCTGCTCGTTCGTGATTGAGAGCGTCACCGGGATGGGCCAGGCGTCATTGTTTGCCAGCCGCATCCGCGTGCACACCGAGTTGTAATCGGATCGATCTAAAAATCCCTCGATTGGTGAGTAGGCCCCAATTGCGATCATCTCCAGTTCGGAAATGTCTCGCGCGTTAAGCCGCAAAGCCGGCATATCGGCCGCCGCCTGAATCAGCCGGTCACGTTCGGGCCCGGTAACTTCGCGATTAACGAGCTTGCCCCCATGTGGTTTGATAAGTTTCATTCTGTTTCCTTCATTCCTTCATTGGTGTGTCAGAAGCCCGCGCGTAAGCACGGGCAACACTCGCAGCAGTCACCGATCAGGATCAACGCAACCGTGTGCCGCTAATTTTCATGAATCAAGAGTACTCGCTAGTCTGGCCCTCCCTCACGGTCGGGCTTCTGACACACCCTGTGACCTCTTGTACATTCTTCACGTCTTCTCATGTATTCCGCATTCAGTCTTAACCGTTCCCCGCCAGCGTCCCGCGCGCGGGTCTTCACCGATTTTCACTGGCGTAGTGCAGGGCGCGCAGCCGATAGACGGATAGCCGTGGTCGTGAAGCGGGTTATACGGCACGTCGTACCTGGCTATGTAATCCCAGACGTCGCGGGCCGACCAGGCAGCGAGCGGGTTGATCTTGATCAGACCAAACTGTTTATCGCGCTCGACCAGACCGATGTTCGCACGCGTGGGCGACTGATCGCGCCGAACGGCTGTTCCCCAGGCCCGCAATCCACGGAGCATTTGTTTGAGAGGCTCAACTTTGCGCAGCTGGCAACAGAGGTTGGGCTCACGCTCCCACAACCGTTCGCCGTATTCGCGAACTTGATCGGTAAGCGAGACGCGCGTGGCCCGGCGTTCAAAGCGAACGCCGAAACGCGCTTCTAAACGATCGCGCAAGGCGTAGGTCTCAGGGAAAAGCACGTCTGTGTCGAGATAGAAAATACGCGCGCCCGGATGAATTCCTGAGAGCATCGCGGTGATCACACAGCCTTCAACTCCAAACCCCGTCGCGAAGGCGATGTCCGGACCAAACTCCTCGCCCGCCCAGCGAAGGATCACCTCCGGCGGGGCCGTCTCGAACTCATCCGAGATCGCCTTCAGCTCTTCGTCCGTCGTTTCTTGTCCAAGTGACAGAGCACTAACTGACATATCAATTCCCTTCAGCAAGCGTGGTTTCGTTCAGAGTTCAAGCTTTAGCTTGCGTCTTGAAAATCAGCAACCTAAAGGTTGAACTCTGAACGAAACCGAAGATATCCGCAGATTACGCAGATTTCACAGATTACAGAACTCGAAGCCAGGAGCAGCAGGCAAGAGTAGAACAAAGAAAGAGCAGAGCCTGGTCTCATGCTCCTGCGTCCTGTCTTTCTTTTGTCTGCGTAATCTGCGGATGCTCCGTGGTTTGTGCCCTCTTTCCAGCTGACCATCAAGACATCGCGAACACCGATTCCAACTCTTCGTCTTTTATCCCCTCAAGACTTTGCTCAAACCAGTTGAGGCGTTCGCGCAGCGGGACTACTTCGCCCACGATGATGACCGCCGGCGCTTTCATTCCTACGCGTTCAGCGTCAACAGCAATCGTTTCGAGTGTCCCGGTCACTGTTTGTTGACCCTCGTAAGTTCCCCAGCGAATGACCGCCGCAGGTGTTTGCGCCGAACGCCCGGCGGCCGTCAGGTCTTTGGCAATCTGACGTAGATGCGTAGCGCCCATTAAAACGACGAGGGTGTCCACCGACGCGAGATTCGCCAGAGCACTGTTCTCGGGCGCACCGTCGCCACCGCGCGCGCCGGTAACTACGGCCACCGAAGACGACAATCCGCGCTTGGTTAAGGGGATGCCTGCGTAAGCTGGGACCGCCAGGGCTGAGCTGATCCCGGGCACGACCTCGAACATCACGCCCGCTTCGCGTAGCGCCTCTGCCTCTTCCGCACCACGGCCGAATAGAAAAGGATCGCCGCCCTTGAGCCGCACGACGCGCTGTCCTCTTTGAGCATGAATGACGAGTAAGCGATTGATCTCGTCTTGCGGTGTCTGTCGCCCGCCGCCGACCTTGCCGACGTAAATGTGCTCGGCGCCGGTCCGAACGTTCAAGAGCATTTCCGGATTGACGAGATAGTCATAGATGACCACGTCACAAGATTCCAGCAGGTCGCGCGCTTTAACTGTCAGAAGCCCCGGATCACCCGGTCCAGCGCCGACGAGATAGACGGTGCCGCCTTTTGCTCTATAGTGCGCGACCCTTTCTTCATTTGATTCACTCTCGATCGACTCGAATATGCGCTGCACGGAAGCCTCAATCACCAGCGAGTGGGCCGAAAGCGGTTCGGTGATTCGATAGCTGACGCCGGAGTGATGGCTCGCGGCTTCACGGACTTCGACCGGAATGTCACCGCGCGTGTGTCTGCCCGGTGAGAGAAAATAAGGATGGACGGTAATTTCGTTTGCTCCGCGCTCGACCAATCTGGCGAACCCGGCGCGGATGTTCGGATGTTCGATCTCCAGAAAGGCAGCTTCAATCAGATCAAACCTGCCGCGCTCGCCAATGCGCCGAGCGGCTTCGCGCACGTCTTCGTTGGCTTCCTGGCGGCGGCTGCCGTGTCCTATGACGAGCACTCCGCGATTTACTTCTCTCATGCGGCCGCTCCTGCCTCGGCAAACGTTCCTTGCGCGCAGTAAGTAACGAAGTCTCGCGCTTCGGCAAGAATTGCCCGAGCCGCTTCTTCAGGTGTGGGACAAACTGAAGTCTGTCGTACATCCGTCTTCAAGGTTGCAAACTTTGATGAAATGTCTTCCCACGCCCCTTGAGTCTGGCCCGATAAGACAAACAGGTTCTCGAATTCCCAAAGCGCCTCATCGGCCGTGAACGGATCAACCAGCCGCTCGTAGAGCGGAACGCGCGCGGCAGCGGCCGCTGCTTCATACGCCGCGATGACCGCATGCTCGTATTCCTTGTGATAGATCAAAGCTTCCGCTTGGGCCAACCACTCGTTCGCTGCCTCAATCGTTGGTATCGTCTCGGCAACTGTCGAACCGGCACACTCACCCTTGATGCCTTTTTGCACAGCGAAGCGCTCATGCTCGTGTCCGAAGTCTTCATAGAACGAAGGGTCCTCTTCGAAGGAAGGAACTTGCCGCAGCGGCTCGAGGATCTGTTTAAGCCGTTCAGTTCCCGTGCGCGCCGCGAACGAATCGAAATCCTCTGCCGGCAATTTCGTTTCTGCGTAAAGTCCCAGCAGCTTCTCGGTTACCTTGACGCAGTTCTTTGCAGGAAACTTGCCGATCAGCACGCCGAACTGGGCGTCATCTCCGCGGACATGACCACCCACAGTCACAAAGTGCGCGGGCACGCTCCGCTCGTTCTTTGAAAGCGCTGCCGCATAGAATCCGATGTCGGCGACTGAGTGATGCGCGCATCCGTTGGGGCAGCCGGAGATCTTCACGCGCAAAGGCCGCGCCAACTCGGAGTATTTCGCCAAGCCATTATTGCCATTAGTGAAAGCCCCGCTGATGGCGCTGCCCAAACCCTTCGCCGACGCAATACCGAGGCGGCAAGTGTCGGAGCCCGGACAAGTGGTCACATCCTTAATCGTGCCGGCACCGCGTTCGGCGAGTGAGATCTCAGCAAGAGCGCTGTAAAGGTCCCAGAGACTTTCTTCACGCACCCAGGGGAGATAGATGTTCTGTTCGATCGAGATTCGCAGTTGATTGGATGCGAATCGGCGAACGATGTCGGCCAGACTGCGAGCACGATCGGCAGTCAGATCGCCGAGCTTGATGCGGACATGAACACCGCGAAAGCCGGGAAGCTGGTGTTCGATTACGGAGTCGCGGGCCCAGGATTGAAAGTTAGGGTCACTCGTTCGAGGATCTAGCACCTGCAAAGCTTTTCGCGCTTCGCGCTCAATGCGGGCAGGGACGGCACCCCAGCCGGGCTGCCCGGTCGGGGACCCCGCAATGCCCGCGCTCCCGGCCGCGTCGTCGCTCTCTTCTAAGTACTCATCCTGCGGGATGGGGCCGACGCGTTCTCGTTCTTCGTCGAGCGCTTTGCGGAACGGCTCCCATCCCAGAGTCTGGATCAGGAACTTCATCCGCGCTTTCATTCGTGCCTTGCGCTCGCCGTACCTGTCGAAGAGTCGCAAGGCAGCGGCCGTGAGATTGAACAAATCTTCTACCGGAAGAAAGTCCGTATAGAGATGCGCCAGCTGCGGCCCGGCACCCAACCCGCCGCCCAGGTAAACTCGGAACCCGCGGCGCGGCTCGCCATCTTCGATCCGGGTGACTGCCCATAATCCTATGTCGTGAATTCGCAACCCGGAGTGGTCTTCGGCGCAGCCTTCGAAAGTGATCTTGAACTTTCTGCCCAGGTTCTGGTTGTACTTGTTGCGGACCAGGTAGCGAAACAGCGCGTCGGCGTACGGTTGAACATTGAAGCTCTCCGTGGCCGACGTACCTGCGCGATAGCAGGCCGTTATATTGCGCACGGTGTTGCCGCAGGCTTCGCGAGAAGTAATGCCGGCTGCGGCCAGAAAGCGGAGGAGCTCGGGCGCTTCTTCCAGTTTCACGTAATAGATTTGCGCGTCTTCTCGGGTAGTGAAATGAATGAACCCGCTGCCAAATCTGTCAGCCGCGTCCGCGAGCCGCGCCAATTGATCCGCAGTGAGAACGCCGCCGGGAATCTTGATGCGCTGCATTTGCACGCCCTCTTGCCTTTGGGCATAGGTGCCAAAGTGCAACCGCAGCTTCTGCATCTTTGTCTCGTCTACTTCGCCGGCGCGGTATTTCCCGATTTGCTCTTCGTAGTTGGCCAACTCGTCGCGGACCTGCGGCGGCAAAGGGTCCAACTCGGTCTCCCCAGGCTCGCCATTTATTTCGTTCATTCGAATTCTCTCAATCGTTCCGGCCAGGTAAACAGGCGCTCAAAAACAAAAAAGCCGCTCAAGTTGAGCGGCTGCGGCGTTACCAAAATAGCTTCGACTGCTAAGGCATACACTCGCACCGCTCGCTGAACGGACAACACGTACACATACAGCAGCAAGCGTTTGCGACGCCCAGCGAAGTCGCAATTCGAACTACCGATTCATTAGCGAGCTTGGAATTCATAAGCAATTTAAGCGTGAGTCTTTTATACCTTTAGGATGCGGTCAGGGTCAATCGAATAGTTTTTATACCTCTATGAAGAAAACAAATGACTGGTCCGGCGGGGCCGTCACCTCACGCTCCTTTTGTCGCTGGAGCGCTTTGCAATGAGCGGCGCCGCTGACGGAAGGCGAGTAGAACATGCAGGACCAGCATTATCACAGAGGCCGCGATCACTGTCATCAATCCGGTGCGCACATTGCCTGCCGCGCCACCTGCGGCGCTCGACACATAGCCGACGGCCGGCGGAATCAAAAGCAGTCCCGCGAACCCAATACCCATAACCAAACTCATCGCGGTTCCGGCAATCCTCGGCATCATCAACGATGCCAGACCAACCGACGTGGGGAAAATCGGGCCCATCCCAAAACCCGCTGCAATCAACCCCAGACGAACCGTCCCTGCCGTGCTCGCAGTGAAAGCAATGATCAGAGAGACAGTCGTTAACGCGGAGCCGGCAGTGATCAGAAGAAAGCTATTCATTTTGAAAATTCCGAGCAGGAAACTCGATACGAGGCGACCGCCAAGAAGCGCGATCGCAAACAGCGTGAGTGTACTTAACGCATAACTTGCCACTGCGTATCCAAGCGGATCAGCTTCAAAGAACCGGCTCAGCGAATCTGGTGAAGAATGCGCGAGCATCTGTAGCCCGGCGGAACTCAATCCCTGGCTTCCAAGTATCTGCGGGTCGCGTTCCATAAAAGTCACCACCCACTTCCCGACTGACACCTCCGTGCCGACGTACATAAAGAGAGAGATCGCCAGAAGCAAAAACGAAGGATTGCGAAAAAGGGCCGGCGCTTCTGCTATTGGGGACGACTCCGGATGGGTCGGCTTGGGAAAGCGCGACGCCAGAATCAGCACGAGCAGAATCACGGCCGCTCCACCGAGCGACGAAAAAATTAAACCTAGTCCGCCGGCTTGTTGCAGTCGCTGGACAACCATAGGCAGAGCGGCGAGACCGAGACCAAAGCATATGTCCAGCAAATTGAGCGCTGCATTGCGCCAACTGGATGCCACATCAGCGACCAGGGCATGGCCCGCGGCGACGATTGCGTTTGCGCCCAAACCAAGCGCCAGGGAGCAGGCAAAAATAAACACCAGGGCCGACGAGGCATGCAGCCTGGTTACCGTCAGGAAGAAACCGGCCATCGAGGCGACAACCATGGCGGCGCCAAACAAAAGCGCAAACTTCTTTCCAATGCGGTCGATGATCGGACCGCTGACAGCGTAGGCCAGGACAGCGCCCACCGCATTAATCAAAAGAAAGGTGGCGACCGCGCTATCATTCGGCAAATATTGGTTGCGCTCGAGCGTGGGCAGGACTGAACCCGGCAGCGCGGCGAGCAATCCATAAACAAAAATCCCAAGGAACGCGATGATCAATAGCAGCAGGTCATGCCCGGTGAAGCTACTTTGGTCTTTGCTCAATCGGATCCTCACTTTTGTCGAAAGGGTTTTACCCAAAAAACGAGTCTGTGTCAGAAGCCCGACCGTAAGGGAGGGCCACACTCGCAAGCACGCGTGATGAAGAAGTCGGCATCGACGTTTTGTCGAATACCGATACTCCACCGACGCGAACGTCGCCCTTGCTCACGCGCGGGCTTCTGACACAGTTTGTGCACACGCGCCGACCGATACCAACTGTCATCGGCCCTTCCACAAGCCTTGAGCTACGAGCGGCACATAAGCATCGAGACCTTCGGGTCGGAACTCGATTGTTCGCTCCTGCTCGGCACTCATATAAGCCGTCATCAGCAACTCAGTTACTTCAAGTCCATCGTAAAAATTTTCTTCCGGCTGCTTTCCATCGAGGAAGCACTGAACAAAATAACGGTTCTGTGATTCATAACCGTACTCAGCAGCTTCATTGCCGAGGACAGGCATCAAGCCCTGCTCGGCATTCTGTTTCTCGACCATGTCCTCACCTGCCTCGCCTTGAACCTGCCGGCTCATAAACAGCTTCAGGCCGCTGTCCAAAGAGTTCATGGAAAGTGAATACTCGGGCCCCAGCACTTCCAGACTCAGTCTCAAACCAGCGCCCACGTAACTCCAGGACGTCGTCGCTTCGACTATCAGCGGGTTTCGTTCTTCGTCCAGATAATTGATCGTGGCCCTGGCAAAGTCCTCCGACGGTTTGTTTTGGTAATCAACTCTCGCGCCCATGCGTTCCTGTAGAGCTTTGGCGTACTCAGGTTGGGACCATTTCAAACTGGCAATTTGGGCCGACACTTTCACCGGACGGATGCTTGCACGCGGGGCGCCCGGCCGCGTTAACATGAATCGCGCGACCTCGATACTGTGGCACATCATGTCATTGAGTACGCCGCCGCCCTGCAACTCTCCTCGCCAGAACCAGGGTGAATGCGGGCCGCTGTGTTCTTCGGCCGCGCGCGCAAGGTACGGGCGTCCCGTTAGCGCGGCGGCCCTTTGCCAGATGATCTGCTTTCCGCGCGTGACACTCGGCGCAAACATTTGGTCTTCGAGATAACCGTGTAATAAGCCGGACAGTTCTACCATCTCAACCATCCGGCGCGCCTCGGCTACGTTGCGAGCCAGCGGCTTCTCGCAAGTAACGCCGATTAGTTTGCCCTGTCCGGATTGCACCGCATCGCAGATGGCCTGCATATGCTGCAAGCGCAAATGGTTTGGCGCGCAAAGCCAAAGGCAGTCTATTTCCGGCGCGGCAATCATCTCTTCGATCGAGTTGAATGCCCGGGCGTTACCCACGCGAAGCTCGCGGGCGAAATTGGCTGTCGCTTCGGCGTGTTCGTGATTTGGGCTGTACACACCCAGCACATCAGCATCGCGCACGCCCACCCACGATTGAATGTGAAAGCGCGTTATGAATCCGCTGCCGATGAATCCCACGCCGAGCTTCCTGGATGGCATCAGTTCAAAAGCCTCCTACATAGTTTTACCTGTCCGATATGCTTGAGGATATTTTATCAAGTCGGATCGGTGGGTGAACTACCATTAAGATTCTCACGATGCGAGACTTATACCGCGAAGCGGTTGAGACCTCCAGCCCAGGGTTGCCGTCGCGGCTACCCTGGGACGCGTTAGAAAATATTGCCAACCGCAACGCGGTTGCGTCATTGCTTCAAGAAATTCCCTCAACCGGCGCAACCGCGTTGCGGTAGCAGGAGCGAGTTCTTGTTTCCCCAGGGTAGCCGCGACGGCAACCCTGGGCTGAAGGGCGGAACCGCTTCGCGGTACGAATCAGAAGTTGCGTTAGTTTGTCGCCGACTCTCGCAAATGTCTTCGTCGCACGAAACGACAAGCTGAAGCATATCGGACACCTACGTCCCCACAACTAATTTGTATTACTTACGAAAGCCACCTTCTTGCTGTCAGGCGACCAGGAAGGTACGTTAATTGTTCCCTGCCCGCCGTACACATAAGCGACAACCCTGGCCTGGCCGCCCGCGATCGGCATGAGCCGCAGGTAAACTCGCTTATAAAAGGGGTGATCCCCGGGCGTTACATCTTTCGAGAACGACAAGAAGCAAATCCATTGACCATTGGGAGAGACGTGCGGAAACCAATTGTTGTAGTCATCATTTGTGATTTGTCCCGGCGCGCTTCCGTCCGGTTTCATGCGCCAGATTTGCATCGCGCCGCTCCGCACCGAGTTAAAGTAGATGTACTTCCCGTCAGGGCTATACTCAGAGCCGTCGTCCAATCCCTTCGCCGTGGTGAGCCGCGTCTCATCGCCGCCAGTGACAGACATTTTATAGATGTCGAACTCCCCATTTCTTTCCCCGGTATAGATCAGGAACTTACCGTCCGGTGACCATCCGTGCAGGTAAGACGGACCTCTCGCCGTGATTCTCCGGGGCGTCCCACCTTCGACAGGAAGGACGTAGACGATAGACTTGTTGCCGTTCTCCTGGCTGTGATTGCTGATGCCTACCATTTTGCCGTTGAAAGACAAAACGTGATCGTTGTTGTTATTGACGGCAAACCCGGTATCGATTGCAACCGGAGAGTTCCGGGCCAGGTCAAAACGATATAAGCGGCCATTGCGGTTGTAGATTAATGCTTTGCCGTCGCTGGTCCAATTGGGCGCCTGCAACGAGTCGGGCACGCGATAAATTATTTTTCTGTGCCCGCTCACAACATCCAGAATCTCAAGGTTACTCCCGATATAATCTTTGTACGGGACAAAGTCATCTTTCGCAGGCACCGTGATTCTTATGTCACGGAAGGTGGCCTTCTCGACCACGTTGTTATTATGCGAGCAGACGAATAGCCCAACGTACACGTCGTCGCCCAGCGAGACATCAGAAACCTGCTCGGTGACAAACGGCTCGCCAAATCGCGCGACCGCCATCACATATGTACTGCCTTTCCTCTCAAGCTGGACCACATCCGGAGCAGTAACTTTGGATCTAATTTCCTCCGTGACAGTTCCCTTCGTTCGTCTGAACTGAAGTGAGGTAAGACCGTCACCGTGCACGACTGCGCTGACCTGGGGAGAGTCTGCATTAAGACCAGGACGAACGATCCAGCCGATCTTTCGATGTGCTTCTATGCCCTTACCGATGAATGCGGCCCTGGCCGTGAGGATGAAATCCCCCTTCATGCGTTTCCACACGAAATGGAACTCGTCGTGGTCTCCCCACATATTGGATCCAGAGCCGGCGACAGTGTATTCGTCTTTATCGTCATCATAGACAGCTGATCCTGGTTGATTAACCTTGCCCACGTCGCCCTGCCCCTCGAACAGACCCAAAGGCTTCTGCTGCGGAGCGGATTGAGTAGTCGTTGAGATAATCGACAAGGTAATGATAAGCACCGCTTTCAGAATCCGTAGGCTGTTGTTTTTCATAATCAATATTCAAGACGTTTCAAGTAGTCGATGCTCAGCTTGATGCTGGAAAATGGCGAGGCCGGCGTTTCGTCCTGCTCGACGAAGTAGTGCTTTACACCCTCCACCTGGGCCGCCGCAAGGATCTTTTTGAAATCAATCGTGCCCTGGCCCACTTCGGTGAAGAAATGTTTGGCCGTGGCGTCCATGTCTTTGAGGTGAAGCAGCGGAAAGCGCCCCGGGTACGCGGAGAAGTACTTCAGAGGATCCTGTCCGGCTTTAGTAATCCAGTACAGATCCAGTTCCATCTTCACCAGCCGCGGATCTGTTCCAGCCAATATCACGTCGTAAGGCAGTCTGCCCTCCCCACCCGTTATTGTCGTGAACTCGAAATCATGATTGTGATAGCCGAATTGAATCCCAACTTTCTTTAATCGTTCACCAGCGCGATTGAAGAGCTCGACCAGCTTCTTGTAATCATCGAGTGACCTGCGTTCTTCCGGCGGCAAATAAGCACAGACAAGATACTGATGTCCGATTGCATGGGCCGCTTCTATCTCCTCCTGCAAAGTGCCGCGCAGCGCAGCGGTCGAAATGTGCGCGGAAGGCGACGAGAGTTGATAGCGAGCGAGAATGGTCTTGACCTCCTGCGGTGAGTGTTTGAAATAACCCGCGAACTCGACTTCACGAAAGCCCAAAGCAGCAACCTTCTCGAGAGTGCCGGCGAAATCTTTTTCCAACTCTCCTCTCACGGTGTAGAGTTGCAAGCCGATCTTCGAGAGCCTTCTCTCCGCAGCGCTTGAGACGTGACGGCCGAGGCTCGCAGTCCCCAGACTGACGAATGCACCCCAGGATGCTCGACGCAGGAATGAGCGACGATTCATGCGAGATATCTGGTTAGGTAATAGAGTCATTTGAAACGTTCTCAACTCACAAGTGATTAGCCATTCCCTAAATTAGTAAAGTTACAGAACCGCGAGCGGTAGCGAGCGGGATAATGAATCACGCTGGGCCATTTCGCTGAAATAGTTCGGTTAGAATCAACTCGCGTTCGAAAATTAGCATCTTGGGTCGGGTCCGCTCGCTACTGAGTCTGTGTCAAAACTTTCGGACGTGCGTCTAAGGTAACCAATTCATAAACGCAGAGGCCGCAGAGGTTTTCGCAGAGGTACGCAAAGTAAGGCACTTCTCTGCGCGCCTTTGCGAAAACCTCTGCGTCCTCTGCGTTAAGATCCTCTTTGAGATCGCACATCCTGAGTTTTGACACAGCCTCAGCAGCGACCGGGCCCCAACTAGCGACCATCTGGTCCGCTCGCTACTGCTCGCGGTTCTGTACCGCCGTTCAGCCCGTGTTTCGTAAACCAGCTGCGATACCGTTGATAGTTGCGGCCAGCGCATAATTTAGATTTACGTTATCTTCGCCGTCTCGCTTGCGACGGAGCAAGGCCACCTGAATAAGACTCAGCGGATCGACATAAGGATTACGCAAACGGATCGATCGCGCCAACACTGGATTCTTCTCGAGCAGCCTGGACTGCCCGGTCAGGCGCAACACCACACGTTTGGTTCTTTCGAACTCCTCCACCACCATCCCGAACACGCGTTCGCGCAATGATTCATCCGCCACGAGACCGGCATACAAACGGGCGATCGACAGATCAGCTTTTGCCAGTCCCATCTCAACGTTATGAATCAGATCGTCAAAGAGCGGAAACTGATCCAGCATCTGTTGAAGTAAACGCTCCTGGTCCGTTCCACCGCGTGCGAACCGATCCAGCGCAAAGCCGACTCCGAACCACGCCGGCAAGACGTGGCGGCTTTGCATCCAACCGAAGCCCCAGGGAATCGCTCGCAGGTCACTCAGTCCGCGCCCCTGATCGCGCCGCGCCGGACGCGAACCAATTCTGACGTACTCTAACTCTCTGACAGGCGTGGCTTCTTCAAAGTATGGCAGCACGTCCGGATTGTCGGCGATCATCTCTCGATAAAATGCAAAAGCATCCTGAGAGAGAGCTTCCATCGTCTTTGCCCACTTGTCATCCGCATCTGAAGCCGGCTGGCTCGATCGCCAAAGAACTTCCAGACTGGCGGCCACCATGAGTTCGAGACTGCGCTCAGCCAGCACAGCATCAGAATATTTCCAGTTCATGACCTCGCCTTGTTCGGTGATCTTGAGTTTGCCGCTGAATCCGCCGGCTGGTTGTGAAACGATCGCGTGGTGCGTCGGGCCTCCGCCGCGTCCGACGGTGCCGCCGCGTCCGTGAAAGAGAGTGAGCTTTACACCGCATTCCTGAGCAACCAACTGCAAGCCGCGATGGGCCTTGAAAATCTCCCAGGTGCTGGTCAGCATCCCGCCGTCCTTGTTTGAATCCGAATAGCCCAGCATCACTTCCTGTTGCCTGCCCCAGGACTCAAGCAACGAGGCATAATCCGTGCTGGTCCACAGCGCGCGACAGATTGCGGGCGAGTTGCGCAGGTCCTCGATGGATTCGAACAGCGGCACCGGCATTAGACCCGGATCGGCCCCGTCGTCGGACGCCGCCACCCGCACGCCGCTTAACTCGGCGAGCCCAATGACCGACAGAACGTCGGCGGCGGAGCGACTCCCGCTAATTACGTAACTCCGAATCGCCTGCGGCGGATAGGTTCGCTTCAACTCGCTTATCATCCGAAGCGAGTCGAGCAAGTTCGCGGTCTCATTCGACGGCGGCTCCAGAATGCCGAGAGCTCGATCGTCAGCTCGCACTTCGCGCGGCGTGGCAATTCGAGAAATCTCCTCAAGAGCATGAGTGTGTACGCGCGCGTGTTGCCGGACATCAAGCGTATGCAAATGGAAGCCAAACGTCTCAACTTGTCGCAGCAAAGGGTCAAGCAGCGAACGCGCCAAACGCTCGCCGCCGCTGGCCGCGAGGCTTTCGCGCACCAGATGTAAGTCCCGGGCAAAATCATCGGCGTCGGTGTAAGCATTACTTTCCGCCGGCTCTGACCTGGCATTCACCAAACGCGCCAGAACATAGTCGAGATATCGGCGATACACTTCATGGGGCGAATGTCTTTTCAGGTTAGAGCCCGGATAAATCTGTTTGTCGTAAGCTTCCAGTGAGAGCTGTAGCTCCTTTGAGATTTCCACCTGAAGAGTCGAAGCACTCAGCCGCCAAATCAAATCGTCGATCCCCTTAATGTAGTAATCGAGCACCGTCTGTCGCGCAATCTGCAGCGCATCCCGCGTACATTCCGGTGTGACGTAGGGATTGCCGTCGCGATCTCCGCCGATCCACGAACCAAAGCGAAGCAGGCGCGGTAACTCGTGTCCCGACAGTTCACTGCCGTAGGCTTCGCGAAAGTCATCGGCCAGTTCTTCATAAACGTTAGGAAGAGTTTCGAATAAGACGGTGGGATAGTAATCGAGGCCCATCTTGATCTCATCGCGAACAGTCGGTTGACGACGACGCACCTCGTCAGTCTGCCACAATGCCGTAATCTCCGCGGTGATTTCCTGCTCGCGTTTCTCAGCTTCCCTTTCGGTAAGCGGCAGGCCATCGAGTAGCTGCAGTTCCTCGGCAATGCGCCGCCGCTTGAAGAGCACGGTCCGCCTCGCGACCTCGGTGGGATGGGCGGTGAAAACAACGTTGACTTCCACCTGGCGCAACCATTGCAAAACCTGCTGTTCGGTTATTCCCGCGGCTCGCATCCGTCTCAGGGTTCCGAGGAATGAACCGGGCTGGGCCTGTCGCTCGGGTGCGGCTTGACCTGCGCGGCGCCGGCGCTTGCGATGATTTGTTTCCGCGAGGTTCGTCAACTCGAAATAGATCGCGAAGGCTTTGGTCATCCGGTGCGCCTGAGCAATGTCCAGACCGTTGACTATCTGGTGCGCTCGATCCATCAACTGGCGTTCATCGCCTTCCTCCGAACCTTCGTGCGTCGAGTGCAACTCGCGGCGTTCAATCAGCAACGATCTCAGTTCCTCGACCGCGAGAAAAAGTTCGTTGCCGACCTGTTCCTTGAGCACCTCACCGAGCAGACGGCCAAGCGAGCGAACGTCACGACGCAACGGCGCTTCTTTCAGATCGCCGTCGTCGCTTACAAGCTCAGCCAGTCTCGCCGCCTGATCGCTTACTTTCCAGAGTGGTTCCCTTTTCGGCATGCCTTGGATCTGCAAACAAAGTGAATCGCTAGTCCGCAAAGCGGACGAATGATAAATAATAATAGCCCCGGAAGTTCAGAGTCTGTGTCAGAAGCCCGCGCGTAAGCAAGGGCCCCGCTCGCGACTATTCGTCTATCGGATCAACACAGCCGTTTGCCGCCAGTTTTCATGAATCAAGCGTGCTTGCGAGTGCAGCCCTCCCTCATGGTCGGGCTTCTGACACACATCTTCACGCTGGGACAAAGAGGTGAAGGATTTCTAGTCCGTGAAGCGGACGGCTTAAGGTTACAGAACCGCGAGCAGTAGCGAGCGGAATAAAGACTCAAGCTCCTAAGGTTAATTAACTTAAAGAGTGTTCACGCAAGTTGAATCCTTATCCCGCTCGCTACTGCTCGCGGTTCTGTACCGATCCTTTCAGCCGCCCGCTTAACGGACTTCGTCTCCGATTCCTGCTCCGCTACTCTTGTGCACAGCAGCATGCACTCATCCTTCAGTTACCGAAAATCAATATCACAACTCTACAACTTGATGATACCTCGTGAGTAATCATGCACCGATGGAGGCCCCGGAAAATTAACGCTGTTTATGCGCATATAAGCGCGACCAGGCCTCGCAAATATCGTCGTTGACAGGCCCGGGCGTTTGCCATACGCTAGCCGCACTGGGCTCGCTTTCATTCGGCAGGCAGTGCGTGTCGGCAATCATCGCCAAAGACAATTTCGAGCGGCATTTTGAGAGTGCACACTCTTTTATGGAGAGATACTTTTTCCAATATCGTGACCGCATTGCGCTACCCGGCGCGAGCGCACACATTGCTGTCGCGCCCTCCTCGCCCTTTATGGTTGGGCGCTTATGACCAGCCTCGCCCGCCCCACGAGGCGCGCCTTTCGCCCGCCCTTCAAGAAATATCAACTCGACAAAGCGTATGACGAAATGTTCGAGCCTTCAGGCGTGCCGCGTGCGAGCTATGAAACGCTGCACGCGCGTCTGGGCGAGATGCCGCCGGAGGAACTGCGCCGCCGCCAGCAAGCGGCCGATCTCTCTTTTCTGCATCAGGGCATCACCTTCACCGTGTACGGACGCGAGGAAGGCACCGAAAAGATTTTTCCTTACGACGTTTTGCCGCGCATCGTCACCAGCGCCGAATGGGCCACGATCGAACGCGGACTGATTCAGCGCATCACGGCGCTCAACCTGTTTCTCAAAGACCTTTATCACGAAGGCAAAATTCTGAACGATCGCGTTATCCCGCGCGAGATGATCTACACCTGCCGGCATTATCGACGCGAGATGCGCGGCCTGCACGTGCCGCGCGAAATCTATCTTTCGATTGTGGGCACGGATCTCGTGCGGCTGGAAGACGGACGTTTCGCGGTGCTGGAAGATAATCTTCGCGTGCCCAGTGGCGTCTCGTACATGCTGGCGAACCGGCAAGTTATCAAGCGCGTCTTTCCCGGAATGTTCAGCAACTATGGTGTGCGGCCTATCGATCAATATGGCCAGGTGCTGTTGGCGACGCTGCGCGCACTCGCGCCACACCGAGGCGACCCGACCATCGTGCTGTTGACGCCCGGGCCATACAACTCCGCCTACTTTGAACATACTTTTCTCGCGCGCCAGATGGGCATCGAACTGGTTGAAGGGCGCGACCTGTTGGTCCATGAGAATGTTGTATACATGCGGACGACCGGCGGCTTGCGCCGCGTCGACGTGATCTACAGGCGCATCGATGACGATTTCATTGACCCGCTGACATTTCGCGGTGACACGTCGCTGGGCGTGAGCGGGCTGTTCAACGCCTACCGCGCCGGTAACGTGGCGCTGGCAAACGCAATCGGCACCGGCATTGCGGATGACAAAGCTTTGTATGCTTACGTGCCGGCAATCATTCGTTATTACCTGGGCGAAGAGGCGATTCTGCCGAACATAGAAACGTATCTGCTTAGCGATGAAAGCCAGCGAAGTTATGTGCTCGACAACCTCGACAAGCTGGTGGTGAAAGCGGTCGGCGAGTCGGGCGGGTACGGCATGCTGATTGGGCCACAGAGCACGGCGGCGCAGCGCCAGGAATTTCGCCGGCGAATCCTCGCCGATCCGCGCAACTACATCGCCCAGCCGACTCTGGCCCTTTCGCGCGCGCCCTGTTTTATCGATGGCCACGTCGAAGCGCGTTGCGTTGACCTGCGGCCGTACATTTTATACGGCGACGGTATCACGATCGTGCCCGGCGGCCTGACGCGTGTCGCGTTGCAGCGCGGCTCGCTGGTGGTGAATTCATCGCAGGGAGGCGGCAGCAAAGATACCTGGGTGCTTTATTGAGATGTGTCAGAAGCCCGACCGTAAGGGAGGGCCGGAATCGCGAGCACATTTGATTTAAAAACCTGGCGGCGAATCATTATGTTGTTGCCAATAGGCAATTGCCTCGAGCGTTGCCCTTGCTTACGCGCGGGCTTCTGACAAACTGCCATGCTCTCAAGAGTAGCCGAAAGCTTGTACTGGATGAGCCGTTATCTCGAGCGGGCGGAGCACACCGCGCGGTTGCTCGATCTCAACCTGAATCTCATGCTCGATCAGGCGCCCGACCTTGACGGCCTGCGCTGGCCGCGCTTGCTCGAGAGTCTCATGATTACGCTGCCGGACGGTGCGAAGACCGATGCTTACAGCGTCGCCCAGGCGCTGACCTTTGACGCCAAGAACAAGGGATCGATCATCGCCTGCATGAACGCGGCCCGAGAGAACGCGCGTCAGGTGCGCGAACAGATATCTTCTGAGATGTGGGAAGAGCTCAATCTACTTTTTCTACAAACCACACGCGCCGGGAAGAATAAGAAATGGCAGGCGACTCCGCACATTTTGTTTCGCGGCGTCAAAGATGGCGCGCACCTTTTTCAGGGCATCACTGATTCGACGCTCAGCCACAGCGAAGGCTGGCACTTCATTCAGGCGGGACGCTTCATCGAACGAGCCAGCGCAACCGCGGCGCTCCTTGAGGCCCACGTCGGTGAATTGTTCGAGCCGCGGGAAGGTGAGCCGCGGGAAGGTGAAGAGGAGCGCAGCGACTATCTCGACATGGTTGGTCTGCTGAAATCATGCACGGCCTTTGAAGCCTACTGCAAAGTTTATACAGCCGATCTCAATCGGGAACGAATTGCCGAGTTTCTTCTGCTCAATCCCGAGTTCCCGCGCTCAGTTCGTTTTGCGGCTGAGATGATTCAGAACGCGCTGAATGCGATTGCCGAGTTGACCCAAACGCGCAAGGGCGGTCGGGCTAATCGACTGGCGGGCCGCCTTCGTGCGTCGCTTAGTTTCAGCCAGATCGACGAGATCATGGGCGGCGGCTTGCGTCCGTATCTGGACGATATTAAGCACCAGTGCGCGCAGATTCACACGGCGATCTATCAACAATACGTGTCTTATCCGATCGAAGCGGCCATCAGCTCCGACGGGAAACAGGCGAATCAGTAGAAGGACCACTGAATGCATTATTCAATTCGTCATCTAACCAAGTTTCGTTACAGCGCGCCGATTAGCGAGAGCGTGATGGAGGTGCGCATGCAGCCGCGCACGGAAGGCGGGCAACATTGCATCTGGTTCGATCTAGTGGTCAAGCCGCGCACGAGTCTGACTTCGTACCGCGATCAGCTCGGCAACCTGATTCACCATTTCGACGTGCCGAGTCATCACACGAACCTGGCGATTAAGGCGGAAGCCGTAGTAGAGATCGCGCCCGTGGTTTTGCCTGAGTCGCTCCCGCCCGACGCATGGAGCGAGCTTGATGCACTGGTCGCCGATGGTGACTACTGGGAGATGCTGATGCCCAGCCGCTTTGCCGCGCCTACCGCGGCGTTGCGCAAACTGGCGCGGGAGTTGAATGTTTGCCGACGCGACGATCCGCTTTCGTTGTTGCGCGAACTTACCGCGCGCTTGCGCGACGCTTTCGAGTACGCGCCGCAAAGTACCGAAGTTGATTCGCCCATTGACCTCGCCTTGAAAGAGCGCCGCGGCGTCTGTCAGGATTTTGCTCACATCATGACCGCCATGGCCCGCGAGCTTCGCATCCCCTGTCGTTACGTCAGCGGCTATCTCTTTCATGGCGTCGAAGATCAAGATCGCTCCGCCGCGGACGCCACGCACGCCTGGGTCGAAGCGCGGTTGCCGGGACTCGGTTGGGTCGGGTTTGATCCGACGAACAATTTGATTGTCGGCGAGCGTCATATTCGCGTGGCTATCGGGCGCGACTATGGCGACGTGCCGCCGACGCGTGGTGTCTTTAAGGGCAAAGCGAAAAGCGAATTGAGCGTGGCGGTGAAAGTTTTGCCTTCCAAGGCGCCACTGCCGGAAGACAAACTACCGATGGAAGCGAATTGGCTGGTTGCAGATCGCGGCGAAGCGGAAGAGTCGGACTTCGAACAGCAGCGGCGGCAGCAACAACAGCAGCAGCAGTGATCCTTGGCCTGGCAGTGTCGAGGTTCGATAAGCGGTGTTCAGAGTACCGACTTTAGTCGGGTTTTATAAAGCAGGAAAAGTACTCAAAGCGCTTTCAATTTACGACATTCTGGTTCTTCTCGCTCTGGGCAAGGGCTGGGGAGAGGGTACTACGGCCGCTGTAAACCCTCACCCTAACCCTCTCCCATTGGGAGAGGGAACAGAATAGAAAAATGAAATCTCAACCTTAACTTTGTCTTCGTTGGTTGGCTAAACCACTTTGGCGAACTGACACCAGGGGAGCTTACAAGGAAACGGTAAAATGAAAATCCATGTCGCCTATGAACTGATCTACAACTGTCCGCAACCGACGCCGATGATTCTGGTGCTAAACGTCCATTATTCGCGCGCCTCGGACATCGTCACCTCGGATTACCTGACCACTGATCCGTCAATACCGATCACCGCCTATCGCGATGTTTTCGGGAACTGGTGCAGCCGCATCGTTGCCCCCATCGGCCGGATTCGATTAAAGAGCAGCGTGGTCGTAAGAGATACGGGCGAACCGGATCCAGTTGTTACCGCTGCTCAACAGCATGCGATAGAAGATTTGCCCGAAGAGTCTTTGGTCTACCTGATGGGCAGCCGTTACTGCGAAACGGATCGGTTGTCCGACGTGGCCTGGCAGCTATTTGGTCAGTCGCCGCCGGGATGGGCTCGGGTCCAGGCAATTTGCGATTATGTTCACAACCAGATCACCTTCGATTATGAGAATGCGCGGTCTACCAGGACGGCCTGGGAAGCGTTCCACGAGCGCACCGGCGTCTGCCGCGACTTTGCCCATCTCGCCATCGCCTTCTGCCGCTGCATGAATATTCCCGCCCGCTATTGCACGGGTTACCTTAGCGACATTGGAATTCCGCCGCCTTATGGTGTGATGGATTTTGCGGCCTGGTTCGAAGCTTATATTGGAGGCCGCTGGTACACTTTCGACCCGCGGAACAACGTGCCCCGGATTGGACGAGTGCTTATCGCAAGAGGTCGCGACGCGGTCGACGTGGCGATTTCAACCGCGTTTGGCCCGAACACGCTGGAGGGCTTCAAGGTCTGGACGGATGAAATCGCCGAAGGCGTTCCGACATAATCCCTGGACTCAAGAAACGAACTCTAATATGCCACTTCTCAATGTGCGTCATACGACGGTCTATCGTTACTCAGAGCCGGTCGGCCTCGGAGAACATCGCATGCTGTTTCGGCCGCGGGAAAGTCATGACCTCAAACTCGTAAAGGCCCGTTTGGATATCACGCCAACTCCGACTCGTCTTCGCTGGCTCCACGATGTGTTCGACAACTCAATCGCGGTTGCTACATTCGATGGATCGACTTCGGAGCTTTGTTTTGACAGCATCGTTACGCTCGAGCATGTCGAGATTATGCTGCCTGACTACCCACTCGAGGAGTATGCCAAGACTTATCCGTTTTCTTATTCCGATGATGAAGTGCCAAACCTCGCCCGCGGCCTGGTGCATCAGTATCCCAGCGATAATGTGAGTCGCTGGGTGCACCAGTTTTTGAATCCATCCGGCGCCACCGAGACTATGAGCCTGCTTCGCTCCATAACGCTCGCTATCAGGGAAGAGTTTGTCTATGCCCGCCGCAGTGAGAAGGGCGTGCAAAGCCCGAGCGAGACGCTGCAAAGTCGCCGCGGCAGCTGCCGAGACTTCGCCGTGCTCATGATGGAAGCAACTCGTTGCCTTGGCCTGGCCGCTCGCTTCGTCAGCGGTTATATCTTCATTCCCGAACGGGACGCTGAGGGCGCTGTTGGGGGCGGCTCAACGCATGCCTGGATGCAGGCCTACTTGCCCGGGGCCGGCTGGGTCGACTTCGATCCGACCAATAGTATCGTTGGCAATCGTAACCTGATTCGCGTTGCCGTCGCCTGGGACCCCAAGCAGGTCCTGCCTTTATGGGGCACGTTTGTAGGTTCGGCTTCGTCCTTCCTCGGCATGGATGTGACGGTTACCGTTTACCAAAGAAGATAGTCCGCTCTAGAGAGGCTGCTGAAAAACTGTTTGGGACTCGGTAAGCTGAGTTAGAACGATCCACGAAATCACACGAAATGGGGAAAATTGAAGATCTTCTTCGTGCTTTGTTTCGTGTGAATTCGTGGATATCTTTGTTTTTCAGCAGCCTGTTAGGAGAGGTTACAGTGTGCGTCACATTGAGAAGGCAGAGGGAATTTTTTAAGGGACTCAAGATCCATTAGTAGTAATCCCACCGTCAGCACCAAAATGAATCAGAGGGACAATGCTGTTTTTCTAAGGATTGGGTGAAACCGTAAGGCCCGCCGGCCGAAATAACATCCGCGACTTGAACTAGTAAAGCCTGGCAAACGATGCGAAGTTAATTGACTTGATGATGAAGTCGAACTTCCGGTCAGTGTTCATCGGCATCAAAGCTCCGCGCATGGACTCTCTCAGAGAGACGCGCAAGCTTCAGAACGGCACGGCGATTCGCTGCTTACAAAGATCGAACTTATGTTGCGCGTTTTGCGACTGTCTCTATTCCTCGTTTTCGCAAGAGGATCAGCGAGGAAACCAGGGCCACTATCAGGAAGGTAAGCACGACTAGTTCGATGATGAAGTGCTTAAAGACAGTTTCCGGTTCGTCATGGACCTGGGCAAACTCCGCGGTCAAAACCAGCACGCGCCGGATCGCGGCAATCAGGCCAACAAGCAGGAAGGGCTCAGGAATAAGCCCGTGCTCTCGGAACGAGACCTGAACCGTATAGAGCAACTCAACGACCAGCAGAATCAGAAGGATGCGGTCGAGCAGCGGAACGATGTTCCCCGTAAGCGTTCCGCCGAACAGGTTTTGGCCAAAACTAATAACGCCGCTGACCAGAAGCGCTAATGAACTTCCCGCGAGGAGAAGGCCGAGCCCGAGGTAGACGATGTCTTCCACCACGGTAAAGGCACGAGCTGCCCATGCGCGTTTAGGTTGTGGTAATTCGTTCGGCATGAAAGACCTCTCGGTAGCGCGCGATTCTATTAGAAAAGTCGGGCCCTGAAACGATGCGGTAGCCCTAACAAATTCCGCGCAGGCCGCCCAATGCATATCTCTTCGAATTGAGCCTCTGGATGCATCCCCGGTAGATTTCCTTGAGCCACCGAAATAATACAACGATGCACCCAGTATTGGCTCAGGCGCAAGCCACAGAGTCGGATCGGCAACACATTATGATTGCGGAAGGATACGTCTCTTTCAAGACTCGCAGACTGGCCATTAGTCTGATAAATTGCTCCGGCAGCGATCACGTCCGCTCCAACCTAAGCCTGACTGACGGGGACAAGCTATGAAGCACTGCCCACAATGCAACCTTGATTTCCCGGATGCTTATAAGTTCTGCGGGTCATGCGGAGGCGCGGTGAGCGATTCACGACGCTGTCCGGGTTGCGGCGAGTTGGTAGAAGGAAAGTGGCCTTTCTGTACTTACTGCGGGAGCCAACTGTCATCTGAGGGCAAGGGCCCTCAAGCTCCGACGGAAGCTCCGACGGAAAACAAAACGGAGCCTGCGGAAACAACGGCCGCGCTTCTTCCTGCTGCGCCCACGTCTCGTACGCCTCCGCCGCCGACACTATCCTTGCCCTACTCTGAGGAACCTGCTGCAACTAATCGGCAGCAATCCGAGGAGCTGATATCTCAGGAATGGTATTCAGCCCCGGATCTATCTGACGAAACCACGGCCACCCGGCCGGCGCCAACGATCGCGCGGCAAGACCTGGTTCCAAAAGCTTCCGCTCCGACTGCGCACGTGACGGCGCCTCCTCAAGCCAACAATCAGAAAAGCGCTCCCGCGCTGTCGATGCTTTCCGCATACGGCGAGCCTGAGGCTCCCGCAGAGTTTCAATGGTGGCACGGAGCGCTCCTGGGTCTGTTCCTGCTGCTGCTCGCGGGCGGGATCGGATTTGGCGGGTGGTACTGGTGGTCGCATCGCGCATCGGTCGCGCAAGCTGCGCCGCCGGCTGATTCGAATACTAGTTCTCCGCCCGAAAGTACTTCGCCTTCTCGCGCGGCCCCATTAACATCGTCGCCGTCGCCTGGGCAGACGAGCCGTTCCGGGGATGAAGAATTCCAGAGACTGCGCGAAAGACGGATTAGCGCCAAGCCTTCCGAGAGTGGCGAGATCGTGGCAGCCTTTTCCGCCGCGGAAAAGAAATACCCGACCGATTATCGTTACCCTTATGAACGGGCGAAACTATCGATCAAAGGTATTACCTCTCATCACGAAGCCTTCAGCGCTCTGGCGGCGGCGGCAGAGAAAGCTATCGACAACGGCAAGGCCCAGGAGATGCTGGAGAGCCTTAATGCAGACAAGGATGGCGACTTCTACAAGGTTTCGCGTGGTCATCACGAGTGGCAGGCACTGGTCGAAGCATTGAGCAAAAAGGACAAGCGGAAACTCAGCGAGCTACATCACTGAGTTTGATTGCGTGTATCGTGTTTCGGCCCGGTTCCAGGGTTACGGATTTCCCGTACTGAGTCTGTGTCAAGACTTCGGACGTGCGCCCTAAGGTAACCATTTCTTAAACGCAGAAGACGCAGAGGTTTTCGCAGAGGTACGCAAAGTAGGGCGCTTCTCTGCGCGCCTTTGCGAAAACCTCTGCGCCCTCTGCGTTAAGATCCTCTTTGAGATCGCACATCCTGCGTTTTGACACAACCTCTTCATCGCTGGGCTATTTTCAATCGTCCGCTATGCGCGGACTCAGACACGCGACTTTTCGGGCAAAGCCGTTGCAAGCTTCAACCACCAGCAAGCCAACTCCTGACGCATTCATCGTTACCTTCTTCGCGAAATCATGGTTCGGAATATTTAGCGACAATTCGCTCGCGAATCTGCGCGGCCGAGAGTCCCTCTTTCTGAAGACGATAAGCCATCAATGCTTCATCGACACAAGTGGCGCAGTGAGCAGCGTGCTCGTCCTCAAAACAACTGTGCAGGCTCTTGTGTCCCATGCCTCGATCACAGTGGCAGTAGCAGGGCATTTGGGCGATGGTCACAGGAATCTGCTTCACTGCTTCATAAGCTTCCCGCGTCTTGCCGGCAAACTGCGATGATGGAAGTACTGGATGCAAATCTCCTGCGGCGGGTGGTACTTCATAATGAGCGGGCACCTGGTGAGAGTCCATATTCATTGGGCTCTCTGCCGTTGATGGGGAGCGAGAACCCACTCTCGGATTCATAGTTGAGCCGCCTTCTGTCGCGGATTCCTGCCCCTGATAATGTATGACCGCTGCAACTACAACGGCGCCGATCACAACTCCAATAGCAATCCAAACAGTTTTTCTTTTCATTCTCCCTCTTCTAATGCTTAACCGGCATCGTCTGTCCGTCGGTTTTCATGTTGCCGTGTATGTTATGCGCAGCCATGTCCATCTTGCTCGGTCTCAAGCGCAGGAACAGCCGCCACGACACAGGAGTGTTGCCGTAAAGTCGATCGAGCACGGCGGGCTTGGAATACAAAGTCACATCGCTGCCAATAGCCATCGAGACGTGCTTGCTATTCCAGACGTCACGCACACCGCCAAAGGTATAAGCACCGATCCGAAATGAAGGATGGGCGTCCTTGATTCCCAGCAGCGCACGATCGCTGGCGCGAAGCAATTCATCCTTGTCGACCAATTCAAGCCGCGTGTAGAAGTAGTTTTTGTCGAGAAAGTTGACAGTCGATTCAGCGGTGTAGCCGTTGAGATTGTGCACTTCACCCGCCGGGTTACTGGTGTGGTTGCGCCCCCAGATAAAAGCCGAGGCCCAGTTGCCGCGGTGAAATGGCTTGTTGTATTGCACCGATGCGGTCGCTCGATGAATGTCGGTGGTCGGGTCAATTGCTTCGGAGCTGCGCAGGAAGCCGTAGCTCACTTGCATTGACCAGTTTTTGTTGGGCTCGAACGACAAGCGCGCAGAGCGAGAGCTCCATGGATGCGCCTCGAAGTTGTAACGATTCTCATCCGGCTCTCTGCCGTTAAAGATCGAGCCTTCGAGTTTGAACCAACGGTAAGTGAAGCCCGTCGTGAGCACTCCAAAACTAATGTGCGTAGAGTCCTGCAGGTGATGCGACAACGCAGCCGATGGATTCTCAGAGGCCGACGCGCGGTGCATGAACGCCGGTGGTCCAAGCGCCGGCTCGCCCGGATAGCCAAAGTAGGTGAACCATGTTCCGCGTTCACCGAGCGCAACTGTGTATTGCGCCGACAACTCCATCCAGAGATCGTGCGGATGCTGTCGATCGATTATGGGCTGGCCTTTGTAAGTCTCTCCGGTTTGGAAAAGCAGTGGCGAGCCTCCGGGGGCGAAGGTGAAAGGCTCGAAACTAAACATCCCGCGAAGTTGTAGCGTGCCGCGTCCCACGCGGCGGAACGCCATCGGCATAAACCAGTTCGCGGATTCAAACTTGGTGATGCCGCGTGGGCCACCCTGAGCGTTGAGCCCGACAAGAAAGTTATAGTGGGCCATCAATAACCATTTGCCTGCGATCTTATCAATCATGTACATCGGCGATGAACCGGGCTGCCAGGAAGTTCCAGATCCCATCTGTCCAAGGTTCATTACGTTAGCGCTCGTACCTCCAACTCGGACGCCCATACTCTGGCCGGACATCACCAATAGCGTCCCCGAGTCGATCGTCGGTCCACCCATGTCCATGCCGGGCATTTGACCCGTCGGACTTGCCGACGGGCTCGCCGAGGGCATCGGCATGTTCATGTCCATCTTTTGCTCAGGGGAACTTTGCGGCTTTGGAGAAGCTGTCGGCATTTGCATCCCAGGCATATTGGTCTGAGGAGAAACTCCAGGCGACGGAGACGGCA
The DNA here is from genome assembly GCA_033857635.1 of Blastocatellia bacterium. GTDB lineage: Bacteria > Acidobacteriota > Blastocatellia > Pyrinomonadales > Pyrinomonadaceae > UBA11740. Next base: position 39,620 of record JAWVDF010000037.1, read on the forward strand.
TTGGCATATTCATCTCCATCTGCTGCTGAGGAGAAGCTTGCGGACTTGGCGGAGCAGACGGCATCTGCATACCGGGCATGTTCATCGGCATTTGCCGCGGCGAAGATTGGGGTCTTGCGGATTGAACCGCCGGTGGCGACTTCTCGGCCGGCATGTTCATCCCCGGCATCTGACTTTTCCTTTGTCCCGAGACTTTCTTCCTGCTGGACACTCTTCGTCGCTCTTTTGCGGGCATCCTCATTCCCGGCATGTTGCTCATGGCGTGTTTCCTGGATGGCAATTTCTTCCGCGCCACTCTCCTCTTCTTAGGCGCTGCCTTTGTCACCTTAGCTTTGGGCTTTGGCATTTTCATTCCAGGCATGTTCTGCATGTCCTGACCCTGGGCCATGGCACTGTGCGCTGACGTAAGTATTTGACTAATAATTATGACTGCGCCTAATCCCGCCATAATGACGAAAGCGCCAAAACTAATTCTCTTCATGGTTCCCCTCTTGAACTTCTTCGCTTGAAAAAAAGAAACGCTGGCGAGAACGTGGCCACAGAAAGGCACACGTCCGCGCTAACAAATAAGCGATGATCAGTAAGGGAACTAAATTTGGAAGACGTTGATTAGAACGTGGCGGGGGATCGAATTGCCCGGCGGCCCGTGCTCCGAAGGCTCGACGCGAACGGGAAGAGCGGAACGTAAAACGAGAGCATCGTTTGTCGACAGTGCATCCGTGTCAATGATTCGCTTCGAGGGATCGACTGCGACGACGTTGGCACTTCCTGACGCTGGCTGTGAATGCACCCAACAATGCCCGCACGTCTCGACTGGAAGATCAAAAGCAACCGGATTACCCGATGCGTCGGAACCAGATTCTACTTGCGAGGTCTCACTTGTCTGCTCTGGGTCGCCCTCAATGTCAGGACTCTCCCCGGACTGCGCCTGCATATCCGGCGACCTCTCGGCGTCGTCCATTTCCATTCCGGCCATTTCATGATGATGACAGGACGGTTGAACGACAACGGGCTTTGATTGCTTAACTGAGTCTGTGGCGCAGCAGACGCGGTGCAGATATCGGGGACAGAAAGCGGCGCCAATGACGTTGCCCCAAGCGCTGAACAGGAACGCAAGGGTCAACAAGATTATCGATAAGGAACGCTTTCGCATCGGTTGCAACACTAAGGATCTTTTGGGGTGCGCTCTACTATAGCAAGGATCAATCTGGACAACCAATGCCAGAAAAGAACGGTGTCTTAACGCTGTGTTCTAACTCGAGACTGGGATTGGGGCATTAGCCCGACCGTCTGTTGAGGGCCCTCTTACGGCGGCTCTCCGAGCCATCCCTAACGGTCGGGCTAGTGCCCCGCGTAGCAACTTTATTTTTGAAAACCAAGCTTGACCGAAGAAGGACCTTACTCGGTAACGTGCCCGGCGCTCGAAAACCGCGGTTGCCTCCAGTCGGAATACACCGCCAACGAAGCCACGATCACATTGGCCACAATTATCGGCGGGGCATTCATCCAGATGCCATACCCGACCCACAAGAGAGCAGCCAACGCCTGGACGCGACGCATCGAGCTGGACGTCTTACAGAAATATGAAACGGCAAACAGCGCCGTCGCTACCCATCCGAGCCAGCTAAGCATTAATAGCCTCCACTAACCTTAATGCCGAGTCCGGTACGTCGGGTACCTGGCGGATGGTCAACCAATCTGTTCGCACCTTGTCCCACTCCTGAATCAGAAATCCCTGTGACTCGAAGAGCGACCGAATGCGTACCGAGTCCCAGCCCACGATGTCTTCCAGAACCGGAACCAACACGCTCAACGCGTCGTCACTAAGAACGCTGCGTTTGGCAATCTGAGCAATATGCTTGGCTTCAGAAACAGCGACCGTGAAACCGTCCTGTCGGTTGACGTGCAACATCACGTGAACGTCCGAGCTGCCGTCGCCGACGTATACGATGCGGTCGTAACTTATCTGCAGGGTTGAATGCAGCTCATCAATCACTGCGACCTTTCCGTAACCGGCCGGGACGCGGACTATTGAATCAATCTCGCCGCTCGACTCGTCATAACGAAACTGCGTCCCGAAAATATGATCCGGCGGAATGATATCTTCAAGCGCCGATTGGATCACTTCTTCGGGCGCGGCCGAAACGACATAAAACGAGAAGCGATAGTCGTCAAAGCCCTTTTCGAGGAACCGCGACAACTCCTGAATGTTCTCCTTGAGGCGGATTCGTTTGCCCACCTCGTGCAGGTGCTCTTTACGAACACAACGATATTCAGGATCGTGCAACAGCAGGTAAGCCAGTTCGCCTCCCTGTTGCACCAGGTTCATATTCGACAGGCCCGCAACTTTTTCGCGAAACCTCGAGGTGCCCAGGACTTCACTGAGAACAATTCCTGAATCGTTAAAGCTCAACGTCTGGTCAAAATCGCTGGCTAGTAAATAATGTTTTGTGCTTTCTGATCTGCTTTTCATACCCCACATCTTCCTTGTCGTTCGATTTATCCATTGGTGGGAGCGGTGCGCCATTAAGGGGGCCTGGCTGGTTAGTGCATTCGGTTTGTGCACTCTGTTGTATGCAGAGTCTACGGGCGACGTTGCCATATATCCAACTCATTGTTTTAATAAGGGTCATTAAAACGAGTCATGTCTGCAGATTGTCGGTGTAAGGAGAGCGGTTATGGAATTATGGCAACTGCGAACTTTTCGCGTCGTGGCCGAAACCTTGAACTTTACGCGGGCGGGGAAGCAGTTAAATCTGACCCAATCCGCCGTCAGTCATCAGATTAAAGCTCTGGAGACGGAACTTGGCGAGCCTTTGTTCATTCGCGCGAAACGCGGGGTGAGGTTGTCGGAAGCGGGCCGAATGGCCCTTGAACATGCGGAACGGATCCTTGATGAGGCCGAAGCGTTGCGCGAGCGCGTGTCTGGTCACGAGCATTCTTCGGCCGGGTCTGTGCGTGTGGCGGCGGCGACCCAGGCGCTGGTCTATCTCTTCGCGCCTTTCTTTGAATCTTTCATGCGCGCGCATCCGGGAATCGAACTTTCGTTTCGCACGACTGTCAGCACAGAGCAGACAATTGCCGGAATCCTGGACGGAGCGGCCGACATCGGTTTTGCATCATGGCCTGTCTACTCTCCAGCGCTAAAGGTAGAGCAACTGGTCGAAGACGAGCTGATGCTGATTGTGGGCCGGCAGCACCGGCTGGCAAAAAAACGCGCGGCCACAGTCAAAGAGATCGAGCGCGAGCGCCTGGTGCTCTTCGAACGAGGTTCTTCCATACGGCGCGCCACTGATCAGTTCTTCGACAGCGTCGGCATCCGTCCGGCCCTGGCCCTCGAGTCCAATGACACCTACTTCATTAAGCTGATGACTGAGCACGGCTGGGGCATCACACTATTGCCGCCCTGGGCAGTGCTGGAAGAGGTGAAGGCCGGCCGGCTGGCTCAGTTGCGTATCTCGGGGCACACGCTGCGCCGGTCGGTAAAGATGGTTTCGCTGGGACGGTTTCTGCCCTCGGCAACGCGTACGTTTCATAGTTTCATGCTGAGCCAGAAAGACGGGCTAAGGAAGTTGGCCAAAGGTGAAGCGCTGTGAAAAGTATCTTCAGTCTGGAGCTAATCCTGAAGGGCGGCGTTCGTCTCGCAACAGCTTCATGCCCTCGACCAACGGCGGGAAATCAACGAGAGCTTCCTTCTTTACGCCCCAAGTCGTGAACAAATAGCCGAGCAGTTTTTGATTGCCGTGCTGCCGGCTGTAATTTATCAAAGCTTTTGTAGCATCAACATTGTTCCAGCCGGCCGGCAATACCCGGAAACCTTTTTCGATAAACATGGGAATCGACGGGTAGTTCTCCCTCAGTTCGTAATGCCAAGGGCAGACAATAATATCTTTCGGGATCAGGTCGATAGCCGCAGCCGTTCCGTTGATGGACGCTTCCCACTCGCCCAGCTCGTACTTCCGGCCGTCGATCAGACGATCGCCCCACATAAGCATTTCGACGTGACGCTTGGCCACCAGGTGAGCGTGAATTTCGTTGACGGCTTTCGCAAACAGCGCTCCCGCGTCTTTCCCCTTCGTCGTGGGTGAGAGTTCAGAGCCGAGCAAAAACACCTCGTCCATTCCAACGTGAAAGGCGTCGGCGCGAAACGCGTCAATGATCTCGTCCATCAACCGGAAGACCGTTCGCCAAACCTCTGGGTTAAGCGGATCCCATTCACGGCAATAGAGTCCCTGGTTATATGGAAACGCTTCCGGTGTCAGGTCGAAAGCCGGATAGTAGGTTAGGAGTGGAAAAGTCTCACCCTTCCAGGACTGATGGCCGAGGGATTGAAACTGAGGAATGAGCCGGATGTCGAACTTCCTGCACAGCGCCGCAAATCTTCGCGCACCGTCGCGCGTGATCGGATTTGTGCCCCTTCGTAGTTCAGGGTGAGACGTGAAGGCGAAGTTATAGTCAACCTCGAGGATTATTACATTGACTCCAAGGTTCGCCAGGTTTTCAAGATTCTGCCCCAGCGCATCCAGCGCACTGTCACTGTTGTAGTCGAGCAGGTGTACGGCCCGCCAGGGTTTCGTGCGCTTTGATTCGGCGCGGGCGATGGCAGGCGTACGGGCGACGCATATCAACAATAGGAACAGAACGACGCTAAAAAAACGTACCCGAGTCATGAATGATTTAGATAACACTTTTCGAGGCATTGAACGTTCCCCTAATATCTACACAAGTGTCTGGCTCCATTTCGCGAGTTCCAGTTTGGCGATAGCCGCGGTGTGAACTTCATCCGGGCCATCGGCTAGACGCAGCGCCCGCACAAAGGCCCACGCGTCAGCAAGAAAAGTGTCTTGCGAAACGCCGGCGGCGCCATGGGCCTGAATAGCTCTATCGAGCACTCGCAAAGTAACGTTGGGAGCGACGACTTTGATCATCGCGATCTCTGCCTGCGCTGCTCTGTTACCTACCGTGTCCATCATGTAAGCAGCTTTCAGCGTGAGGAGTCGAGCTTGTTCAATCTCCAACCGCGACACCGCAATGTCAGCGCGAATAGTTCCCTGCTCGGCGAGCGGCTTGCCGAAAGCCACGCGCGACAGCACGCGTTTGCACATTGTTTCCAGCGCTCGTTCAGCCACGCCGATGCAACGCATGCAGTGATGAATGCGTCCCGGTCCCAGCCGCCCCTGAGCGATCTCGAATCCCTTTCCTTCGCCGAGCAGAATATTCGAGATTGGAACGCGCACATCTTTAAATGTAATCTCAGCGTGGCCGTGTGGTGCGTGATCATAGCCGAACACGGTCAGCATGCGTTCCACCTTAACTCCCGGAGCGTCCATCGGAATCAGGATCATCGATTGCTGTTCATGACGCCGGCCCTCGGGATTTGTCTTGCCCATGAAAATGATGAGCTGACAGCGCGGATCACCCGCGCCAGACGCCCACCACTTCCGGCCTTTGATGACATACTCATCGCCATCCCGAACGATGCTCGCTTCGATATTCGTCGCATCCGACGAGGCGACGCCGGGTTCGGTCATGGCGAAGCACGACCGGATCTCACCAGCGAGCAAGGGCACCAACCAACGCTCTTTCTGTTCGGCCGTGCCGTAACGAGCCAGCACCTCCATGTTTCCGGTATCGGGCGCTGAACAATTGAATACTTCGGGCGCCAGTCGGCTGCGGCCCATGATTTCGCTCAGCGGCGCGTACTCGAGATTGGTCAGTCCCGCTCCGCGTTCCTCATCAGGCAGGAACAAGTTCCACAAACCCTCGGCGCGGGCCTTCGGTTTTAGCTCGTCGAGTATCGGCGGCGGAGACCAACGATCCTGTTCTATCTCGTCATGGTATCGCTGCTCATTCGGATAGATGTGTGCATCCATAAAAGCAGCCAGGCGCTTCTGAAAGTCTTTCACTTTATCTGAGAATTCAAAGTCCAAGTCTTCTCCTCATCGTTAGTGCCTCATTTATCTTTCTTCCTTAGCGCCTTCCGATCTTTCTTTGCGCCTTTGCGTGAAATGTACTCGCTCATATTTCACGCAAAGGCGCTAAGGCAGACTGAAGGCGCAAAGAAAATCAGATTACCGTTCTCGAGGTAGAACGATCCACGAAAAGACACGAACCGGAAATGATTCTGTTCGTGCCGTTTCGTGTGATTTCGTGGATCGTTCTTGTCCGAGCAAAAAAAGCAAAAACCAAAATACGACCCTACTCAACCAACGCCGCGCCGATGCGCGCCAGCCACGTCACTCGTTCATCGAGCGTCGCGAAACGGGGATCGTCCGTCTGCCCCTGATGGTACCGGAAAAAGATTTGCTGCAGCACCACGGTAAGTTTGAAGACGGCAAACACTTCGTAGAAAATGATGTTGCTTAGATCAAAGCCCGTCGCTGCCGCATAGCGTTCGAGGATCTCTGCCCGCGTAAACCAGCCGGGCCGATTCGTAACCGAAGTCAGGGCATCGCGTTGAGACGCGGTCGCAGTATGCACCCAGTAGCAAAGCAAAATGCCCAGATCAACCAGCGGGTCGCCTACCGCACTCATCTCCCAATCGAAAACCCCGACGATCCGCCCGGCATCGCCTCTGTCCAACATTACGTTGTCCAGTTTGAAGTCGCCATGGACCAGCGTCGGACGTTCAGGATCGGCCGGAAGATGCGCCGTCAACCAACTCGCGAGCATGTCCATTTCCGGCAGCACGCTGGTTTGAGATCGCCTCCACCGTTCTGTCCAACCACTCACCTGACGCTCGACAAATCCTGACGGCTTACCGAGCGCAGACAGTTTTGGGGAAGTGACATCAACATTGTGCAGAGCTGCCAGCGCAGCGACCATCGCTTCACTAACGCGCCGCCGCTCAGCGGGCTGATTGGCTATTTCAGGCGGCTCCTCAAAACGAATCACCAGTCCGTGCCGGCGCTCCATGATGTAAAAGATCGAACCGAGGACGCTGATGTCTTCACAGAGAACAAACGGGCGCGGGGCAAGTGAGAAGACAGTGTGGACAGCTTCGAGAACCCGATATTCGCGCGCCATGTCATGTGCCTTCAGCGCCAGAGGCCCGAAGGGCGGACGGCGCATCACAAATTCCTGTCCGCCGAACCGCAGCAGGTAAGTGAGGTTTGAGTGGCCGCCGTGAAACTGCTCAACGGTCAATGGCGCCGACTCGTCAAACCGATCGCCGAGTACAGCGCCCAGCTTTGGGCTCGCGTAAGCAGCCAGCGCATCCCAGTCGAGATGTTCGCTCGCGCGCACGGGGCTTGTGTCAGATGAATCGGACATGGCAGAGGTCAGAAGTCAGCGATCAGAAGTCGGTACAGAACCCGGAGTGGTAGCGACGGGATCCAGCCATCCAACCAAGTGGGTCGAGCAATTCGGCGCTTTGAATCCTCCCAAACATAAATAGTTTATGACTGTCGTTATCACGGATGTTGCGTGTTTGACCCGGTCGCTAACGCTCCCGGTTCTGTACCGAGTAGCCTTTTCCAATTCTGCGCACCTTTCGATTAGCGAGAGACCCAACATCCTAAGGAATTCGATACGCAGGGTAGCCGCGCCGGCAACCATGGGCTGGAGGTTGCAACCGCTTCGCGGTACTTGATCAGACCTTCCTACTGACTTCCGACTTCTGATCTCTGAATTCTGATCTCCGACTATCTTAACCAAACACCGCCTTGCGTTTCTGCAGGAACGCAGTCACCCCTTCGATGAAGTCCCTTGAGTGGAGACACGCATCCTGGTTGATAGCCTCAAACTCCAGCGCGCCCGCCAAATCGGATTCCTGGTTTAGTCCGGCTTTGATTTTCGCCAGGGCCAGGCGGGGCGATGCTGCGAGCCGCGTCGCGAGCGCATCAACCGTAGCATCAAGCTCAGCGAACGGGACGATTCTATTGACCATCCCCAGTTGATACGCATCGTGAGCGCTGATGATATCTCCAGTGGCCATTAACTCAAACGCCTTGTGATAGCCCACCAGTCGGGGCAGGAAGAAGGTGCCGCCGCCATCCGGCATCAAGCCAATCTTCACAAAGACCTGTCCAAAGAGCGCCTGTTCCGAGGCCACGATGATGTCACAAGCCAGCGCGTAGTTGCAGCCCACTCCCACCGCGTGACCATGAACGCGTGCGATGATCGGAACCGGCAGAGCACGCATCGCCAGGATAGTTGGGTTGACGCCCTCGCGGAGGGACTTTGTTACATCGAAATCTGCAATGTCGCGTTCACTCGTCACCGCCAGATCCGCGCCGGCGCAAAAGGACTCTCCGGCGCCCGTGAGAATAACCACTCGCGTACCATCATCCTTCGATTGTTGGATGGCTTCGCGAATCATCGAGACCGTCTCGAAATCAACCGAGTTTCGCCTCTCGGGGCGATTAATGGTGATGCGCTTGATGCCGTCTTGAAGAGTGACGAGCAGATGCTCTGCACCGTTTGTCATTATCTGTAGCTCCTCGCGGGAACAATTACCATGAACGAAAAAGTGCCAGTCCAGTCGCTGCGCTGCGAAAACACACGGGCCGGTAGGTAGCGCCCAAACTCAGGAATCACCCAGCTAAAAATCCACGTCTTCCTGCGACCACAACGAGAAATGATTGCACGCACGGTGGCCGGTGTCGAATGTTTCGAATTAGGGGTGACGAAGGCTGCGCCAACGTAAGAGATGTTCCGGCTTGGAGTCCGTCAAATCCGGGCCAGGCAAAAATCCGAGTCAGGTAAGAAGGATCGCCTGAGATGTCAATGAGACGTTTGATCGCACGCCTATGCCGAAAGACGCGGGCTGCAACCCATATGCCGAATCAAGAAGTGACAACTTTCGCAGACACGTCCGGTTTGACCCGGGAATCTTTGAGTAAAGTTCCGCAAGCGCTGTGAGAAAACTCCCACACGTCCAGCGGCCTTCTTATGAAACCCCAAGCGCGGATGTGGGTCAGGTCTGAGGAATGCGCGTCGTCCTTAGTTTCTTATCTCGGTGATGCCCGCGAGAGATTCTCCAAGAACCCGTAACATTTCATCGCTATGTGGGTTAGCGCACAGAAAGGAGTCATTTAATGAAGTATCCTGACCCTTGAATATGAAAGCCCGTCCCCGTGTGTCCCATTGTTTCCAATGTATGTCCACCCGTCGTCGGCACATGGCTTGCTCAAAGCAACAACTGATCATTCCCAGCTAAGCAGGCTTTGTGTCCTGGCGAATGTGATCGAATGAGGAAGCATTCGGCCGGGCCTTGGTTCGGCTCTTCGGGCAAGCAGTTCCGCGAGTTCGCTTGTAGCTGTTCTCCGAGGGCGACAGAGAAGCTGACGCGTTTGATATTGAAGTGAAGCCGTGATTTTGGCGAGCTGACAAGCGGCGGAATTCGGCTGCGAATTTTGTTAACTCAAAGAGGAGATCGCTCAAATAATCGGCTCATCACGGGAAACGGTGACGCGCCTTTTTAGCGCACTTAAGCGACAACGGATCATTCGCGTCGATGGTGGCGCAATGGCGCTCGCCTCTCTGGCTCAACCGTCTTCCAACTAAATTGGGAGCGATGTGACCAGCGTCACAGAGATTTGACTCCGGTTCTCTTAATATCCAAAGCTCGCCCGAGCTCTTTTAATCGAAGCATTTTCCTCTGCAAGTAATAGGCAGGCTGTCAGCCCGCGAAGGAGGGTCCAAATTGAGACTGACCAAAGCAATCAAGGCGCTGCTGGTCTGTGGGTCAGTATTAGGGATGGTGGTCTGGTTTACGGCGGCTAAGAGTTCGCGCGTTAGCCCTGCTTTGGCCCAGTCGAAGCCGGTGGTGACGCAGGCGAAACCCGCAGTGCTCGCGAAGATCGGAGACGCGGGCTACGTTGGCAGTGACGCCTGCAAAGACTGTCACGAAGACCAGTTCAAAGCTTACTCGCACACATCCCACGCCCAACTCTCCAAGATTGGCAGTTGGAAGGACAAGGTCACCGGCTGCGAAGCTTGTCATGGTCCCGGCAAAGACCACATCGCCGAAGGTGATCCTCTAAAGATAATTTCTTTCAAGAACAAGTCATCGAAAGACGCGTCTGAGACCTGTCTGGCCTGTCATGCCGGCAAGGAAGAGCGCAACAACTTCCGTCGTGGCGAACACTGGCGCAACGATATCGGCTGCACCGATTGTCACTCGCCGCATGGCAACACTGCGCCCGCAAAAAATCTCGCCAGTTCTATTACCCTGCCGACCACGGCGAACGCAGAGAAGCCCAGCTTCTCAACCATTAGGATGCTAAGGGCGAACGACCCTCAGCTCTGCGTGGCTTGTCACAGCGAGGTCAAGCCACAGTTCAGCATGCCGTTTCACCACAGGGTGCTTGAAGGGACCATGCGATGCAGCGATTGTCATAATCCGCATGGTGGGTTTGAACTCAAACAAGCCAGGCTCGCAACCGGTGGGGATGCTGCTTGTATAAAGTGTCACGTGGACAAGCAGGGTCCGTTCACCTATGAACACGCTCCGATAAAGACCGAAGGCTGCTCGTCCTGTCATACGCCGCATGGATCGGCAAATCCCCGGTTATTGAGATTCGCCGCAATCAACCAGCTCTGTCTGACATGCCATAGCGTGGCTCATGATGTGGGGGCGAGTGAGCCGGCTGGTCCGCAGCATAACCAGAACGCGCAGTACGCCAACTGCACAGCGTGTCACGTGAAGATACATGGGTCGCGTACCAGTCCGGTCTTTTTCCGTTGACGCGTGGCGAAGATCGTTCGTGGCACTTAACCAGATTTAGGCCAGAGGATGGACGGTATGAAAAGCAACGTCAAAAACATGTTGCGGGTTCTGTCGGGATTGATGTTCGTGCTGGTGTTGACGGCAGGCGCCGTCTCCAACGCCCAGCAGCCAACTCCGACTCCAAAGAAACCAGACGCTAAGAAGGCAGAGCCGAAAGCGGAGACCACGTCCGCTCAAACCGGAGAAGACGCCGGCAACTACACGATCACTTCCAGTATTGAGATCGGCGCTCGCGGCCTCAGAGTCCGCGGCGATGCGAACAAGTACAAGAGCGATCTGAATTACCATGCGGGCGGGCGCGTTTTCGACAGCAGTTTTCTGATGCGGTCGAAAGACGGCAAAGGCGGGCTCTTTGATACGTTGCTGATAACTTCGACGGGCTGGGGCGGCGATCCCTACGGCAACCTGCGTCTCAGTGCTGAAAAACCCAAGTGGTATCGCTTTGATGCCACCTATCGCCGCTCGAAATACTTCCGCTTTCTCAACAACGTCGCGAACCCGAACTGGATATTTTCGCCGACGACCTTCAGCGTCCCACCCAATCCGGTTACCGGAGAGCACGGCTACAACACCACGACGCAATTGGGGGACTTCGACCTGACAATCCTGCCAAAGAACCAAAAGATCAGGTTCAACGTGGGATATTCGCCCGAGAGATACAGCGGTCCGGCTTTCACGAATTACCACAATGGTGGAAATGAGTTCCTGTTACTCTCGGATCTAAAATCGCGCGCCAATGACTTCCGAATCGGCGCGGATGGGAAGTTAGGCCCCATCGACTTTTCGTTCCAGCAGGGCTTCCGTCGTTTTCACGACGACAGCTCCGTCAATCTCGCGACAGGAATCAACCGAAATCCGGCGGTCGCGAGTTTCACTAGCTTCCTCCGCAGTGAACCGACGCGCGGCAGCGTTAACTACACCACCTTCAGCGTTCACAGCCTGGTGGCAAAGAAACTGGACGTCACGGCGCGCATCGTTCATAGCAACGCCACCTCGAACTCAATCTTTATGGAGAGTTTCGCCGGTCCTAACTTCAACACCAGAGTGACCGGGCAACTAAACCCGCCTAACGTTCTTACGCTCGGCCAGTTCACGATTCCGGGGAACGTTAAGCGGCCGAATACTCTCTTCGATCTTGGCGCGACGATTCTGGCAACGAACAAGCTCAGAATCTCAAACACGTTCCGCGTGGAAGATTTTGAGATCAACGGCATTGCGACTTTCAGCGATCTCTTCAATTTAACCAGGGCCACTCCGCCGGCGTCATCTTCGCTGGTAATTAGCGGCCTGAGCGCAAACAAGATCACCAAGTATCGCAAGTACGAAGACACGGTCGAAGCAGATTATCAATTCAACCCGCGTTACTCGGCGCATTTTGGATACCGCTACGGTAGTCGACACATTCATGAACTCCTGAGTGGGTTTGCTCTCAACAGCAACTCGCCTACTCCGCTGACGACTGTTTGCCCGGCTCCCTCTGTCACCTGCACAAAGGACGAGGTCCAGACCAATCACACAAATGCGTTTTTTGGCGGATTCAAAGCGCGTCCGGTAAAGAATTGGACACTCTACTTTAATGCGGAACACGGCACCGCAGACAACGTGTTTACGCGCATAGGGAATTACAATTACACGAACATCCGCGCCAAGAGCAGGTACGCTCCGAACCGAAAGATAAATTTCAACCTCGCCGTGATCACGAAGAACAATTCCAATCCTTCAGAGATAGCCGGCGTTTCGTTGACGGATTTCGGCGTTAACGTCAAATCGCGGACCTTCACTTCGTCGGTCGATTGGGCCCCGACTTCAAAACTCTCTCTGAGCACAGGCTATAACTACAACTGGATCAATAGCGACGCGGTCATCGACTATTTCTATCAGGTCCCGCCGGCCGCCAGCGTGCGCCATCCAATCGGGCACACCCTGTACTTCGTAAGGAACAATTTCTTCTACGTTGATGCGGTGGCAAGGCTTTGGCCGCGGGTCACTCTCTATGCCTCCTATCGTGTCAATCAAGACAACGGACAAGGGAGCCGCCTGTCGGATCCGACCGGAACGCCGGGAACTCTGATCAACTCGTACCCGATGAGTTTCCAATCACCGGAAGGCCGGCTGGCGTTCAAGATCAATCGCTATTTCGATTGGAATCTTGGATATCAGTACTACAACTACAACGAGAGCGCTGTGGTCGGTCCGAGGCCGCAAAATTATCACGCGCATCTGCCGTACATGTCTTTGCGCGTTTACTTTGGACGAAAAGAGTAGCAAGGCGAGTTCTTAATTAGCGGGCGCCAGGCCCAGATTGCAGATGTAAACTCCGGCTCACTTTGACGGTGACCGGAGTTTGCTCCATTTGACCTTGAAGTTCTTCCAAGGTAGGTAGCATTCCAATGATTAGCGTTAGTCGCGTGACAAGGACCAGCGAAATCAAATTAGGAGCAATTCTATTAACCCTCGGACTATTGTGCCTGGGGCTGCGAATGTCTAGGGCGACAGTCGGCGCGGCCGGAAGTTTCGAACCACAGAAAGCTGCAGCCAAACGCGGGACGCGAAAGCCGGCGCGCCGATCGTCAACTCAAAAACCGCGCGTCGATTACACGAAATTTTCTCATCAGACTCACTTCGTCACCCAGAAGCTGGCATGCAATTCCTGCCACAAGGTTCCCTCAAAGAATTGGAAAGAAGTGCGCAAAGCCGATGTGGCGTTTGCGGATGTCACTGATTTTCCCGAGCACGCTTCCTGTTTGAATTGCCATCGCGCACAGTTCTTTGCACGCGAGAGACCTGCGCCAACTATTTGCTCGAATTGCCACGTCAATAGCAGCCCGCGCGACACCAGTCGCTGGCTGTTTCCCAGTCTCGGCGATGTTGCAGATCCATCGAAGAAAAGAAGGGAGTTGGTTTCGGAATTCGGTGTAGAGTTTCCCCACGACAAGCATTTGGATGTGGTCGGGTTTAATGGTTTCCAGCGAGGCCCCAAAGCGTTGTTTGTGGCGGTGTCGCTGCAGGAAAAGAAGAAGGACGGGCCGCCAAAGAACTGTCTCGTCTGCCACGAAACGTATAAGCCGCAGGGTAATTCGAGCGAGGAATATGTGACCAAACCGCCGAAAAATCTCGGCGATGCTTTCTGGTTGAAGAAGGGCACATTCAAAACCACGCCAAACAGTCATGCGGTATGTTTCACCTGCCACAGCGCCGATTCAGGAATTGCCCCCGCGCCTTCCGACTGCAACGTTTGCCATAAACTGGCATCGCCGCAGTCTATTAAGATCGATTTCGATTCCAAGCTGGCGAACACGATGGGAATAGCCGACGCCACGATGCTCAGCAAATGGAGTCGCCGGATTTCCGCCGGCGCTTTCCGGCATGAAGGCGGTGAGCATCCTGACCTGAACTGCATGGGGTGTCACAACGTGCCGACGATGAACACGCTGGACGCGAAAACTCTAAAGGTCCAAGTGCGTTCATGTGGGGGAGCGGATGGATGTCACGTCACGGCTACAACCGATGATGGAGGCGCTTTGAATTACGAGATCGATCAGAAGAAGAAAGATCCCACGTTTGTCTGTACTAAGTGCCATATCACCTTTGGCAAGGAAGCTATTCCCGAAGATCATCCACTGGCGATTCCGACACCAAAGCCGAAAGCGAAGCCTAGTTTGTGAGTCATCATGAGTGACGTAGTTGAAAGGAACCAATCAACGAGCCGTCGAAGACGGCGACAGAATATAGCTCCGGGTGTAAGCCCGGGGATCAGTGGTATCTCTTATCACGAGCCCTCGAAGAGGGCGGCAGAGATTCTGTCGCCCGCTAAAGCGGGCTGGGAAAATCAAGAGACCGAGTACCCAGGGTTCCGCGGTCCAGCTTTGCGACGCTTTCTGCTTTTTGCGAGCTTCCTCCCTGTCGTTACGCTTACCGGTATTCTCTTTTCTCGCGCGGTGGAGTCCTCATCGCCATTAACCACGACGTCGACTGAATCGCCTCAGGCACAGATGCAGTTTCCTGAAGGCCTTGATTACGGAAAGTTTCAGCACAGCAACGCCAACCACTCGCGTTTGCCCTGTCTTCTTTGCCATCGGCGCGAGAGCAATACTCCCCTACCCCAACTTCCCGGCGGTTCGGGCCATTTGCCCTGCGCCGGATGTCATGCGCAACAGTTTTCGAATACACCGGGCCCGATCTGTACCATCTGTCACACCGACGTGAAATCGGGGGCCCTGAAATCATTTCCACGTTTGCAAAGCTTTCGCATGAAGTTCGATCACTCGCAGCACCTGAAGATGGGCAGCGTTAGTTGCGCGATGTGTCATCGCCCATCACGTGGTGGCGTCGCCCTCTCGATACCGGCTGGATTCAACGCGCACACAACTTGTTATGGATGCCACACTCCGCGCGCGCAATCCGGCGGCCGCGATATTTCTTCATGCGGCACCTGTCATCAGTTGGGTGGATATTCCCGGACGCCGCAATCTGCCGTAGGCTTCCGCGTGGGATTCAATCATTCCAAGCATCAGAAGGTTACTTGCAACGAATGCCATCAGGTGAGAGCGGGTATGCCGCAGCGAAGACAGGTCACGGCGCCAACACCGCTCAACCATCACGCGTCAGGTCGGGGACAAAGCTGCATGACTTGTCATGACGGCAAGCGCGCGTTTGGCGGCGATGACTTCACGGTTTGTAAGCGGTGCCACACGGGCGCGACGTGGCACTTTTGAAATGTAGCGCAAGCTGTTAGCTTGCGCACGCAACCGAAGAGTTTGCGTTACGGAAGGAGCTAACCATGAAAGTCTTAACGATCTTCGTAGGTTTCATTTTTGCGATCCTACTGGTGGCGAGTACATCGAAAATTACATCAGACGTCTCAGCCCAGAGTGGAAAGAAACCGCCAGAGACAATCATTCTTGCAAAAGAGTCGAAGCTGGGACAGGTTACATTCAATCACATCGATCACATCACCAAGAATCGCAGCGTCGACGGCAGCAAACCGATCGCTTGCGTCGAATGTCACCACACGGCGCAGCCTGCATCTGAAGCTGCAAAACATCCTCAGCACAAGACTGCCTGGCCCGCGGACCGGACGACTAGTCTAACTGCGGAGTTACTTGAGAAGGATCCCAACGCGCTGGGAGCGGTGTGCACCGATTGTCACGCGCGCACGGATAGCAAGCCGAAGCTTTTGCCGGAGATTCCGCAGGTCAAGTTTGAAGGGAGTGCGGAGCCGACGATCGTGACCAACCAACAGGCTTTTCACCGCACTTGCGGCGGCTGTCACGACGAGGTGGTGAAAGCCAGACCTGATTTGACTCCACCGCCGCCGGCAACGAAGAAGTGTGTGGCTTGTCACAAGAAGACCGCGGCTTGAAAAGGTGGCACGGGCGTCTCGACCGTGAATCATGCCCAAGATGCGCACACCACATCCGAGCGTGGGGAATTTTCCGTTTCTCTGAGTAAAAGGCCGCAGGCAGCACGATCTAAAGCGCGATTTCTCGCGGTCCCTGGTCGGCACGGTCATTGCTCTTCTTGATTGCGTGGGTTCAATCCCCGATTTGTCAGTTTTTAGAGAAGGCTGGAGGCAATGATTATGGTTTTGGTTACTCGTGTGAAAAAAGTGGCGTTCGTTCTCGCTGGAGTAATGATCGCGGCAACGTTTCTGATCGCTTCGGCGCGCGTCCCGACTGCTCCTGAAGATGATGCGGCGGCACTGTATAAGACCAAGTGTGTCGCTTGCCACGGCGCAACGGCCGAAAAGAAGTTCGATCCCACGATGGCCGATGCAGATCTGGCGCAGATCGTTTTGAAGGGTAAGAAGATGGAGAAACCCCCGAACATGCCGGCTTACGAAGAGAAAGGCATTACCGAAGATCAGGCGAAGGCACTTGTGGCCTTCATGAAGACTCTGAAGAAATAACGAAGGGATTGATCGAACGCTAGGGTTAATCGCCGAGCGCGCGCACTTTTGCGGCGCGTTCGGTTTGTGTGCTTTTGTAGGTTGTCATACCGTTGGAGTCGCTGGGAGGAATGCGGAATGAATGAAGCAGTCGAGAGCCAGAAATTGCCGGCGTTATTTCACAACTACGTCAGCTTCGCGGGTTTCGCAGTCGCCATCGCCAGCCTCTGTAGCATCGTATTGCTGTTCCTGATTGAACTCACCGGAAACACCAATAACGCCTATCTGGGAATATTCGCTTATGTCCTACTTCCTTCGGTCCTCGTTTTTGGTCTGTTGCTAGTTGGCGCGGGGATGTTAATTGAACGGCGCCGGCGACGGAAACTGTCTCCCGAAGAAATTGCGGCGTTTCCCAAAATCGATTTCAATAATCCCAACAGCCGGCGGGCCTTCTTTAGTTTCATCGGTCTGAGCATGATCTTCGTGTTCATGAGCGCGTTTGGCAGTTATCGCGCTTTCGAACATACCGAATCCGTGGCCTTTTGCGGGACGACCTGTCACGAGACGATGAAGCCTGAATACGTCGCTTTCCAGGTCTCGTCACATGCCCGCCTGCGTTGCGTTGACTGTCATGTTGGCTCAGGCGCTGAGTGGTATGCGCGATCAAAAATTACCGGCGCATATCAGCTTTACGCCGTGGCCTTTAACAAGGTGCCCAAGCCAATCACGACGCCCGTCCACAATATGCGGCCGGCGCGCGATACTTGCGAACAATGTCACTGGCCCTCGAAGTTCTATGGCAATCAACTCAAGAGCATTAACCGTTACGCGTACGACGAGCAGAATACTGCGCGCACGATTCGCTTGCTGATCAATGTCGGAGGCGGCGACCCGGCCACCGGACCAGTCGCCGGCATTCACTGGCACATGAACATCGCCAACGAGATCACTTTCATTGCGTCTGATGAACATCGTCAGGTGATTCCCTGGATTCGGATGAAAGACCGTCAGGGCAATGTCACAGAATATACAGATCGCAATCGGCCGCCGACTGCTGAACAGATGGCCACCACCGAGCGGCGGAGAATGGACTGCATAGACTGCCACAATCGCCCTGCACACACTTATCTGCCGCCAGATGTCGCTTTGGACCAGGCTTTCGGCGCCGGCAGACTGGATCCCTCGATACCATATCTCAAGCGAAAAGCTGTCGAAGTACTGAGCGGCTCATACGAAACGACGCCGCGGGCTCTGAGTTCGATTGATAAGGACCTAAATCAGTTCTATCAAACGAACTACAAAGACGTGTACGCACAAAAGCAGGCCGCGATTAAAGGCGCCGTCACTGAAGTCCAGCGTATCTTTCAGACTTATTTTTTTCCCGAGATGAAGACCGACTGGCAGACACATCCTAACAACATCGGCCATCTTTATTCCTCGGGCTGCTTCCGTTGTCACGATGGCGAACACGTTAGCAGCTCCGGGAAAGTCATCACCAACAACTGCAACGTCTGCCACACGATGATCTATGACTCTGCGGCGCCGCCCGAGAAGAATGTGAGGACCGGACCATTTCA
Source organism: Blastocatellia bacterium (assembly GCA_033857635.1). Classification (GTDB taxonomy): domain Bacteria; phylum Acidobacteriota; class Blastocatellia; order Pyrinomonadales; family Pyrinomonadaceae; genus UBA11740. The sequence goes on from JAWVDF010000037.1 coordinate 57,816, forward strand.
ACATCCGGTTGATCTGGGCGGGCTCGCTGACCGCAAGTGCGAGTCTTGCCACAAAGCCAATAAGCCATTCCAGCATCCGATTAATCTCGGCGATATCTCGATGTTTCAGTGTGCCGAGTGTCATCAGAAGAAGTAGGGGCTAATCCCTTCCGACGAATGCAAGAAGAAAGGTCTTGACGGTATCGGCGGTCGCGCCTAGTATCGCGAGCGTGACGGCGCCACGGGCGTAGTACGTTGAGGGCGCATTGAAAACTAAATAAGAAATCGGAAGAGATGGAAATTTTTTGATTTTCTTTTTTCGATGATTATTTTTTAGTTCCAAACTCCTTTTAGAGGAGTTTTTTGCGTTTAAGGGTAGAAGAAGTTTCAAAACTTTCTTTGCACCAGCTTGGCTTCAATTTTTAGATTAGCTCCATTTGATATTTCGCGTAAGGATATAGTCCGGGTGTTTAGGCAGCTCGAAAAGTTCAACTGTGGCCATTTCATAATCGGAAAGATCAGCGGAAACCGAAATTACCAATCCAGGATTGTTTTGAAGGTTCCGCCTCCGATAGTTGGCAAGATTGCCATGGCTAAGAAGCCGCATTGACACGCGTCGTCAGCGGCGTACTAAAATGATGAATCTGATCTGACGCTGAAAGCGTCAAAGCTAATAGCCGGGGGCAAAGCGCGCAGCGCGACGCCCCCGGAACATAGCCCCAGAATGAACAACGACCCTGAAGGGGTCGCATAACGTCGGAGCTTTGCGACCCTTTAAGGGTCGGAATTCGTGGTCCGCCAAGTCCGGGGGCGTTGCCCCCGGCTATTACATGTCACGCCTTCGGCGTGATGAAGTCGGTATTGCGTCAGCGGGTTGGGCTAAGAAGTCCTCCCTTAAAGCGATATGTGCTGTCTCTCAGGAAATCGATCCCCGTACGGAAGGTAACTCAGCTCTCTCTAAGATTCCCCACCGCTGAGCAAAATCCCTCAACTAAGGCTCACGCCATAACAGAATTCGCGTTTTTCCAGAGCTCTGAACAACCCGTCAAAGTCGGCATATGAATTGCCGTACTGATCGTCAAGCAAAAATATCCAAGCCCGCCCCGGCTCAGGAAGCAGAGGCTGGCTTCTGATTCTTATGGGCGAACATAACGTCGAGCAAGAGGTTGATCAGAAGAAGGCACAAGCTTTTATGAAAGCGGTGCTCGATGATTTGCGCGCGCTCGCCTTCATGATCGAGCATGGTCATATAGAAAGCGGCGTAACGCGAATTGGCGCTGAACAGGAAATGTTTTTGATCGATCGCGACCTCCGACCGGCGCCGCTTTCACTCGAAGTCCTGGAGCAGACAAAAGATCCCCGGCTCACGACTGAGATCGCCAGGTTCAATCTTGAAGCTAATCTCAATCCGCTTCTTCTGACCGGTTCGTGTCTTAGTGAAATGGCGCGGGAGCTAAATGAAGTTATTTCGCTCGCCCGAAAGGGAGCGGCAGCCTTCGGCGCTGACGTGCTCCTCGCCGGGATTCTGCCTACGCTGTTGAAATCCGATCTGACGCTTAAGAACCTGACCCCAAACGCACGCTACCGCGAGTTGGATCGCGGCGTGATTCGGTTGCGCGGCGGGCCATTCGCAATCCATATCAAGGGCGTGGACGAGTTGCACCTGACGCATGACAACATCATGATGGAATCGTGCAACACAAGTTTCCAGGTGCACTTTCAATCGAACGCAACTGACTTTGTCTCTCACTACAACATAGCCCAGACGATTACCGCCCCGGTCCTGGCCGCCGCGGTTAACTCCCCGGTCTTGTTTGGCCATCGGCTATGGCAGGAAACACGGGTCGCGTTGTTCCAGCATTCTACCGATGCTCGATCTCGCCCTCAACTTGCACGCAGCCAACCAACTCGTGTTAGTTTCGGCGACAGTTGGCTTGAGCATTCGATCATTGCGCTCTTCCATGATCAGATTTTGCGCTTCCGGCCTATCATGATAATCCAGCCAGACGAAGATCCATTCCAGGTCCTGGCGCGTGGCGAGACCCCGCTGCTTTCGGCGCTGCGCATGCACAACGGTACCGTCTGGCGTTGGAACCGCGCGTGCTATGGAGTAACGGATGGTGTGGCCCACCTGCGAATCGAGAATCGCGCCTTGCCGGCCGGGCCAACCGTCGTTGATGAGATCGCGAACGCCGCATTCTTTGCCGGGCTGATGCTGTCGCTACCGCAGGAGTACGGCGACATCGCCAAGCGAATGAACTTTGACGATGCGAAATCAAATTTCTTCCGCGCGGCGCGACATGGCCTCGATGCCCAATTCAATTGGATCGACGGTAAGAGCCACACGGCTTCGTCGCTTGTCCTCGACCACCTCTTGCCACTGGCTCGACAGGGGCTCGCCAACGCCAGCGTAGACCGAAGCGATGTGGATACGTATCTCGGCATTATCGAAGAACGTGTTCGCAGCCGGCAAACGGGCGCGCGATGGATCTTGAAATCGATAGAGGGGATGCAAGACGTTGCTCCGAAGGACATCAGCCAGCGCAGATTGACGGCTGCGATGCTTGCCTACCAGAAACAAGGAAATCCCGTTCATCGATGGCCGCTAATCAAAGTGTCCGACACGGATGACTGGGAGCAGGGCTATCGAACAGTCGGCCAGTTCATGTCGACAGACCTATTCACGGTCCAGCCCGACGATCTAATTGATCTCGCCGCCAGCGTGATGGACTGGCGGCACGTCCGGCATGTACCGGTCGAAGATGAAGGCGGGCGCCTGGTGGGCCTGGTAACCCATCGTGGCCTGCTTCATCTCTTAAGTACCAGGAGGGAACTCGGCGCAATTACCGTGAAGGAAATCATGGTGCCGAATCCCCTCACCGTTTCACCCTCAACTCCGACGCTCGAAGGGATCGCGATGATGCGCGAGCACCGCGTCGGCTGTCTTCCGGTGGTGGAAGGCGATCAGTTGGTAGGAATCGTCACCTCGTACGATTTCCTTGAGGCTTCGGCCCGTCTGTTCCAGGAACATCTCGGGCGGACAACCGAATCCTTCGAACCTGCTAAATCCCGCGCGATGACCCAAAGCGCCTGATAGGCGAGCGGCGTTTAGAGTACCAACTTCAGTTGGGCTTTTCTCAACGGAACAAAGACCCGACTAAAGTCGGTACTCTGAACACCGGTTGCGGAAAACCTCGCGGCACTGTGTGAAATCACGCATGTGGGCTCGTCACTCGTTGCTGTCTGGCGAGAAAGGCAATCATCCTATCCCGGCATGAGCCTTGCTCCTTTGGATTAAGACCGAGTCCAGATTGAAACACCTCGGAGGCAACTATGGTGAAAGATGAGCGCGACATACTCGAATTGCTTAAAACTGAGCTCGGCTTTATTGAGAAAGGTGGCTATGGGCGCTCACCCAGGACGCCCCGGAAAGCTACCTCCCCATTCCGCGATTCGTTGACCTGCGTCAACTACGCGTTACCTGAAAAGGCCCATCCTTGCGCCGAGTGTCATCTGATCGATTTCGTGCCGCCGGACAAGCGGCGCGAAGAACTTCCTTGTCACGCCATTCCGCTCAACGCAGCCGGCGATACGGTCGAAAGTCTTGAGTTTAAGGACAATCAGCCGAAGCTGGAGGGAGCTCTGAAAGAATGGATGCGCGCAACGATTAAAGCAATCGAGAGCGCGCGCCTTGCGGAGCAGTAGTAGATCGGCTGAAGGAGGTCAACATGACCGTCGCATACATCATCGTCGCGGCCTTGGTTGTCGTGGCGATCTACTTCGGAGTCCGATACTTCGTCAGAGCCGCCGAAAAGTTCGGTGGCTCGCGGGTCATTATTTGCCCCGAGACAGGAAAGCAGGCGATGGTAGAAGTAGACATCCGCCGGGCAGCGCTGACCTCTCTGGTTGGGCAAACTGATATTCGTTTAGAGAGTTGTTGGCGCTGGCCCTTGAACGAAGCCTGTGGCCAGGAGTGCCTGCTGCAACTGGACGTGGCGCCCGACGACTGCCTGCTGCGTAGCGTGCTTACCAAGTGGTATCGCGACCAGAAGTGCGTTTTTTGCGAACGGTTGTTTGGAGAAATAGATTTGACCGATCACAAGCCGGCTTTGTTCACCACGGAAGGCATCACCGTCGAATGGTCGGAAGTTCCGATGTCGGCCGTCAAGGACGCGATGGCCACTTATCAACCGGTGTGCTGGAATTGCCATATCGCCCAGACGTTTTACCACGAGCACCCTGACCTGATTGTCGAGCGACATGTAATGTAGCTTTCGAGATGCTGACACGTCCCCTATAATCATCCGGTCACTTCGCCGTGGAAGGGCCGGGTGGAAATGAAAAGCGAGAAGAGCACCCTGAAAAATCAAAAGCACAAAATCCTCGTCGTCGATGACGAGAAGATGATTCGTTGGTCGCTGGGAGAGGCTCTGCGAGGTTGGGGCTATGAACCGATCGAGGCCGAAACTGTCAACGCCGCCCTGGCCGCCTTTGATGCTGAGCCACCCTCTGCGGTGTTGCTCGACATTAACTTGCCCGATGGTTCAGGGCTTGACGTGCTGCGCAAGATTCGTCATCGACAACCCGATGCGGTGGTAATAATGATTACGGCTAACGTGCTGGTTGACGAGACAATCGCCGCGCTTCGCGGCGGCGCATACGATTTCATCGGCAAGCCGATCAACCTGGAAGAGCTCCATGTCGCAATTCGTAATGGCATCGAAGCCAGCCGCTTGCGTAAGGAAGTGACGCAATTTCGCCGCGAGCGCGCGCAACAATTCAGCTTTGATCAGATCATCGGTCAATCGCCGGCGATGCGCGAGATGTTGGCCATGGCCCGCAAGGTTGCGGAAAGCGAAGTCTCATCAGTCCTCTTGCAGGGTGAGTCCGGCACCGGCAAGGATCTGGTGGCCAAGGCCATCCACTATCAATCGAACCGCGCCGACGGACCTTTCATCGCGATCAACTGTGCGGCAATTCCGGCGACGCTCATCGAAAGCGAACTCTTTGGTTATGAGAAGGGCGCCTTCACTGACGCGAAGGCCCGCAAAGAGGGAATGTTCGAACAGGCCGAAGGCGGCACGCTCCTGCTTGACGAGATCGGCGAGCTGGAGCTGAACCTGCAGGCAAAACTCTTGCGCGTGCTGGAAGAAGGTGCATTCCGCCGCGTCGGTGGGCTGAAGGACATTCCTTTCGACGCGCGCATCATCGGGGCCTCGAATCGAGACTTAAGAACCGAGAGCGAAGCCGGGCGCTTCCGACTGGATCTTTACTACCGGCTATCGGTAATTCAGATCGACATCCCGGCCCTGCGCGAGCGTGGAGACGATGTGCTGTTGCTAGCCGAATACTATATCGAGTCGTTTGGCAAACGTCTGCGCAAAACAGTTCAGGGCATTGAGGACGACGTGGCCGAAACATTCCGGCGCTATCACTGGCCGGGAAACGTGCGCGAGTTGCGCAATGTGATCGAACGGGCGTTGATTCTGGAGGATGACGACGTCATCACGATGAAGTATGTGCCGCGCGGTGTTGTCGCGGGAACTGAGCAATCGATCACGGAAGGCGACAGGTTCGGCGTTCATCATATGTTTCGCTTGCCGGCGGCGGGCGCATCGCTTGAAGAGGTTGAGATGTCACTCGTGCGTCAGGCCATTGACCGCAGCGCTGGAAATCAAACCAGGGCCGCCGAGTTGTTGGGGATTTCACGCGACCAGCTTCGCTATCGGCTGAAGAAGTTGGAGGAAGCCAGTGTCGTTGAAGGCCAGACGGCCTGAGCCAGTGGCGAATGTCGGGATGGGTCAAGGAATCACTCAAGAAGCCTGCGTAGCAGGCGGAAGAATTTTAGCCCAGGGTAAGCGTAGCGGAACGAAGTGGAGCGTAGCGCAGCCCTGGGTTCCTGGCGTTTAAAGATTCCAGAGCCCGCTTTAGCGGGCGACAGATATCCATGATCAGTTCTGTCGCCCGCTCAAGCGGGCTTAGGTTATTATTTGTCGCGTACCCAGGGTTTCGCTCGCTATGCTCGCTCCACCCTGGGCTATACTCTGCCGCCAGCTCTGCTGGCTCGTTGAGCCTTGAGCCAAACGGATGCCGAATTTGCCAGTGACAAGTCCAGATCGGAAACCCATTGAAAAACATGATCTCGCGCTCCAGGAGACTCTCAAAGAGCTGGCCGACATTAAGTTTGCGCTCGATCAATCCACCATCGTGGCGATTACCGACCAGCGCGGCATAATCACCTATGTCAACGATGAGTTTTGCCGCATCTCGAAATACTCACGCAATGAATTGTTAGGACAGGATCATCGCATCATCAATTCCGGATATCATCCGAAAGACTTCATACGCCACTTGTGGACGACGATCGCGAGCGGTGAAGTCTGGAAAGGCGACCTTAAAAACCGTGCCAAAGACGGTAGTATTTACTGGGTCGATACGACCATAGTCCCGTTCCTCAACTCGGACGGCAAGCCTTACCAGTACGTGGCGATCCGGCACGACATAACTCAACTCAAGCTGGGAGAGGAAAAAATTCTGCAGCAGACAGCCGAGCTGCAACGCGCCGCGCAGCTTTCGTTGTTAGGCGAGTTGGCCGCGGGTCTGGCGCATGAGATCAAGAACCCACTAGCCGGAATTCAGGGCACCGTGGATATTTTGATCCGGCGTTGTGAGGCGAGCGATCCTGCGAGGGAAGCGCTGAAGGCCATCCGCCACGAAGTAGAACGAATTGATGGCACGGTGCGGGCACTGCTCGATCGCGCGCGTCCCAGGGCCCTGAGCCCCGCCCGAACATCGCTCACCGATGTGGTCTGGCGAGCGGTCAGTGTTGCGCGATCTCAGGCAATTAGTGCAACGGCGCGGGGTCACCATGTGCTCGTTGAATTCGAGCCGCCAAAGGAGGACATCCAACTGCTGGCGGACGGAGCTCAGATCGAAGACGCAGTGCTAAATCTAGTCATCAATGCGGTCGAAGCTATCGAAGGTGAGGGCAAGGTCGAGGTTAGTATCCGGCGTGTCGAAAGTGAAAGCGAAGCGGAATTTGACGAAGAAGCCGTGATCGAAGTCTCTGACAACGGCAGCGGCATTAGCGAAGAAGACCTGTCGCGCATCTTCCACCCGTTCTTCACCACCACAAAAGGAGGGACCGGCCTCGGTCTGCCCGCAGTGCGCCGCATCGTGCGCGCTCACGGCGGCCGCGTCGAAGTTAAATCCTCCCTGGGAACAGGTTCGACGTTTGAACTCTATCTCCCGATAGATCCGCAAGCGTAAGGCTGTCCTTCCTTAAAAGTTATTGCCCTGCAAAGTGCTGTAGGGGGAATGGGGTTGAGTCTGGTCGGCATGTTCCTGGCTGCGTTTGGTTATTTGCCACCTGTTACGGGCGCGGTTACGCAGGAAGTCATCGATGTGCTCGCAGTCTTGAATGCGCTGCGGGTCACTCTACCGATGCGTGAATTGACGGATTTTTGAAGGTGACTGCTAGCCGTGGCCTTGCCCAAAAAGTTGATCCGATGCAAAGCAGTCCGCTCGTACTGGGAGCGCGGGCGCCCTCGCCCGCGGTGAGCGCGAAGCGCGAACATTTCGAGCGTTAAGGACTTTCGGATTGACCGCTTGGGCACGCCAGGCGGGCGAGGGCGCCCGCGCTCCCAGTTTTAGCTGGTCTCTTTCTACACAAAACACTTTTGGACGAGCCTCCTACCCGCGCACTCCCAGCAAAGGTCTCGGTTCGACCGCCGTCACGCGAACTCGCGCGTCGAGAATAACTGCGCCGTGTTCCTGAACCACGAAAGGATTGCAGTCGAGTTCTGCGATCTGCGGGATGTCCTCAACCATCGAGCTAACCCGCAGCAGCCCGTCTTCCAACGCCGCTACATCGCACGCCGGCGCGCCGCGAAAGCCGTTGAGCAATGGATAGGTTTTCAAGCTGCGAATCATTTCGGAGGCGTCTTCTCTGGAAAGTGGAGTTAAGCGCACTGATACATCGCGTAGTAACTCAACCTGGACTCCACCCGCGCCACAGGCCACAACCGGCCCGAACTGCGGATCGTGCACAACGCCGACAAGCATCTCAACGCCGGCGCCCGCCATGCGCTGGACCAGAAAGCCCGTGGGAGAATTTCCGCCAACGACAAGGCCGGCCGCCATCTGACTGGCGGCTTCGCGAACTTGTTTGGCGCCGCGCAAATTAAGACGAACCCCACGCGCTTCAGTTTTGTGAATCACTCCGGGCGCGATGACTTTCAAAGCAACTTCACCATCCATCTGTTCCGCCGCACTGCCTGCTTCTTCGGGAGTCTTCACGATCGTCTGTTCGATTAGCGGCAATCGGTAGCACGAAAAAAGTTCGGCGGTCTCTTCGATTGTGAGCCATCCCTCGCCGCGTGAAAGCGCCGTGGCGACAACGGCCGCCGCCTGGTCGCGTCGGACATCGTTGAAGCGCGGCGCAGTAGTCTCTGGCTGCTCGCGCCACTGGCGATAACGACCCGCGCGGGCCAGGGCGATCGCCGCCGTCTCCGGATACGAATAAGAGGGAATGCGAATGTCACTTGAACGCAGCTCTTCGGGCGCGGCTTGTGCGGACAAGAATACGCTCAGCACCGGTTTGGCTCTATCGATGTTCTTAACTGCGCCAACCGTCTCTCGGGCTACATCCTTCGCCCGCGTGACGAGTGGTGGAGTGAAAATCACGATTAGCGCGTCGATGTTTTCGTCCTCCGCCACAATCTCGATAGTCTGGCGATAATGTTCGGCCGGCGCCGACGCGATCATATCAACCGGGTTGGCGGCGCTCGCGCCAGACGGGAGGAACGCACGCAGTTTCGTTTGACTGATTTCGCTGAGAACGGGAACCTCCAGCCCTCTCGCCTCGCAAGCGTCAGCGCAAAGGATGGCCGGCCCACCTGCGTTCGTGATGATTCCCACCCGGTTACCGCGTGGCAGCGGTTGATTCGACAGGAGCGAAGCGACGTCGAACAATTCGATCCTGCGCGTCATTGACCTCGCGCAGCCGCGCCTCCAATTGCCTGCGGTGGTGCCATTCAATCTGAAGCTCGCTTTCTCCCGCGGCCTCGGCTTCCTGAACTCCGCTCACCGCGGTCTGGCATAGCGGACCCTCCGACAGGATCTCACCGGCCACTTCTTCTTTCTCGCCCTGTAACCACTCCCAAATCTCGCACCCGGTGCGCACCAGCGGCGCGTCTCCCAGACCTTCCACGGTTTGAAGTAATAAGCCGTCCATGATTTCACCCCGCCTCAAAAGTAAGTGTCCGTCCCCAAGCGTTGGCCTGGTGTGGGTGCATAGACGAGGAGCAAGACCTATTCCGAAAAAGTCCTGGTAGGAATTGGCCGAGTTCAGCGGAATATGAGCAGGGGCGTCCGGCAAACACTGTGGCCTTTCCCACGCCCGCTGGGAAACTTTTCGCAGCACGGTCTCCGACATCGCGTTTTTGCCAAGCAAATAGAGGAGGCGTTCTCGGCACATGCGTTGCTGATGCCAAGTTGGTTATATCGATGGCTCGTACGAGGGGATACCAACGTTTGAAGAGGAGATCATCATGAAGAGTTTTCTATTGTTCATCGCACTTCTTTGTGCCGTAACTCTGAGCAGCAGTTCGACGCCCTCTGTTACCAACGCGGCCAGTGCTGTAAAGAAGGAAAGGGCGGTAATGAAATTCAACCAGCCGGTCGAACTCATGGGCCTGACGCTGAAAGGTGAGTACCTGTTCGTCCATGACGATGCGGCGATGGCCCGCGGAGAAGCGTGCACGTTCGTCTATAAAGGTGTCGCCGAAGTTCCTGACAAGCTGGTTGTCTCTTTTCACTGCACGCCTGTGCCGCGCGCCAGGGTCGCTAACTTTACCGTGCGAACCTTGCTGACTTCGCCGGGGCAATATGAGGTAAGCGAGTTTCAGTTTGGGGACAGCTTCGAGAGTCACATAGTGCCGGTGAGGCCAAACGCGGCGGACGTGACTATCACACAGGTGAACTAGTACATTTGCGAGGCCCGGATGGGCATTCAAGCCACGCCAGTAAGGGCGGCGCTCGTCTTGATCAATCCGGAAACTGAAGGGCGGCACTCTATTGCATCCGATGTCCTCAATCGATGGGTCGTGCCGCACCCTCGGCGTTGAATCGTCCGATCTTGGGCAATCTTTCCCACAGATTGAGTAAAAGACCTCAGAAAGGTTTTAAGAACTCCCATAAAAAATGCAACTTCACTCAGAACTTCGTCTTCGCGATCTCGGCACACTCGTTGCACAAAGAAGATCCGCAAGGAGAGGGGGCGCGAGCGCCTCATGCAAAAGCTCATGACCATCAAGCGCATTCTATGTCCTACGGATCTTTCGATTGAATCGGACGAGGCTTTGCGCTACGCCGTTGCGCTGACACGCGCTTACCAGGCAAAGCTAATCATTTTCCACTGCACCCCCGACACACCGGGTTCGGGATTGGTCAACGGCGAAGCCAAAGCACTGCTTGAGCAGTCGTTGATTCCTCATCTCGGAGCGGTAGATTTAATGAATCTGGATTGGGAAGGCATAGTGGGACAGGATGAGGATCCGGGAAAAGCAATTTCGGAGCAGGCGGCGGCACACCAGGTTGATTTGATAGTGATGCGTTCGCGCCGCAGACCACACCGGGCGGCGCTGCTCGGCTCGACTGCGGAGTCGGTCAGCCGCACGGCGCCGTGTGCGGTGCTGGTAACTCACGCAAATGAGCGCGAATGGGTCGGAGCTACTACCAGGGAAATCGATTTGAAGAGGGTCCTGGTAGCTTACGACTTCTCCGACTATTCTGAGCTGGCACTGAATTATGCGTTGAGTTTCGCGCAAGAGTATCAGTCCGAACTGCACTTGCTGCACGTATTGCCGCGCTTCACGCCGGAAGAAACCGAGATCGCTTGGTATCCATTGGGCAACGAAGGCCCTTATCACCAAGCCGCTCGCCGCTTGCAGAAAGCCGTGCCCGCCGAAGCACATCTGTGGTGCCCAATCAAACACGCAGTTAGCGAAGGCCAGCCCTATCGCGAGATTCTGAATTACGCTGAAAGGAACCAGATCGATCTCATTTTAATCGGGGCGCACGGCGCTGGTTTTGGGATGCTTGCTTTGTTCGGCTCAAATGTAGACCGCGTGCTGCGACAGGCACCGTGTCCGGTGCTGGTAGCGCGACCGCTAAAGCATACGCAGTCGCCCTTCGTTGCAGAGCTGGAAAATATGAAAGTCCCCGAAAAAACCAGCCAGACGATTTCGCAAGCGGCGCTTAGAACATCCTGGCTAGATACTTTAGGCGAAGCGGGTGCACAGGCGCTGACAACAAGTCTGCGTCATATGAAGGAGCAATCATGAGAGTTCTTCTAGCAGTCGACCCGAAGATTCAAGATTGATCCAGGGCGAATAATCGTCAATATTTATTTCATTCATCATTTGGGATTCTACACGCAAGGCAAATTCGTTCCTGCCTAAACGAAGCGTTTGACTTGGTAAGGACCGAAGCTCGCCCGAGCCGATTAAGGCAATCAAGAAGGGCTGCCAAAATCCTGCCAAATGTGGAAAAACGAGGAATAGTTTAGGTTCTGCGTGAGGTCACTAAACAATTGATACGCGAGAGATAATAATGGTAGGCGCGTGGGGATTTGAACCCCAGACCCCTACCGTGTCAAGACGCGGACACAGCACCGCGTATAACGCGTAAACGTTCTTTGCGCCGTAAAACATACCTTGGCGGCTAGAGAAGTCACTCATACGCTGCTAAAGCTGTATAAAGCGCAGGCGCGTTCCGGCAAAATTCCGGCAAATCGGATGTCTCTGCTGGAAGAGATGATGCACGTGAGGATGGCGGCCAACTCAAAGTGGAATCTTGAGCAAGTTAAGAAGTT